>JAAENC010000193.1 GCA_024224815.1 Chloroflexota bacterium
CTCTTGCAAAAACAATTGGTCTTTTGAAAGGCTCAAGTTCGCATCATATCAATGAAAATTATTTGGATCATACATTTGCGTGGCGCAGCATAGACCAAGGCGATGGCTTCTATATTTCCATCTTCTTCATATCCGTACCAGGTGGTATATGGCCAGAAAAAACGATCAAGATCACCAAGACTGTAGATGTGCAAATACACATCTTTCCTGAGAAAACCTTCAATCCTTTCTTTGTCATGCAAACAGATATAAGCCATGCAATTTCCTTATTTACATCTTACACTTGAAGCAAAAAGGCTGGGATGTAGCCGATATTCTGATGGATGCAGAATTCATCGAGTTGTCCTAAACAAAAAGATATCGAGTGTTTTATCACACTCGGTATCTTTTCTTATTTCAATAGTTCCTCATCTTGGACTTGAACCAAGAACCTAGCAGTTTGCAGTTTAGTTCCTACAAACATACACTTTGGGCTTAGTTTGGCAACTTATGATCTAACGAATTTGGAACCAACTCCTACACGGCTTTTATGACACATAAAAACCTAGCCTACTCTTACATTGGGCCTTTTGATAAAAAATCTTTAGCATCTCGTATTTTGAGTCCATCTGCTTTTATTATTTGTAATTCGTTATACTTTTTTATCGCAGGATCAATAATTGCTGGTTTCAAAGTGTCAACAAGGGTTTGGACTGAATCGTATCTGACTGTATCTAAAACCCAAGGATATTTAGTTTGTAAATTAACCATCATTGCAAATGGTTCTTCGCCTTCTTGGATTATAGGCACAAATGGAACTTGGTAATCGGGAACAGTTGCTTGCAATTCAAGTGGAGATGATTTCGGATTAGTAATATCTGCAATCACAAAGTATGACATCCCTGCAAGTGTTTTTATTGTTTCTGTGAAGTCCCGATCTATAGGACGATCAAAATCAAAGACTATTGGCAATAAATTGAATTCACGTAACCTGTTTTTTAGCTCGCTTAATACTTCTTTCCGTTCTGGGATGGAGAACCGACCAAGTATAAGAACCGCTCGAGATGTTAGCGCATTAATTACATCACGTATCTCTTCATTATTTAAAATTAGATAAATAAATTGGGCGACCTTGATATTATCAACCGTGATTATTGGTTCTCCTGCTCGAGTAATCACTAAATCTTTTTGTTCTACAATCTCACCACCTAAATCCCACACATTAATTCCATAAATTGAGCTTCCAGAAATAACGGCTCCATCAATTTTTGTTTCAATAAAAATTGCAGCTTCTAAATACGCATTAGTGAGCAATGCTTTGTTGAGATTTGCTCTTGTGAAATCTGCTCGCAATAGATTAGCGCCACCTAGTTCAGCCCCGCTGAGATCAGATTCGCTTAGATTAGCATTTGCAACAAAGGCTCCTTTGAGATTGGCTCCTTTGAGATTGGCTTTATAGAGATTTGTGCCAGCGAGGCTTGCTCCGCTAAGATTAGCCCCACCAAGATTGGTACCAAAAAGATGAGCTAATTGGATTTGGGCTTCACTAAGGTCAGCTCCACTAAGGTTAGCTCCACTGAGATTGGCTTTACTAAGCTCTGCTTCACTAAGATTGACTCCCTCAAGATCGGTTTCCGCCAAATCCACTTCCTCTAGTATGGCCCTACTCAGGTTAGATTTCTTTAGATTTACAGCTTTCTTGAGATTGTAGGTATTTAAAAGAGTAGCGCCACTAAGGTTGGCTCCACTGAGGTCAGCTCCTATGAGATTGGCCTCAGTGAGAATCGCTTCACCGAGATTGGCTTCACTGAGATCGGCTTCACTGAGATCAGTATCTCTGAGAATGGCTCTCTGGAGATCGGTATCACTGAGATTGGCTCCCCTGAGATTAGCTCCTATGAGAACGGTTCCCCTGAGATTAGCTTCACTGAGATTGGTTCCTATGAGAATGGTTTCCCTGAGATCGGCTTCACTGAGATTAGCTCCTCTGAGATTAGCCCCCTTGAGATTGGCTCCCCTGAGATTAACTCTTTTGAGATTGGCTCCCCTGAGATCGACTCTACTGAGACAAATTATTGAGCCAATGTTTTCTCTTTTCCATTTATTCCAATTCTCAACGCCTTGCCTTAAAAGTTTTAGTTGTTTTTCGATGGCCATCGTTACTATTCCTAAATGGTCTTGTTAACTTGCACATATTGGCAGAAAATCATTCAATAATTTCAGATAATCAACATTATCCTAACAAATCCTCGGCAACAACTCCCCTGCGGGCAAATCGACCACTCTTGAGCCGCCGATAGCTGTCTTCGCCACGACGCGTTTGGGATGTACTTCTGTGACAGTACCAATAATCGCCGCATCTTTGCCAAATTCATTTGCCTGCATCGTAGCGAGTACTTCTTCGGCAACATCGGGAGCAACGATGGCGACCAATTTCCCTTCGTTGGCGATATAGAAAGGGTCAAGTCCGAGCATCTCACAAGCGGCGTTGACGGCCCCATTAACCGGCACTTTTGTCTCTTCAAATTCGATGCCCACTTTGGAAACATCGGCCAATTCATTTAACACTGCTGAAAGTCCGCCGCGGGTTGCATCGCGCAGGCAATGGATTTCTTTTGTTATATCAAGCATTTCAGAGATCATCCCGTGTAGGGGAGCGGTGTCACTCATGATCTGGCTTTCAAATTCCAGTCCTTCACGTTTGGACATGATCGCCATGCCGTGATCGCCCATCGTGCCGCTGACCAGGATCATATCGCCCGGACGGGCATTTTTTGCGGCAATGTCGATTCCATCGGGGATAATCCCAAAGCCAGATGTGTTAATAAAAACCCCATCGCCGTGGCCTTTGTTGACTACTTTTGTATCGCCGGTCACAACCTGAACATCCGCCAAACGAGCAGCGTTTGCCATAGACGCGGCAATTTTTGCCAGCGTTTCCATTGGCAAACCTTCTTCGAGAATAAATCCCGCCGAAAGATAGAGCGGTTTTGCGCCGCTCATCGCAATATCGTTTACGGTGCCATTTACCGCCAAATCGCCAATATCACCACCGGGGAAAATGATCGGGCTGACGACAAAGCTGTCGGTAGAAAATGCCATTCGTCCGCCATTTAACGTACCCATGTCGAGGGTCGTCGAGTCGCCCATTTGCCCGAGCAAGTCGTTATCAAAGAGCGGCGCGAAAAGATGCGCTATCAGATCGTTCATCATTTTTCCGCCCGCGCCATGTCCCATCACAATTGTGGGGTAATTTTTTAGGGGAATCGGGCAAGTCCAGCCATCAAAATTTGCTTCGGTCATAATATCCTCTTCATCCAAAATTTTGTCATATTATTGTACTACGCGCCTTGTATTCAGGATGGAGATTTTATAAGATAAAGGAAGGAAAGGAAATAAGATGGATGCTTTTTTGCGTCGTATTTTTCGGCTCTTGAATAAATATTTTATGGTTCCGGCTTTTCGCTGGGGCTTTGGGCCTTTTATGGGCAGCCCTATATCCGGCTATATTATGGTTTTGAAAACCATCGGGCATAAATCGGGATTGGTGCGCTATGCACCCGTTAACTATGCCATTATGGATGGGAATATCTATTGTCTTTCAGGATTTGGCAAGATCGCCCACTGGTATAAAAATTTGGTAGCCAAAGCAGATATAGAGCTGATAATGCCTGCCGCGACGCTCTCCGGTAAAGCTGCTACCGTTACCGATAGAGATGAGTGGCTGAAGGCTGCTCGGCAAATCCTGAAAAACAGCGGCTTTGCCGGTTTTTTGGCCGGGATTAATGCTTTCACTATTTCAGATGAAGATTTGCGTGAAAAAGGCAAAGATATGGTCGTTATCCGCATTGAACCAAAGGGTATTTTTGCTGGCGCAGCCGACCCGGGCGGGAAACTCTGGCTCTGGCTGACCATTGCACTAATCGTAGTGCTTGTGCTTCTTTTGACTTAGCTACAATAAACGGGAAAGGTTTTCTGTGAGAAATAAGCCAAATTATCGTCTTTTTGAAGTCGGCAGCATTATCATTTTTATAATCATTACGATGCTGATCGTAATTTTCAACCCCGCACAAGGCGTGAACGCAGTTGAAGAAAGCCTTCCGAGTGCAAAGCTGGAAGCCTACGCCTACGCGATGCCTCATCAGGGATGGGCACCGATGAGGGTTTATTTCAGCGCGTTTGGCAGCGAATCTACAACGGGCAAAATTCTCAGTTATGAATGGGATTTGGATGGAAACGGCCTTTACGATACAGATGCAAGCGCAGACGGAGGCTATGCGAACTACACCTATACAAAGCCGGGCGAATATCTCATCACCGTGCGGATAACCGATGATGCCGGACATTCTTCAACCGCAAATACTATAGTCAAAGTAAAGCACCCCTCCTCCAGCAGCGTAGATTATTGGACGATCTTTGACGACAGCGAAGTACGCCGTGTGGAGTTACAGATCACGCAGGAAAATTGGGATTCGATGTGGGAGCAACCCGATTCTAAAAAACGGGTAGAAGCCGATATTATTCTTTTTGGTAATTTGGTCGAATCTATTTCTGTGAGCATGAAAGGGAATGGTTCTTTGGGCGGCTCTGGCGAAAAGAAATCGTGGAAGATCGACCTGAACGATTTTGTGGATGAGCAAGAGTATCGCAATTTGAAACAAATTCTCTTCCACAATAACTTTGGTGACGCCTCCATGCTGCGGGAGAAAATGGGCTATGAGATGAGTACATTTGCTGGCGTTCCGGCGGGGCATACGGCTTATGTCGAGTTTTGGATCGATATTGTCGATGATGAGAATCCGGCCGAGTATTGGGGCGTGTACACGATGGTTGAGCGCGTGGATGCCAAATATGTCCGTAATAGATTCGGGAACGATAGTGGTACGGGGAATCTTTATAAGGCAGATGCGTGGTTCGAGCAGGGAGCTGCCGACCTGGTTTATTACGGGCAGGATATTGAAGATTATCCAAAACCTCGGGGAGAGGTCGCTTACGGTCTCCAGACGAATTTGGATGAGTCTGACTATAGTGACATCATCAATCTGTGTTATGTGATCGACGGAGTCCAATATCAGACTAAAGAAGATTTTACGCAAGCGCTAGAAGATGTGCTAAATGTAGATGGTTATCTGCGCTATACCGCTGTCTTGATGACGCATCAGAATTTGGATACTTACCAATATACAGGCAATAATTTTTATCTTTATCAGGACCCGATGACGGGCAAATTTGAGTTTTTGGCATGGGATTTAAATAGTGCCTGGATGGGCAGCCCTGAATTCCCGCTTTATGGCGAAAAATGCTGTATGGGCCCCGTACAATGGTCGCCGCTTTTTACAAAAGTTTTTCAGGTGGCCCACTACCGCCAGGATTATGCCGCCTATGTAGATTTGTTAACCCGATATTGGTTTAATGATAATTATTTCCCCGCACGGGCGGCGTATTGGCAGGAGATGGTTTCTCCTTATTTGGCTGGCGATAAAGCTTATGTCGGCGACTCTGCGCTCTACTCTCTGGAGCAATTTACAAGCGAAAAAAATCAATTGGTCTCGCTGACCAGCCAACGCAGCCAATATTTGCAATCGCTGCTCTCTTCGGAGCAGTGGAGAACGATCATCCCTGAGCCGAACGTAGATTTGAATACGGAAGGCAATGTTAATGAAATGCACTGATTGAATGATGAACGATAAATACGGAATGATGAATTAAAAACTTTGCCTTTGGAGATGTAAATATGGGCGTAAAAAAAGAGCCGTTGGCTTTGCGTGTACGGACGAAAGATTTTGCTTTGCGTATTATCCGCATGTATAGGGCTTTGCCGAAAAACGGTGAAGCGAATGTCATTGGCAGGCAAATTCTACGAAGCGGGACATCAGTTGGAGCGCAATATCGAGAGGCTTATCGAGCGAAATCTCCTCGTGACTTCATAAACAAGATGGAAGGCAGTCTTCAAGAACTCGACGAAACCGCATTTTGGATCGAATTGCTTATCGAAGCCGAAATTATGCCAGAAGAGCGAATGAGCGAGTTAGCCAAAGAAACAGACGAGCTCATTGCTATATTTGTGTCTTCCATTAATACAGCAAAGAAAAATAACAAAAAGTGAAAAGAAGATTCATCATTCATCGTTCATCATTTTGCATTTGAAGGAGATCTCATGAAAAAACTCAAAAGAATTTTTCTCATCATCGCCATAACCCTTCTGCTTATTCCCTCTATCGCTCTTGCTCAGGGAACTGGCTTCAGCGACAGCTTTGACAATGCCAATCTCCCCGAGTGGGAAGCGCCCGGCGCAACTGTTAGCGATGGCGTTTTAAATATCAGCGACGGTGGTTTTGCGCTCCACTTTGGGGATTGGTCTGAGATTACGCTGACGCTTAAATTCAGATTTTCTGGCGAGGGCGAGGGGGCGGTTAATTACTATTTTCGTGATGAAGGCCGTTATGGATTCGTCTTTAGCGAAAATATCCTTTATCTCGAAAAAGAAACACCACAAGGAATGGAAACACTCGGCGATGCCAAAGCAGCCGCGCTCCAAGCCAATACTTGGATCAATCTCAAAATTGTAGTCAGCGGGGGGCAGCACCAAATTTATCTCAACGATGAATTGCAAGTCACCGTCACAGATTCAAATCCGCTAGAAACAGGCGCTATTATGCTTAACTCGCGCGGATTAACGCTCGAATTTGATGATCTACAAGTACAGGGAACGCCCGGCTTTGGCGCAATGCCCGAAGACGAAATTCCATCTGAAGGGGAAGAACAGCCGATGGGCGAAGAAGCCCCTCCAATAGTAGAAAGCCCACCAGAAGTGGGGGAAACAAGTCCCCAAACAACAGAATCTGCTTCATCCGCTACAACCTCCCAAAATAAGGATAGCCTCATGCAAGAATTTTTCTCCAGCCAAGCCAACCCCACCGATCTGACGACCTTTCTCATTAATATGGTTCTGGCAGCCATCGCCGCCTTTATTCTCAGCCTCGTCTACATCCATTGGGGATCGTCGCTCTCGAATCGGCGCAAATTTGCCGCCAATTTCATGCTGATGACCGTCACAACGACCTTCATTATTTTGGTCGTCCGCTCCTCGGTCGCGCTCAGTTTGGGCTTGGTCGGCGCGCTCTCTATCGTCCGATTTCGCACAGCGGTGAAAGAGCCAGAAGAATTAGCCTATCTCTTTTTTGCGATCGGAATCGGGATCGGCTTAGGCGATAATCAACGGTTGATTACGATGCTGGCTCTCACCATCGGGATTATCATTATCGGATTAAATACACTGCTCCGCCGTGCCAAAGCAGACGTGAATTTGCACTTGTCCATTGCAAGTCAACATCCTGCCAAAGTGGAGTTGGAGCAGATCGAATCCGTTTTACGGAATCACTGCTCAAAGATGAAGTTACTCCGCTTCGACGAAACAGGTGAGATACTCGAGGCCGGATTCCTGGTCGAATTTCGGGAAATGAGTCAATTAAACGTGACCAAGCAGGAATTAAGAGCGTTATCGGAAAATATCGAAATCACCTTTATGGATAATAAGGGTGTTTGGTAAAGAAATTGATAGTGCGTCGCGCCTTCATCGACAAAACGATGCAAAACGATGGGCATAATGCCCATTGACAGGCAAATTCCTGTCTTTTTGGTGCGACACACTATCTCTTAGGAAAGAAAAAATGAAAAATTCCCCCAAAATCCGAGAATACCGCTACGAGCGGAAATTCCGTGTCGAAGATCTCGACGATGCCCAGGTGCGGATGCTCGTTAAGCGTCATCCGAGCATTTTTTACACCCCCTTTCCACCGCGCCATATCAATAATCTTTATCTCGACACGCCCAATATGGAGAATTATCACGCCAATGTGAGCGGCGTGGGCGAACGGCAGAAAGCGCGCATCCGTTGGTATGGCGATCTTTTTGGCGAGATCAGCAAACCCGTTTTGGAATTTAAAGTCAAAGATGGCTTGGTCGGTGCGAAATATAGTTATCCTTTCCCTGCCTTTTCTTTCGATAGAACTTTCTCGCAAAATGGCTTTCAAAAACTCATCTCGAAGTCTAATCTGCCAGATGCTGTGCGCTGGCAATTGCGCGGTATGAGCGTGGTTTTGTGCAATCGTTATTATCGTTGGTATTACGTCACGAAAGACCAAAAATATCGCGTCACGGTCGATAAGGAAATGCGTTATTATCATATCCGGCAAGCTGGCAACCATTTTCGGCATCAATTCCTTGACCCCAAAGCCATCGTGGTGGAATTGAAATATGCCCGTGAGCTAGACCCCTACGCCGATAGAGTTTCGAGTTTTTTCCCTTTTATTGTTACGAGAAACTCGAAGTATATTACGGGGATTGAGCAGGTTTATCAATAAAAAGGTATATGTATGTATAAAATTCAAAAAGGCATCATTCCTCGTATCGCATCTTTTGCAGGATTATTTTTTCATCTTGTTGCTGTTGTGTCAAGCGTAATCATGGTATATCAAGATACTACAGAAAGCTTAATAGGCCAATCTTGGACCACTGGAGAGCTTATCTGGGAGATAGTGTTTTATGTCATTTTCGCATTGTTTATTTTATATCCAATATTCTTAATAAGCGGGGTTCTCCTTCTATTATTCCCGGAGATCAGACTTGTATCTGAAGGTATCAAATATCGTAGTTTCATATATCGAGGCGTAATAAAATGGGAAGAGGTTCACAGTTTAATTAAATTAAAAAACGATATTATCGTTATCACAATAAAAAGAAGTTTTTCTCTTCTAAGAGGCTTAATCTTATTCAAGTTATTTGGCATGATTGTCGGGCATGATTACCCTGTTCTATTTTTAGCACCAAAACTTGAGGAGAGGGAAGAAATATTAGCAGAAATTATGAAAAAAAGCTCAGCTAAATCTATAAAGACAAAGAAAGATTTATATACATGATGTGCTTTCTTGTTCTCTCATTTACAATCTAAAGAAAGAATAACTTCTATGCCCCGCCGCACCCAATTCACCCTCTATAAACCCAAAAGTATTCTCAATAAACACAAACGCGCCGACCATTGGTTTTGGTCGCGCTATACCGCCTACCCCTATCTCGGCTGCCAACATGGCTGCGAATTTTGTTATTGCCGAGAGCAAAAATTTTCTCCTTACGATAACCCCGACGATTTTGCCTATACCATCAAAGTCAAAGAAAACGCACCCCAGTTGCTCCGCAAAGCACTCACTCGCGCCAAAACGGATGTCATCTTCACCGGTGACTATCAGCCCGCCGAAAAGAAATTTCAACTCTCCCGAAAAATGCTCAAAATCTGCCTCGAGCGCAATTTCCCCGTTTTCATCCTCGAGCGTTCTCCGCTCATCCTGCGCGACCTCGACCTTTTGACCGAGATCGAATCCCGCGCCCGCGCAGTGGTCTCCTTCAGCATAATTTCCACGCCCGATTCGCCCCATTATCAACGAATCCGCCAGATGGAAAGGCTCGCCCCGCCACCCGAAAAACGCTTCGCCGCGATGGAGAAATTTGCCTCCGCGGGATTAATGACCGGCACATCCATGATGCCCCTCCTGCCAGAACTCTGTGATGACGATGCAAATCTCGAATCCATCATTAAGTGGACGGCCGATCACGGCGGAAGTTTCGTTCTTGCTTCGGGCCTGACACTCTCCGATCAGCAGCGAAGCTACTTTTTTCAGATTCTTGCCCAACGCTTCCCCGATCTTTTGCCCGCCTACAAAAAACACTATCCCGCCGGAAAAAGCTACGGAGCCGTTGATAATAATTGGCGCAGAACCGCACTAAAAATCCGAGAACTCTGCCAAAAACACGGCATCAAAGACCGTATGCCGCGCCCCATCATCCCCGGTGATAAATTTGCCACAAATAAACGCATCGTCGAAATCTTGGCAGACAAACTCTACGCAATGGAATTGGAGAATGTTCATAAATCCCAGCTTTGGGCCTATCGCAAAGCGGCTTGGGCCGTTGAAGATTTGCAACAAGATATTAAGCTCATCTACCGCACGATGGGATTAAAGGGAATACAGAGCGTTGAAAATATCAGCCCTAGTTTGGGAAAAGTGATCGAAAAGTTGTTGGCAAACTTGCTCAATGAGCAAGAATCCAACCCAACTGCTCTGAATACCCCTAGCGGGGTATTGAAATTCAAATAAGATTTATGTACCTTATTAATGTTGACTAAGATAAAGAGCCTTTGAACAATATTTAGGAAGCACCGTGACTGGCATAAATGGAGGAGGAGACCAATGCCAACTAAGGTGTGGGGCGAAGGTGAACAAAAAATAAATTCCCGGAAAATTTTGGTTTTAATTCTCTCAACTGCTTATAGAGAAATATCTATAGAGCAAAATATTCGCTTGGATAGCCTAAGTAGGAGAAAATAATGAATACAAAAAACAAATTACTCTATCTTCTTGGAGCAATCTTATTTCTTTTTGCCTGTAATATCCCGATGATGAAAGATATATCTCCACCTTTGCCTAATGAAGGAGCAGAACCAATTCCCCAGGTGCAAGGAGATGGCGTGCCTACAAACCCTCAGCCTGAAAACGATCTTTTGCCAACCGCAAGCCCTGTGCCTACGGTGCAACATCTCACTCAACCTGGAGAGCCGAGCCGTATTCGTACTTGGGTAACAGATCGTTCTTCCGCTCAGTATGCCTCTGAGCATCGCTCTGTGGCGGATGGTTATGACCAAAATTTATTTGAACGTCCCTTTACTGCCGGAGAGATGACTTACCAGCCCTATCTTGATCTTACCAAAGTAGAGATGGGTGAAGGCGGAGAATGGATCTATGTTATTTTGCATCTTGAGGGAAATCCACCTGCGGGAGTTGAAGCATTTTATGCCATCGAAATTGATTCAGACAGAGACGGACGTGGTGATTGGCTAATCGGGGCTATGGCACCTCCATCTACCGCGTGGACGACCGATGGAGTCAAAATTTGGCACGATTCAAATAATGATGTCGGCGGTACCAGACCGATGACATCCGATGCGCCGCTTTCTGGTATTGACGGTTACGATGAGTTGCTTTTCGATGCCGGGCAGGGCACTGATCCCGATGTGGCTTGGGGGCGTATTGATCCGGCTTCAGCCCAGCGGATCCAGGTGGCATTCAAATATAGTGTGATTGCATCCGCTGACACTTTCCTTTTTGGCGGTTGGAGCGATGAAGGTGTTAAGGAAGCAGCCTGGTTTGACTATAACGATCACTTTACACTGGCAGAGGCTGGTTCTCCATTGAGTAACGCTCAGCACTACCCTTTGCTTGCTCTTTTTTCTGTAGATAATACTTGCCGTTGGGGCTATGGTTTTGAACCAACGACAGCTTATCCAGGATTATGCCCCCTGCCTGAACCAACAACTGTCCCACCAACATCTCCGCCGCCAGATGAGCCAACGGTCGAAATTTGTTTCCCTCCAACGACTTATGTATGCAATAACTGGAATTACACAACCTGTGAATGTGATGACCCACCTCCCAGTTGTGATCCACCACCAGGAGGATGCGGAGAAAATTCTGAATGGGTCCCGTACCCGGATTGCTATTGTGCGCCTTACTAGACAATGGAAGAGGTTACTAATGAATAAAACACACTTTTTCTTTCTCTTTTTGAGTACTTTGCTTTTAGGATTGACTTCTTGCGCGGCGGGGCCAGAATCTGCCCCCAGCGCGTGGATCGACTATCCGCGTGATGGAGATATTTTTCCGCCAAAGGAGACTGTGACGATCATGTCTCATGTTTTTGCACGAGGGGGTGTCGCAGATGTGGTGCTCTCGATCAACGGAGAAGCCTACAGGCGGGATGTACCTGTTGAAGCCGGGCAGGATTTTGTATCCATCGAGCAAGATTGGGTCACGGGCGGCGCGGGGATTTATTCCATTCAGGTACAGGTTTACGATAAAGAGGGCAAAGCTGGCAATCCGGCTGTGATTTCTGTCGAAGTAATGGAGGGCGCAGCGCCAGAAATTCCGACTCTTGTAGTTACGGCAACCTTTGTCCCGACAGGTGTCCCCACACTAACGCCAACGCTTGTGCCTACGGGTATCCCAACTTTGACACCCACTCTTGTGCCCGCGCTCCCAACATATACGCCTACATCGCCGCCTGCGGCAGATACCACACCACCGCCTGTGCCAGCACCTGCTGTTCCCGCAAATGGATTGGCATTAAGCTGCCGTACAAGTCAAACTTTGGTTTGGCTCCCCGTAACTGACCCTAGTGGCATTGATGGATATTATGTGAAATTGGAACGCGAATCAACGCCCGGAAATTGGGTATCGGAGGGCGGATACGGACCCGTTAGCGGAAAAGAAGTTGATGTGTCTGTAGATTGCGGCGGACGTTATCGCTGGATGGTGCGCGCCCAAGATGGTGCCGGAAATTACAGCAATTGGTCGGCAGCATCTGGTTTTTCAGTCGTGTTAAATTAGGGACGGGAGGCTACGATGAACAGAAATTCTTCTCAGGCTGCTACACTGATCTCGCGCTCAAATAAGAAAAGCAAATTGCCACTTCTTTTGGGATGCTTTATTGTGCTAGCGGTACTTTTGGGTATAGTGATTTTGGGCGGGTTTTTCTACAGCACGACCAGCGCATCTGGGCAGTCACTTATTTCAATTCGCTCACCGCTAGAAGGTGAAAAACTTGTCGCGGGAGAACCTGTACAGGTGCGTGCCCTTGCTCGTGACGATCAAAATGTGACACGGATCGAATTATGGGTAGATGGGCAGCTTATTAATATGCAAGAGAGCAATACGCCAAAGGGAATCAATCCCTTCCCCTTATTAACGACCTGGTATCCCGAAGCGGGAATTCACACAATAATCCTACGCGCCTTTAATGGGCGCGGAGAAAGTTTTCAAAGAACGATGTATACAACGGCTCTCGCTCTTGAAGATTTGGATGCAGATGGCATCGCCAACGATGTGGATACCTGTCCCGATCAGCCCGGCAGTGAAGCCGCAAATGGATGCCCCGACCGTGATTTTGACGGGATCACTGACGCAACGGACACTTGCCCCGACGAAGCAGGATTACCGCCAAATGGATGCCCGGCTCCCAGCGAAAGTGACCGCGATGGAGACGGAATGCTCGATAGTGCAGATATTTGCCCCGACGAAGTTGGTTCTCCTTTAGCCGATGGTTGCCCCGATACAGACGGCGATGGCACAGCCGATGGCGCAGATTCTTGCCCCGCAGAACCCGGCTCTGGCGCAGATGGCTGCCCCGAATCTAGTGATTCTTTACCACCAGACCCTCTTCCTGGCGGCGAAGAACCGCCTCCGCTACCACGCCCAGGTGATGAACCACCCCTCCCAGAAGAAGGTGAAGGGCCAGAATCTCCGGGTGGCCTTGGCGAAGTGTTTCCTTTTCCTGAAACAAAGGAGCTAATTCGACTGAAGATCGAAGCCTATTATCTCGCGCTCAGAAATCCCTACGATAGGCTTAGATGCTATCTTCGCTTTGATGACCAAGACCCTATCCCCTACGATATTGAGAATTTTGACGACTTACATTGGGATATCGGGGCAGAGCTTGGAAGCGAAAACAATCTGGTTATCGAACATGAAGAAACAGACCCTTTAGCAATCTTGCTGGATTGCGAAGGATCTATCTCTGATGGCCGACCAGTGTCTTTGGTTGATATGACAGCCTCCCATCCACGAGCGGAGTGGGATGGGCGCGATTTAAAAATAGAGACCGCCGACGCGATCGTTCACTATCGGATTATAGAATTATCCTGCGCAGAAAGCATTTGCCCCGCACCCACGCTAAATCCGCTCACCTTTGGCGCATGGGGGGAAGGCCCATTTACCCTAAGTTGGCGTTGGCGTGGCGATACAAGGGACATCAGCGGTTTTCGCCTCGTCATTTCTACAGATGATGATTCAACCTCGGTTAACATTCCAAACCCTGAGATGCGCTCTCTCAACGTAGAAGATTATATGCCCGCGTGTGGCGAGATCGCCAGTTTCCAGATTTATGCCTATCAGGCAGATGGAGACCTCCGCTCCGCGATGAGTAATACCCAAGAATGGCCCGGCGACGCCTGCACCTATACCGCCAGCGTAACTTTCACTACATTAGAAGTTCATAACCCACCCGCAGACGAAGAAGGTCTCCATCGCCCAGGTCCTATTTATGGTAACTTCTGGGTTTCCAATGGAACCACCATAGAAAGCCTCGATTTCAATGCTTGTTGGTGTTATTTTGGCCCCGGCTCTACATTTTGGGGCTGGTGCGAAGGCCTCGAGCTACCAAGCGGTACATATTCGATCAATCGCGGCATCTTCGAGTGGATCGACACCGCTCAAGCCAGTTGTATTGGTGATGGATGTAATAGCAACGATTTTTACGCCCCCTTTAGCTCTTCGCTGCATATTCCTCTTGAAAACGATAGTGACCTAACTATTGGCGGCCGCATTATGGATTGTGACGCCAAAAATTCGGATGATGTTGTTTTTGAAGAGCAAGGCGGCATTCGCATTAACGTGGATGAGCTGGAATACTTCACGGTGCCAATCCCCTTTGGTCTGGAAGGAAACCATATTAATTTAAACACTTTCATTCGGATGGGGCGATAAAAGCTGCCCTCTCACTCCCCCCATTTTCACTTTTCAAAATGGGGGGACTAAGGGGGGCAGAGGAAAGATCATGAAAAGAAATTCTCTGACTATTTGGATATTGGCGACTCTAACGATTTTTGCCTGTACGCTCGGACAAGAACCTCTGCCGGAACAAACGCCTCCCGAAGCTGCTCCCGTTAAGGAATCAAATACGCAGCCCGAAGCCCCACCGTTAATGCCGCCCTCGGACAATCTCATCCAGCCCGAAGATTTGCTTTATCTCGGCGCTTTTCGGCTCCCCGATGCTTCGGGCGGGTCAAATTGGGAGTACAGCGGTCATGGGCTGACATATTATCCACAAGGTGACCAAGCCCAAAACGCGGACGATTTCGTCGGTTCCCTTTTCGGATTCGGGCACGATCAACATCTGCAAGTATCCGAAATTAGCATCCCGCTTCCCGTTATCTCCAAAAAAATGGATGATTTGAATACAGCTACAACCATCCAGCCCTTTACAGATATTTCAAATGGGCTTTTCTCCCCCGAAAAAATGAGCATCCCCCGCGCTGGCATTGCTTATCTTGATGAACGACTATATTTCAATTTTGGGCAACACATTCAGGATTTTGAGCTATCGCACGGCAGCGCATCGCTGAATTTGACAGATGCCGAAGGTGCGTATCTTTTCGGGAACTACACAAATTACATCACTAACGATTATCTTTTTGAAATCCCGCCAGAATGGGCATCCGCTTTGGGTGGTCGTTCCTTAGCGAGCGGGCGCGCGCGTGAAGGTTTCTGGAGCGGACGCGGCCCTGGGCTTTTTGCCTATAATCCCGCAAATGTTGAGGGTGGGGTACTGACAGATATTGCGCCGCTTTTACTTTATGGTGTGCAACAAGAAGGAATTCCAGACATTCAGAGCGATGAAAGTATGGCTGTCGATGATTATCGTGAAGCCGATCATTGGTGGGGCGGCGCGTGGTTAATGGCTGGGGAAAATACGGCGGTCATTTTTGCAGGGACAAAGGCGCTGGGCAAGGAATGGTACGGTTATGCGAACGGCGTAGTTTGGGAGCATGATTGCGCTGAAAACAACGCCTGCCCCGAGATGCCTGAATGGCCTTATGATGATCGCGGTTTTTGGGCGGAAGAGTATCAGGCACAGATCATTTTTTATGACCCTACCCAACTCGTTGCTGTGGCAAATGGAGAATTGGAAAGTTGGCAACCCCAGCCCTACGCGACACTGGACTTAAGCGAATATCTATTTGCCCCCGAACTGGATTTTGCAAATTACAAACGCGATTTCCTCGGTGCGGTCGCCTTTGACCGCGAGAATGGTATTCTTTATGTCGTTGAGCGTTTAGCGGATGAATATAAGTCGATTATTCATGTTTGGCAGGTGGAATAGACCCTTCCCCATCCTAGCCTTCCCCCGAAGGGGAAGGAACAAATTCTCCCCCTTTGGGGGAGATGCCCTTCAGGGCAGAGGGGGCTTACCCCATCATCTCTCTAAAATAGGCGAAAATTTTTATCTTTCCATGAGAAATATGTTTGAAGCTTTTGTGTTTCCCCAAGGAATGCGCCAAAAGACGCTTGATCTGCGCACCGAACATATTTGCCTTGCGCGGTGTATAAGACTGAAGCACCAAAGGCGGGATTTGGGGCTTTGGATAAAAGACTTCTACCTCTACAGAATCATCGCCATATTTTTCTTTTCGTTTCTCTCTTTTTAGATCAGGAATTCCGCCTGTTAATTCGACAAAGGCATCGCTCATCAATATATATTCATCTGCTTTTACCCCGTTTTTCAAGAGACGATGGATAAGAATGACTTCTTCGCCCGCAAGTTCTTCAAATTGACGAATTTGCTTGATAACAACTTCGCCGTGATGCAAAAAGGCTTTCAATTTAAGTTGGCTAATATTTGAGCAAGCATCACAATCACAATAGGCGGTATCTTGATCCAGCTCAGCAATTTTTTGTTCAAAGGCAGGGAAAAAAGCCAGCGTTTGTTTTAATATATCCTTAGCTACCTTTTCATGATCGTCGTTCATTAACGCGTAAAGGAAAGCAGCATCTCCCTCAAGTTTATTCAGTGTCAGGGGATATTCAGCTGCATCGATTACAACTTCCAAAAGCTGTGTAATGATCTCTTCTGCGTGGAGTAAGGTCAGATTTCGTTTACGAAGAAATTGTGTATATCCGCTAATGTCTACGAGAACGAGAGCTGCGTGTTTTAGTTGCATTGTAATTTCCTTTGGTTTTAGCCGCGGTTTTCGTATCTTATCAGCAAACGCTCCCTTCTAGATTAAGGGAGCGTTGCAAAAAGGAGGAGAATCGAAATGTTTTTCTTACCTTTGCTTATGGGCAAAACATTTAGAATGTTATAAAGCAGAGACATGTCATTGCGAGGCAGCTTTACCGCCGACGTGTACTCCGTTAGGGGTAAGCAATCCCCACAACAGTGAAGGAGACTGCCGCGTCGCAAGTGCGTGCTCCTCGCAGTGACGTAGATTTACTAAGTTTATTTATTCGCTCTATTAGATACAGAGAATATGTCTTTTCTTACATTGTGATTGTGAAGAAGGGGTTTTCTAAAAAAAAGCCTTTTCAACACTCACTTATTTCTTCCAACAAGTACAACAAAATCCATTTGGATGGACTTCTTCTCTTTTGCATCTCCCCAGACCGATTGCAATCTCTCATAGCTACGCATCAGAAGTTCTTCGTCCCCATCTTTTTGCAAATATTGGCGCACAGACGACCAGGTTTGGAGACAGGAAAATAGTTGATCGAGATTCCAATCCATTTTCATTTCGAATTCGGGCGCATCTATTTTTTCAAAGGGGAATGGGATGTCACGATATTTATTCCACAAAATCTGGTTTTGTTTGGCCCAGTAGGGTTTTATGGCAGGGAAAAATTCTTTCTGGAGGGCATTGTTGATATCCTCTGCCAAAAACCATGAATAGCCCCATGCTGCGAAAATCCCATTTGGTTTTAGGACGCGCTTGATTTCAGGCCAAAAGAGATCGTAGTCAAACCAGTGCAGTGCTTGCGCGACAGCAACCAGATCAAATTGATTCTCGGCAAAATTGGTCTTCTCTGCCGCTTGGACGGAATAGCGCACACGCGGATTTGGAATCGCATTTGAGATTTGTTGCTCACTGACGTCAGTAGCGTGGATTTCGGCGAAATCTTTTGCCAGATCAAGGGCGGCTTGACCGTTCCCGCAGGCGACATCCCAGGCGTTTTTTTGCTCATTGCAAAGAGATGCCAAGAAAGCAAATAAGTCTTTTGGATATCGAGGACGCACTTTTGCGTAGAGGTCAGATTTGTCGTTAAATAGTTTGTGATGTTTCATAGGTGTTTAGTCCGGGGATGTTGGGGAAGAGATAGAGCTATTTTACGCCGACCAAGCCCGATTTTGGAGGACGACGCGGTATCCATCTATATCTTCAAAGGTCTGACCGATGACATCCCAATAATCGTTATAGGCAGGGGCGAGGATAAATCCGGCTTTCTTCATTTTTTCAACGCAATTGAGCCAAATTTCTTTCTCAGGAAGATAAAAGACCAGCAAATTATCTGTGGGGCGGGCGACAGGCATAATTGCCTTTGTGGGAATCGTGATTTTACATCCACAAAGTCCATAGAATGATCATGAAAATGCCGATAGCAAAGCGGAGAACAAAGGCCCAGCCCCATCCGACCATAAGGCCTTTTGTGATGGCTGTGGCTTCTTCTTTTGTGTGGCCTTGATTTTTTTCTGAGAGATATAAGGCAGCGGGTGCGGCAATTAGCCCGCCGATGGGGGAGAAAATCAGACTGACGACAATACTAACGACAGCCGCAAGAAATAATGACGTTTTTGCGGCGCCATGCTCGAGTGCTTTTTTTGCCATCAAGATACCATCTGCTGTGTTGCCGATTAGCATGAGAATGGTGATGGCGAGAAAGAAGCCCATCCCGCCTGCGCTGAAACCGCCGAAGATGCCAAATCCTAATGCGGCGAGCCAGATAATGACCAAGCCGGGGAAAACGGGCATGATCAGGCCGAAAAGCCCAAAGAGCATCACGATAAGGGTGAGTATATTAATAGATGTTACTATCCAATCTGGCATGAGAATCTCCTAAAGAAATCGAGTGTATTTAAGTTAAATAGGTTTACGAAAAAAGGCATCTTAAGATGCAAAAAAGATTGTCATGATTATAAATTAGATTTTGGATGGTTTTGAGCTTTAAAGAAAAACAGGACAATCTTTCTGTCCCTTTTTTTATTCTGTTAGATGCAAGAATTTAACCGGCGAACAAGTGTATTCAGGCTCAACTTCTATATGCAGAAAATTTCAGCATATCCTGCTAATCAAAATAGTTCTTATGAATTAAATATGCTTTTCCAATTTCGGAAAATACCTTTGTGAATTTGTTTAGCTTCATGCAGTAGTTTGACATCTAAAAACCCGGGAAACTTCTCTTCTTTTGCTATCATTGCTTTGACTGCTTTTTGAGCTATTTCTCGGAGATCAGGGTGATTTAAAGCAAAAACAATGTGTTTAGAATAAATTTCTTTATCATTTATATGGCAATACTGTATATCTCCTTCCCACTCACTGATGATTTGCTGACAACATACCTTGCTTTTATTTGGCTGTTCAATCGTTTTATTTAGCGCAACAAAAACAAGTGAGCGATTATACCAATTCCATCTTCTGAGAATTCTATCGACATCGCTGGGAGTGGCGATTTAGGTGTTGAAGTGAGATAATAGTTCTATGTTGAAATGTCCAAATTGCAAAGCAATCACAAAACAGAGCAAGTATGGTTTCACAAAATCTCATTCCCAACGCTATCGTTGCCAGCATTGCCAAAAG
>JAAENC010000194.1 GCA_024224815.1 Chloroflexota bacterium
ACGCCCAGACGCTTCGAAACCTCTGCGACCGGCTAGCCCCGATCGGTGATCTGCGCTACCGCGTCCCGTTTGAAATCGTCGCTGAAATTGGATGTGACCATCATCGCCTCCTTGCCTCAAAATTAGGGAAGAAGGCGTCTACGAATCTAGGGGCGATTCATCGCGCGAATACGACGATAGCCATAGCGTCCGTATTTTGTTGCCAGTTGGATGACGCTCTCGGTCAACGCTGCTTCGTCATTGCGGATCTTGTGCTTCCGGCGCTGTGTGGACCGTGCCTGGCCAATAACCTAACAAGCGCGGCGCTCAGAGACGCCGGGCTGGCATTGAACGTGATCCACACATTGAATCGCCCCTAGATTCGTAGGCGCCTTCTTCCCTAATTTGGAGGCAAGGAGGCGATGATGGTCACATCCAATTTCAGCGACGATTTCAAACGGGACGCGGTAGCGCAGATCACCGATCGGGGCTAGCCGGTCGCAGAGGTTTCGAAGCGTCTGGGCGTCAGCCAACACTCGCTCTATGCGTGGAAGCGGAAGTTTTCGCAGCCTTCCGGCGACACAGGAAAGGACGCCGAGATCCGGCAGTTGAAGCGCGAGCTGGCCAGGGTCACCGAGGAGCGCG
>JAAENC010000195.1 GCA_024224815.1 Chloroflexota bacterium
GATGGAAACATAATACACATGTGGAGATCAATAAAATGAAGATATATAATGAATTAAACCGAATTTGATGCAGAAAGCATTGGATAAATATAATAGAAACGAATTAAATTAAAATATATATTATAAAAACGAATTGAATTGAATGAAATGGATATGTAATTCAAATAGAATGAAAATGATTTGAATTGAAATAATTAAATTGGAACAATAAAAACGAATTAAATTAAAATAAAATACTATAGAAACGAATTGAATTGGATTAAATGGATGTGAATTCAAATATAATGAAAATGAATTGGATTGAAATATGTTGGGACAATAAAAACGAATTAAATTAAAATAAATATTATAGAAACGAATTGAATTGAATTAAATGGATGTAATTCAAATAGAATGAAAATGAATTATATTGAATTGAATTGAAATAAAATTGAATCATATAGAATAAATTAAATGGAATGATAGAATTACAATAGTATTGAAGGAATAGAATTGAATCAGATTGAATTACATGTGTAGAACGATCATTATAAATACATGGAATATGAACCAATAATTATTGTATTTGTGTTGTGTAATTCCTACAAAGTTTTACATAAATGATATTATTGAATTTACTAATGACAAAGCATGCGTAATGTTTTTACATTCTGTTTCACGGAGATAATTTGATTCATTGATCCTTTGTGAATGCCTTTTTGTACGTTTTGACTGTTGAATATTTGATTATATTTATGAAGCACAAAAACACAAGGATTAAATGAATCAAATTAGCGCAAGTACTAACCCCAATAAATTAAATGACGTAAACGATATTCTACAGTATTCATTTCAAGTCAATATTCATTTCTATTCCACTCTACTTGATCGAATATATTTTGTTTGATTTCTATTTTATTTATTTCAATTCAATTCATTTTCATTATATTTGAATTCACATCCATTTAATCCAATTCAATTCGTTTTTATAATATATATTTTAATTTAATTCGTTTCTATTATATTTATCCAATGCTTTCTGCATCAAATTCGGTTTAATTCATTATATATCTTCATTTTATTGATCTCCACATGTGTATTATGTTTCCATC
>JAAENC010000196.1 GCA_024224815.1 Chloroflexota bacterium
ATTAATTTGCGAGAAGTGCAAAAAAGCCGTCTACTTTGAAGGCGATGATCTGGACGATTTTTTCGGCGAAGTCGGAAAAAAGCACAACTTTATCGTTAAAGAACACTGGTTACAATTATTTGGGATATGTGAGGACTGTCAACGTGGTTAAAATAGTGGTGTATTTATGCTCCAGCCGCCGTCCTCGGCGGCGGTGTTGGGAAAATGACATTTCATTCATTACACGATTCTGAACATCTTTATTTTCTAACCGCATCCATTATTGGCTGGAAAGATGTTCTTTCAATTCCGATCTATCGGAAAATCGTCTTAGATTCCTTAGTATGGCTGAGAAAAGAAAAAAGGATGTATCTATATGCCTTTGTCATTATGCCTAATCATCTTCACCTAATACTTAAACCAATCAATAAAAGCATTGGACAGTTGTTGCAAGAATTTGGTTCATTTACTGCCCACACCATACTAAAAGAACTACGCAAAGAAAAACGTATGAAGTTGCTCTCTTTCTTTCATGAACAGCGCAGAGATCCACGCCACCAACATAGCATTTGGCAAGATATTCAAGCAAAGAATATCTTTTCACAAAAAGTATTGGAACAAAAGATGGAATATATTCACCAAAACCCTCTTAGAAAAGGGTGGAATTTAGTCAAGAATCGA
Source organism: Chloroflexota bacterium (assembly GCA_024224815.1). Lineage (GTDB taxonomy): Bacteria > Chloroflexota > Anaerolineae > Anaerolineales > Villigracilaceae > Desulfolinea. The sequence continues at coordinate 661 of JAAENC010000196.1, forward strand.
GCAGATTACCCTTATTCCAGTGCGTGTTTTTACGACAATGATGAAAATCCTATTATAGAGGTTGATGATGTCAGAAATATTTTATAAAATACGCCGCCGGGGACGGCGGCTAGAGCAGCTTTATATTATTTTTGCTTTATTTGTACTCCTCCTCACCGCCTGCGCAGGCTCTCCAACTATTCCGGCGGTGATAGAGACGCCCATTGCTTCAGCAACACCACTTTTAGCAACAACAACGCCGATCGTCGTAACAGAAACACCGATTCCACCAACTGAGACACCCCTCCCTGAGCCAACGGCTATTCCACTGGAGCGCGCGCAATATACGCTTTACGCGACCCTCGATTACGCTGCAAAAATAGTCGAAGTGGAAGAAAATATCCTTTACCCTAATCAGAGCGGAGAGACTCTCAACGATCTTCTTCTCGCTGTTGAGCCAAATTTTTGGGCAAGCGGATTTATCCTCCACGAACTCACTGTGGATGATATTGCAACAAATTACACCCTTGAAGGGCAGAGAATGGTCATTCCCCTCGCTGCACCTTTGGCGCCGAATCAAAATATCCAAATAAAAATGCGTTATACGCTCAATTTGCCTTTTGCCGAACAGGGTGACCCCAGCGTAACACGCGCGCGGATTTACGGATATACCAATCGGCAAGCGAATCTGACGAATTGGTATCCCTTCGTTGTTCCGCGCCAAAACGGGGCATGGCTTTTGCCGGAACCCTGGCATTTTGGCGAACATCTTGTTTATGATGCTGTCGATTACGAAGTGAATTTCAAGACTACTGATCCGAGTGTGGTTGTGGCAGCCAGTGCTAATGCCGAGCCAAATGCCGAATGGACACGTTACACGTTGAAGCAAGGGCGCGCCTTTGTTTTATCCGCAAGCCCAGAATTTAAGATGTACAGCCAGCAAGTTGGTGATATAAGCGTTTACAGTTATTACTATCCCCTTTTTGAAATTCCCGCGCAAGAAGTGCTAAATGTGACCGTGAGATCCATCCAGCTATTTAGCCAGCTTTATGGCGAGTACCCGCACAAATCGCTCAGCGCAGTGCAAGGCAACTTCGATGATGGGATGGAGTATTCGGCGTTTTATTTTCAATCATATGGATTTTATAATCTCTACGATGGTACACCAAACAATCACCTTACTGCTGTTTCAGCGCACGAAACCGCGCATCAGTGGTTTTTTGAGAGCGTTGCCAACGACCAAGCAAATGAACCTTGGGTTGATGAAATGCTTTGTACCTATAGTGAGCGATTTTACTATGAAAATTATGCCCCAGAATCTCTCAACTGGTGGTGGACAGTTCGCATGTATATTTACAATCCAGACACTTGGGTTGACTTACGCGTGAACGAAAACTCTGGCGAGCCCACTTATTGGAGTTCTGCTTATTTTCACGGGGCACATTTTCTCGAAGAGCTGCGCATCCGCATCGGCGATGAGGCTTTCTTCGCCTTTTTGAAAGATTATCGCAGTCAAAAAGCAGGTCAAATTGCCACAGGGGAAGCCTTTTTTAGCATTTTGCGCGAGCACACAGATGTTGACTTTTCAGACTTAACGATCAAGTATTTTAGGACACCGCGGTGATGCTTTCTTTTCGATATGCGCTAACCGCCGTCCTCGGCGGCGGTTTACCAAATCGTCGCCGAGGACGGCGACTGAAGCGTTTTGAGATATTTTTTATTCTTATAGGATTATTTCTATTAACCGGATGCATTCCCCTAGCACCTCCGCCATCCCCAACGGCGGAACAAACGCCTTTCGTTTTGGTCACTGACGTAATTAACGCTACCCCATCCTCCACAGCTTTTCAGGTACGCACGCCTACAAAAATCTTCACAAAAACGGCAACTTCCATTCCCCCAGCTACCGAAACACCTCTGCCATCGGCTACTTCGGCAGAAATTTCCTCTACAAAAGAAGTCACACAAAAAGAAAGCAGACCCCAATATACCCTTGTCGCCGAACTTGATTACGCCAAGCGCACGATGGATGTAGAAGAGAGCATTTTTTATACCAACCAAACGGGCATTACGCTCAACACGCTTGTTTTGGTCGTTGAAGCCAATCGCTACACCAATGCTTTTGTGCTGAGATCTCTTGCGGTTAATAATTTCATCACCGTCCCCACAATTGAAGGCGCACGGATGGAAATTCCGCTGGATGTAGGGTTGCAAGCAAATGAAAGCATCACTATAGATATTATCTATAGTCTTAATATCCCCGCTAAACACCACGAAGATGTTTTTGGTTATCTGAGTGATTATCAGATCAATATTGTTAATTGGTATCCTTTTGTAGCACCTTATACGCATCAGAGTGGCTGGATTTTGCATGAGCCAAGCGGTGTTGGCGAACATCTCGTTTATGAAAGTTCCGATTTTGGTGTGACGCTAAAAATAGAGGGGGACGATGATCTTGTTGTAGCGGCGAGCGCATTGGGCGTAGAAAGTGAATCTGGGACACGGTATCAGCTAAAAGGCGCGCGGGCTTTTGTATTTTCTGTGGGTTCAATATTAAATTCACAGACGGTAGCAAGTGAAAAGGCGAGCGTGACGAGTTTTTATTATCCCAATTATGAATTTGCCGGAGAAGGAATTCTGGAGGCCGCATCCCAAGCGATTGACATCTACAGTGACCGTTTTGCGCCTTATCCTTACGAGAGTTTGAGCATTGTCCAGACGCATTTGCCCGACGGGATGGAATACGACGGGCTGATTTTTATGGGCAGCGAATTTTATGATGAGTACGACGGTACAATGAAAAATAACCTGACGGCGATCGGCGTACACGAGGTTTCGCATCAGTGGTGGTTTGGATTGGTGGGCAGCGATCAGGCGCTCGAACCTTGGCTCGATGAAGCGCTTTCACTCTATAGCGAGCGAATTTATTATGAAACGCTTTATCCTTTCCCCGTAAAATGGTGGTGGCGTTTTCGGGTAACGTGGTTTTCGCCTTCGGGCTGGGTGGATACGACAATTTATGACGGTTATGCTTTTCGCGGTTATACTGATGCCGTTTATTTGCGTGGCGCGCAATTTTTGGAAGAAATTCGTGTCCGGATAGGAGAAAAGGCCTTCAACGCATTTTTGCAAGACTATACAAGTAGCAACGCCCATAAAATTGCGACAAGTGGTGATTTTTTTGAAGCCTTAGACCGAAATACGGACCAAAATTATAGTGATATAGTTGATGCTTATTTCTTAAAATAATGAGAGAAAAGCGACAAATATAACCGCTCAAGTATGCCTTGGCAGTTTTATCGCCGAAGCAATCTCCCAATCTATGTAGGAGACTGCCACGTCACAAATGCATGCTCCTCGCAGAGACATTTTTAAAATCATGAAATTTACCTCTGAAGAAATCGAAGACCTTTCCCTTCAATTTGAATCTGCCAGCCCGCAAGAGATCGTTGCCTGGGCTATTGAAAACTTTTACCCAAACTTGGCATTAAGCTCTTCTTTTCAGACACAGAGTGTGCCGCTGCTCCACATGGTCAAGGAAGCCAAAGCCGATATGCCCATTTTCTTTCTCGATACAGGTATGCACTTTTGGGACACACTTTTTTTTCGTGAACATCTCGAACAAATCTGGAATTTAAACATTGTCGATCTCCGCCCCGATGAAAAATGGCGCAGGGTTTTGCGTCATTTTGGGCGTGACTTGCCAGAAACTGATCCCAATCTCTGCTGCTATATTCGCAAAGTCCAGCCGATGCAAAAAGCAATGAGTGGGCTATCCGCCTGGATCACAGGAATCCGTCGTGACCAAACAGAAAACCGCGCTCATGCCAAAATCCTTGAATATAAAAGGGATGGATTGCTGCGCATCGCCCCGCTCTTGAATTGGAAATTGGACGATGTCCTGAACTATGTCTCGTCAAATAACTTGCCCGGCCACCCCATGCCCCTCTCCCGATATCCCAGCATTGGATGCAAACCCTGCACCCGCGCGATCCAAATTGGCGAGACCGAACGCGCCGGTCGTTGGGATGGGGAAGGCAAAACAGAGTGTGGGTTGCACACAGAAATGTTCAACAAAGACGGCTTTACGGATGATGATTTCAAGTTGGGATAGAGGGCTTATTGATTTTCTAAGAACAGATCAATCAAAAAAGCGGGGCTTTCTTCAATTAGTTTTTCAGCTGCTTCTTCTGAGTTCGTTAAAATGACAAAACCAGTATCAAGCTCAGGTATAAACCCGATAACGCTGAGGTAATTATCATATGAGCCTTCATGCGATATAAGTTCAACACCCTGATATTCTATTACTTCCCAACCCATGCCATAATTTTCAAGATCGGCTTTCCAAGTTTCTGTGAGATTTTTCTCTGAGACTATGCGCCTTCCATTTGGCGCCACGCCGTAATTAAGTTGAGTGCTGAGATATAGTGCCATCTCATGCACATTTGCTTTAAGCGTACCTGAAGGAGCTAAAGGATCACCATCAAAATCTTCAGGCTCGGCTTCTATAGGGAAACCATCATCGTTCAAGATATATGATTTTCCATAATTGGGGTTATTTTCCAGTTCACTAACGCGAATAGTTGCGGTTTTCATCCCGATCGGGTCAAGGACTTTTTCCTTCAAAAGGCGGGCGTAGCCATCATAGAGATCATCGTATTCCCCATCGTTGGCTAAGACACCCAGATATCCCGCCATTGAAGCAGAGATATTACTATAACTAAACTCTTCACCGGGCATGGCAAATAAGGGCGTATTGGTAAGGAAATCAAAAACATCTTCGGCTTCAGCGTTGTCAACATCAAAAGAATCTTCTGCATCATCAGGAATGCCGCTTTGCATACTTAAGAAATGACGCATTGTGACAGTCTCTATTGCTTCCGCATCTGATAGTTCAAAATCCGGGTAAATTTCAACAACGGGTGTATCCCAGTCAAAGAGCCCATCGTCAACCAGTGTCGCGATCATCATCGCTGTCATGGATTTATTCGTTGAGCCAATATGAAAAAGCGTTTCTGGTGTAACTGGCAATTCATTTTCAATATCTTGCCAGCCAAAACCTTGTGTGAAGGCGATTTCACTTCCTTCCACGATGGCGACGGCTACGCCGGGGATATTTTCATCCTCCATTATCTCTTCAACAAAATCAGCATAATCACCGAATTGATTCTCGTCATTTTGAGAATTATTTTCTCTTTCGGTCTCAGGAGCAACTTCGAGCGAAGGTGTACCACACGCAACCAAGAGCATGGATATTATTAGCAATACCAATAAAGTTTTTTTCATAATTTTGTGCCTGTTAAATCAAATTTGATTGAGACAGAATCAATCTCATATTGTGTTTTTTTCTTTCACCGGCTGCCTAAGCACCGTCTTCAACTTCTCCGGCGCAACACGGCGCGGATCGCTGAGGTAGATTTCGTGGTGTTTGCCCGTCATAGCATATCCATTTTCGGGGATAAATTCATCGTGCATTTTAGCGAGCGTGGGGGCTTCATCATCGTAGGAGCCGACGTGCATAATTTGCGCTGATAAGCCTTCAGCATAACGCTCTAGGCGCACTTTGCCCAAGGCTGCGGGATTTTTCTTTTTGCGTACTTCTTCCACAGCTTGGTCAAAAATATCGGAAGAAATCCACTCGGGCGTCATGATCATCATTGTCCAATCCCAGGCAGATTTATCGCGGGTGACGAAGGTATCCATATTTTCTGCCCACCAAAGCCCTTCCAGCGGTGGCACAACATAATCTTTTTCGAGAGTCTTTTTGCTGATGAATTTCATCTTATACGCCACTGCGTAGAGCGCTTCAACAGCCTCAGCATATTCTTTCACCGTATTCGGATCACCATGCCCATCGACCATGATGAACTGCATTTCTGGCACCTCTACAACTTCAAATTTCTTTTTTGGGGTGTAAAGGTGTTTGAGCGTTTTCTTGAAATCAACTTTTGACATTTTTTTCTCCTTTTACAGATGATTTTGCGAGGCAGCTTTACCGCCGAAGCAATCTCATAAATTGTGAGACCACTTCGTCGTAAGAGTATGCTCCTCGTGGAATCATCATTAAGTTATTCTATCTTCTCTATCGCTTTCTCAACCCAAACCAACTCCGCTTCGAGCATCGCGATACTATGCCCAAAAAGTAACTCAACATGGGATGGCAACGGGCGTTGGGATTTGAGCGTGGCGGATACTTCTGCGAGCTTTCCTTCAATGCTCGTTTTATACGTTTCGAGCGCGTTTTTAGCTTGCTCGGCAGAAACGATGGGCAGATTTGCCAGCCCAAGCAGAATAGCGGGGTGGCATTGTTGGGGTTGGGATAATGCCTCCAGCGTGGAAGCAAGCAGTTTTTCTCTTCCGCTTTCGGTGATCTGAAAAATTCGGCGTGCTTTACCGCGCCCGTGAGTGGGGACGAGTTCGCTTTCTACTAATCCTTCTTTCTCCAGCTTCTTAAGCAAATAGTAAATAGAAGAAAATCCGATTTCCGTCCACTCGCGCATCCCACGCGCTTCGATTACTTGTTCGATCTCGTAGCCGTGGCGGGGGGTTTCAGCAATCAGGCTGAGTATGGCAAGTTCTGCATTGGTCATTATTTCCTTTCCTTCTTTATTCTAGCATTAGAATAATATAAAAATGATGTTTTGTCAATAAACAGCCTTGAGGGGCGCAGAAGCTTTTTGGCGCAAGCAAGCCTAAATTAAGTGCGAAGCGGCTCTTCATCCAAAAAATAAGAAGAATATCATTGGACAGAGAAAATGAATCCTGACATAATAGAGTGTCCCTACAAACTATCAGGTGACAGTCACCTTAAAGGTGACTGTCACCTCCTATTAAGGAGTTTTTTATGGTATTGCCCCTCCCCTTAGTCAAGATGAAAGAAGCACATAAGTTGCTCAAAGAATATAGCTACGAAATGCAGCCCGTTGTTCACGGTTATGCAAATAGAACGCTGCATATTAATTTAGAGACGAATGAGATCGGCGAAAAGCCTGTTACACAGCAGATGAAAGACCTTTTTACCGGCGGGCGTGGTTTTGGCCTGAAATTGCTCTGGGATGCGGTTACACCAGAAACAAAATGGGATGACCCCGAAAATGCGCTGGTTATTGCGAATGGCCCGATCTGCGGAACAACGGGATATGCCGGTTCCGGCAAGGCGACGGTCGTGACCCTAAGCCCGCTCACGTTAAATGTGGTTGATAGCAACGTAGGCGGATATTTTGCCCCTTTCTTGAAATTTGCCGGTTTCGACGCAATGGAAATTACCGGTAAAGCGGCTGAAGATGTGGTCATTTTTATAGACGGAGATACAGGTAAAGTGACGATAGAAACTGCGCCGCTCGAAGCGGTTGATTCGCATTTATTGGGTAAACATTTAACACGAATGTACGCACAAGATGAAAAAGGGCAGCGTGGCGTATCTGTGATGTCTGCGGGAGACGCTGCAGAGCATATCCGTTTTGCGTTGATAAACGCGACTTGGTACGACGTGCGCCGAAAGGAAATCCGCCTGAAACAAGCCGGGCGCGGTGGCACAGGGCGTGTTTTTAGAGATAAAAAAATCAAGGGCATCGTTGTGCGCCAAACCAAGATGAGCGGCAAAAGCAACGGGCCTTTCGACATCAATTTGATCCGCAAAGCGGGCAAACGATTCAACCGCGAAATGACCGAGCTTGACGACAAACAAAACCAAATGAAGAAGGTTGGCACGGCCAATATCGTTGAGATCATGGATCATTTTGACCTTTTGCCTACACATAACTTCCGCTATGGCTCACATCCTAATACGCACCAAATCGATTCAAGCGTTTGGAAGAAGAATTTCACGCAGGGTTTGCCCGATGGTTGCTGGTTGGGATGCACGATGTCTTGCTCGCACGGTGTGGACGGTTTCCCGCTCTCCACAGGGCCTTACGCCGGGCAAAAAGTGCTCGTTGATGGTCCAGAATATGAAAATGCGGCTGGGCTTGGCTCAAATATCGGCAATTTTGACCCCGATATTGTGCTGGAATTGAATTTCTACTGCGATACCTACGGTGTGGACAGTATTTCCTTTGCGAATGCAGTCGCTTTTGCGATGGAGTGTTATGTAGAAGGAATCATCACCAAAGAGCATACCGGCGGCATGGATTTGAGCTTTGGCAATGGCGCAGAAGCGGTTGAATTGTTGCACCAGATGGGGCGTGGTAAAGGTTTTGGCGTGATCGTTGGTCAGGGCGTGATGTATATGAAAGAATATTTCGCCAAAGAATTTGGTGGTGACGCGGCCTTTATGCACGATATCGGCATGGAAATTAAGGGCATGGAAATCTCGGAATACGGCACCAAAGAATCGCTTGCTCAGCAAGGCGGATTTGGTCTCGCAACAAAAGGTCCCCAACACGATGAAGCCTGGCTGATTTTTATGGATCAGGTCCAGAATCTGCTCCCCAGCTTCGAGGACAAGGCCGAAGCTTTGCACTATTTCCCGATGTGGCGGACGTGGTTCAGCCTGCATGGTATGTGTAAACTCCCGTGGAACGATGTCACCCCTGAAAATAATGGCGATACAGCCGAACCAGCCAAAGTGGAAGAGCATGTAGAAAATTACACTTGGGTACACGAAGGTGTAACGGGAGTAAAAGTGACTCCCAACGATCTGCTCCTGCAATCGGAGCGAGTCTACAACTTCCAGAAAGTCTTCTCTATTCGAATGGGTCGCAGCGGACGAAAATTTGATTATCCGCCTTACCGTGCGATGGGTCCTGTGATCGTTGATGAATATGAGTCTCGAGCTGAGCTATATGACGGTCAACTTAAAGAGATTCTCGGTTTAGAACCTGAGACTCTCTCCACCGAAGAAAAAATGGCGAAACTCCGCGAATATCGCGAGAGCCAATACGAGCTGCTTCTCGACGCGGTTTATAAGCGAAGAGGCTGGGACGGAGATAGTGTCCCGACCGTGGAGAAGTTGAAAGAGTTGAAGATGGATTTGCCTGAGGTGGTTGATATAGTGGAAAAAGCCAGAGGGTAGTGAAAAGTAACGAGTGATGAGTGAAGACAGCCTGAGGGGGAGGTTGTCTTTATTGAATAAAATTTATCGGAGGGAAAATGTTTTATAGTTCGTCTTTAGGTACATTTATCGTAGATGCATATACAAAAGATCAAAAAACAGAAATAACTGATGCTTTAAATGAAATTTGTGCACCAATCGATAATGTAGGCTGGGCTTCATCAGGAATATACTGTTTCTGGAATTATGAAACAAAAGAAATCCTGTACATTGGCCTTACTAAAGATTTTGGGACGAGATTTAAACAACACAATGGGCTTATAAAAAGCAAAACAGGTACATCTATATATAAACAAATTTCCCAACACTTCCAAAAGCACGAGAAAATTGGTTTTAGCATCTTTCCTCAAGCCCCATTAGCACAACCTAAAGTCTCGCGAAACCACAAACGTACAGATTTCACAGAATATGAATGGTTAACAGAACAGGCAAAAGATATTATCTATACAGTCGAAGGAAGCTTTATTGAAGCCTGCAAAAAAGCAAACGGAAGAATTCCTAAATGGAATAAGGCAGATGGAGCTAAAACAGGACAAAAGAAGGCAAGTCTAGAGCTGTATTCATTACTAAGCGATGGCTTCCTCGGAAACACCAACAATCCCTTAATCGCAAAGAGTTCCCTAAGAGAGATTGCTCAGAATGACATTTATGAATGGTATGAAATTAATTTACATGGTGCAAGGATGGCAATGCTAAGCAGAGGGTACTCATTTGATCAAGCGATATCAGAACACTTATCTATTACTCCATATTACCAACAATTTTATGATCACATGGTAGCATCACATTATCTAGAGAAAGAGTTGCAGCTATAGAAGATAATCTATAATTTGTACTCTACAGGAGTACTATATAAATATCAGAAGATGCTCCAATGTTGCACAATAAACAGCAATAATCCACTATCTAAATCTTGGGGCGTTACCAATATAGCCCCCTCTGTCCTCCGGACATCTCCCCCAAATTCCAAAGGCGCGGAATTTAGGAGAGATGAGATTCTCATCCCCCATTTTTGCACTTCAAAATGGGGGACCGAGGGGGCAGGAAAAGAAAATGACAAAACTACCCAGAAGCAACTCAAAAACAATGCGTAGAGCGGCAAACCTACGCAAAAACATGACGCCCGCCGAAGGAAAACTTTGGGCATATTTAAAAAAGAACCAGCTAGGCTTTCGTTTTCGACGTCAACATGCGATAGGCAATTTCATCGTTGATTTTTGTTGTGTCAAGAAGAAAATCATTATAGAACTGGATGGCAGCCAACATCTTGATATGCAAGAATATGATGAAGATAGAAGGGCGTATTTGAAATCGCGTGGCTATCATGTCATCTGCTTTTGGAATAATGATGTGATGAATGATATCCAAGCTGTGATTCTAGCGATCACTTATGCACTAGAAGAATAAGTGTTTTTTCTCCCTCCCACTTTGAAGAACGAAAGTGGGAAAAGGTCATAACTCGAGCGCATTTTCAACAGGGCGGTGTAAGACTTCCTGAATTTAGTGACCAAACTTCACCATCGTATTTTTGCCTCTAAAGATTGTGTAAAATAGAATAAATAGGCTTGTCTCTTCCGATTTGCCAAGAAAAGGCTTGGATACCTTCCTCTTGGGAGCTATCATTAGTGAAAATAAAAAATGTGAGAAAAAATGACTAATTCTCTTTACTTAACCACTACAGAATCCCGCTGTGGAAAATCGCTTGTTTCCTTGGGCATCACGAATCTACTGCTTCGCAAAACGGGGCGCGTAGGGGTTTTTCGCCCTATTATTGACGAAAAAGATATTCGAGATCATGACAAAAACATCGAATTGCTCGTTAAACATTTCGATCTCAAAATAGACTACGAAGATACTTTTGCCTACCTTGAACGAGATGCGAGCGACTTAATGGGGCAGGGAAAAACCGAAGTGATCATAGATACGGTGATCCAAAAATACAAAGCCCTGGAATCCCGATATGACTTTATTCTCATCATTGGCTCCGATTTTGAGCACGAAGAAAGCGCCTTTGAAGTTAATCTGAATGCCCAAATCGCGAAAAATTTAGGTGCGCCTGTTTTGATCGTCAGCCGAGGTGATAAACCGGAAGTTTCCGATGTTCAAAATGTGGTACGGGTTGCCTACGACGCTTTCACAAATATCGGATGCGAAGTCGTTGGTGTCATTGTCAACCGCGCAGACCCTGAAAAGCTGGAATCCCTCCGCAGTACTTTGCCCGCTGCTTTCGCCGACGAAAAAACCTTCGTCTCGGTACTCCCCGCTGACGAACGCCTTAGCAGCCCCTCCATCCGCCAAATTGTCAATCAATTGGATGCAAGAGTACTTTATGGAGATGAGTATCTGGATAATCTGGCCCATCATTACGTGGTCATTTCAATGAGTATTCGCAATTATCTTTCCCATCTCGAAGAAAATGCCTTGCTCATCGTCGCGGGTGATCGGGATGCCATTTTACTTAGCGCCCTTCAAGCTCACCAATCAAACAGTTATCCGCGCCTCTCTGGAATTATCCTGAGCGGCGGTTTACGTCCACCTAGATCTGTTAGGAAATTAATTGATGGTCTAAAAGATATTGTTCCGATTCTTTCTGTTAAAGCACCAACTTATCCCACCGCAACGAAAACGATGGAATTACGATCCTATATTACTGCCGATACCCCGCAAAAGATCGAACTTAGCCTGAAACTCTTTGAACGTCATCAAGATACTGAGGCGCTCGAAGGTATTCTTTCTCGAGTACAAACACGCGGTATCACGCCTCGTATGTTCATTTACAGCCTTTTCCAGAAAGCCCACGTCAAAAGAAAACGGATCGTCTTGCCAGAGTCAAAGGATGACCGAATTTTACGAGCTGCCGATCTCCTTCTCAGTCGAGGAGCGGTTGATCTGGTTCTTTTGGGCAATCACGATGAAACACAGGCGTCAATTCGGCGTTTGGGGCTGCGGAATATGAATTCCGAACATTGCACCATTATTGACCCTCAAACAACGGATTTGCTGGATGATTACGCTCAAACCCTCTATGAATTACGCAAACACAAAGGTGTCCAACCAGAAATGGCGTTGGATATGATCGCCGACGTCTCCTATTTTGGGACGATGATGGTCTATAAAGGCCACGCCGATGGCATGGTTTCCGGCGCGATGCACACAACCGCTCATACAATCCGCCCTTCCCTCCAATTTGTCAAAACCAAACCTGGCTTTTCTGTCGTTTCCTCCGTCTTTTTCATGGCGCTAGACGACCGCGTACTTGTCTATGGCGATTGCGCCGTCAATCCCAATCCATCAGCCGAACAACTGGCAGAAATTGCCATCTCCTCTGCCGACACAGCAAAGACTTTCGGCATTGAGCCTCGCATCGCAATGCTTTCTTATTCCACGGGTGAATCCGGTACAGGAGAAGAAGTAGAAAAAGTACGCAAAGCGACCGAATTGGCAAAAGAACGCCGCCCCGATCTAAATTTAGAAGGTCCAATGCAATACGATGCCGCTGTTTCAGCGGATGTTGCCGCACAAAAAATGCCCGGCTCTAAAGTGGCGGGGCAAGCTACCCTCTTTATTTTCCCCGATCTGAACACGGGCAATAACACCTACAAAGCCGTCCAACGTGAAACGGGCGCAATCGCCATCGGGCCTGTCTTGCAGGGGTTAAATAAACCGGTCAACGATCTCAGCCGTGGGTGTACGATCGAAGACATTATCAACACCGTCCTCATCACCGCAATTCAGGCGCAAGATGATTAATAGATATTAAAAGAGTGCGTCGCACCTAACTCGATGGGCATTCTGCCGATAAAATGGCAAAATGTTGATTTCCAAGCATTTTCTCATCGAAATTGGTGCGACGCACTCTTTCGCTCGGCTACAAGTGCAATGCAATTCTGAGTCGTTAAAAAGGATTAAAATGAAAATACTTGTTATCAACGCCGGAAGTTCCTCCATAAAATATCAACTTTTTAATATGGATGATCGCTCTGTACTCGCCGCTGGCGTAGTCGAAAGAATTGGCGAAGAAAAAGGGCAAATTAAGCACGAAAACAAACTCGCCGGAACCGCCCCTATAGTGAACAGGCTCGCGATTCCCGATCACCAAGCTGGTCTCAACATGGTTGCCCAGTCCCTGCTCGACGCAGAAAAGGGCGTTATCTCCACCCCAAACGAGATCACCGCTGTCGGTCATCGAGTTGTACATGGCGGTGAAAAATTCAGCGCCCCCACCGTAATTAACGAAGAAGTCCTCAGCGTCATAGATTCTTTATCATCTCTAGCGCCTCTGCATAATCCCGCAAATCTGACCGGTATCCAAGTCGCGATGAAGCTTTTTCCCCACGCCACTCAGGTCGCTATCTTCGACACCGCTTTTCACCAAAGCATCCCGGATTATGCCTATCGTTATGCGATTCCCAATGAACTCTACGAAAAACACCATATCCGCGTCTACGGATTTCACGGTACATCGCATCTCTTCGTTTCTAAAGTTGCCGCAGAATATCTTGATAAGCCCCTCGAAGAAACGAATTTAATCACCGCCCATTTGGGGAACGGAGCCAGCATCACAGCCGTCTCTGGCGGAAAATCAGTGGATACATCGATGGGCTTTAGTCCCCTCCCCGGCTTAATGATGGGAACCCGCAGCGGCGATATTGACCCAGCGATAGTCTTCCATCTCGCAAAAGATCATGGTATGGAAATCTCCGAAATTGATAAGCTACTAAATAAAAAGAGTGGTCTGCTGGGCATTTCTGGCGATAATGACCTCCGCGACATTGAAGAACGGATGGCAAAAAACGATGAAGCAGCCCGACTTGCTTTTGAAATGTATAGCTACCGGATCAAGAAATATATCGGTGCGTATACTGCTGCCTTGGGGCGTGTAGATGCGTTGGTCTTCACAGCGGGTGTTGGGGAGAATAGTGATCGGGTTCGGCACCAAGTTTGTCAGGGGCTAGCAAGCCTTGGGTACACGCTTGATCCTGTCAAAAATAGTCAGGGCAAAAAAGGTGAAGTTAGCGAAATCCACGCCGAAGGCAGCCGTATAAAAATCCTGATTATCTCTACCAATGAAGAGTTAGAGATCGCGCTACAAAGCGAGGCCGTTCTTCTGGCCTAAATAATCCATGCCAAATACACATCCAGAGCAAATTTTGCTCATAAAGAAGCTAAATACCGAGAATATCAACGCTATAAAAATTTGCGCTGAGATGATGGCCAACTCAGAGCCTTGGATCACTTTAGGCAGAGATCACGAAGCATCTATCCAAACGCTTTCTGATAAAAGAAAAGAAGTTTTTGTTGCTTATAAAGACGATGAAATTGCCGCTTTCATCATTTTGAATATGCAAGGGGCGTTTGTGGGCTATATTCAAACGCTGTGCGTTTCTTCTGAGCAAAGAGGGCAAGGAATTGGTACTCAGCTACTTGAGTTTGCAGAAGAAAGAATTTTTAGCGAATTCCCAAATGTTTTTATGTGCGTCTCTTCCTTCAACACAGAGGCTCAAAAACTATATCAAAAACTTGGCTACGAAATCATTGGGGAATTGAAAGATTTTATTATTTCGAATCATTCTGAGATATTATTACGTAAGACAATTTCCTCTCTTAGTGAATTCAGGAAATAATTATGTCCCCTCATATAACGCTTATCTTGTCCTATATTCTCTTCATTTGGTTCGTTGTTTTGCATACCTTTGAAGAAATTTCCTGCGATATTATGGCCTTGGAATTAGGACATATTAAAATGACCAGAAATCGTTATCTTCTGGGCGCAAGCGTTATCTCAACCCTTAATTTGGGAACCTTAGCGCTCCTGACCCTGGGCTTGCCTGCCGGTTATTATCTTGGTCTTTTCACAACAGCAATTTTTGGTATATTTCAGGCAGTAGTTCACACTGTTGGATATTTTCGCGAAGGCAAAAAAGCACGTAATATTGGGAGTGGCGATTTAGGTGTTGAAGTGAGATAATAGTTCTATGTTGAAATGTCCAAATTGCAAAGCAATCACAAAACAGAGCAAGTATGGTTTCACAAAATCTCATTCCCAACGCTATCGTTGCCAGCATTGCCAAAAG
>JAAENC010000197.1 GCA_024224815.1 Chloroflexota bacterium
GCCAACGCTAAATTGTTGATATCAGGTCTCCTCGATTCGGTCATCAGCGGTCCATTCGGGACAGACAAAATGACAGGATTTCCTGTTTTGTAATCTTTGGATAGCGGGTTGTGAGATTTCTACAGTTCTGAATCCTCTATCCTGAGTTCTATTTTAAGCGAATCATCCATCATCAATGAAACGATTTATACATTATACAGTGCTTAAATAAAAAAAATATACAATATGTTGTTGACATTAAGAAAATTCTGGTGTACATGATAGATACAAATGTTTAATTATACCAAACTTTGACTTCCCCCATATGTACTGATTTTACAGAGTGCTCTCGCATGGTGGACCAAACCCCTGTGGACAGAGCGGAAGACCCCTTTAGCATCTTTAAGTCGCTTACTGGTAAAGGGGTGCGTATGGCATAGAATTATCGAAATGATTCTAAACCCCCGCCGACACCCGCTTAACACTGAAAATCCAACCTTTGATAGTTTTGAACGCCGTGCAATATGAAACCATGCATAAAAGCGGCATTAAAACACCTATTATAAATTTCGAGAGATAGAATCCAATCGAACGCTGTGATGTTCAAAGAATGCTCTAATCCCTATATAATAGCGAATAATTCGAATTCTCTGGCTGAATATCTTGAAAAAGGTCTTGACATGGGAACCTGAATGGGATAAATATTAGATGTTTTATATGTATTTTAACAAATTTCCTTTGTCTTTTCACTTTGAAGAGAGAGTTCTTATGCAATGTCCTGACTTAAGCACTTATCAGAGTCTTCATAAAGGTCAGAAACGCCTGGATCATGCCGTCGATTCCCTCGGGGTGGATGTGATCAATAGAATCTTAGTCTACTCTCTATATGTGTTTGGTTACACATACGACTTCATATCCAACATAACCGGTCTTTCAGAGCCTGGGTTGAAGACGCTTGTTCATGAGATAAATGTGAACGGGGTTGAGCGTTTTCAGGACAAAAGAAGAAAAGGCCATATCGGTCTAAAGAAATCCAATATGGATGGGGCTGACGTTACGGCTGTTGAGTATCACGAAAGCGATAGTATATATGCAGAATTTGAAACCGCAGGTAGTGTCACATTAAAGATAAGAAAAGACGATGTTCTGGGCAAAAAGCTCTTAGCAATACTTTTTATGGAAGCTGACCTATTGAAGCAAAAAGATGTTGGTGAAATAATGGACTGCCAGCGGCTTGCTGTACGTCAGAATCTTTTGAGGTTTAGGTCTTCCGGAACCAAAGGATTGCTGGATAACCGTCGTGGGCAAAAAGGCGATTACAAATTCAATAATGAAGTACAAGCAGAAATCATCAAAAAATTCATATCAAGCGTTTTCGAATTGGAAACACCTACCAAAACCAATATTACTAAGCACTTGAACGAAACGTTTTCACGAAGCTTTTCGGAACGGGCGACTGCTTTACACTTAAAGAAGCTTGGATTGATTGACAAGAAAAGAGAATTGATTTCTGAAATTGTACGATGGTCAAATGAACGAATAGACTTGCTTGAGTATTTAGAATTTGATGATAAGCCGTTAGGAGCAAAGCATGAGAGACACATTGGATCATTAAGGAGAGTTAAGGAAGAATTGATTGACTGCTGTCTGCTTAGTGAAAGGATGGAGAGCAACTTTTTTGAAATTGAAAAACAAGTTGAAACCTTTCAATCACAACTGCAAACCTTGGTATTGGAATCGGTTTTGAAGGAAGCAGCAAGTGCTATTTCTCAATGTCCGAAGTGCCGATCAAGCAATGTTGTTATTTATGCAAGCGATCATAGAGATGAAAGAAGAGACCATTGGTCAATGAAAACAAGTTTGGGAAGTAGCCTATTGCTGCGACCGAATATGTTGCCGAAGGGAAAGTGTGATAATTGCGGGACAGAGTTCGATATTGCCAAGGATTGTTTAAAACTATCTGAAAAGAATAAATTCTCCCCCTTGACTCAAATGAAAATATGCTCTGCCAACAGAGCAGGATCATATGAGAACGCCGTAAAGAATCTAAGTGAACTGCTTCGTCTTGGTATAAACAAGAATCAGGTTAGAACGGTTAGCAATTGCGTGGGCAAATATATCAATGACGAATTTGACGAACTATATCAAGAAATATCAATGGGTATAGCACCTAATATCATATCCCAAAGGCATCCGTTGGTGGCGGAATTAGAGATAGATGAGAAATACCTGAATCCCTCAAGATATTTGATTGTCTTGTCAGTGGATGGGGGCAGAATGCAATTGTTTGATTGGATTCCTCCAAAAATCGATCAATCAAACGGCAAAAAGAAGTTGTATTGGCATGAGACCAAAGTTTTTAGAATAAGTATCTATGATAAAGCGAACTTGTGTAATATATCAGGGAGCATAGATAGTACCGATGAAAAAAGAGTCTATCAGTCGGCCCTCATAATTCCCGGATTGAGCACCTATGGAGCGACCAATAGGAAGTGGGAAGAGACAGGCCCCTTAATAGTAAGCCATCTTTACATGAGAGGCATTAGACCCAAGAATATTGAAGTCTGCATAAGTGATGGAAGCGACCACATACTGAAAAAAATCTTCCTTCCTTTCTTTCCCAAAGCAGACCACATTCTGGACTACTATCACAAAAGTGAAGCATTGCATAAGTGTTTGAAATCGGTCGGCAGTCCAGAAAGCGAAATACACCAAAAACTAAAAAACTTCCTATGGGAGGGACAGATAGCTGAAATAATAGCCAATCTGAAAGGGATTCAATCAGAGGTCGGGAAACCAGACAAGGGCAGAAGAAAAACAGACGATCCAAAGGTAGTACTTGATAATTTCATTAATCATTTGAATGAGAATGAGGGTAGACTGCAATACAAAAAGTATAGAAGTCTCAAATTCCCTATTGGCTCTGGGAGTGTTGAAAGCGCGGTAAAGCTATTTGGGAAAAGGATCAAAGGAACGGAAAAGCAATGGAGCGATGGTGAACCAATATTACATTTATATGCATTTCTATTGAGTGAAGATGAAAGATGGAATAAATTATGGGAAGTTCATGATCCTTGGATGTAATGTATTGATTTAATTTGCACTGAAAATTCACATTTGGTCGATTCTGTACGCACCCTATTCAAACTCCTATCCCGGGAGAGGCCGGCCGAGGCCAACCAATTTTTGCACACCGGAGGATAGACATGAGAACAATAAAGACATTTGTTCTCCTTCAACCGTCGACGACGGCGCGATCACCGGACGCAGCCGATGATCCGGTCCGATTGAGCGAGCAGGCCGTAGGCCTTGTCGGGATCGATCCGGCCACGATGCTTGAGACCCTCGACCTGGTGGTTGAACCCTTCGAGGAGATGCACGCCTTTCCAGATCCTGCCCGCTTCGATCGCCCGCCTGGCCAGCCGCAGCTTGCGGATCAAGTGGCGTTTTTGCCAGCCCCAAAGGATTCTCGGCCAGTGGAGCTTGCGATGCGATTTTACCTTCTTGGGGAATACAAGATCGAGCTCCTTGACCTCGGAGATCAGGAAGTCGATGGCCGAGTCCAAGTCGATGCCGACGTCCACCGCCGCAACCTCCGCGGTACCCAACCCGCGCGATGCCCCCGTTACCTCGACGAAGATCTCGTGGATGCCGCAGGTGTCGGGATTGTAGTTCACCCGCACGAAATGGGTGTCGTCGGCGCGGATGTGGGGCAGCAATTCAGCATCGAACACTTCCCCACCGTTCTCCGGGTCGCCGTCGCTGAACACCACCGTTGCCCCGGGGCTGGCCGAGCCCTGCGAGATCACCTGAGCCGAAACGACCACCGGCTCGCCCAACACCGTCTGTGTGGGGATCACGGTGAGAAAATCGACCGTCAGTTCGCCCGGTCCGGTGTCGGCGACGGCGCCGTTGCCGGCCGGCAGGATGGTGAACACCTTCTTGTGCATGCCGACGTTGTTGGAGAAGCTGGTCGAAGTCCCGTTGAACTTAACCTTCTCCAGCGGCACGTCGGTAATGAATTCGTAGGTCGTTGAGCCTTTGAATGCACCGCCGCCCGATGTCTTCAGCCCGTGGCCGGAAAGCTCCGACAAAATGCCGTTAGCGTCCTCGGCCCACACCGTCACCCAGTAGGCATAGTAGGCGCCGTTGCAGGTCTGCACGCCGTTGTCGTACTCACGTAGGCGTACTGAGTGGGGTTTAGAAAGCCCGCACCTTGTAGGTTGAGCCGAATGCTCGACGACGAGGTCTGTCCCACCGTGTAGCTGTTGAGGGTGCTGGTGGAATTGCTGCTGTTGTAATCAAAAGAAGCGGTCACGGTTGCGCCCCCCTCTTCCTCGGCGAGTTTCGGCGTTCCGGCGGTAATCGAGGTGTCGCTCTCGAAAGAATGCCGGGTGGTGGTGCCGGTGCCTTTGCCGGCTTCGCAGTCGCTGTTGTAGCTGATGGTCTCATCCGGGCTGTTGGTTCCGGTGGAGAACGAACTGAGCGTGGCCAACTCCTGGGGATTGGACAGCCGTGCCTGGAGAAGGATCAAGCCCGACGGATACGACAGGATCTGTCCCGGCTCGTGTTTCGGGTGGTAGAACTCATTACTTTGTTCAGTTTAATCGTTTGTTCATACCAACTTCCTTTCTCGGCCTCTGTGGGCGGCGCCGGCCGGACCCACGTTTCTTCAACTTGCTTATCGGGCACGTTGGGCCGGCAGCAGGCTGTTGTTGGTTCAGTGTTAAGAATTGCCATTGTAGTTGGAATAAAAATGAGATCAAAATTTATAGCCATGCAATGTATGATTATCATCATCATCATCCCAGTCATGGCCCCCATCCGGCGACAGGCGAAGGCCCGTGACCTTCCCGCGTCGATTCTCCTGGCAAGTCCAGCGCTCATTGTCAAAGGTCAGATCAACCGGTGCATTCTCGCCA
>JAAENC010000198.1 GCA_024224815.1 Chloroflexota bacterium
AATCTTCTCCAACGAGGCTCAAATAACTGGCAAAAATCATCGACATCTGCAAATAATTCAACTAAACTCATCGTAGGGTTCCTTTTTAGAGACTATGGTGTGCTAACCAATAGTTTATTCTAATTAGGAACCCTGTCTTATACATAACTCAGGTTATTATTAAATACAACAATACTAGATTTTATAGTAACTAAGGGGTTTTCTCCCATCCATAATCTCTTTCAACTTTGGCAATGCGTGTTTTGTACTCGCTATACCACAACTTCTTCCCTTGTTCCTGCGCGATAATATGCTCCGCGTTCTCTTTCCAGGCTTTAATCGATTCCAAATCTACCCAATAAGAGACAGTAATCCCCACACTCTCACGCGCAGATTCTACGCCGAGAAATCCCGCTTGCTGCGCGGCGAGTTCAACCATCCGCGTTGCCATTTTGCCATAGCCATTATCCTCCTCAGTTCTGTGAGATGTGAAAATCACGGCATAATATGGGGGCTTTGGCGTTTTTGCGATTTCAGTCATTTATTCACCCACGGTCAAAACAATTCTCCCCTTCACCGCAGCACTTTCTATCAATTTGTGGGCTTCGGCGGCCTCTTCCAGCTTCATTGCTCGTTCGATGGCGGGTTTGAGCTTGCCCTCTTTTAATAAAGCGAATAACGCGTCCAAATCTTCCTTAAACCATTCAGGGTTCTTCTTCCGTAAATCGCCAATCGAGTAGAAAGATGCTTTACGGCCATTCGGCAGGATATTCCACAGAGCAACTTTCATAAAATCAATCGGAACGCTCCCTCCTTTTCCCATCGCATTATCATAAAAACCATAAGGGACAAGGATGCCGCCTTTTTTCAGGGATTGGAATGAGCGCTTGAAATTTTCTCCGCTGATCGCATCAAAAGCCGCATCGACCTTGCCCTCGGCTTGCATCCGCGCAAGAAAATCTTCTTGGGCGTAATCAATATGCACCGCACCCAGCCCCTCGACCAACTCTCGCTTAGAGGCAGATGCCGTCCCGAAGATTTTCAGATCGAGCAATTTGCCCAATTCGAGTAAAGCCGTCCCGACCGCACCACCTGCACCGTGAACAAGGATACTTTGCCCACTTTTTACCTTTGCAACGCGATGCAGCATTTGGTAAGCCGTTAAATAAGACAAAACCATACTCACGGCATCTGTTGGGGAGACCTCAGCAGGCACGGGCACGAGCGAATCCGCTGGTCTCAGCATATATTCGGTATAGGCGCCAAAAACTGTCAGATCCGCAACCATCTGCCCACGCTCGAATCCATCCACATTTGCGCCGATTTTATCTACTACGCCGACCATATCGTATCCCGGGGAGAGCGGCGGCGTCTCCTTGAAACCAAAATAGATACCTTTGCGCACCATCGTGTCGGTAAAAGTTGCGCTAGCTGCCAAAATCTTGACGCGCACTTCACCCGCAGCGGGTTCAGGAAGATTTTCCTCTTCAATAACTTTTAAAACTTCAGGACCACCAAATTCATTTAAGATTACTTTTTTGTAGCTCATTTTTACTCCTTATCTTTCGGAAAGCTTATTCAGGAATTCTGGTAATTGGCCCAGATGATCAAGCTCGTAATAATTGTTTTTTCTACTTTCTTCTTCAGAAACCGCTTCATGCGCCCAAGTAGTGCTATTGGGGATGTGAATTGCTGCCCCTCCAATTGCAATGACGGGCAGTACATCTGACTTGAGTGAGTTGCCGATCATCAGAAAAAGCTTTGGTGCAATATCATATTTCGCTAAAATCCTTGCATAGCTCTCACTTGTTTTTTCACTGACAACTTCGACCGATTTGAAATAATCACCAAGCCCCGAGCGGGCAACTTTTCTTTCTTGGTCAAGCAAATCCCCTTTTGTGATAATGATCAGCGTATGCGAAGAAGATAATGCCTGAATAGTTTCCCAAACACCATCAAGGAGCACAACATCGGTCGCGATCATTTCCTTGCCAAAGCCGATGATCTTTTGAATCTGCGCCGCCGTGATTTTGCCCCCCGTAAGTTCAATCGCGGTTTCGATCATGGATAAGGTAAAGCTTTTAATCCCATACCCGTAGGCGGCAATATTGCGAATTTCAGTTTTTAGAAGTTCTTCAACAATAAATTCTCGCGCATGATATTCAACAAGAAGGCCGGCCAGCTTTTGCTCTGCTTCTTTGTAATAATTTTCATTTTCCCAGAGCGTATCATCGGCATCAAAGGCGATCAAATCAATCATAGCTTTTTTCTATTTATAAGATAGTCAAAGGTTTCCTCTATCGCTGTCTCAGGATTACGAGGGCTAAAACCCAGCTCAGTTCGGGCTTTGGATATATTTTTGGGAGCCACGACGCCATAAAATAATTCAATCTGGCTACGAAGAAGTAATGGTTGCTTCCCCGTGATTTTGCTCATAAATTCCATCGCCGAAGATAAGCCCTGCAGCACAATTTTTGGCATACGCGGGGGTATCTTTAAACTAGGATTACGTTTCTGTGCGAGCTTAATGATCTGTTGCGTTTGCACAGGCTCCTCGGTAACAAGCAAATATCGTTCTCCACGTCGGCCTTTTTCAGCAGCAGCGATCATTCCGGTGGCAACGTCACGAGCGTCCACAAAAGTAAAGGGGAAGTTCACGTCCACGAAGACACCGTCGTCCAATACCAGTTGAAGATAAGCCATGGTCGGTGTCAAATTGAAACAATTTGGGCCAAGAATCGCCCCCGGCAAAATGCTGACCATGTCCAAATCGAGCTCTTTTGCAAGCCGCCAAGCCAATTGCTCCGATTCTGTTTTTGACTGCACATAAGGATTGTTATGGAATTCTGACCGCCAAGTAGATTCATCCACAGGCACGATATTATGATCTAGCGTGACTTCTGAGCTGACATAAACGATTCGCTCCACACCCTGGCTTGCTGCCGCTTCAAGGATATTTCTTGTGCCCTGAAGATTCGGCTCGATGATATCAGCCTGTGGGTTGGGTGCCCAATGTTTGAAAACCGCTGCCACCTGATAAAGAGTATGTACTCCCTCCAACGCACGGAGAAGAGAATCCTTATCCATCAAATCAGCCTGCACGATTTCGCAATCCAACCCCTCGAAGGGAATATTATTCTCTGGGTTACGCACGCTGGCACGGACTTGCTCTCCATTATTCAGAAGCGCGCGGACAAGATTATTGCCAAGGTGCCCATTTGCGCCAGTAACTAAGCTAAGTTTGGTCATTTTATTTCTCCATTTGAATAAAATTCTTGCCATTCTGCCCTGTATTTTCTTTTTTCTTCATCGGATAAAAAGCTGGCTTCTATTGCGTTGAGATTAAGCTGCCACAACTCTTCCCAGGAAAATCCCTGACGGGCAAGCAACAAATATTCACTTGTCAAATCCGTTGAAAACATGGGCGGATCGTCGCTGTTGACGGTGCAATAAACCCCAGCATCTACCAATTTTCGGATCTGGTGCGGCTGATCCAGCGGCGTTACTTTAAGCCGATAATTGCTATATGGGCAAACTTCAAGCGGGATTTGTGTCTCAGCCAGATATTCAAGCAATTTGGGATCTTCAACTGAACGGACACCGTGCCCGATCCGCTCTGATTTCAAATGGGTCAGTGTCCCCCAAACGCTTTCCGGCCCCATAGTTTCGCCCGCGTGGGCAACAACACGCAGCCCCTGACGGCGTGCTTCGTCATAGACATCGGTAAATAACTCTGGCGGGTAACCAACTTCCGGCCCGCCAAGTCCCAGCCCGATAAAAACACCCTGCTCCTGCCCTTTGAGAACAAAATCCAGCACACGGTGGCAAGAATCGGGGATATGCCGAGCAATATCGGGAATAAAGCGCATTCCAATATCATATTTTTCTTTGCCTAGCTTAATGCCCTCTGAAATAACAGCAATCACCTCATCCTGCGGGAAATTATCGAGCATAAATGATGCGCTCAGAAAAACTTCACAATATCTCACATTATGACGTACCTGCTCCGCGAGAAAACGCTCAAGCATAAAAGCAAAATCATCCGCTGTTTGCATACACTGAGTCGCCTGGGTATATAAAGAGGCAAAATGGTCGAAATCTCGAAAAACATACATAGATTGCCACTCTTCCAAGCTTTTAGCAGGGAGCGCAACTTTATTGCGTTGAGCCAGCTCCCAAACAGTAGCAGCATCGGTTGCGCCTTCGAGATGGACGTGTATTTCAAATTTTGGCATCGCCCACAAACGGTCGGCGAGTTCGGCGGAAATAGGGGTGTTTTCGTAAACAGTGTTCATCGTTATTCTCCTTCTACTCCCATCCGCGCAATCATAGCGCGAATCTCAATTTCAAAAAAAGAATCTACTTTTATTTTTGCAGGTACAGCAGCTAGATGTCCAAATAATTCCAAGGAAACTATCCCATGAAGCTGAGACCAACTCGCCATCGCAAAATGGATTACAGCCGGGTCGCCATCGTAATCGAGCTTATCAACCCAAGCCTGAATCATCTCAGGAGTGGATGTAAAAACACCCTCCGTTTTCAACTTGCCAGCACGCCAAGCAGCATCTATCACCCCCAACAAAACAGCCATACTCCCTGCCGCCGCAGGACCCGTAATTTCCATCGGCGCATGATAATTGGGGATAGGCGTGCCAAAAATGAGATTATATTCTTCAGCGTGCGCCAACGCCCAATTACGGTAAGCGCGTGCCGAAGCCATAATCCCTTCAGCGTGTGATACTGTATTTGTCTTTTGTGATGCAAGCAGAGCATCGCGCAGGGAATTGTAGGCATCTACAATTAAAGCAGTAACCAACTCGTCACGATTCGGGAAATAGTTATATATCGCAGGGGCGGTGATCTTTAATGCCCGCGCAATAGCCCGCAGAGAAATAGAAGCAGAGCCATTTTCTATCATCTGGCTTCTAGCAACTTCCTTGATCGCACTTTCAAGGTCAGGATGTTGTTCCTTTTGCTTTGGTCTTACCATTATCTCTCCTTAAGTTAAGTAAACACTGTATATATACAGCGTTTACTTAACTTTGTCAAGCTTTATTTTTTAAAGAGAGATTCCCCCACTAACTAATTTTATGCCAAAATGCTCTCTTCTCCAGAGCCGCGAACAAAAATGCAGGAGCCATTAACTTGCTCTGAAATCTTTTTTACAACGTCCAGGTCCGGTTCTTGGGATAATCCCAATATCGTTAAATCTGCGCGAGGGGTTTCTGTCAAAGCCTCGCTAAAAGGACTTGTTGTAACAAAGAAAAGAGTCTCTTTAGGTAAGCGAGCTAGTTTAATCAGTTCTGCTAAAAATCGGCTGGCTTTTCTTTTTGTTTCTTCGTCAGGAACGGCCATATTTAAGGTGATATGAGCGTTCCAGTTTTGAGCCAATTGATAAGCAAGCAAAATAGCCAGATCGAGATTGCTTTGGTGCAGATCATGCTTCCAATCAGGCCCCTGATTTGAAACCCAAACATGAATAATTTGCTCACGCCCTAAAGAAAGGATTGGGTCTCGTGCTAATAAAGCAATACCCATTTGATAAGCGGCTGTTTTATCGATTAATTGCTGGAGTTCGTCGAGGTCACTGTTTGGACGCAAATGCAAGAAGAGGATATTGGGACGAAAGAAAGTATTACGTAAAACCTGTGTTGTCATTCGTACGCCATTTATGAAGTCACTTTCTTCAAGAAGCGTTGTATTAGAGTAGATTCCCTCATCCGTGAAAGCTTTTGAGAGCAAGCCCAATCCCTTGAGCTTTTCGCCTTCACCTTCTTCGTAAATACCTAGAGCGCGTACTGTTCCTTTAGGATAAGTCATCGCGCGCAAAAAACGATAACTGCCTGAGAAAGTTCCCGAAGAACGAACAGGTACTAAAACAACTGGCTTCCAGGTTCGCTCGCGAGCTGCCTGCATTCGTCGTGTACGTTTTACCGCCCACTCTGCGACAGATTCAAATAGACCACTGCGCACGTCGCTATCCAGGCTGGCAAGTTGTCGACGCGCTAAATAGATATAGATCGCGACAACCAAAATGATGGCTACCAAACTGAAAACAGGATTGATCAAAAACATAACAAATGTGCAACCCATCACACCAATAAATGGAACAATGCGCGGCACACTAAAAGTGGGGCGAAAACTTATCGTATCTAAAGTTTGCTCGATCAAAACAACTACATTTAACATACTATAGGTGATGAGAAAGAACATCGTGATGATGCCAGCGATTGCATCCAGACCGCCCCCGGCTAGCGCTGCTAAAAGGGCGATAAAACCTACGCCACCTGCAAAGAACATGGCCTGACGTGGTTCGCCATCGTCTGATTCTTTAGAGAAAAAATCACTAAAGGGGATAATTTTATGGGAGGCGAGGGCTTGCATTACGCGTGGTGCTGCAACCAAAGAGCCTAAAGCGGATGAAAAGGTTGCACCTAACATCCCTGCTAGAATTGCCCATCCCCAAAAGGCTTTATCTACCATTAGTGTTGTGTTCGCGAGTAATTCTTCTGTAGAGGCAATTCGAGAGAGCCAATAAGCCAGTGCGAGATAAACGATAAGCGTTACACCAATGGCACTCATTGTTCCTATGGGAATATCTTTTCTTGGGCTGCGTAAGGAGCCGCTCATGCTGATCCCGACCATGATTCCGGTTACTGCGGGGAAGAAAACGGCAAAGGTTTCCCAAAAGTTTGCGGCGCGGAATCCACCCCAAAACACGGGTGTTTCGGTAAATCCTGCTTGACCCATAGATGGAAAGCTCGCTAATGCGACTGAGAAGAGTGATAATCCGACAATCCCCAAAATGATAAATTGAGTTCGCGATGCAAATTTTGCACTAATATAAACAATCAGAAAAACAGATAAGAAAGTTAAGATGGCTACTATAGCTTCGGGATGTGTGGGGAAAATTCGCAGCCAGGATTCAGTGAAGGCCAAAACATAAAGCGCAATAGAGATCCCCTGTGCCAAAAAGAGCGGGACACCGATGCTGCCGCCAACTTCTAAACCCAGTGATTGCGAGATGATCGCAAATGCGCCGCCAGCCCCAACGCGCGTATTTGTAACGACAGAAGAGACGGCCAAACCGGTACTGATCGTAATAACATGCGCGAGCAAAATGATCACAATTGCGCCGCCCAGCCCCGCGTTGCCAACAACCCAGCCTGTGCGCAAATACATGATCGCACCCAAAATGGTCAGCACGGTGGGGGTGAAAACACCTGCGAACATACCAAATTTCTTATTTGTTTTTTCAGCACTTTCTGTTGCCATAAAACTCCTTAGTAATTATTCTTTTGAAAATCCCCTCAATAAGCGTCTGAGAATTATAATATAAGCAATACCCTTAGTCTCGTGAAATCGGAGTTTCCAAATGACCTTTTCTATAGATGACAACCATCTTCACAAAACCACACAAGAGCTTGTCCAAATTAACTCTATTAATCCTTTGCTTACGCCAGAAGGAAAAGGAGAAGAAGAGATCAGTGCCTATGTAGCAGATTCTCTCAATGCGCTCGGCTTGGATGTAAAGCGCAGCGAGATCGCTCCCGGACGTTTTAACGTGGTCGGCGCCCTCAAAGGAAGCGGTGGCGGATGCAGCCTCCTGCTTAACGCCCACATGGACACAGTTGGCGTAGAAGGAATGACCATAAATCCCTTTGGCGGGGAGTTGAAAAATGGTCGCATTTATGGACGCGGCTCTCAAGATATGAAAGGCAGCCTCGCCGCAATGATGGCTACCGCCAAAGCACTCATCGACGCAAATATCACGCTCAAAGGCGATCTGATTATCACCGGCGTTGCAGATGAAGAACATAGCAGCCTCGGCACAGAAGCTCTTGTAAAAGAAATTAGCGCAAACGCCGCCATCGTCACCGAACCAACCGATATGCATCTATGCCGTGCCCATCGCGGATTTATTTGGTTCGAAATAGAAACTTTCGGGCGCGCTGCACACGGAAGCCGCTACAGCGAAGGGATCGACGCAAATATGCGTATGGGACGCTTTTTGGCAGAATTAGATAAATTAGAGCAGGAGCTATTAACACGAAAAGGCCATAAATTAACAGGCCCTCCATCGCTTCACGCTGCGCTCCTTCAGGGCGGAACGGAGGTCAGCACCTATGCAGATCGTTGCTCCCTAAATGTAGAGCGGCGCATCGTGCCTGGTGAAAATATGGATGATGCCCTCGCAGAAATACAAGAGATCATTGATCGGCTTGCGGCGCAAGACTCGACATTCAAAGCCAAAGTTGAGCGTACTTTTTGGCGAGAGCCATTTGAAATCGGGCACGAAGCGGAAATCGTCCAAACGCTAGATGCGGCTTTGGGTACACGACTTGGGCATCTCCCCGAACATACCGGTCAAACTTTCTGGACAGATGCGGCATTATTTGCTGATGCCGGCATGGAAACGCTTTTACTTGGGCCAAAAGGCTACGGCTTACACAGCGCCGAAGAATGGGTAGATATGGGATCCGTGCTGGATTTGGCATATATACTCACAGAAACAGCAATTAAGTATTGTGGCAAAAGCTAAATAAAACAGCGGCAAAATCTTCGGGAGTGGCTAAATAAGCGAGTAGTGAAAAATGCTGGGGTTGAACCCCAGCAGGAGTCTTTGAGATCTCTTCTTTCTCGCAAAAAACGTCACTCTCTATCTTCTATAGAAAAAGTCCTCTTTCTATTTTCTATATGATGGTCATAATAAGAAGAAAGGGTTAGGGAAGGTCTCTCCACATCGTGGTCAATATCTTTGCTTCCGGGGAGAAAGTGCACAGTGTTTTTGCACAATTGCTTGTAGTTGCTTTGTAAATAAAATAATGCAAGCTTTCTATATTCTTACTTTGTTCCTCTCGTTAATTTCGGGGATTTCTGCTTGTGCGCCTGCTCCCAAAAGAGAGTTACTCATCTATTGCGGCATTACGATGATCCACCCAATGAGAGAAATAGCCGACATTATTGATGTTTGGGATGCCCTAAGCAATGATCGTCCTTATCATGATCTGTGGACAGAAGAAGATTCTCTCGCCTATATTCGCAAAGAAACTAGTGTACATTTTGATCCGCAAGTTGCAGAGGCCTTCGAAAGAGTTTTAGCAAAAACGAATCAGGCAAGGCAATATGATGACTAAAGGGCAGTTGTCCCGGCATATTCTTGTCGCGTTGATTATAGCTAGTGCTATAGCATTAGGGTGGTACTCTGTTTTTAACCAAAGAAAAGCTTTAATAGAAGAAAATATAATCGCTTATCAGCACACAGAGCTTGAGATCGCTCGTAGTACGGCACGCAGCATAGAAATATATATTGGTGATCAAGTAAAAGTCCATGGTCGCTCAGATAGCAAGATGCTTGGGCAAGAAGTTTTCGATTCTTTTATTGTTCCTATTCATTTGCTCGAAAATGGACACGCCTGGCTTTGTCTGAAAGACTCTGCTGTTCTGGGTCTTGATGATGACTTTGTCCATGAAAATTGGGATCAAGGTATTGCTGAGATTTTCGAAGAAAATATGTTTAACGAAGCAAAAGATTACGAAAAGATGCTTGCTGATATAAGGGAAGCACGTGAAGGTGTAGGGCGATTCGTATGGTCGGCAAGAAAAGGGGAAGAAATTGCAGCCTGGACACCTGTTCGGGCGCAGAGGAGTATCTGGATCGTTGGTGTTTCTACACCTTTATCAGAAATATTAGAATCCTCAGGCGCAATAAAGCAATACACCTTCTTTAACACACTTGCCTGGGCCAATACAGCTCTTTTGCTGTGTATCTACTTTTTGTGGCTTTTTAGCACGCAACAACAAGAAAAAACACATCGGGAGCTAAGAGCAAGCGAGGTACGTTATCGCGACCTTTTTAATTCTGCGCCTGATGGGGTAAGCATTTTAGATAAACAAGGGACCATTCTTGAATGTAGTCAGAGCACGGCTCTACTTTATGGCTATTCTTCTCCAAAAGAGTTGGTTGGTAAAAAATTGTCCGAATTGATGAGCACCAATTCTCTGAAGGCTTTTCGGGGGAAAATGCCCATTCTTCAGAGTCTCAATTCTGCTGAGGGAGAAATCAGGATCATTAGACCGGATGGTAGTTTTGTCGATGTCTGGCGCAAGGGACACCCGCTAACAGATGCGCAAGGGAATTTTTCAGGAATATTGAGCTATGACCGTGATATTAGTGAACCTATTCGGACAGAAAATGAATATAAGAAACTACACCAGGCAGTGGAGCAAAGCGCAAATTCTGTTGTAATCACTAATCTGGATGGCGGTATTGAATATGTCAATCCTAAATTTCTTCGGGTGACTGGGTACGCTAAAGAAGAGGTACTCGGAGAAAATCCACGTGTTTTAAAATCAGAAGAACATAGTGAAGAGTTTTATAAAAAGATGTGGGATACACTCATTTCAGGAAATGAATGGCACGGAGAATTTTGTAATAGGAGAAAAGATGGTTCTCTATATTGGGAAAGTGCCAATATAACACCAGTGTTCGACCAAAGTGGAAAAATCACACATTTTATAGCGATCAAAGAAGATATTACGCAACAAATATATGTTGAGCGAGAGTTGAAAAAGGCTTATCAGAATCTAGAAGCTAAAGTAAAGGAACGTACAGCAGAGCTAAAAGAAAGTGAAGAACGCTATCGTCTACTTTTTGAGAGAAATTTGGCAGCTGTCTATCGTACTAGTCTAGATGGACAATTATTCGATAGTAATGATGCTTTTGTCAAGCTTATGGGCTATGCTTCGCAAGAAGAAATCCAGAGAGAAACAGCTGAGAAATTTTATTTTACAGCGGAGGATCGAGAAATCTTCCTCAATAATTTACGCGAAAAAGGGATCTTGTCTAATCAAGAAACGCTCTTACGTAAAAAAGATGGCAGCCCTGTTTGGTTATTAGAAGAAGTTATCCTTGGCAGGGATGAAGAAGGAGAGAACTATATTCAGGGAACAGCAATTGATATTACAGAACGCAAAGAAGTTGAAAAAGAGCTGAAAGAAAGCGAAGAACGTTATCGTAGCTTTTTTGAAAATTCCCCAATTTCTTTATGGGAAGAAGACTACTCGGCAGTAATGGAGTATATGGATAATTTACGAGCAACCGGTATCGAAGACCTAAGTGCCTATTTTGACAAGTATCCCGAAGAAGTAAGTAAGTGTGCTGCCTTAGCCAAGATATTAGATGTAAACCCAGCCACGCTCAAGATTTATGAAGCTGAAGACAAAGAAAAAATTATCTCTAACCTAAATAACGTCTTTACAAAAGAATCCTTAACCTTATTCAAAAAACAGCTTATTGCTTTTTACGAGGGCATTGTTCAATTTGAAGGAGAAAGCATAACAAAAACTCTAAAGGGAAAGAAAAACAATATTATGCTAAATATTTCTCCCCTTGTTGACAAAAAAGTATTGGTTTCAATTATGGACATCACTGAGCGAAAAAAGATGGAAGAAAAGCTCCATTTGCAAGCCACAACAGATCCTCTGACAGAGGCATATAATCGTCGCTACTTCTTCGATCTCGCTCAGCAAGAAATCGAACGCTCTTTACGCTATACACGTCCACTTTCCATCATGATCTTTGATATTGACCACTTCAAAAAAGTTAACGACACATTTGGACACGCAATAGGAGATGAAGTGCTCCGTCAGATATCAAAAGAATTTCAAAGTATGCTAAGAGAGAATGACATCTTTGCCCGTTACGGTGGGGAAGAATTTGTTATCCTGCTTCCAGAAACAACTAAAGAGCAAGCTGGACAAATGGCAGAGCGGATGCGAAAAAAATGTGCCGAAGCGCCCCTTGACCTGAGGGAGGCTTCCGTTTCCCTGACAATTAGCTTTGGCGTGAGCTGTCTCGGCGGTGAAAGGCTCAATCTCGACGAGCTACTACTCCGCGCAGACAAAGCGCTATATCAATCAAAAGAAGGTGGGCGCAACAGAGTAACTGTCTGGGGCGGGGAGAAATAGTCAGAGGTATTCAAGTAAGTAATGGTGATTTTGCGAGCGGAGCGAAGCAATCCCCTTGAATACAGAGTAATCACCTTAGAAATGAGACTGCTTCGGCGATAAAGCTGCCTCGCAGATTCATGCCATCACTTACTTCTGAACCACTACCGAGAAATAAACCTGGCCTTGACAAAAGAATGGCTTTATATATAATCTTTTATATATAAAGGAAAACCAATGCTTAAATATGCCCTGCTCGGATTTTTAAACTATTCAACATACTCAGGTTACGACCTAAAACAACTCATGGATGTGTCTACATCTAACTTTTGGCATGCCAAGCAAAGCCAAATTTACACTACGCTCAAAAAACTGGAAAAAGACGGCATAGTTATCTCTCATATTGAGCCACAAGAGAGTCGCCCCAACCGACGTGTATACGAAATAACAGAAAGTGGAAAAGAAGATTTAAGAAATTGGATATCCCAACCAATGACAACGATCGAATCGCGCAAAGAAACGCTCTTGCTCAAACTTTTCTTCTCATCACAACTTGATCCGCAAAGTGTTCTGACAGAATTGCGCCTACAGCAAAACTTACACCAGGCAGAACTAACGAGATTTCAGGGCGTAACAAAAGATGTTATCCAGCAATTTTCAAGTAGCGAAGATATGCAAAAAGAAGCCCAATTCTGGGAAGCCACCCGCCGCTTTGGCGAACTCTACGCAGAAATGTATATCCGCTGGTTGGATGAAACAATTGAAAATTTAGAGAGTTAATAAGCTCTCTTTTTTTACCCACATAGATAAAAATTTATATATAATCAATTACCAAAGGAGCATAAAATGTCAACGAAAAATACAGGGCCTAAAAATATCGTCCAAGCTATAGAGGGAATGACCCTCAGCGTTAACCCAAAAGAAGCCAAAGATTTGAACGCAACAATCCAATTCAACGTTTCTGGTGAAGATGCCGGTAATTATTACCTGACTATCACCAATGGAAAATGCGATTTTTCAGAAGGCTCAACACCCGAACCCACCCTCACTATTAATACCCCTGCTAATACGTGGTTAAAAATCGCCCGCAAAGAATTAAACGGAGCGATGGCTCTAATGACGGGTAAATACAAAGCCAGCGGCCAAATGGGATTACTGATGAAAATGGATAAGATATTCTCCCGCCAGCCCACAGAAGCTGAATTGAAAGAAAAAGGATGGCTCTAAAATGAAAGTTCTTGCCTTAAATGGCTCCCCCCGCATGAAAGCCAGCAGCACCTACCACATGCTCAAACCCTTACTCGAAGGCATGGAAGCAGCAGGCGCAGAAATAGAACTAATTCATATACGCAAACTTGATCTCGAAGCCTGTATCGGCTGTTATACCTGTTGGGTGCGTACACCCGGTGAATGTATTCACAAAGATAAAGATAGCATGGTTTCCGCCCTGGAGAGCTACAACACCGCCGAGCTGGTCATCTTCGGCACCCCCCTTTATCACTACACCATGTCGGGAATCATGAAAACCTTCATCGACCGTACCCTGCCACGCTATGAGCCTTGGCTAATTCCGCATACCACCATGCCCGGCATGAGCGGGCACCCCGAACGATATCACTATCCAAAGAAAATGCTCCTGGTCTCTCCATGCGGTTTCCCTGAATTTGAAAACTTCGAAGTCCTCGTCCACACCTTCGAATTCATCGCGCAAAGAGAAAATATCGAATATATCGGTGATATCCTGCGTCCGGCAGCAGAAGCCCTTAGCCGCCGCTCATTGCAAGGTCTTTTTACCTCCTATTACGATATCCTTCGTCAGGCTGGTGAGCAAATTGTCCGTGAAGGTCAAATTTCTAAAGAAACGCAAAGCGAGCTACGCAAAGACCTATTCCCCGGTGGCAAAAAAGCATTTTACGATCTGGCGGGCACATACTGGGAACAGCAAATGGATCGCTTCAATGTTCCGGATGAACAGCGTCACACCGTCCCGATTTTGGCAGATGATCTGGATAGCATCCCCTACGCCCCCGCCGGAACAAAGGTAGATTTAGGCGTGCCACGCTCCGAAGGGCGTTATCTCGTCCCCAACGAATATATGCTCAACTCGATGGTCGGTATGTTCAATCCCCAGGCAATTTCCGATCTCCGAGCAACGATCCAATTTACATTTACTCCACCAAAAAACACAGATTTT
Source organism: Chloroflexota bacterium (assembly GCA_024224815.1). GTDB lineage: Bacteria > Chloroflexota > Anaerolineae > Anaerolineales > Villigracilaceae > Desulfolinea. Next base: position 14,123 of record JAAENC010000198.1, read on the forward strand.
GACTTTGGCTCTGCCAACTGGTATATGAATATCAGCGATGGAGCTTGCTCTCTTCACGAAGGACGTACTGCGCTGCCCACCCTTAGCATTACTAGTCCTTACGAAGTTTGGTTTGATATAGGCATGGGCGCACTAAACGCAGAATCTGCCTTTGATGATGGGAAATATGACGCCAACGGCTCAATAACGCTTCTGGAGAAATTCCCACAAGTATTCCAATACCCCCAACCCGGTAAAAATGGCAAAGCAACCCCCGAGCTAAAGATGATTATGCTGGGTATGCCCACAGCTTTCAACGCGAAAGCTGCCGGTGAAATGGATTGCACAATCCAATTTGTTCTAGGTGGCGCAGGCGGCGGGATGTATCACCTCCGCATCAAAAACGGGGAATGCACTTCAGAGCAAGGCCCCGCTCTCAACCCCGATCTTACAATTAATGCACCTGCCGAAGTTTGGCTGGCAATCGCCAAGGGTGAAATTGATGGTCAACAAGCCTTTATGGAAGGCAAATATCGCACGACAGGCGATATGAATATTATGATGAAAATGGGTGACCTTTTTAATACATCCATTGCTCAACAATCCCCTGTCTCCAATTCTGAAACGCAAGAAACACAAAAGGAATCTCCAATGATAGATATGACAAAACTCAATTTTCACGAAACCATTGCCGGAATGCCAACTGCTTTTAATGCGGAAGCTGCCGGAGATCTGGTAGCTGATATTCAATTTGATGTTAGCGGTACAGAGCCGGGGACCTATCATCTGCATATTGAATCGGGAACCTGCCAATTTCACGAGGGCGAAGCGGCTTCTCCATCTCTAACTATTAAAACCCCATCCGAAATCTGGCTGGCTATCAGCCGCGGCGAGATGGATGGCCAGACTGCTTTTATGGAGCAGAAATATACAGTTGAAGGCGATTTTAGCCTGCTAATGAAAATGAACCAGCTTTTTAAATCTTAATTAAAGGAAAAATCTAATGACTATATCTAACCGACGTATGCGCCAAATTCTTCGTATTATTCACATTGTAGCTGCTGCTTTTATGGGTACTTATTTATACTCCCCATGGTCTGATATCGCGGCTTTCAAAGCTTTTGTTTTATGGATAGTCTTCCCTGTTGGCTTTGTACTAACGGGTATCTGGATGTGGCAAATGCCTAAGATCAGTAAGTTCTTGAAGTCAAATGTAGGAAATCAAGCAAATGTCATCACTGAATGATCTTAACCTTGAACAAACGCTCGAGGGAATGCCTCTTGTCTTTAATCCCAAAGCTGCGACTGACCTAAAGGCAACGATCCAATTCGATATTTCTGGTGACGAAGCTGGTGCCTACTATCTCAAAATAGCAAATGGAGCATGTAGCTTTCATATTGGCACTGCAGATTCCCCTACGCTTACCATCACCACTCCCTCCGATGTCTGGCTAAAAATCAGCCGTGGAGAACTCTCTGGCCAGGATGCTCTCTTAGAGGGCCTATACACAGCCAGCGGTGACTTAAGCCTGATGCTAAAAATGGACGCGCTCTTCCAGAAAATAAGTGACGCATCCTACGAAGTCACCAACCAACGCCCCGCCGGACCGATTAATTTATCTGGCATGGCTTGGATGACGGTTGCTTTTATCCCCTGGATACTCCACTGGAGCACCTTCGAGATTCCCTCGTTGAGCCACTGGGTCAGCGTTGGTCTACCACTGCTTATTTCACTATTTATTGTTATTTACAGGCTCAAGTTTGATCGTCCCACATTTATGGAATGGGGCGGGCTGGGCTACTTTACACTTGTGGGCACACTCTCTCTAATGGCTTTTGAATATTATTCCCATTGGGGAATAACTTTTAGCAATATTGCCATGGCTGGCTTATGGCTGAGCAGTGTGCTTTTTTCCCAAACTCCGCTTTCTGCAGAATACTCCAAGTGGAGCTTTGTAAAGGCGTTGTGGCATAACAGCCTCTTTATTTACCCCAACGCTATTATCAGCCTGGTGTGGGGCTGGCTATATGTTGTCGCGATAATCCTAAGTTTTGCGGCTATCTTTCTTCCAGAGCAAAGGGCTATTTTTACCATTGTCCGCTACCTTCTACTTATCCCTGCTTTTGCCTTTACAGCCACATACCAAAAACGCGCGCCAATCGCTAACCCTCGATTTAACAATAGCCAACTTCGCTTCTCGGCTGGGGTCGGATTCTCTGCTCTTTCCGGGTTACTGCTCTTTATAACGATGCCCGGATTAAATTAATTGATATAACGTAAAAACGTAGCTTTTTGCAGAGATTGTTTAATCAATAAGAAACCCGAAAGGTTTCCACGAAGCATTCAAAAATGTGGTTCATACGAGCGAAAACTTCCTTTTAGGATGAGCTTCTGACAAAAACCTTTCGGGTTTTCATGTAAAAAACTAAGGAAATTATATGTTTCAGATAGAGCCAATACTTTATTTACAATCATTTATCTCTGATTCACTGACATCTTTTATGAGGGGCATTACGGTGATGGGATATGACCCGTTTTTTATAGGCATAACCATGTTTATTATGTTGGGCATAAGTTTTCGCAGAGGCTTCATTTTGCTCCAATTGGTGCTTTGGGGAGTGATAGTTAACAATTTTCTAAAGCAGCTCTTTGCGTTGCCCCGTCCGATTTATGCAAATAATCAGGTTCAAAATCTTGGGTCAAGCAAACTCAACACATCAGAATTCACCAGTATGGGTGCAAAAGGATTCTTTGCGCCTCTGGAACAGCAAGTCGTAAATGCTTTTCGACTTCAAGCTGATCCAAGTTATGGATTTCCTTCCGGTCATGTCCAAGGGACAACAGTCTTATGGGGAGGTATATCTCTTTTATTCAAAACCAAAATATTCCGATGGCTAACACCGGTGGTGATTCTCCTCATGGCGCTGTCAAGAATGTATCTGGGACGACATTTTCTGGCAGATGTTATTGGCGGTGCAGCGCTAGGGGGAATCCTTTTGTATTTAGCCTATCAACTCAATATCCGGTATGCGCTGCAAGAGCGGTTCTTTGAGCGGGCAAATTTCATACTTTCTGCTAGGCTCCCAACAATTATATTCCTTTCTTTCATGTTCGTTATCCCTCTATTCCTGGCACTTAACTCTTTAGTAGATGGCGATATAGTTGGGTATCTTGTAGGAATAAACGCTGGGTTTCTGATGGTCATGTCAAAAGGCTTGCCTGATGACTCCGGAACAATATTGGTGCGTATTGCCCGAGTGCTTTTAGCAATCTTGTTTTTCTTTGCCATTAGCTTTATTGTTAAATTCGTAATTGGCCTGTCCAGTCTTGATGGAGATTTGATATGGATCAAGATACTGGAGACGGCTATTCCAAACTTTATCGCCCTCTGGATTGGCGTCAATCTTTGTGTGAAGCTTGGGTTATATAAAAGAGAAAAAATATAGAACTCTAGGTTATAGAACGAAGTAAATTATGCGAATTCGAATGAAAAGAGAGAGTGCTTTGGGAACACTCTCTCTTTTTCATTTCATCTACCACTCAGAAAGAGTGGGTATAATCATGCCACTTTATTTTTTTTATGAGGCACTATGGCAAAAGACCGTTTTGGAAGAAATATCCACTATTTACGTATTAGCTTAACCGACCATTGCAATCTTCGCTGTTTATACTGCATGCCCGAAGATATGACTTTTAGACCCAATGCTGAATTAATGCAGGATGACGAAATTCTGACGCTCACCCGTTTATTTGCAACACTGGGATTTGACAAGATCCGCTTAACGGGAGGGGAGCCGACCATCCGTAAAAATGTTGTGGATATCGTCCGCGGCATCTCGGAAATCGAGGGGATTCGCTCCGTTTCGATGACGACGAATGGCTTGCTTCTGTCTAAACTGGCGCAACCCCTGGCTAACGCAGGTCTCGAGCGCGTTAATATCAGCATTGATACCCTCGATGCGGATAAATTCAAGCGTCTGACACGTTGGGGGAAAGTGGAAGAAGCTATAGAAGGGATAAAGGCTGCTGAAAAAGCCGGTTTAACCCCCATAAAACTAAACGCCGTTGTTGTGACCGGCTATAACGAGGTTGATGTGATTCCCTTAGCGGGTTTAACGGTAGAAAACCCGTGGCAAGTCCGCTTTATTGAAATGATGCCATTTGGCGGGGCAACAGAGTTTCAGTTGACCCAAATGGTCACGGCTGATCAGATACGGGAGCAAGTTGAGGACAGGTTCGGCACGCTGGAAGTTGTCAATGGTGGGAAATTGGATGGGGAAGCACGCCTTTTCCGTTTGCAGAATGGTATCGGAGATGTCGGGTTCATTTCATCCGTTACCTCGCCTTTCTGCTCATCCTGCACACGGGCGCGGTTGACTGCCGACGGCATCCTGCGTTTATGTTTATTGCGAGAAAAAGAAATCGATTTACTCACGCCGCTTCGTGCTGGCGCAACAGTTGATGAGTTGCGAAGTCTAATTCTTGACGCTGTGTGGGAGAAGCCGTGGGGGCATGGGTTAGCCGATGGAAAAATCGCCAAAAACCGTATTATGAGCGAAATTGGAGGCTAAATGTTTTCTTCTATAAATGGGATTAAAGCGATCTTTTTTGATCTGGACGGCACTTTACGACATACTATACCTTCTGTATCTGATACGAACAGAGAAAAAATCGCTGAATGGGGCGTTGAGATTAGCGATGAGCAAAATAATGAGATAGGGCGTTGGGAGCATTCTTATTGGGCACGTTCTGCTGAGCTGGAAGCAGATTCTAAGAAATTTGATGGCGATAATGAAGCCTTTTGGCGAAATTATATGACCAAGCGCCTAAAAAAGATGAATATAGCGCCAGCAGAAATAGAGCGTTTGATACCTTTATTGAACTCTTTTTTTGAAAAAGAATATACGCCAGAAAATTGGGCGCCGCCAGAGATCTATACGCTTTTGCCCCAACTCCGTGAAGCGGGATATACCCTTGCTGTGCTTTCTAATCGGCGTTCACCTTTTATGGATATTATGGATGAGCTGTCTCTGACAGAACATTTTGATGCGGTGATGTTCGCGGGCGAAGTTGGCTCGTGGAAACCAAACCCGGCCGTATTTACGCCGCTGCTAGAGCGTTTTGAGCTTGCTCCTGAAGAGGTGCTATATATTGGTGATAATTATTATGCCGATGTCGTCGGTTCACGCAAAGCGGGGCTAGTGCCTGTACTTTATGACCCGCGAGAGCTTTTCCCCGATGCAGATTGTGCGCGGATTACTTCTTTTGATGCTTTGGGTGAGATGTTATAAGAGAGTACTATTTTCTAAAAGGACCAGGAGGAATTGCAACGATGTTTCAACCACAAAATAAATTTGAGAAATCACTTGTAAAAGCTACACAATCGCCCGCACATCGGCCACAATTTTATAAAGATTTTGTAGAAGCAACAATATTTGTAATTGAATACAGCCAATTACCTACAAAATCAGCAAAAATTACATTAGAAAAAGGGAGGGTGTTGCAGTTACAACATGTTGAATTTAACGGCAAATCATATATTCCAATATTTTCTTCTGTAAGCCAACTACAAGCATTTATTAAATCTGAAGTTGGGTATTTGGGAATGAAAGTTCTAGATTTTTTAGAAATAATAAAAGGCGCAGAATTGTTCCTAAATCCTGGGGCAGACTATAGCAAAGAATTCACGAAAGAAGAAATAGAAAATATCTTAAATGGCTCAATATGGAAACCATCCGAGCATTTTGTTGTAAAGCAAGACACTCAAATACTTATCGGGCAACCAAAAAACTATCCAACCCAATTAGTCGAAGAATTGATAAAGTTATTTCAAAAAGATAAAAATGTAGAACGGGCTTATATCGCACATTATCATAACCCTGAAGAAAATGATCCACCTCATACGCTAGTTGGAATTGCCGTAAAAAAATATTCAGAACAGACTTTTGCTCAAGCAGGCATAGTAGTAACAAATGTTGAAGTTCCTGATCCTCCAGTTGATTTTATTAGAGTCCAAAGCTCAGGAGGCTTGTCCGATTATTTCAATAAAAGCAAGCCTTTTTATAAACGAAAGAAATTTGGCTTCTTTTGATGAAACACCAACCCTATGTAAGAAAAAAGCACCCTCGTAAAAGGGTGCTTTTTCTATTTACTGTTTCACTTTCTATCTCACTTCACATAAATCTCTTCTTTCAACATCTGTCCTAAGCGAGCAATCCCTTCGCGGATCGTATCGGGGTCAGAGAAAGAGAAATTCAGGCGCATGGTGTTTTCGCCGCCGCCATCCGGGTGAAAAACACCGCCGGGGACATAAGCCACGCTTTTCTTGACCGCTTTTTCCAGCAAGACTGCTGCATCCAAACCTTTGGGGAGGGTCACGAAGAGGAACATGCCGCCTTCGGGATGCGTCCATTTTACTTCTGGCGGGAAAAGTTCATCCATCGCTTCGAGCATCGCATCGCGGCGTTCTTTGTAGGTTGCGCGGATAATTTCGACATGTTTATCAAGGAAATTATTCTTGCCAACTTCGTAAACAGCCATCTGATTAAAGCTGGATGTATGTAAATCTGCGCCTTGTTTGGCTTGCACCATTCTGCGCATAACGCTCTCTGGTCCAATGGCCCAAGCGATACGCAGACCGGGAGCAAGTAATTTTGAGAAGGTACTCAAATAGATCACATTTCCGTCGTAGTTATTCCCCGTTTCTCCACGAAATTGGCTATCAACAACGGCAACGGGAGGTAGATGTTCCCCTTCAAAGCGGATTTGCCCGTAGGGGTCATCTTCGATGATCGGCGTGCCGTATTGATCGGCTAATTTAACCAGTTCCTGACGACGTTTCAGGCTCAATGTCACGCCACTCGGATTTTGGAAATTTGGCAAAACATAAATGAATTTTGCGCCTTTACGCAGGGCTTTTTCCAGCTCTGATGTGATCATCCCTTCTTCGTCCATCGGGATGGGGATATATTCTGCGCCGTAGGCATCCCAGGCTTGTAATGCGCCAAGATAGGAGGGGGTTTCTACGATGATGCGGTCGCCGCGATTAACAAAAAGGCGACCGATCAGATCCAGTGCTTGCTGTGAACCTGAAGTAATGGATATATTTGCGGGATTCACATTTAATCCGAATCGTGCCGAGCGCTCAGCTATCATTTCCCGCAAGGGAAGGTAGCCTTCGGTTGTGCCATATTGCAATGCTCTTTCGGGGTTTTCTTCGAGCACCTTATAAGCGGCTTCTTGAAATTCTTTTACAGGGAAAACTTTGGGTGCGGGTAGTCCGCCTGCAAGTGAAATGATCTCAGGTTGTTGGGTCAATTTTAGAATTTCACGAATAGCAGAGCTTTTCATTGCCTGTGTTCGATAGGCGTAGCGATATTCCCAGGGTGTTTCCATTGAATCTCCTTTTTAGAGGGTAGAAAGAAAAAGACCTGATAGGTTGATAGAAACCGACCAGGTCTTTTTAAAATTTTAGAGAGTGCGTCGCACTTCAGATAAAGTCCTAATAAAACGGCCAAATAAGTTCATAACTCCATTATAACAGTCTGTAATTATTTTTTAGTAATTCCTGAAGCTGACAGAGTGCCTAAACCACAAGATATAAATGATTTTGCGAGCGAAGCTTGCGAAGCGAAGCAATCTCGTTTTTAGATGGGAGATTGCTTCGACGGTAAAGCTGTCTCGCAAAGACACTCCTTTTATGATTTTGAGTTTAGGCACTCCCGAAGCTGATAAAGGTCAAAGAAATTATTTCACTGTCACCCACACGCCGACGAATACCAGTAGCAAGCCCAATGCACGGGTGCTATCGAAAGAGCGGGGATGCGCGCCAAATAATCCGTAATGATCCAAAATAACGCTAACGAGTAATTGTCCGGCAACGATCAATACTACAGCCGGGGCAACGCCAACGCGCGGAACCATGAAACTCATCGCGGCGATGACGGCTAATCCCAACACGCCTGCGCCCAGTGCATACCAAGGGACTTCTCGCCAGCGAGATAAATTTCTGCCTCCATAAAAAAGAAGGGGGATTAACGCCGCTATTGTTCCGCCGAGATGGATATAAAAGACGCTTTCCAGCGTGCCAATTTTTTCGCTCATCAAGCTGGCTAGCGGCCCCTGTAAACCAACCGCAACACCACCGAGCAAACCAAAAAGAATGACGAAGCCTAAGACGCCCATGCTACTCGTGAACTGTGCCATCGGGCATAATTGCGCCCGTCATTTTTGCATCAAAAAGGATCGCGTTACGTAAATCGGCCCCTTCTAAATTTGCTTTCTCCAAATTTGCATTTTGCAAAACAGCTCCCTGCAAATTAGCCCCTTTCAAGTTGGCTCCCTGCAAATTTGCATCTCGCAAGTCAGAATCTTGCAAGCTCGCATCTTCCAGAGAGGCTTCACTTAGCTTTGCATGCCGCAAATCTACTGTCAAGAATTTTGCATCTTTCAGCTCAGCTTTTTCTAAATTTGCTTCTTTCATATTTGCTCTGTCAAATTCTACTAATTTTAAATTAGCCCCAGATAAATTTGCTTTCTCAAAAATAGTTTTCTTGCAATTCGCATTTTCAAGGTTAGCCCCGCTAAGATCAGCTTCTAAAAAAATCGCGTCCTTTAGTCTTATATTTTTCATCGTGCTGTTTTTGAAATTGGCTCTATAACAATCAGCTCGATTTAGTTTTGCCCAGCTTAGGTTCGCTCCTTCAAAGATAGCCTCTTTCATGCGCGATTCTCTGAGCATGGCGCGTTCTAAAAGAGCCCCTTTCAGAGTAGCTTTTTCTAAATTTGCGCCATTCATTTGGGCATCTGTCAGGTTAGCACCTTCAAGCCTAACCCCACTCAAATTTAGCCCGCTTAAATTTGCTTCAACCAACCACAAAGGTCCCGGGCGGTTCAACAGATCATAAAGTTGATGTTTAAGAAATTGAGTCATTATTTACTCCTTCTTTTCAAGACAGATTGAAATTATAACGCCAAATGGGATGAAACCCTGCCAAATATCTGTATTTGGAATCTAGTGACAGATGTAATTTGGGCTTAGTCCGAGTACGAAAGTTCTGTCTCTGAAAAACCTACTCCACAACCTTCCCATCGCCGCCGCGGCGGCTATCGCCAACAGCGACCCAATTTCCATTTTCTAGTGCCGTGGCATGCGTGCCGCCAAAGTACATATTCAGGTTTTGCCAGCGATTTACGGTATAGCCCAACTTTTCCATTTCCACTGCCCGTTTTTCAGAAATACCACCCTCCAACTGCAAAATCCCCGCTCCAAAATGGATGCGCGGATTAAGCACTGCTTCTTTGAGTGGCATCTTAAAATCGATCACATTACTCACGGCCTGCAAAATCGCCGAGCGCAAACGGCTCGAGCCGCCGCTCCCCAGCACCATTTGCGGCGCACCATCTTTCAGCAAAATCGTGGGCGACATCATCGTATTTAAACGCGTGCCAGGCGCCAATTTATGAAATCCTTGCGGGTGCAAATCGGCTTCACCAAGCATATTATTCATGCAAATCCCTGTGCCGTCTACGACGTAGCCAGCACTCTCGCCAGCAGTTGTCGTTACGCCCACAAAATTCCCCGCTGCATCCACAACGCTGATATGCGTGGTATGGTCGGGGCCTTTGGGGTAAAGCGGTTCTGTGGGAGGTTTTGCCCCTAGCAGAATCTCATTTAATTTCTTTTGATATAAGCCCAGATGTTTCTCGTTTAAGAATCTTTCGACACGCTCTTGGCTCGAACTTGCCTCCGCATCCCAGACAGGGCGGGCGATATTTGTCAGACGCATTGCCTCTGCCAATACGCAGATATGGTCCACGCCGAGATGTTCTAGTTTTGCTAAATTAACAGATTCCAGTAATTTGAGCGTAAAAGCGATCAATGCACCACCCGTGGAGGGCATGGCAGGGAAGAGTAATTCTACATCCCGGTAGGAGATGCGCAGCGGCTCAAGATTCCGCACCTGATAATTTTCCAGATCACTTTGGGTGATGAGTCCACCGTGAGATTTTTGATCCCGGATAATAGCTTGGGCAATGGAACCACGTGAAAAGGAGAGCGATCCCTCTTCTGCTAATTGGGCGAGATTCTCTGCCAGCTTGGGGAATCTGTTTTTCTCGCCAGCGAGCCAAGCTGATCCATCCCGCTTTTTATACATAGCGTTAATTTCGGGAGTATCTTCGTAGATCGGGGTCAGAAAATCGAGCACATATTCCTGCGAGGGGGAAAGCACAACACCCTCGCGCGCCATGCGGATAGCTGGCTCGAGGAGGGTCTTAAATGGGAGCGTGCCATGATCTTTGGCGAGGGCGCAAAGCCCCGCGACGATGCCCGGCACAGCGGTGCTGGCGCGCCCGATATAGAGCGAATCCTGGGCGGGGCCATAATCGGATTGAACTTCGTGAAAATCCATTTCTGGGGAGGTTTTGCCGGAGGGCATATCGACAAAAAAGTCGTAAACTTCGGCTTTATCTTCTTTGATATCGCCAACAATGGCGATGCCGCCCCCGCCAATACTGGTCATGACCGATTCGGCGACAAAGGAGGCAAAAACAGCGGCGATGGCTGCGTCTGCGGCGTTGCCGCCTTTGGCTAAAATCTCTTCTCCGGCTGCGACGGTTTGTGCGTCTCCGCCTGCAATGACACCTTTCATAAAAACTCTCCTACGCATTTAAGATTGGCATAGTATACCTCCAGAGAAGAAGGCGTATAATAAAAGGAATGCAAAAAAAATGGAGACCCCATGAAATCACTCTGGCTTGAAAACAAAAAACTTTCTTATAAAGAAAATCATCCCAAACCTGCCCAAGCGGACGAGGCATTAATCCGTGTGCGCTTGGCGGGGATTTGTGGCACAGACCTTGAAATGGTGAAGGGTTATTATCCCTTCACGGGCGTGCCCGGACATGAATTTGTCGGTAAAGTGGTTGAATGTGCTGATAAAAGCTGGGTCGGTAAACGCGTGGCAGGTGAAATTAATATCACTTGTGGGAATTGCGAGCAATGTATAAATGGACGCTCGACTCATTGCGAAGAGCGGACAACGCTCGGCATCCATAATCGGGATGGGATATTTGCCGAATACGTCACGCTCCCGACTCAAAACTTGGTAGCTCTTCCCGATTCTGTATCTGACGAAAAGGCCATTTTCACCGAATTGGTCGCCGCCGCGCTGGAAATTGCCCAAGAAGTTCATATCCGCCCAACGGATCGGGTGCTCGTGATTGGTGCAGGAAGATTTGGTCAGTTAATCGCGCAAGTTTTACAGCTCACAGGCGCAGATCTGCGCGTGGTAGCGCGACACCCCATTCAGCAGAAATTGCTGACGGAGCGCGGCATTCGTTTAATTGACGAAGCAGATGTTATTCCTTGGCGCTGGGATGTGGTAGTAGATGTAACGGGATCGGCATCCGGTTTTTCTTTAGCGAGGCAAGCCATTCGTCCCCGCGGGACGCTGGTGATGAAATCCACGTATAAGGGTGATATGCAGGTCAATTTCTCTTCGCTGGTCGTGGATGAGATCAATATCGTCGGCTCACGTTGTGGTCCCTTTGCGCCAGCCATCCGTTTACTGGAAAATAATTTGGTTAATCCACTTGGGATGATCGCAGCGGAGTATCCAATTGAGCAAGGATTAGAAGCCTTCGAAAAGGCAAGTGAACGTGGTATGCTGAAAGTTTTGTTACGCCCATAGGAGCTTTTATGTTCTCGAAAACAGCCAAATATTATGATTTGATCTATGCTTTCAAAGATTACGAAAAGGAAGCTAAAGATATAAAGGATCTAATAAAGAAAGAGCATCCTACCGCAAAGAGCATCCTTGATGTAGCCTGTGGGACAGCCGAACATGCGAAATATCTTTCGCGCGAATTTCAGATCGATGGGATCGATATGGAGCCGGAGTTCGTAGAGATCGCTCAAAGCAAAATATCAACCGCTCAATTCTGGCAAGCGGATATGAGTGACTTCTCCCTGCCACAACGTTACGATGTAGTGCAGTGCTTGTTCAGTTCTATTGGCTATTTACAGGAAGAGCAGCAAGTAGTGGATGCCTTAATCTGCTTCAAGAATCATTTAAACCCCAATGGCATTATTCTCGTTGAGCCTTGGTTTACCCCGGAGCAGTGGATTGTAGGCTCCCCACATATGGTCACCGTTGACCTGCCCGACCTAAAAATTTCCCGCATGAATACAAGCGGTCTTGATGGAAAAATCTCCAAGATACATTTTCATTATTTAATAGGGAAACCAGAAAGGGTTGAGCATCTCACAGAAGACCATAACCTAGCCCTTTATACGGTAGATGAAATGCTATCCTTTTTTGAAGAAGCTGAACTTAATGTGCATTATGACCCAGATGGCATATTTGGGCGCGGATTATATATTGCAAAAAGCTAATCTCTAGCAGCACGCAAAGGTAGATGGATGATAAAAGATGTTCCTTCTCCTGATTTGCTTTTAGCTTCTATAGAGCCGCGATGCCCCTGCACGATCTGCTTGCTAATAGAAAGCCCCAGCCCTGTCCCTGCAACTTTATCTTCTGTTTCATGAACACGAAAAAACTTTTTGAAAAGGTGTTTCATCGCCTCTTCAGGAATACCGTAGCCAGTATCTTGCACAGTCAATCGCATTTCTTCATCATTTGCGCTAGCCCGCAAAGTAACAGTTCCTTCAGGGAGATTATATTTAATCGCATTGCTAAGCAAATTCAAAACAACTTGCTTCATCTTATTGGGGTCAGCTTCTAATTTTGGCAAATCATCTTGAAGATCAAGTTCTATCTTAATCTCCATCTCATCCGCTTTCGACTGCATAATTTCACGGCATTCGCTGAAAAGCTTCTCTACAGAAAAAATTTCATATTTAAAATGAACACGCCCTGATTCCAGCCGAGAAAGATCAAGGAAAGACGATGCCAGCGCGCTCAACCTTAAAGTTTCAGAGTGGATATTATTGACAATTTGCTCATGCTGGTTAGATGAAATCTCTGGCCGCAAAAGGAGATAAGTCGCTGTGCTGAGGGATGCAAGAGGGGTGCGCAGCTCGTGAACAAATTCCGAGATAAGATCAGATTGCTGGAAGAGACGCGTATTTTCGATCGCGACCGCAGCTTGAGAGCCGAGTACGAGCAGTAGTTCTTCGTCGGCATCTGTGAAACCCCCACCTTTTTTATTCAACGCTTCCAGCACCCCGATCACCTTATTTTTCGTAATCAGCGGAACCCCTAAAATGGACTGCGTCTCAAAACTGGTTGCTATTTCAACACCATCAAAATAGCGTTTGTCGTCTTGCACATCCCCAATCCGAACGGGTTTACGATTGGTTACAATCCAGCCTGCAATGCTACCCTTTAGCGGGACATTTAGCCCGCGCATATTTGGTAATTCCATATTGGTAGCAACTTGAAAGTTGAGTTGTCTCGCCGCATCGTCATAGAGCAAAATAGAGGCTTCTGCCGCATCTGCTATTTCCGCAGCGAGCGTTACGATCCTGTAGAGAAGCGTATCCAGATCCAGAGTAGATGCAAGATCACGAGAAACTTCAATAAGACGGCGGTAATCTGCCAATTTTTTGATACTATCTTCCATTATTTGATATCTCCTCAGCCAATAGGGGGAGGACTTCTGCTGCGTCCTGCGTGAAAACAATATCGGCACGCACGTTAAGATAAGTGGGTGTTTGATTGATAATGATCAGATGCCCGCCGCGATCAAGTGTTTGTATCGGTAATCCAGCAACGGGTAAAACCTCGAGAGAGGAGCCGATCACGATCATTAGATCACATTTGCGAGCCGCTTTTTGTGCATTTAGCCATGCTTTTTGGGGGAGTTGCTCCCCAAAGAGAATTACATCTGGTTTAAGAATTGCACCGCAATCGGGGCAATGAGGAATAATTTCATTTTCAATAAATGCTTTTAGAAAATCTGCTGAGTCAAACTGAGAAAAACACTGCGTACAAGAGAGTGTACGCAGTGTGCCATGCATTTCTATTACGCTTTTTGTTCCTGCCTTTTGATGCAATATATCAATATTTTGCGTGATGACTTTATCAAGGCAGCCAAGTTTTTCAAGAGAGTCTAGTGCTATATGCGCGGCGTTTGGCTGTGCTTCAATGATCTGCTTCGCAAGAAGATGAAACCATTTGTAGAATTCTAAAGGGTTATAACGAAAAGTAAGAAGAGAAGCGACTTCCATCGCTTCATTTTTTGACCATAATCCGCTCCCCTCTGAACGAAAGTCGGGAATCCCTGAAGGAGTGGATATCCCCGCACCAGTGAGAGCAAGAGGATGCTTTGCCTGTTTAAAAAGCTCTGCTGCAAATTTTATTTTTTTTAACACATGAGGTGCTAACCCACTCATTCCTCTTTCGCCTCATATTCCAAAATGACTGTTGCCATTTTTTTGAATTGTTGGGTTAGCATACTCTCTGGCTCATGCAATACGCATGTTCTATTTTGACGAACTGCCTGAACATAAAGTTCTGGCGCGGGCGTAAATGTTGTTGTTACAGGATAATCGATCTTTTCTTTAACTTGCCCCATAGAGAGAAGCATCTCAGAACGCACTCGATTATTAAGCGCAACAAGAACTTGTTCTTTCTCAAGCCCTAATTCAAATAAGTTGGCTAATAATAATTTGGAATGCTCAATAGAGTTTGCAAAAGCTTCAACAACAACAATAACAAGATCACATTGTGGTAATAAAGCTTGATCTAAAGCGGACAACCCTGCCCCAAAATCAATAACCAAATATTTAGACAGAGGAAGCAATTCCTTAAAAATAGCTCTTGTTTGAGATAAAGCCGAGCCAAGTTCTGCGTCTCTTGGCTCTTCTGAAGCCGGCAAGACTCTTAGCCCAGATTCGTGTTCAAATAAGATTTCTTCAACTTTCTCTGATGTGATCTCCTCAGGAGAACCTCTAAGCAAGGTTGATAATCCGCTAAGGTCTTCAAACCCTAAATCTCGTCCAATAGTACCTAAACCGGAGGCCAGTTCTACGATAATGGTTTCTTCGCCTATTCCCGTATTTAGATAGCTCCCCAAATTCAGCGAAATGGAAGAAACGCCTAATCCACCGCGTGCGCTAATAACACCAACAGTGAAGGCATTTTGCGATGAGGGGGCTTCTTCTTCATCTGTTTTTTCAGATTTTACAGAACGAGCAAGGAGGGCTTTTACGTGAGCCTGAAGCTCTGTCGGATGTGTTGGCTTGGTTAAATAATCATCTGCACCAGATTCAAAGCCGGTTACTTTATCATCTAATTGAGATTTAGCGGTAAACATAAGGATAGGGATTTTAGCTGTCGCTGCATTCTGTCGCAAACGACGAGCAACCTCGTATCCATCCATATCTGGCATCATGACATCCAGCAAAATCAGGTCAGGAATTTCCTCTTCTACTTTAGCTAAGCCCTGTTTTCCATTATTCGCCGCAGCTATCTGATAGCCCTGTTTTTGCAACATAAGACCGACAAGACGAAGCGTATCGAGATCATCATCAATGATTAAAATTTTTTCAGCCATGGATTTTTCCTTTGCGCAAGATCAAAGATATTAAAAATATATTTACCTGTAAAAAGTCTAGCATAAAGCTACTCTAACAGCAAGAATACATAATTCCTATAAAAAGGAGTGGATAATGTAGTGGGTATGTCTTCGCGAGGAGAGCTTTAGCTCGACGCGGCGATCTCCAAGTTGAAAGGGGGGATTGCCACGCTCCGCAAACTTCGCTCGCAATGACAAAATTCTAAAGTCCACCTAATTAGCCACTCTCGTCATTTTTCCTGAGCTATGCTTCGTGCTATAATGAAAAAGCATGGGGATGACAGGCTTCGACGGAGAAGGCTGATTCCGGATTGCGAGCCGAGAGGCGCCGATGCTCGTAAACTCAGCGCAAAAAACAAGTGCCAAACGCACACCTTACGCTGCTATGCCCCTCGCTGCTTAAGCGATAGTATAGTAGTCGGTCTCTCAACGAGACCCGTCCACCTTTATCCAACTTCATCGGATCATAGGACTGGGCGACGCAAAGATGAAGTGCCGCGCAGTAATGCCACTAGCTGTGTGAAAGAGGACTCTCGGGTTCAAGCGGCTGACCAGAAATCTTTCCTGTCAATTGAGAACTTTCTGGTGACGAACATCAATTGACTACGCTCGTAGATATTCGAGGCTCGAATTTTTCGGACGCGGGTTCGATTCCCGCCATCTCCACAAAAAAGCATTAGCCCTTTTTGGCTAATGCTTTTTCTTGTGAATGGCATATTTTTTTGCTATACTGACATTGTTACTCAACTTTACTTAATTTAGAGGAGAAAATGATGTCATACCGATTAACAAAACCATTTCTATTTCTTGTAGGCTTTATTCTAATTGTTAGCCTTGCATGCGGGCTCGGAACCCCTGAAGAACCCGTTGCTCCTGCTCCAGTTGAAGAGGCCGCGCCAGTCGAGCCCGTTGAACAAGTACCTACCAATACCCCTCCACCAACTGAGCCTGTGGCGCAACAATTCTATACAGAAACCTTTGACACCAATACTGATCAATGGACTTATTTCCTCGTCAACGGAACAAAAAGCGTCCCCACTTTCGTTGAAACCGATTTTGGCACAATGTTTGTTGGCACCGATGATGGCCGCCTTGCTTTCAACCTTGAAAGCGAAGGCCAATGGGCTTATGTCACCTACGACGCTTATGAATACGACAATGTCCGCCTCGATGTGGTCGTTGAAAATCGCGGTGTAAATAACAATAACGTCAGCTTAATTTGCCGCTATACGCCAGATGAAGGCTGGTATGAATTCAATATTGCGAATAATGGACTCTATTGGATTTATCACGCAATTATTCGCAGTGATGGTGCTGTCATCTATACACAACTCAAAGATGGTGGCTCGAATAAAATTAAAGCGGGTAAAGAAACAAATAAGTACAGCATCATTTGTAATGATCGAACACTTTCTCTCTTCATTAACGATTATGAAACCAATGTCTTTGACGAAAATAACTATGCACTCCGAGATGGATTGGTAGGTGTTTCAGTTTCTTCTTTCAATGTTTTGCCAGTAAAGGTTGAAGTTGATTCCATAACGATTAGCCAACCCTAATATTATCTACGCGAAATACACAAAACCTGACGGGTCTCTGAGACCTGTCAGGTTTTCTTTTTTAACGCCACCTATATTTTTTCTACGTATCGTTAACATGATTCTTGCATCGCTCAGGTATCCTATATCCGTTGCCTTTATGGGCAAAAAGAAATTAAAGAAAAGATTTTTACAGGAGCGAAAAAATGAGCAAAATCATAGGCATTGACCTTGGAACAACAAACAGTGTTGTCGCCGTGATGGAAGGCGGACAACCCACAGTTATCTCCTCTGCAGAGGGCGGGCGATTAGTCCCCTCGGTGGTGGCCTTCAATAAAAACGGAGAGCGTCTGGTTGGGCAAACGGCTAAACGTCAGGCCGTTATCAACTCAGAAAACACTATTTATTCGATCAAGAGATTCATCGGGCGCCGATTTGATGAGACAAAAGTTGAACGCGGCATGGTGCCCTTCGAGGTGGTATCAGGTAAAACCGAGGACGTCCTCGTCAAAATCCCTGTCACAAAAAAGGAATATAGTCCACAAGAAATTTCGGCGATGATCCTCGCCAAACTCAAATCCGATGCTGAAGCCTATCTCGGCGAAAGCGTTACGCAAGCCGTGATCACCGTCCCCGCTTATTTCAATGACAGTCAGCGTCAGGCCACAAAAGATGCAGGCAGAATTGCGGGATTAGAAGTTATGCGCATCATCAACGAGCCGACAGCCTCGGCCCTGAGCTATGGTCTCGATAAAAAAGCCGACGAAACCATCCTTGTTTTTGACTTGGGTGGCGGAACTTTCGACGTTTCTGTTCTCGAAGTTGGTGACGGCGTGATCGAAGTAAAATCGACCAACGGCGATACCCATCTCGGTGGCGACGACTGGGACCAAGCAATTGTTAACTGGGCTGCTGATGAGTTCAAAAAAGACCAAGGCATTGACCTGCGCGATGATCGTCAACCGCTCCAGCGCTTGCGTGAAGCTGCAGAAAAAGCAAAAATTGAACTTTCCACGATGATGGAAACCGAGATCAATCTGCCCTATGTAACCGCAGATGCCTCTGGCCCCAAACATCTACAACTAAAACTAACGCGTGCCAAATTTGAACAAATGACCGAAGATTTGGTTAAACGCTGCAAAACACCTTTCTTGTCTGCACTCAAAGATGCCGGAATGAAAGCCAGCGAATTAAATGAAGTCGTTTTGGTCGGTGGTTCTTCTCGTATGCCGATGATCCATGATCTGGTACGCTCTTTGGCTGATGGAAAAGAACCGCACAAAGGTGTAAATCCTGACGAAGTTGTCGCCGTTGGCGCAGCTATTCAAGGTGGCGTACTCGGTGGCGATGTAAAAGATATTTTGCTCCTCGACGTAACACCGCTTTCTTTGGGCGTAGAAACCATGGGCAGCGTTATGACTGTGATGATCGAACGCAACACAACCATCCCCGTCCAAAAAACGGAAGTTTACTCCACCGCAGCCGACAACCAAACCGCTGTAGACATTCATGTTTTGCAGGGTGAACGCCCAATGGCTGGCGATAATATGTCTCTCGGACGCTTCCGTCTCGATGGCATTCCACCGGCACAGCGTGGCATTCCACAAGTCGAAGTAACTTTTGATATTGACGCAAACGGTATTATTAACGTAACCGCCAAAGATAAAGCGACCAATAAAGAGCAAAAAGTAACCATTACCGCCTCGACGAATCTCGACAAGAGCGATATTGATAATATGGTTGAGCAGGCAAAAGTCCACGAAGCCGAAGATAAAGAACGCCGCGAATTAATTGACCTGAAAAACAGTGCCGATAATCTTGGCTACCAGACTGAAAAAACGCTTAAAGAGTTAGGTGAAAAAGTCTCTGACAGCGACAAAAAAGACATCGAAGAGAAAATTGAAACGCTGAAGAAAGCCGCTGAAGGCGATGATATTGCCAGCATCAAAGCGGCAACAGAAGACCTACAGAATGCTTTCAACGCAATTAGCGAGCAACTCTACGCGCAGCAAGCTGAAGCAGCGCAAGCTCCCCCCGCAGGTGATGCTGGCGAAGAAGCCGCTCCCGCCGATGACGATGATGTTATCGAAGGTGAAGTGACAGAAGAGTAGTTTTCAGTAAAGAGTAATCAGTGTTCAGTAATCAGAACGGGTGACTATAAAATGGTCGCCCGTTTTTGATTCTTCCACATCGTTTACAGTAGGAATTCTAAAAACGGATGAGTTTGCGAGGAGGATGCACTTCTGACGAAGCAATCTCACAACAACGAGACCGCGTCGTCGCAAAACCATACTCCTCGCGGAGTCATATTTGAAAGTGCTGTGTTTACGGTAGAATACTTGAAATTATAAAATCATATAACATCAATAATCTAGCACTGAAAACCTACGACCTAAGGAATATATATGAGCACAAGTATTGATCAGAAATTTGCTCTCTTTGAAGAGCGGATGCGCAATGAAAATATGCCGGAACTCGCTATAGAAAGCTTTAAATACTACTACTCTCAGCTCGTTGACGGACAAACCGGATTTATCCGCGCAGCCGATATTGAAGCCGTTGAAAATATTCCCGATGTAGAAAGTATTTCGAAGAAAACAGCGGATGTAGGACAAGAAGCCCTCTCGAGCGCGGTGATCCTTAAACTGAATGGTGGCTTGGGGACAAGTATGGGGCTGGAGAAGGCTAAATCCCTGCTCCAGATAAAAGGAGAATATTCATTTTTAGATATTATCGCCCAACAAGCCTTAGCATTAGACATCCCCCTGGTCTTAATGAATAGCTTTGCCACCGAAGAAGATTCCTTGGGATTTCTCGAAAAGTATCCCAAGCTGTGGAAAAGTGAACTTGCTCTGTCTTTCTTGCAGCACAAAGTACCCAAAGTGAAACAATCCGATCTAAGCCCTGTCATCTGGGATGAAAACCCTGAGTTGGAATGGGCTCCGCCCGGACATGGCAATATTTATCCAGCTTTAATAACAAGCGGTATGCTAGATAAACTTCTGGAATCCGGCTTTAAATATGCCTTCATTTCCAACTCTGATAATTTGGGCGCAGTAATAGACACGAAAATATTGGGCCATCTCGTTGAAACGAATGCACCCTTTTTGATGGAAGTTGCTGAACGCACCGAAATGGACGTAAAGGGTGGCTTCCCCGTTTGCTACCGCGATGGGAAACTTGTCCTATGGGAAATTGCTCAATGTCCCCCGGAAGAAAAACACATCCATCAAGACATTCAACACTTTGATTATTTCAATACAAATAGCATCTGGATCAATCTGGTCGCACTCAAAGAAGAGATGCAGAAAAAAGAAAACAATCTCCAACTCCCCATGATCCGCAACGAGAAGACGGTTGACCCCAAGAAGAGCGATTCCACGCCTGTATATAGTTTGGAAACCGCGCAAGGCGCAGCCATTTCTGCCTTTGAAGGCTCTCAACCTGTGCGAATCCAGCGTAATCGCTTCAACCCCGTAAAAACGACAAATGAATTGCTTGCTATTCGCTCCGATGCTTATATTTTAACATCTGACTATCGCATTATCCTTAATCCCGAACGCACCTTGCCTCCTCCCGTAGTCACACTTGATTCAAAATATTATAGATTGATCCAGAACCTTGAAGACCGTTTTCCTGTAGGCGTGCCTTCATTGCTTAATTGTAAAAGTTTAAGCATTGAGGGAGATATCAAGTTTGGAAAAAATGTGGTTTTCGAGGGAGATGTGCGGCTTGTCAACGCCACAAAAGATCAAGTTGTTATTGAGGATATTGTTGTAGTTGACCAAGAATGGAGAGCGGATTAATTTCAAAGGATTCCCGCCCTCCCTGCCATAAGAAAACGCGTTCTGTGAAGAACGCGTTTTTGTTTTTTGTGTAATCCCTTACAGCTCCCAACACCATAGCTTTAAGTAGCTAAGCTAAGATAGCTTGAGTCTTCCAGAGAGTCTCCATTCCAAATATCTTTCAAGGGATGGTGCAACCCAAGTACGGCTATCATCTTCATGATTCCAACAAAATATATCATCCTTTCGAATCTCTCCAGAAAGTATCGAAAACGCAAATTGATTTCCATTACCTGCATCAGCGAAAAACAAAAGAGAATCAAATGGCATATAAAGTTCTTTAAAGTCTTTATAGGTTCGAAACTCAATATTTGCTTCTTGAATCTTACTTAATGACCAAATTAAATCTAGACTATATTCTCCTTCAATTCCATCAGCTTCACTAAGTAGAGACTTAAGGGTTTCGGGAAACTTTAGATTTAAAAGGTTTTCGGCCACCGAAATAGCTTCAGGTGAAGCCGAGGCACTATATTTTCTATTTGCTGTCAATTTAGAGATTAAATCTTTCCACATTATTTGTCAGTCGCCTATACTTTATTCATACAACTTCTTCCCCATACTAACTCTTTCTTCAACACTGAAGCCTAGTTCTTCGTAGAGCTTAATGACTTCGGTGTTGGATGCTAAAACTTGCAAATTAACTTTCAGACATCCGCGTTCGCGTAATTTTTCTTCGATACTTTCCATTAGCGCAGAGGCGATTCCCTGTCGGCGGAGGGAGGGTTTGACGGCGAGAGAATAGATCCAGCCGCGGTGCCCGTCGTAACCTCCCATGACCGAGCCGACAACCCTGCCCTCTTTAACGGAAACAAGCAAAAGGTCAGGGTCGGTGCGCAGTTTTTTATCCAGAGAGGTAGCAGGGTCATTATGCGCTGACCCTGCCGGGAAAACCTCTGTCCAGAGTGCTAGCAATCCTGCCCTATCGCTGTCATTATAGGGGCGAATTTCCATCTTTTAGCGAGTCCATCCACCGGGGAGTACGAGAATGCCAAGATAAATGAGAAGGAGTGTGCCAAGGATGACCAAAAAGGTGTTGCGATAAAGGTTTTCTTTGCCTGCTTTTGCCCAACGAGAAGGCAGGTGAGCTAGTACGGCGGCGAGGATCATCATTGCCATGTGTTCAAGGCGAAAACGGGGATAACCCGCACCTTGTGAACCTGTCCAGATCATGAAGATCAGGCCAAGTAATACTTGCGCGTCTAGCAAACCGCTATAGGCTGCGGGCAAGATTCGGCTTAATTTTGGGAAGGTCTTTTTGACGATCCAACCATAGCCGAAAAGAGCAAGGGCCGAGAGTGCAGCTAAAATAATCAACCACCGAATGCCTGAGTGGGCATAGAGTAGAATAGTGACGATATTCATAAAAATCTCCTTATTACTGAATAATGGGTAAATTGAAGTGATATTGATTTTGCGAGGCTGTTTTATCGCCGACGAGTACTCCTTTAGGCGTAAGCAATCTCATTTTTCAGAGTATGAGACTGCCATGTCGCAAATGCGCGCTCCTCGCAGAATCATCTCATCACTTAGTGTTTTACCGCTATCTATTGATATACCGGAGATTTTATCACTTTTTTCATAAAAATTCATTCCGGAGGCAAAGAAATGACCTATAAGACAATCATTAGCGAGAAAAAAGAAAGCGTTGGGCTGCTCATATTAAACCGCCCCGAGGCAATGAATGCGCTCAACGGCGAGCTAATGACAGAGCTGATCGCCGCCCTCTCTGCATTTGATGCAGATGAAGAAATTGGCGCGATCGTGATCGCCGGCAGCGAGCGCGTTTTTGCCGCTGGCGCAGATATTAGCGAAATGGCAAAAATGTCAGCCGTAGAAATGGTCAAAGGCTCTTTTGTAGAGCTTTTTGATGGCATTCGAAATATCAAAAAACCGATTATCGCCGCCGTTTCGGGATACGCGCTCGGTGGCGGATGCGAGCTGGCGATGTCTTGCGATATGATCATTGCCTCGGAAAAAGCTAAATTTGGACAACCTGAAATTAACCTCGGCGTAATCCCCGGCGCAGGCGGGACACAACGTCTCACACGTGCAGTAGGCAAGGTCATTGCAATGGAAATGGTACTCAATAACCGAGTATTATCCGCTAAAGAAGCCCTCGACTTTGGTCTCGTTAACCGCGTAGCTCCCGTTGATGGATATTTGGATGTTGCACTCAAGCTGGCAAAACGCGTTGCCAAGCGCGCGCCTTTGGCTTTGCAACAGGGAAAAGCGGCCGTTAACAAAGCCTACGAACTCTCCCTGACAGAAGGCCTGGAATTTGAACGCCGCGCTTTTTACTTCCTTTTTGCAACTGAAGACCAAAAAGAAGGGATGACGGCCTTTGCAGAAAAACGCAGTGCTAAATGGAAAGGGGAGTAAAAAGAGTTAAAAAAAGGCTCTATAGAGTGCATCGCACCTAATTCGATGGGCATTCTGCTGATTAAATGGCAAAAAGCCCATCCCCAGGCATTTTTCTCCTTAGTCAGGTGCGACGCACTCCTTCGCTCAGGGTTATCAAAGCTTCAAATATGCTTTGATGGAAATCATTTCAGGATATGATTTCCATCCTATTGACCTTCTTTCTAATCTCATGTACCCTATGCACAGGATGATAATTTTTACCTTAAATTCCTTGCAATAAAACGGGCATACCGATCAGTATGCCCGTTTATCTTTTCTTAATTGATCGTCTTTAAGGAGACAAAATGTCTGAACAGATTAATGCTTTTGAAATGGCGCAAAAACAATTTGATCGAGTTGCAGAATTGCTCAATTTAGACCCGCAAATCGCCGAGGTTTTACGCTGGCCTGCACGCGAATATTCCTTCCGCATCCCTGTTCGTATGGATGATGGTACTTTGCGCGTTTTTCAGGGTTACCGCGTACAACATAATGATGCGCGTGGCCCTAATAAAGGTGGCATCCGTTTTCACCCTTCAGAGACGATGGATACAGTCCGCGCCCTCGGCACCTGGATGACCTGGAAATGCGCCGTAGCAGATATTCCACTTGGCGGCGGAAAAGGCGGCATTATTGTAGATCCCGCAACACTCTCTACAGCCGAAAAAGAACGTCTAACACGCGGCTGGGTACAAAATATGTGGCGTAATATTGGCCCCCGCCAAGATGTCCCCGCTCCGGATGTTGGCACAACACCCCAAATGATGGGCTGGATGATGGATGAATATTCCAAACTTGTTGGCGAATTTACGCCCAGTGTTTTCACCGGCAAACCCCTCGGTGGCGGCGGATCACTTGGACGTACAGAAGCAACCGGCTACGGCGTGATCTATACCGTCCGTGAGGCAATGAAACACCTCGGTTTGGAAACAAAAGGCTCTATCATGGCTGTTCAGGGTTACGGTAACGTGAGCCAATATGCAGCAATCGGTTTTGTTGAAATGTTAGGCGGAAAGATCGCTTGTATTTCTTGTTGGGATCGTGAAGATAATACATCTTATACATATAGTCATCCCGATAGCTGTGACCCTGTCTTCTTACAGTCAATCACCGATCAATATGGCATGGTTGATAAAGAAAAAGCTGATGCCGCAGGTTATATCCGCGAAGATGGCGATGCCTGGATTACCAAAGAATGCGATGTGCTGATGCCCGGCGCTTTGGAGGGACAAGTTAATGCAGATAGCATCTTGAAAATTAGTGATCGCGTTAAAGTGATTGCAGAAGGTGCAAATGGCCCTACAACGCCCGAAGCGGATGAAGTGATCAAAGAAAAAGGGATTTTCAATATTCCCGATTTCCTCTGCAATGCCGGTGGCGTAACAGTCTCTTATTTTGAAGGCGTTCAAAATGATATGAACTTCTACTGGCCTAAAGACGAAGTGCTACAAAAACTCGACCAAAAAATGACCGTAGCCTTCAATGCAGTTTTGGCAATGTCAGAAAAAGAAAATGTCTATATGCGCGATGCAGCCTATATGGTTGCTATCGACAGTGTTGTTAAAGCGATGGAGTTGCGCGGCTGGGTATAGCCCTCGTTGCTTTTTAGATCAATTTAGAAATCCTTGCGAAGATTAAAATCTTCGCAAGGATTTTTCTTTTTTGTTCAGTTCATTAAGAAAATTCGACGCACTCTTGCACTAAAGAACTATAATTATTAGAACATTCTTTCTTGCTTTTTCGCGCCACTCCCTATACAATGAAAAGATGAGTATAGACACTTTACGCATTATTTTATTCTCTTATTTGCTGGCTTCTTTTCTCTTGGCTATTTTTTATTTGCGAGATCGAAACCTGAGCTTTGGCGAATATTCTTTGTGGGGGCTTTTGGCTCTACTTGTCCCCGCGTTAGGCCCTTTTATCGTGATTTTGTCGAGGCCGGGTAAACGCTCCATTAATGGGTAGCATTTCAAATCAGGTGCGTTCCGCAGGAGGTAATTCTCATGAAAAATGATCGCTTTTTGACCGTGATTTTGGTCGTGATCGCGCTTTTGGTCGTTGTATCCCTCTCTCTTTTTTTCATCCGTCAGGATAGCGCCACATATCTTGCTGAAGACACGCCCTCGAGCATTGTCCATAATTATATTTTGGCGATAGAAAAGGGAGAATATGAGCGTGCCTATGGTTATTTGGCAGAAAAAGAACTTAAGCCAAGTTACGCTGAGTTTGAGCAGAACTTTCTTTTTTACGACAATAACACGGGCTATCAGATTGGGGAGACGGCAATTGCTGGCAATACAGCGAGCGTCGAAGTCACAATTATGGAAGGGTCTGGGGGCTTCCTTTTTGAACGACATTATGATTATGTAGAAAACGCAGGTCTCTCTAAAGAAAATGGGGAGTGGAAGATTGTGCAGATGCCTTATAACTATTGGTCATGGGAATGGTATACAGAAGAATAGTGCCTAAAATATACGCGGAGTTCTAAAATGAAAACAATTCAACGGATCTATCTATACGCTGTCTCGCTTATCAGCATGGAAGTGGTTTTGTGGGGGATGATCGGTTTGACCCGCTCTATTTTTTCAAATCCCGGTAGTGGTGGGGTAAGCCAACTTTCGGAAGCCCTCGCGCTTATTTTGGTCGGGGTGCCGGTTTTTGGCATCCACTGGTGGGCGGGACAACGCAGCGCAAATAAGGATGAAGAGGAGCGAAGCTCTGGCGTACGCGCTCTTTTCTTATATGCTGTCCTTTTAGGGCTTTTGATTCCCCTCAGCCAAAACGGTTTGGCCGTTCTTAACCGCTTGGTTACCAACATCTTCGATATCCCTTCTTCGCGTGCCCTGATCGGTGGCTACCAAAGCTTGAGCGATAATCTGATAGCCGCGCTATTTAATGGCTTGGTTGCTTTTTATTTTCTAAATATTCTCAAAAAAGATTGGCTCGAAGTTTCAAATAAAGCAGCACTAACCCTCACTCGTCGTATTTATCGTTATATTTGGGTGCTCTATTCACTCCTCATGGCAATCGCTGGCGTAAGCCAAATTTTGCGTTATATCTTTTCGCTTGCGAGCGTTAGCAGCAGTTATGAAAATACCCTTTTCGCAAACGGGCTTGCGCTGACTCTCGTTGGTTTTCCGCTTTGGGTTTGGGCGTGGAAAGTGGCTCAGGATGCGCTCAGCGATCCCGTTGAAAAAAACTCTCTCCTGCGCTTGGGCATGCTTTATTTTTTCTCTTTATCAGGCGTGCTTTTCGTCCTTTCAACTACGGGCGTTATTCTCAATGAATTCTTGCAAATGCTTTTCGACAGAAACACATTTGCGAATTTCTTTATAGAAATAGACGAACCCCTCGCCATCGCAATTCCACTCGGCGCAGTTTGGGCATATTATGGGCATTGGCTCCAGCGCGATCTTGCCGCGCTCCCAAATGCCCCTCGCCGAGCCGCATTGCACCGTTTTTATTATTACATCCTCTCTGCTATTGGGCTTGTGACCGCTTTTATTGGGCTTTCCTTGCTACTTTCTTTTATCATCGAAAGCGCCCTAGCCACGAGCGTATATAAAAGCAATCGCCTCGCAGAATCTCTTGCGACCCTTTTTGTCGGCCTACCCCTATGGCTCTATACATGGCGACCACTACAAACCAAAGCACTCTCTACAGACGAAGACGCAGAACAAGCCCGTCGTTCCATCATCCGTAAAATATATCTATATCTTGCAATTTTTGCAGGCGTAGTCGGTGGCATGGTTGCCGCTGTTCAGCTTATCTCTCTCCTTCTCGAAGCACTGCTCGATTCCCCGCCAAAGCATTTTACAGAAGACTTGTTAAACGCCCTTCAAATGCTGATTCTATTTGGCGGCTTACTCGCCTATCACTGGCAATCACTCAGACGAGATGGATTATTAAGAAGCGAGATCAAAGGCGAAAAAGCAGATATTTTATCTGTGCTACTTCTGGATGAAGAAAGCGGGACGCTCTCAAATCAACTTGCCTCCCTTATGGATGCAGATGATGCGGCGATAAAATTAATCCCGCAAAATCTCGCCGAAGAATTTTCCCCCGCCGATGCCGCTATTTTGCCCCAATCGCTCCTGCTGGATGCACCGGAGATGCTCAGAGAGAGAATCCGGCAATTTAACGGGAGCAAGCTGATTATCACGGAGGAAGCGGATGATTATTTCGTGATGGAAAATGTGGATGAGATAAAAAATTCCCTCCACCAATTGGCAGAGGGAGAAGAAATTCAACGCGCTAAAAAAACGCCGGGCTGGATGATCGCGGTCTATATTTTAGCGGGCATGATGGCTTTACAGATTTTGCTTTTCTTGCTGATTATCGGCATTGAAAGTTTCTAAACTATTTCTTGACAACAATTTTCAGTTGGGCAAAACAAAATTCGTGAATGCCTTTGCGTATTGACCAAGTGGTTGTATAAGAGCCTGGTTCTTTTGGTGCTCGCATTTTGACCTTGAAAATGCCGATTTCTCCAGGTTCTGTAGGGTCTTCAATAGGCGCTTGCTTTTTGACGTGATACTCTGTCCCACGTGAGTATCGAATATAGGCTGTCTCTGGCCACCATTTTGCTGTGCCTATATTTTCGACTTCCCAAACCCACTTAAACTCTTCCCTTGGTTTTACAACATAACCGCTTTCGGGTGAAATGTTCACGATATTACATGCATAAATAATATCGCCGGAACCGCTGGTGATATTGGTCGCTGTGTAAGCAGGCGTTGGGGTAGTGGTAAATGTGGGCGTAAAAGATGGGAACACAAAAATTGTAGCAGTAGGAAAAGGCGTTGATGTTGCGCGTCCTACTGTTGGTGTAGCAGGTACAGGGGTTTCAGTTGGCATTGCCGCTGCTGTTTGCGCTTGAGCGGCTACATAGGTTGCTGCAACAATTGTTTCTATAGAGGGTGGTTGCGGGGTAGCAGCAGGTGTACAGGCAGAAATGGTTAATATCGTAATAAGAGAAATAAAAAGAACACGATATTTTTTCATAAATGAGCCTTTATATCCCCACGACATATTTCTATAATATGCCGTGGGGATTTTTCTTTTCTAAGATTTTCTTATTTCACGGTAATAACAATATAGGGCCAGCAAAAACCGCCTTCAAGTTTGAAGTACATTCCTTGATTTACTTGATTTTTATTTGCTGCAGGGGCAATAGCATCATAAGGCCCTACAGTAAAACTATCTCCCGGTTTCATTTCAGGAAGCTCCACGAAAGGGAAGCCTGCCGTTGTCATATCAGGACCATCAACATGGAAAAGATCTTTTCCGGCAGCCCAAGTGGTGGTACCAGTATTTTTGATAACGAAATAGATATCAAAAGGCTGTCCGGGGTGCATCTCAGTTAAATCATAAGGTTTCTTTGTAGCGCTAATACCTTCATCGCAGGCATCGGGGTAAGTTACGGTTCCTCCGCCGCCACCACCGCCGCCCCCGCCACCGCTGGTTGTCGTTGCTGTTGCTGCAAGCACAAGGGGTGTGATTGTGGGAATAGGTGTCAAAGTTGCTGGCGCTGGAATAGGTGTATTTGTCGCTACAGATGTAGGGCTTGCTTCTGGCATAGACTCAGCAACTTGCGTTGCTTGAGCGTCTAAAGCCTGAGCAACAGCTGTTTCTACTAACGCCGCAGCCTGAGTTGCGTCAATAGTTGAGCCATCTGGTGCTGTTGTAGGAATACAGGCTGAAAGCAAAAAAACAGCAACTAAGGCCACAAAGGCAAAACGATATTTCTTTAAAATTTTCATAGGGGACTCCTTTTATGAATTATCTTCTAATTTTCCACTACCAATGCCTAGTGGTTTCCACTTTGCATCATCTTTGAGACGATGTTGAAGGCCACCGCGCTCATGAATATGATCAAAACCTTCTGGTTTGATGAACATTTCTTCTCCATCCAACAATCCCATTACCCCACTCTGTCCAGGCTCCGGGCGTTTATTTTGGCAATAGGCACAAGTTTTAGAATCATGTACCTTATACTCAGCAGGTTCTTCGTAAGTTGTCATATAGCCTTCATAATTACGCAAGACAATTTTATGGTCTGAGTAGCTGATCACATAATTCGGCTGAAGCGGAATTTTACCACCACCGCCGGGCGCATCCACAATAAACTGTGGTACTGCGTAGCCAGATGTATGCCCACGCAGGGCTTCGATAATTTCAATTCCCTTGGCTACAGGTGTGCGAAAATGCCCGGCGCCTTCTACAAGATCACATTGATAGAGATAGTAAGGGCGCACTTTGATTCGGGTCAGCTTTTGGGCCAAATCTCGTTGAATATGGGGGCAATCATTCACTCCTGCCATTAAGACAGATTGATTTCCTAAGGGAATACCCGCTTTAGCGAGTTTATCGGTGGCTTCATCCAGTTCTGCCGAAATCTCATTGGGATGATTAACGTGGATATTAACCCAAAGAGGATGATATTTCTGGAGCATTTCTGTTAAATCATCTGTTATGCGCATTGGCATAAAAACCGGAACGCGCGAACCGAGACGTATGATCTCGATATGGGGAATTTCTCTCAGCCGACGCAGGATCTCTTCGAGAATTTTTGGTGCCAAAACAAGCGGGTCGCCGCCTGAGAGCAAAACATCGCGTACTTGGGGGGTGCGTTTAAGATATTCGATTTGCATCTCAAATTCTTCACGCGAAAAAGTCGCTGCCGGGTCTCCAACAATACGTGAACGTGTGCAATAACGGCAATAAGTAGCGCACTGGGTAGTTACGAGCATTAATACACGATCGGGGTAACGATGCACTAAGCCGGGGACAGGAGAATGCTTATCTTCGGCGAGAGAATCTTCCATCATAGCGGTGAAGGGCACCATTTCTGTTGCGGTGGGGATAACCTGTTTACGAATCGGGTCGTTGGGGTTATCGGGATCAATTAACGAGATGAAATAAGGGGTAATATCAACGCGGAACAAGCCTTGGGCTGAGAGCGCATCCCGCTCGCTACCTGTCAGTTTTATAATTTTTTCAATTTCTTCAACGGTGTTGAGACGGTGGCTAAGCTGCCATCTCCAGTTATTCCATTTTTTATCGGGAATATCAGCATAAACAGGGGCACGACGTGATGTAAATTTTGTGGTCATTTTTTCTCCATTAGAGATCTTTAATATCAACAAATCAGCAGTTTTCCAAGCATTTTGCAAGGAAAGGAGGGTCATGGTCTGCGCGAAAAAAACCACCGCAAGAAAACGAAAGATTTGCTAACATATTTGCATTGTAAGAGAAAAGAGTAGGAGGGTCAATAAGTGATTGGCTGAAAAGAAGGTTAGTTTTATTATCTTTCTTGTCTTTTTATTAACATGCACGCAGGTATGATTGACGCATCATATCAGCCATGCTATGATGCGAAAGCTTTTTTATTTTATTATTTTTATTTGGAGGATTTATTGTGAGTATAGAACTTATATTTCGTCTTATTGGCATGGCTGTCTTAGCTGTAGTAGGGGCATATGTAGGGGCTGATTTTGGCAAAATTTATCAGCAAGATGCTTTAACTTCCGGCACAATTTTCTCTTTGGTTGGGGCTTTGATAGGCCTTATCCTTACGCCTTATGTCACTACACGCCCCATGCGTACTTTCCGCTCTTTGCTTGGGCGCATTGCCGCAGAAACACTTTTTGCTGGTTTGGTTGGCCTAGTGAGCGGATTAACCGTTGCTGCCTTATTAGCATTCCCCCTTTCTACACTACCCAATATTATCGGAGATGTTGCTCCCTTTTTAGGTGTTTTGCTTTTCGGCTATTTAGGTGTTGCGCTTTTTGTAATGCGACAAGGCGATATTATGGGGATGCTTTCATCTTTCTCTAATCGCGGTAATGGCGGTGGCGATGGCGGTTCCAATGGCGGCGGCTCCAACTGGTCAAAAATGAATCGCACGATCTTGCTAGATACCAGTGTCATCATAGATGGTCGTATTGCTGATATTGCCAGCACTGGCTTTTTGCCGGGAACATTACTTATTCCCCGCTTTGTTTTGAACGAACTCCAATATGTAGCTGATTCCCCTGATGGTTTACGCCGCCAGCGCGGACGACGCGGTATGGAAGTGCTATCTAATTTACAAAAAGACTCTAACGTAATGGTACGAATCAGCGATATTGATGTAGATGGCGTGCGAGAAGTAGATAGTAAATTAGTTGTTCTTGGCAGGCAGCTTAAATGTCCTGTTTTGACCAATGATTACAATCTAAACAAAGTCGCCGAACTCCAAGGCGTGACCGTTCTGAATATTAATGAATTAGCAAACGCCGTCAAATCGGTTGTTTTACCCGGTGAAATTTTACGCATCAACGTTATTCAAGAAGGTAAAGAACGCGATCAAGGTGTTGGCTATATGGAAGATGGCACAATGGTTGTCGTCGAGAACGGGCAAGAAGAGATCGGTGAATACGCCGATGTCACCGTTACCAAAGTATTACAAACCGCGGCCGGTCGAATGATTTTTGGTCGTATCCCAACAGCTTAGGAGCAAGAAAATGTTGCGCCTCTATAATACACAAACCCGCAAAAAAGAAGAATTTCAGACCCTCGAAGAAGGCAAAGTCCGCATGTATGTCTGTGGGCCAACCGTTTACGACAATGCCCATGTTGGGCATGCCATGTCGGCTTTGGTTTTCGATATTGTTCGCCGCTATCTTCAATATAGTGGTTACGATGTCAATTTCGTGATGAATTTTACCGATGTTGACGACAAGATCATCGACCGTGCCAGCACCAAAGGTGTTGATCCTTTCGAGCTTGCCGAAGGCTATATTAAAGAGTACAAAGACCACCTTGACGACCTAAATATCCTCCCCGCAACCGTTAACCCGCGTGCTACAGAACCCAAAACGATGAAACAAATCCTCGCCATGATCGAAGGGCTCATCGAAAAAGGCTACGCTTATACAGTCAACGGCGATGCCTATTTCCGCGTCCACAAAGACGACGATTATGGCAAACTTTCTGGCAGAAAACTCGAAGATATGCAAGCAGGTGCGCGCATCGCGGTTGGCGATATTAAAGAAAACCCCAGCGATTTCGCCATTTGGAAAAATGCCAAAGAAGGCGAGCCAGCCTGGGAAACTCCCTGGGGCAATGGTCGTCCCGGCTGGCATATCGAATGCTCGGCTATGTGTCTCCACGAACTCGGCGAAAGCATAGATATTCACGGCGGCGGCAATGACCTTATTTTCCCGCATCACGAAAATGAAATTGCCCAATCAGAATCTTTCACAGAAAAACCCTTCGTCCGTTACTGGATGCATAATGGAATGATGCAACTTGACGGTGAAGCAATGTCCAAATCCACAGGCAACCTTGTCACCATAGAAGATTTTCTTGCTGACCATGAAAGCGATGTTATGCGGATGCTTGTTCTAAATGGTAACTATCGGGGACCATTAGCCTATACGGATGAAAGTATTACCTCAGCTGAAAATGGACTGAAACGGCTCAAATCCGGTTTTAGGCCTGCTACCGCTAAAGCGGCAGGTACTGATACCGAAACATTAACCGCCAAAACCACCGCCACGCGTGATGCCTTCACCCAAACAATGGATGACGATATTAACACCGCTGGCGCCTTAGGCCATATCTTCGAACTCGTGCGCAGCATTAATTCTGCTCGAGATGCTGGGGCAAACGCCGAGCAACTTCGAGACGCGCAAGAGACGCTCCGTGAGTTGACAGGGGTACTCGGTTTAGAATTATCCGATAAAGAAGGTTCTGGCGGCGCAGATAAATTCATCGGTTTGCTTATTGATGTTCGTACCGAAGTTCGCGCTCAAAAACTTTGGGCACTTTCTGATCAGATCCGAGATAAATTAAATGAACTCGGCGTAAATATTGAAGATGGCAAAGAGGGTACATCTTGGCGCTGGGAATAGCATATCTCTGATATCTACTATTTTAAAACCGCTGTTTCTTAAAATTTCAGCGGTTTTTCTTTTGCCTCCCCTGTGCTAAAATTGAATAGCTGATTTTAAAAAGAAAAGGCTTTTACGATGAGAATTATAGACAAAACACCATTAATTAATGAAGACGGTTCAATTAGTTTTATAAATAGAGTTAAGGGGACTTTAGAACATGGCTTCTCTTGGTATCCTGATTTACAAGCACAGCAAAAAGCGATTAACATACTCGACAAACAATTAGGTAAAAATTTCACGCTTATTCGCAACCATGCTTTGGAAAACTCGAAAATAATCATCCCGATTATTTTGATTGGCCCCCCAGGTATACAGGCTATCTTTGTTACCCATGTGAATGGCTCTTTTCGTGCAAAAAATGATGCTTGGGGCACTGTTTCTGGCGGCTCTTTTAAAGAGGCCAGTATAAATTTACTGAAACGCATTCATCAGCTAGGAAAAGCTTTAGATGTCTATCTAAAAAAGAAGGACTTTGAATTGTCCCAAGGCGTTGAACCTATTCTTCTTTCAGTTAACTCGGCTTTACATGTTTCTTCTGTGCGGCCTATTGTGCGAATCATCTTGAGTGATGCTGTCGAGCGTTTTGCGTCTTCACTTGCGCAAGAACCGCCTGTAATGAGCGTGGAAGATGTTCATAAAATTGCTGAAGAGATCGTTAACCCGCGTCCGCCAAAAGCGCCAGAAGCACAATTACGAGAAGAAAATATGGATGGGAACGATTTCGCTTTTGATGAGAACGCCTCTGCTTCTCCTAAGCCCGCTCCACAAAAAAGACGAAAAGCCCCTGCTCCTGCAAAAAAAACTTCTACAGATTATTTTGGGATGACGGGCAAACAGCTTGCCGTTATTGGCGTGATGGGGTTAATGGTCATTTGCCTTTTGGTTCTCTTTATCTTAGGAATCTTATTCTTTGCCTAGGTAAAGAGTAAGATCCAACTCTTTCTTTCTCCCTACAATGACAACTCCCTTACTCTCTATCATTATTCCTGCTTATAACGAAGAAAGCCGCCTGCCCCAAACACTGGAGCAGGTCTTTGCTTTTTTAGCGGAAGAAGATTATGCTGCCGAGGTAATTGTCGTTGAAAATGGCAGTAGCGATAAAACGCTCTCTCTTGCTCAAGCATTGACAAAGAAATATCCTGATCTTCGCGTATTACATAATGAAAAAGCGGGGAAAGGGTTGGCTGTTCGGACGGGGATATTTGCGGCAAAAGGTGATTATCGCATCTTTTGTGATGCAGATCTCTCCATGCCCATCGAGGAAGTACGCCGATTTATTCCCCCAAATCTCGACTCTGACATTGTCATTGCCTCCCGCGAAGTTGAAGGCGCAGTCCGCTACGATGAACCTGAGTTTAGGCATTTCACAGGCAGGATTTTTAACTTACTAATTCGTTTGCTCGCGTTGCCAAAATTACATGATACTCAATGTGGATTTAAATGCTTCCGCGCCGATGTAGCTGAGGAAATCTTTAAATATCAAAATATTGAAGGCTGGGCATTTGATGTTGAACTCCTCTTTATTGCCAGAATGCGCGGATATGAGATTATCGAACTCCCCATCCCTTGGTATTACAATGACGAAAGCAAGATCAACGTCTTGCGAGATTCATTTCGTATGTTTTTTGATCTATTAAAGATTCGCCAAAACGCTCGCAAAGGGAAGTATGAGGTATCTATATGAGCCACAGGTCAGAATAGTTATTAACCACCCAGAGTCATTTAGGTGGAAGTTTTCGCTATATAATGCTCAAAAGGAGATTAAGATTAAGCCATTAGAGTAAATATTTTGAAATACAGAAAGCGCCAACGTTAATAAAACTGTATCAAGCGGTGGCAGAACAGAGTGAAGATGAACAATCGTTATACAATCCACAACAAAATAGGTCAAGGTGGAATGGGGGTTGTTTATCGCGCCACTGACCGTCTAACAAGAGAAATCGTTGCTCTGAAACAAATTCACATGCCTACAAAGCATCTGAAGTTAGTGTCTTCCCTCGATACAGCAACAGATCGCACCCTTCGAGTGGCGTTAGCACAAGAGTTCCAGATACTGTCTGGTCTGCGCCATCCCCACATCGTCAGTGTGCTAGATTATGGTTTCGATGCTAAACAGCAGCCTTTCTTCACCATGACCTACCTGCCCAACGCACAGACTATCCTGGATACTGGGGCAACATTCGATACGGCTCCAAAAGTTGAGCTAATCCAACAAACACTTCAAGCTTTAGCTTATCTCCATCGGCGTGGCATCATTCACCGGGATTTGAAACCATCTAACGTTTTGGTGAACGCCCAAATGGTGCAGGTGCTGGATTTTGGGCTGTCTGTTCGCGGAGGCCCAAGCCATATCTCATTGGGTGGCTCTGTCCGCTACATGGCCCCGGAATTATTAAGGCGCGAAAAGGCAAGTAAAGCCTCTGATTTGTACGCCGTCGGTGTTATGGCGTTTGAATTATTTGCCGGTCGCCATCCCTTTAATGTCAACAGCGGCAAATTTGCCCATCAAGTGCAGCATGACGATCCGGATTTGAGCCTGCTGGGATTGGATGACGCCCTGGCAGAAGTAATTGGTCGTCTGCTGGCTAAACGGCCGCAAGACAGATACAGCAGCGCCAGGGTATGTTTAAACGCAATCAGTGAGGCATTGGGCGAACCAGTCTCCAAAGAAAGCGAAGCCATTCGCGAAAGTTACCTGCAAGCAGCCACCTTTGTGGGGCGCAATGCAGAGATGGCACAATTGAAAGCGGCACTGAAAGCAGCGCGCGACAATCAAGGGGCGGTTTGTCTGATTGGCGGCGAAAGTGGCGTAGGCAAATCTCGCTTGCTGGATGAGTTTCGCGCCCATGCATTGGTCGCGGGGTGGCAGACGGTAGTTGGACAAACGGTGGCTGAGGGGGGCTCTCCTTATCAACCATGGCGAGAAATTGTGCCGAACTTAGTGCTTAACTGTGAACTGAGCGACTTGGAAGCAGGTGTCTTGTGGCAGGTCGCCCCAAGCATTGACCGCATTCTGGGTCGCACGCTTCCAGAAGCACCAGAATTAAGTGGACAAGCCGCCCAGCAGCGACTGGTATTAACCTTGGTTGCCTTGCTTCAGCGACAGCCACAGCCCACTTTGCTACTCCTGGAGGATTTGCAGTGGGCGTGGGAAAGTCTAGCGCCTCTCAAACAGATATTAAAGGTGATTGACCAACTGCCGCAAGTCGTGGTAATCGGAACGTATCGTGATGATGAACGACCTGAATTACCCGAAGAATTGGCCGGGTCCCAGAAGCTCGTGCTGGATCGTTTGAGTGTTGAACAAATTGAGGCATTGAGTTTGGCGATGTTGGGGGAAGCTGCCAGCACACAGCAAGTTGTTGAGCTAGTAGCGCAAGAAACTGAGGGCAACACATTCTTCATTGTAGAAGTGATGCGGGCTTTAGCAGAAGAGGCGGGGCAGTTGGGTGAGGTTGGTGATATCGTGCTGCCCGCCCATATTTTGACAAGTGGGATGCAGAGTTTGCTGCAGCAACGTATCCAAAAAGTGCCTTTGGCTGACCAGGGTCTTTTGCAATTGGCAGCGGTGGCTGGACGGCAGCTTGATTCACAGCTTTTGCAGTTTTTGGCGCCAGATGAAGATATTAAGGGGTGGTTGCAGCGGATAGCAGAAATGGCCGTTCTCACCATCCGCAATGACCAATGGCAATTCGCCCATGACAAACTGCGGGAGACAATCCTAGCCGATCTGGCTGCTGATGAGCGCACTACTTTACATCGCCAGGTTGCAGAGGCGATTGAAAACGTTTATCCAGATGATGAAAACTATTATCAAGCGCTGCTGGCACATTGGCATCAGGCAGGTAATGTAGAGAAGGAAATGCACTACCTGCCTGTGACGGCCCAACAGTTGATTGAAATCACAGCAGATTATGATCAAGCAATTGAGTTGCTGGATCGAGGATTGCTGCATCTGTCGGCCGATGATAATCGCCGAGTAGCTTTGTTGAACTGGCTGGCGCAATCTCATTCTCGCCAGAGCAACTACAATCAGGCACATAAGCTGGCTCAGCAAGCACAGGAACTGGCTCAACAAGTTGATGATCAACCTGGACTTGCTAAAAGTCTTGAAAACCTAGGACTGGTGGCACGCGATCAAGGCAACTATGAGCAGGCGCTTGATTACCATCAGCAGAGTCTAACAATCATGCAGGCAATTGGGGATCAGCTTGGTATCGGCATTAGCTTAAATAACCTGGGACTGGTAGCCTCAGAACAAGGCGACTTTAAGCAGGCACGTGACCACTATCAACAGAGCCTAGCTATCATGCAGACAATTAGAGATCAGCTTGGTATCGGTTTTAGCTTAAATAATCTGGGGTTAGTGACATTCAATCAAGGCAACTTTGAACAGGCGCTTGACTACCATCAGCAGAGCCTCTCCATCCGTCGGGCAATTGGGGATCAGTGGGGTATCGGCATGAGCTTTAATAATCTAGGGCGCGTCGCATACCGAATGGGATCCTTTTCGCAGGCACATGATTACTATCAGCAGAGTCTCTCCATCCGTCGGGCAATTGGGGACCAGCGGGGTATCAGCATGAGCTTAAATAATCTGGGGTTAGTGGCACGCAATCAAGGCAACTATGATCAGGCACTTGACTACCATCAGCAGTGCCTGGCTATCCAGCAGGTAATCGGGTATCAGCGGGGTATTGGCATTAGCTTAAATAATCTGGGATTAGTGGCTTACGAACAAGGCAACTTTGAGCAGGCACTTGACTACCATCAGCAGAGCCTCTCCATCCGTCGGGCAATTGGGGATCAGCTTGGTATCAGCAGCAGCTTAAATAATCTGGGGTTAGTGGCACGCCATCAAGGCAATTATGAGCAGGCGCGTGACTACCATCAGCAGAGCCTGACTATCAAGCAAGCAAATGGGGATCAGCGGGGTATCGGCATCAGCTTAAATAATCTGGGTTTAGTGGCATACGAGCAAGGCAACTATGAGCAGGCACTTGACTACTATCAGCAAAGCCACTCCATCTATCGAGCCATCAGAGATCAGCGAGGCATTTGCACATGTCTCAACAATTTGGGTTTAGTCAACCTAAAACTCCGCCGGGAACCGACACACTCCTTATTTCGGGAAGCGCTTACCATCGCGCAAGCCCTCCAGACAACGCCACTCATTTTAGAAAGTCTGGTGGGGTTTGCCTGGCATTATCTAATGGAAGAGCATTTGTCCCGTGCTGCGGAACTGGTCGGGCTGATACAACATCATCCGGCACGCACAAGTAATGTGCAGAAGAAACTAGATGCATTCTTGCCTCAACTCGAGGATGTCTTGACCCCAGCTGAACTGCAAGTAGCAATGGAGCGAGGTAAGGGACTGGATTCGGATATGGTTGTTGAGACACTTTTAAATAGAGTGACTAGTTGTATAGGCATGATATAAATGATTTATGATGAAATGCCCACACTGTACAAATGAGAAATCGCAAGTCAAGAATGGCAAGACCTCTTCAGGCAGCCAACTGTATAAATGTAAAATCTGCAATCGAAAGTATGCGCCTAAACCAAAGTATCATGGCTACGACAAAACTAAACGTGAGCAAGCCATTCGT
>JAAENC010000199.1 GCA_024224815.1 Chloroflexota bacterium
CTCTCGTTGTATTGAATGGCTTAATAGACACCTAAAAGCTTTTGCTCATGCCTGGAACCAGAGACAAATCCACAATCGTGCTCACCCTTACAACAAGAAGCATGTAATTGAATTTATATGCCTTTGAAACTAGTCACTCTTTGTTTTTTCTCTGCCTGGATAGTAGGGTGTTGTCTTCGCGAGGAGAGCGTTAGCTCGACGCGGCGATCTCCAAGTTGCGAAGGAGATTGCCGCGCTTCGTAAACTTCGCTCGCAATGACAAAATTATTAAGCCCGCTTATTTATCCGCTGCCTCCACCTTTCAAATCATATTCTTTCCCTCAATCGAGGTACAATAAGCCCCGTCTTTTATTCATATATATCATTAGGAAAAATCTTGTTCGAAATAATCTTTCTCGGAACTTCAGCATCTGCCCCATCCATTCGGCGCGGGTTGTCAGCACAGATCGTCAAACATGACGAATACCGTTTTCTCGTCGATTGTGGCGAGGGGACACAACGCCAAATTTTACAATCGGGCATGGGTTTTAAGCGTCTTACCCGCGTTTTGCTCACGCACGGTCATCTCGATCATATTCTTGGACTGGGCGGATTACTTTCGACTCTAACACGTTGGGAAGCACTCGACGACTTTGAAATTTTTGGCAGTAAACGCACCCTTGAGCGCGTTCACAAGTTGCTTTATGGTGTTATCTGGCCCGGTAAAAAAGCACCGGCCAAGCTTTACCTGCGCGAGGTGGAGCCAGGCGTTATTTTTGAAGCCAAAGATTTTACAGTTAGTGCTTTTCCGGTTTCGCATCGTGGGCCGGGATGTTTTGGCTATAAATTTGAAGAAAAATCTCATCGTCCCTTTTTAGCAGATAAAGCGGATTCGCTCGGCGTTCCTTTTGGTCCCGAACGAAGAGATTTGGTACAGGGGAAAAGCATCACCCTCGCAAATGGCAAAGTAATCGGATCGGAAGATGTACTGGGTCCCCTTATAAAAGGCGCTAGTATGGCAATTACGGGCGATCTGGGGCGTACCGATAATTTGCTCGAGATTTGTCGGGGTTTAGATACGCTAATTATCGAGGCGACCTACATCCACGAAGATGCCGAAATGGCGGGTAAATTTGGACACCTTACGGCACGGCAGGCTGCCGAATTGGCGAAGCAAGCCGGGGTCAAGCGTTTGATCCTGACTCATTTTTCCCGTAGATATCGTGAAAGAGATATTATCCGCGAAGCACGTGCAGTTTTCAAAAATTCCTTTACCGCGCGTGATTTCGATACTTATCAAGTTAAAAGAGAAGAAAATGAACAAAAATAACTATACCATCGGGGTACTCACTTCTGGAGGCGACGCCCCGGGAATGAACGCTTGTGTAAGAGCTATTTCTCGGGCAGGTTTTATGGAAGGGGCAAATGTAGTTGGTGTAATGAATGGCTACGAAGGGCTTATTAACGGCGAGTTTAAAAATTGGCGCGGTGCTCGTGATGTAGGTGGCCTTTTAAGAAAGGGTGGCACTTTATTGCAAACTCAACGCAGCGAGCGATTTCGTACAAAAAAGGGGCAACGCGAAGCAATTCGTAGTATGAACGAAGCCAGCATTGACGGACTCATTATTATCGGTGGCGACGGTTCATTAAATGGCGCACATGCCCTTGCAGAACAGGGTATAAAAGTGGTTGGTATTCCTGCCAGCATTGATAACGATGTTTGGGGAACTGATATGGCTATAGGCGTAGATACCGCCCTTAACACCATCATGGAATCGGTAGATAAATTGCGAGATACAGCCTCATCACATGCGCGTGCTTTTCTAGTAGAAACAATGGGGCGCGATAGCGGCTATCTTGCGGTTCAGGCCGGTATTGCTTGTGGCGCAGAAATTGTGCTTTGCCCTGAATTCCCTACAACAGTCAAAAATGTAGCTGAAATCATCGAAGATGCCTATAAACGTGGTAAAAACCATGCCATTATCATTGTTGCAGAGGGTGCTACTATTCGCACCACAGAGCTTGCCCGTAAATTGGATGAATTAGATGTCGGTTTTAAGACCCGCGTCACTATTTTGGGGCATATTCAACGCGGTGGTTCTCCCACTTCTTTCGACCGTCACCTTGCTACACGTTTGGGTATTCGTGCGGTACAAGTTTTACTCGCCGGCGAAAGTGATACCATGGTTGGCTTACGTGGACGCGATATTACCCTTGCCCCACTGGCAGATGTGATCTCTCATACTCGTCCCGTAAATATGGAATACTATAATATGGTGCGCATGTTGGCGCAGTAAACCTAATTTTGTCTTTGCGAGGAGCGTGCTTCTGCGACGCGGCAATCTCCTTTATATCTTTAGGATTTTTCTATGAATAACTTCAACTCAATTTGTGTCTTTTGCGGATCATCCGATTCGGTACACACGGATTATCTGCTTGCTGCGCGTCAAATGGGCGC
Source organism: Chloroflexota bacterium (assembly GCA_024224815.1). Taxonomy (GTDB): domain Bacteria; phylum Chloroflexota; class Anaerolineae; order Anaerolineales; family Villigracilaceae; genus Desulfolinea. The sequence goes on from JAAENC010000199.1 coordinate 2,438, forward strand.
AGTTTTGGCGAAAAATAATATCTCCTTAATTTATGGCGGCGGCAAAACGGGATTAATGGGCGCCGTCGCTGACGGCGTGATAGAAAACGGCGGCGAAGCTGTTGGAGTCATTATCCCCAGCATGAATACCGAAGCCCTCGCCCAAGAAAATCTTGCCCGTATGGAAGTAGAACCCTCCATGCACGCCCGAAAAGCACGCATGCACGAACTCGCCGACGGATTTATAGCCCTCCCCGGCGGATTCGGCACCCTCGACGAACTCTTCGAAACCCTAACCTGGAAGCAGATCGGTGAACACGGCAAAGCCGTTGGCCTACTGGATGTGCGCGGCTATTTCCAGCCAATGCTCGGCATGATCGACCACTTCGCCAAAGAAGGATTCATCTTTCAGGAACACAGCGATGGGATAATCTCTAATCCAGATCCTGCCATATTGCTGGAAACGATGGGCAACCACAACCACTCCGATGATGCAGTCAAAAGGTGGATGCGGCAGGAGTAATTTAGACTTATACTTAGGAAGAAAATTCCCCGACAGAAAAAAACATAAAAGGGCAGGAAACTATGAGTGGAAATAATACGCTTCGACAAGCCGCAAATCTTTTGAAAAAAAACGAAAAAGAAGCCGCGCGTCAACTTTTGATCTCATTCCTAAAAGAAAACCCAAATTCAGCTGATGCCTGGTGGTTATTAAGTTATACGGTTAACAAGAAAGAACAGCAAATTGACTGCCTTAAGCGAGCTTTGAGTTTAAACCCTGCACATGGAAGAGCGCAAACTCGTCTTTCTTCACTGAAAAATAAACTATCTCCTAAAACACGGACCCCTTCTCCTAAAAAGAAACAGAAAATTAGTAGCGGGATTATAGCCATCGTAGCAGTTGTGTTTTGTTTAGGCATTGTGGGAATAGGCTATTTTGGCTTTAGCATTATGAATGCAACAAAAGCAGAGCCTTTGCCCGTTGCTCCCCAAGTTCTTTTGCCAACAAATACGCCAAGACCGCCACAATCATTGCCGCCAACATGGACACCGACGCCGAGAGCAACTGTTGTTAAATTGCCAACAATGACACCATATGGAACAACTGATAATGGAACAGAGCCATTTGGCTTTATAAATTCAACAGCAACACCTTCTGTTTCGTATGGTTATATCCCCGGTGCTCCAACAGCGACCCCTTTGGGAACTGATATCACAGACCATAATTATATTGCAGGAGAAAAGGCTTACGCTGAAGGGGATTATGAAAAAGCCGTCTCATTGATGAGCAAAGCGATAAAAGCCAACCCTGAACTTGCTCCGGCCTACAAGGCTAGGGCTTATGCCAATGTTTCTCTCAATAATTTTGAGCTTGGCATAGAGGATTACAACAAAGCACTTTCGATTATGCCTGACTTTGCAACCGCTTTCGTTGGTCGTGGACAAGCGCATTACCATTTGGGGAATGCGGAACAGGCATTCGAGGATGTTCATCAAGGGCTTTCTATTGATCCGTCTCAAATTCTGGGGTATATCGTTCTGACTAAGTACTATTATTTCTATATAGGGGATTCTGAAAATGCTTTACATCAACTTAATGTAGCTCTTTCTATCGATCCCAATTTATCTTCCCTATTAGAATTTAGGGGAACAGTTTTACTGGATTTGGAACGCTATGTTGAGTGTATTTCTTCCACAACAGAAGCGATTAACTTAAATGCTGAAGAGTGGTCTGCGTTTGAGACCCGTGCAATATGTCACATGTTATCAGGCTCATATTCAGAAGCAATCGCAGATTATGATATTTTTTTCAAATATGACTCAAGTCGCGCTGGTGCTTGGTACAACTATGGGATAGCCAAACGCAATAAAGCAGATTTCCCCGGTGCTATTGAAGCCTATTCAAGAGCATTAGAGTTAGACCCAGCATATGCAGAAGCGTATATTAATAGGGGAAATGTACACAGAATACTAAAACATTATGATGAAGCACTAAGTGACTATAATGCGGCGTTAGAACTTAGGGAAATACCCCTTGCATATATCAAGCGAGGCACTGTTTATGTAGCTCTCGAGAAGAATAACGAGGCAATTGCCGATTTGGAGAAGGGATTGTCTTTATACCCAATTAACGCGAATGCGTATTGTCAATTAGCAAGGGCCTATTTTGGCGTTGAAAGGTATGAGGATAGCCTAGATGCAGCAGCACTCTCCGATGAACTCGATCCTGAGTGTGGAGGGACAGAGTTGCTCGAAGTACAAGCACGATCAAACTATGCTTTAGGAAACCTTGATGAAGCATTTAGCTATGTAGATAAAGCCCTTAAAAATTACAATTTTTATAAGGATGGTTACTATTATCGCGGCATATTTAATGAGGAACTAGGAAAAAAGGAAGATGCAATTGATGATTTTGAACTTTTTCTTTTAGTAACGAAAAGAAAAAGAGGCTTCGACGATAAAATCGCTGATGTAAAGGCTAGACTTGCAAGGCTAAAACAGTAAAATCTACACAAAATCGTCTATAATTCATCTCACATAACTTTTAACCCTAAACCTGCCAACCTTAAACCCAAATGTCAACTGTAGACGAAGTAAAATCCCGCTTAAATATCATCGACCTCGTATCCGAGAGTGGTGTACAGCTGCGTCGGTCGGGGCGAAACCACACCGGTTTTTGCCCTTTCCACAGCAATACAAAAACCCCCGCTTTCGTGGTCTGGGAAGAAACGGGTACCTGGAAATGTTTCGGCGAATGCAACGATGGCGGTGATATTTTCAAATTCGTCATGAAAAAAGAAGGTTGGGATTTCAAAGAGACCCTTCGCCATCTCGCGCAAAAAGCGGGCGTTGAGCTAAAAGAATATACACCCCAGCAAAAAGAAGAACGCGACGCACACGAAAAACTCCGCACCCTGCTCGAAGAAATCGCCCTCTTTTACCATCAACAACTCAAGACCCCTGCGGGCGCAAAAACCCTCGCTTATCTCCGCGAAAAACGTGGTCTCACCGACGAAACCATCGAAGCCTTCACCCTCGGCTACTCCCCAAATAGCTGGGATATGGTCACAAAACACTTCACTGAGCGCGGCCATACAGAGCAAGATTTAATGGATGCCGGAATGCTCTCCGAAAATGACAGCGGAAAACGCTACGACAGATTCCGTGACCGACTCATGATCCCCATTCGCGACGCACGTGGACGAATGGCTGGATTCGGTGCAAGAACAATGGACCCGGAAGGAATACCGAAGTACCTAAACTCGCCCCAAACACCTCTCTTCGATAAAGGCAATCTCCTCTACGGACTGGATCGGGCAAAAAAGGCCATCCGCACCCTCGACCAAGCCGTGATCGTAGAGGGCTATCTCGATGTGATTACCCCGCACCAAGCCGGTTTTGAGAATATCGTCGCGCCGATGGGCACCGCGCTTGGTGAAGACCAATTAAGACTAATTAAACGTTATACCCCGGGCAATCATATTGTCCTTGCGCTAGACCCCGATGCAGCCGGACAAAAAGCGATTTTGCGTGGGCTGGATGCCGCGCGAAAATCGCTAGACCGTGAAGGCGAATTACGTTTTGATGCGCGTGGTTTTCTGCGTCATGAAGCCCGTTTACAGGCGGATTTGCGCGTTGCAAAATTGCCCGATGGCCTAGACCCGGACCAGGTCGTTTTGCGAAATCCCGACCAATGGACAGAAATAATCTCAAAGGCAAAGCCGATTGTGACGCATGTGATGGAAAGCCTTGCCATTGGCCGTGATTTGGACGACGCGAAAGTGAAAACCGACATCGCCGCGCAGGTTTTGCCCTTAATTGCCGATTTGCCGAATCCGATTGAGCGGGAGACTTTTAGGCAGCAATTGGCACGAATGTTGAAAGTAGACGAGCGTGCATTAATCGGTGGAAAAGCGGCAGGGAAGCGTGTGGCGCGCCGACCAAAATCACGCCAGAAAGATGCCCAACCAAGGCCGAGCCAGCCTAAGGTGGCGGGTGTTGCGGTTTCTAATCCCTCTAAAAAAATTGAAGAATATTGTTTGGGGATCTTGATTCGCCAGCCAGATTTGCTTTACAGATTGGACCGTGCCTTGCAAGAATTTTCTTTGCTTGCATTGGGCGATGAAGATTTTGGCTTTACCGAAAATCAGACTTTGTTTCAGGTGGTCAAAGACTCGCTGGAGCAAGATGCGCTAGATTCTCATGATTATGTTTCTGAGAATGTGCCAGAAAGTTTGGCGGGGTTGGCGCAGAATTTGCTTGCTCAGACAGAAGGGCTGAGTTCTGTAGAAGAACGTTTGCTCGAAGAGGCCTTGCGCGGTGTGATCAAATTGCGTCGAGCGGTTTTGGGTGATAGTTTGAACCAGCTTCGTTTTTTTCAGGAAGAAGCGCAAGAAAAAGGGGATTTGGGCGGCGAATATCAGGAAACAGTGATGAAACACACGCTCATGCTGCGCACTTTGGATGAAGCGCAGCGACGTTTGAGAATGCGCCGTGTTAAGTAAAGTAGATCGTGTTTGACATTTTCATGAATAAGATTTCGTTTGTTCTTTCAACGCACACAAGGGATAATCATGACAAAGAAAGTCACGAAAAAACTAAGAAATTTGTCTCCTGCTGAACAGAAGAAGCTTCTGGATGCACGCAACCTGGTTTTTGAACTTGAAGAGCCAGATGAAGCGAGTCTTGATAAAATTGAAAAGGAGGAGGGAAAAGAAGAGCCGCAAGAACTTGATATTCCGAATGATCCCGTTCGTTTATATTTACGCGAGATCGGGCGCGTAGAGCTTCTCGATGTAAATAGCGAGTTTCGTCTGGCGACAATGGTCGAAGCCCAGCGTTTTATGACCTCTTCTCGCTGCCAGCTTGTGCAGGGAGATACTTCTGTAGAGAGAAATACTTATAGACTTATTGTTAAGGATTTACTCTCCTTTTGGGAGCTTTTGCAGAAATCTGTCGTTGAAAATAACGTAGACTTGCCCGACCTTGGCCTTATGTTGGCAGAGGCACAATCTTTGCACCAAAGCTGGGAAAAAGATAAGCCATCTTATACGCGGGCATTTCTAAATAGCGGTAATTGGGGAAGAGACGAAAAATGGAATCAACTCTCCGGTCAGGTTTATGGCGTTTTCCTGTCTTTTTATATGCTCCCCTTTGCTACAGCCAAATGGATGATCAAATATATCCCCTCAAAGAAAAGAATGCCGGTGCGCCAGACCATTTATAGAAATTTACCGGATGACGAGGAACTCCGTTGGGAGCTCGATGCGGTTTCATTTAGAGCGGATAATGCCTCTCAGGCACTTTCTCGCGCCAATCTTCGTCTTGTTGTGAGCGTAGCGAAACGCTATATGGGACGCGGGGTCTCGTTTTTGGACTTGATCCAGGAAGGAAATTTGGGTCTGCTACGCGCGATTAATAAATTTGATCCACGCCGAGGCTTTAAGTTTAGCACCTATGCCACCTGGTGGATTCGGCAATCAATTAATCGCTCCATTGCTGAGCAAGCCCGCACGATCCGCATCCCGGTACATCTTTTTGAAGCGATCAGTCGTATTTTCCGTGTGCAACGTAAAATGACACAGGAGTTAGGCCGCACACCCTCATCGGCTGAGTTGGTTTTGGGCACAGACTATCTTGAAAGAGAAGATATTCAGGCTATTCTTGCGGCGCAGAGCAAAAAAGAATTTATTCCGGCAAATCTACAGGAACGTTGGGATAATGCCGCCAAAAAAGTGGAAGGCATATTAAGAGTCGCCGAAGAGCCGGTCTCACTTGAAGTTCCCGTTGGTGGAGATGACTCTAGTTTGCTTGGTGATTTCATCGAAGATGAGGAGGCGATCTCGCCTTCAGATGCGGCGGCCAGAGAAATGCTGCGTGAGCAAATACAAGGTGCGCTTAGTGTTCTTTCTGAACGAGAAAGGAAAGTGTTGGAGCTTCGTTTTGGCTTGAATGATAATAAAGAACATACCCTGCAAGAGGTCAGCCATCAATTTGATGTTACGCGCGAGCGTATCCGCCAAATTGAAGCAAAAGCCCTGCGAAAGTTAAGACATCCCTCGCGCAGTCGTGAACTGCGAGATTATTTGAGCTAATCAAAAGTCCCCTTCAAGATTTTCTTGAAGGGGACTTTTTTATCCTGTTTTTTACTTCAACATCGGCATTTTGATATTATGACGTTTTGCCGCATCAATGGCGGTATCGTACCCCGCATCGGCGTGGCGGACAACGCCCATACCGGGATCGCTCGTGAGTACACGTGAGAGGCGTTTTTTAGCTTCTGGTGTGCCGTCAGCAACGATAACTTGCCCCGCGTGCTGCGAATAACCCATCCCTACGCCCCCGCCATGATGGAAGGAAACCCAAGTCGCGCCACCAACGGCGTTAATTAATGCGTTCAAAATCGGCCAATCAGATACAGCGTCTGAGCCGTCTTTCATTGCTTCAGTTTCACGATTTGGGGAGGCAACAGAGCCAGAATCAAGATGGTCGCGGCCAATGGCTATGGGGGCAGAAACGATGCCTTTTTCTACTAATTCGTTAAATTTCAAGCCAGCTTTTTCGCGTTCTCCATATCCTAGCCAGCAGATGCGGGAGGGTAAACCTTGCACGGCAACTTTCTCTTGTGCCATCTTGATCCAACGATGGAGATGTTCGTCGTCGGGGAAAAGCTCCATGATCGCCTCGTCTGTGCGGAGAATATCTTCTTCATCGCCAGAGAGGGCGACCCAGCGGAAAGGCCCCTTCCCTTCGCAGAAAAGGGGACGGATATAAGCGGGGACAAAGCCTGGGAAGTCGAAAGCGTTTTTTACGCCATGATCGAATGCCTGCTGGCGAATATTATTGCCATAATCAAAAACTTCGCTGCCCGCTTTTTGAAAATCGAGCATGGCCTGAACATGTTTCGCCATTGAATCGCGTGCCATTTTTTTATATTTTTCGGGGTCAGATTCACGTAATGCATCGGATTCTGCCACGCTGATGCCAGAGGGAACATAATATAAGGCTTCATGCGCGGATGTTTGATCTGTGACCACATCCGGTACGATGCCGCGGGAAACCATTTCGGGGAGGATATCTGCGGCATTCCCGACCAATGCAATGGATAGGGCTTTTTTAGCGGCAACCGAGTTTTTTACCAAATCTAATGCTTCATCAAGGGTATCAACCACAATATCCACGTAGCGGTCTTCGAGGCGGCGATTTGCGCGGGCAGCGTCCACTTCCACACATAAGCCGACGCCCTCATTCATGGTTATAGACAGTGGCTGTGCGCCGCCCATCCCCCCTAATCCTGCTGTGAGGACGAATTTACCAGCGAGAGAATCCCATCCGCGCTGACGGGCGAGCGCGCCGAAAGTTTCGTAGGTGCCCTGCAAAATACCCTGCGTGCCGATGTAGATCCACGAGCCAGCGGTCATTTGCCCGTACATCATTAACCCTTTGGCGGCGAGTTCGTCGAAATGCTCCCAATTTGCCCAGGCAGGGACAAGGTTGGAGTTTGCGATGAGAACGCGCGGAGCATCGGTATGGGATTTGAAAACGACAACGGGCTTGCCCGATTGGACGAGCAGCGTCTCATCTTCTTCGAGGTTTTTGAGCGATTCAAGAATAGCATCAAAAGATTCCCAGTTGCGTGCAGCTTTTCCGCGCCCGCCGTAAACGACTAATTTTTCAGGGATCTCAGCAACGGATGGGTCAAGGTTGTGCTGAATCATTCTATAAGCGGCTTCGATGAGCCAGTTTTTGCAGGTTAATTCTGTTCCTTTGGGCGGGTGAACTACGCGGGGTTGGGACATGGAGACTCCTATTAGCAGGTTTAAGTTTTTAGAATTTCATTTCATATTATACGACTTAAAGAAAAAACTTCGGAAGTCGCCAAGACTTGGGAGTGGCGATTTAGGTGTTGAAGTGAGATAATAGTTCTATGTTGAAATGTCCAAATTGCAAAGCAATCACAAAACAGAGCAAGTATGGTTTCACAAAATCTCATTCCCAACGCTATCGTTGCCAGCATTGCCAAAA
>JAAENC010000200.1 GCA_024224815.1 Chloroflexota bacterium
CATAATAACACTAAATTCCTCCAACCAAATCCCAATCAATACCAACAATTAAATAATTATTTACATCACAATTATAACTCTGATAATAATAATAATTCCAACACAAATAATCCAACACATATTACAAATACATTGACTAACTCTAATATGATTATTAACCAAAAATTAGCCAGTCAATGTAGTAAATCCACTAATAAATATTTCAAATCCAAAAACAAACTAACCTATACACCAAAATCAGTTCTATACAGAGCAAAACAAATTATAACTGATTTAAAAGAAAATAATGTATTTAATATTATTTCCAATCCAATACGACAACCAATTTCAGCACTTCCAATTTATATGATTAAAAAAGTTCAATCGAACTTTATAATTAAAACAGATGAACAACACCCAATGAATTATATGGAATACGAATTATATTATTCTGATGGATCATGCTTCCCAAACCCAGGCATTGGAGCCTATGGTTGGTATGGTCCCTATCCATCTACAAAACGGACAATTCCATTTCATATCAAATCTGTTAATTATATGACCACAGCAGCAATGTGTGAACTTAAAGCAGTTCAATTATTTCTTGAAGATATAATAAATAATAGAATTGCACCACTCTGCGAGAATATTGTAATATTTATTGATTGCATTGGAGTATTGAATTATTTGAATTTCACCAGTTATCCCAAATATGAAGTTTATAAAACTGAAGTTGAAAAAATTTTTCAATCATTAAATCAATTATATTACACACACCCAACACTAAAAATTCATTTTTATAAAATTAAAGCACACATTGGAATTAAAGGAAATACAGCGATTGATACATTGGTTTATAATAAAGCTAAAAACTTAGCTTTAAAAAACAATGCAAACAACATAATCCCACTGATTAAAGATTATCCAACTGCATTAGCACAATTATATAAACAAATTAAAATCAAACATCAATCCAAATGGGAAAATAGAAAAAATCAACAAACATTGGTTTTTAAAAATAATAAAAAATGGAATCATAAATTAACC
>JAAENC010000201.1 GCA_024224815.1 Chloroflexota bacterium
ATACTGACACTGTTAAAATATGGAAGCGGGGTGCCCTTATACCGTCTGGGTAAACTTCAGGCCAGCCTGGGGATGCCGCTGCCACCCTCGACCCAATGGGAAATCATCGAAAGCGTGGCAGACAAAATCCATCCGGTATATACGGAACTTATCCGCCAGGCAGCCCAAGGTCGGGTCATGTACAACGATGATACCACAATGAAGGTTTTATCCTTGATGAAAGAAACCGACAAAACAGCCAAACGGAAAGGGATGTTCACTTCCGGCATCCTGTCGGAATGTGATGTGGGTATGATCGCTTTATTTTTTACCGGCCGCAATCATGCAGGAGAAAATTTATCCAAGGTTTTGCAGGAACGAGAATCGAGAAAGGACCCGCCAATCCAAATGTGTGATGCTTTGTCCCGGAATCTGCCAAAGGGTTTTAAGTCGATTCTATGCAATTGCCTGGTTCACGGCCGCCGTAATTTTGTCGATATCATGGACGCCTTCCCAGAGGAATGTGATCATGTAATCAATACCCTGGCCAAGATCTACGCATACGATCAGGAGGCAAAAGAGCAAAATTTTACCGATGATCAACGCCTTAAATATCATCAAACCCACAGCGGTCCACTGATGAGGCCGCTTAAAGAATGGCTGGAAGCCAAACATGAAAACAAAGAGGTGGAACCCAATTCCAGTTTGGGCAAGGCCATTTCATATATGCTCAAGCACTGGGAGGCACTGACCCGCTTTTTGGAAGTGCCGGGCGCACCGCTGGACAACAACCTGTGCGAACAATTATTGAAAAGGTCGATTCTGCATCGGAAAAATTCGTTATTTTACAAAACAGAACACGGGGCTTATATCGGTGATCTGTTTATGAGCCTGATCCATACCTGCAACCAGCAGGATATAAACCCTTTTGAATACCTGACCATCCTGCAGGAGCACTCTTCCGAGATTTTCCAGAATCCTGCTGCCTGGCTGCCATGGACCTTTGAAAGCACAATCGGTCAAAAATCGCAGGAAACAACTGATAATCCCTAAAACGCCTTTTGACCTAATCTACCGGATTTTGAGACACATTTTGACTGTGAAATTTGCCGCTAATCCCCCCACAATCCGTTTTTTATGCAGGTCTGTTTTTGAATGTTATGTCAACTTTGTTGATTTTTGCAGCCTTGCCGAAAGGACACA
>JAAENC010000202.1 GCA_024224815.1 Chloroflexota bacterium
CAGTAAAACAGAAATAATAGAGGGCACGGTTAAATGTTACGGCACTATCTGCGGAAATAAAAAAAGATTTTGATCTGCTTCTCAAGATAAACCTGATTGAAGCCAAAGCACGTGAGAGCACTTTCGTAGAACGAAAGTCAAAGGTATGCGGCTCACGTTTCACCAACCTAATTGTATTCTCCAGTGGTAATTTGGCTGAAACCAGTCTGGCAGAAATGTGCCAGGAGTTTGAATACTGTTATGGTGAAAAGTTGAGCAAGCAGTCATTGAACGAGAGGTTTACTGAACGGTCAGTAGCTTTTCTAAAACTATTGCTCCAGGAAGTCCTTTTTCGTCACGTGTCAACAGATGAGTTTAAGGATTTACTACCGGGTTGCAAGACAATCAGGGTAAAAGACGCCACTTCGTTTCAGTTGCCAAAAGAGTTGCAGGAAATATACCCAGGCAGCGGTGCCCAAACATCAAAAGCGTGCCTGAAGGTACAGTTTGAGTATGACTTGAGGACAGGAAAAGTTTTTGACCTGTCAATAGGGCCATATATTACAAATGACTTAACAGACTGTCACAAGACCATCGAAAGTGTAAACGAACGGGATTTATTAATTCGTGACTTGGGGTACATTGGGATAGAAATCCTTGAAAAAGTTCATGAAAAAGGTGCGTTTTATCTTAACAGGATCAAAAGCAATGTAGGCATTTGGGTTAAAAAAATGGATGGCTGCCACGTGGCACTAGACCTTGTAAAGGTTGAAAAACAGATGAGAAAATCAAACATAAAGACTCAAGAGTTTTCAGTCTATCTTGGAAGTCAAAAAAACGTAAACTGCAGGTTGATCGTAGAGTGTTTACCGGAAGACATTAAAGCAGAGAAACTCAGGAAAGCCTATAGGACAGGCAAAAGAGAGGGTCGGAAGTTAGGAAAAAGCACTATTTATAGAATTGGGGTAAATGTATTTGTAACAAATTTGGATGAGGATGTCCTCCCAAAAGAACAGGTTTGGTACGTTTACAGGTTACGTTGGCAAATAGAGTTGATTTTTAAAGTATGGAAATCTGTGGCTTCCATCAATAAAGTAAAGAAAGTGAAGCGCGAAAGAATAGAAAGCCATCTGTTCGGTAAACTGTTATGGGTGTTTCTTGGTTGGGGCATATACTGGAAAATTGTTGGCCAAATAGAAAATAAAAAAATAGCGGTGAGCTTTAATAAAATGATGAAGAACTTTCGGGCGTTTTGCAAACACATAAAAACCGGGACATTGGTTAATGTGGATCGTGCAAGGTTTTCAATCAGGGTATTTGTAGGAAATGTGCTAAGAATCCGTATGATAGAAAAAAAGAAGAGAACAATATCGTCAATTGACATAATTAACAAATTAATTAATTTAACACAAATAAAATGCTGATATTCAGA
>JAAENC010000203.1 GCA_024224815.1 Chloroflexota bacterium
TACGTCTTGTTTGCAGATGGGATTTCGACAAACTGACTGATATCGCCAATAACCACATAACTCTGCGTCTGATGCTAGGGCATTCTCCGTTTGGAAAGTCTTTCCGCTATGCTTTGCAAACGGTCAAAGACAACATCAGGCTTTTTAAACCTGAAATCCTTGATAAAATCTGTCAGATCGTAGTTAACCACGGTCATGATATCATCGGAAATGCCGACGTGCTTAACGGTGGTTGCGACTCCTTTGTCGTGGAAACCGATGTTCATTTTCCGACAGACATCAATCTGCTTTTAGATGCGCTGCGGAAAATAATTTTTATCATCATGGCTTTGTGCAAGGAAAACGGAATAACCGTTTGGCGCAAAGGCATGTTTAATTTTAAGAAAATCAAACGACTGTTCACCCAAATCAGTCGCATGAAACACTCTTCTTCGAAAAACTCGGGAAAAAAAGAAGAGCGCAATCAGTTGATAAAAAAAGCGCATGAGCTTTACCTGGATTTGGCCCAGGCTATCGTGGATAAAGCCAAGGAATCCATCATTTTACTATGTGCTTCCGATATTGATGTGGCCACACAGTTGAAAATAGATGAAATTAGAAGATTCATCGCCCATGCAGAGCGGCAGATCAATCAGATTCGCCGGCGGGTTATCGATGGCGAAACGATTCCTCATCATGAGAAAGTATTCTCTGTTTTTGAGGAACACACTAAATGGATCTGCAAAGGCAAAGCAGGCGTTCCCTATGAATCAGGTCTGAATATCTGTATTGTCAAGGATCAGTCAGGATTCATTCTTCATCATCGTAATGGAAGATAAATGGGTGTAATCGGTCTTATCCAAAATTGAAATTAATTATTGCAATAATATCAACGAATTAAACACAGGATATTTTGTATGAAGCTGAAAATGTATGGATAACAACAAAAAATTGTAGATTTTAAGCGCCTGATATGATAACGGACTGAGGTAACAAATTATATTTTTCATAAATATAAGGACGTTACCTATGAGTGATAAAGTTATAAACATTTCAGACAAAAAAGACCCGTTATCTGTTGTGGAAATTGAAGTGAAAATACGCGCAGAATGTGAAAATATAATCTGTTTCAGCACTCAGGCTCAGGAAGGAATGACTCTTTTAAAATTTGAAAAGGAATTGAGGAAATTACTTTCACATATGGGTTGTCTGTTTATACAGCTATTTTTGATGTCATGCCACGGGAGGCTTGATTATTCAAAATGGGTAAATACGGGCTTATATTATTTCCGAAAATTGCCAGTCTCAAAAACGATAAAAACAGTCTTTGGCAAAGTTGAATATCACCGAACCTATCTCGTGATAAAAAAGAAAAATAAAAAGGGTGGTTTCTATCCTTTGGACACAATCTTGGGAATAACCGCAGACGGATTCAGTCCATGGGTAATGAGTCAGGCAACGCGTCTGGCAACACGAGTGAGTTTTTTAACAACCGTAAAAATATTCGGCTATTTTTACGGATGGTCGCCGTCAACGGAATCAATTCAAACTTTGGTGTTAGGCTTAGGGCGTCAGGCTGGCGGATATATGGAAATTGCGGTGGCACCCGAAGGTGACAGTGCGGTTTTAATCATTGAAGTAGACGGCAAAGCGACGCCGACGGCGACAGAGGAGGAATTGGAAAAGCGAAGAAAAAAGAGAGGAAAGAATAAAAAGGGATGTTGTCAGAGGCATAGGGGAAAAGAAAAGAGGAAGGGGAAGAAGCGAAAGCGACGTAAGAAGGGAGACAAAAGTAAAAACGGGCGCAGTATAACCATTGTGGTTATGTACACCCTCAGAAGAGGATCAGATGGGTTGTTGCATGGGCCTATCAATAAAATCGTGTGGGCTTCATATGCTCCTCGTCAGGTAATCCTTCAATGGGCTCGCAGACATGCTACCAAACGCGGATTCCCGCCTGGATCAGGCAAACGCATTCATATCGCGATTGATGGTGAACCTTGTCTCGAGAAAGGATTATCCGTCCTGTTTCCCGAAGCGACTTTTGCGTTAGACATAATCCATGTCGAAGAAAAGTTATGGAAAATAGGCCGTACTTATTATGGAGAAGGTTCTGAGAAAACAGAAGAGTGGGTTGAAGAAATGAAAACTCAGCTCTATGGCGGGCGCATTAAAGAACTTCTTTCTCAATTGAGAGAAATGTTGAAACAGTTATCCAAACGAGCTGAACGTGACAAGAACAAGAGAGAAATCTTGTCTGCTGTAATAAAGTATTTGGATCCTCGTGTCCATATGATGAATTACAAACAGTACTTAGAGGAAGATTTGCCGATTGCTTCGGGGATCGTTGAGGGGGCTGCCCGCTATGTTGTCGGTGAACGTATGGACTGTTCAGGGATGCGATGGGTTCCGGGGCGAGCGGAAGCGCTTCTACATTTGAGATGTGTTGAACTGAACGGGGATTGGGATAAATTTTTTGATTGGGCATATCAAAAATGGAGAAATAAATTGGAAAAAGAGGAGAAGGTTATCATAAGGACTAATGAGTTGATTGAATTACTCAAGGCTGCATAATTTATGATATGGATAAAAAAAACTGCACCCTATTCAAATCAAATGTATAGGTTTCAGTGTTCAGGTTTCAGTGTTCAACAGCAACACCCGGCGCCTGACGCCTGACACCAGTAGCTATAGTTTTGAAATAAGACACATTTGAAAATTACCAATTATGACCGTGCCGAGTATACCTGTTGATTCACCTCATCAACCACTAAAATTGGAGGCGTCACATGAAGACAAAACAACTAAAAACATTTTTGATCATCTCTTTGATTGGTATTCTTGGCCTTGCAGTCATTCCCTTGACTGCCATCGCCGACACTTTCCCCAAAAAACCGGTTACGCTGGTTGTTCCCTATCGAGCCGGTGGTGGAACCGATACCATGGCGAGAATTCTGGCAAAAGCCCTGAAAAAGGAACTGGGAAAACCTGTAGTAGTCGTCAACCGAAAGGGGGGCGGCGGCTCTGTCGGGGCCTCTTATTTGAAAAATTCCGCAGCGGATGGCTACACTATCATGATGGGGGGTGATGACATCCCCACCTGGAATCCGATGAGCCAAAATGTTGATTTTAAGCTTACAGATTTTCGCTACCTGGCAGCTTTGGCAGAATACCAGAATGCACTCATCACTAGATCCGATAAGCCTTATAAAACTCTTGAAGAAATGATCGCCTATTCTAAAGAGCATCCGGGCCTCAGGTATGCTTCGCAGCTTCCGATGGAGAAAAAGCTCATTGAGATCTTCATGGAAAAGAACAACCTGGACTGGAAAATGATAAATGTCGGCGGTGGCTCTGAGATGGTACAGTTGCTTCTGGGCGATAAAATTGACATTGCCTATAGCGGCGGTATCTTCAACCGCTATCCAAAAAAGTTGACAGTACTGGCTTCTTTGAATAAGGCGCGCCTATCAAGTGCACCAGACGCACCTTCGCTTTTTGAGATATTTGGAATCAGCATGCCCAGCTACATCATTTTTATGGTGCCGGTCGGTATCCCTGATAACGTTGCCAAAATCCTTGAAAATGCTCTTCTAAAAGCCGGCCAGTCTAAAAATTTCAAGACTATCGTTGAAGATCGCTTGAAAGCTCCGGTTATCAACGTCAGCGCGGCTGAATTGGAAACCTATATGTCCCAGCTTAACCAACAGCTGCAGGAAATGGCCAAATAGGAGAAAATCCTATCCGGAAGGTTTCAAATGGCAAAGTCGTGAAGTTGGACAGAATTTGCTTACACTAATAAACATACCTAGACACTTCACGACTTCGCCATATTGTAAATCTTACATGTTTTTTTTATTTAATAAAGGAGAATTGTCATGGAACGAACTGGTTCGGAAATAAACAAAATGCCGAGGCTCAACATCATCACCGGGTGTGTGTTGAGTGTAGCCGGACTGGTGGCCATTTTCTGGATAATTCCGTTTCATATCGATCCTCAGGAAGTTGATCGTTACGTGAATTCACCGAAATTTTTCCCCTATGTCAGTGCCGTTGTACTGACACTTTTGGCGATGTTGTTGATTATCCAGAACATTTTTAGAATGAAACGACTAAAGGAGATCGAACAAGAGGAGAGCGAAGAGGTTGAGACCCTTGGGTTTGGATGGCACGAAGCGATCAATCTCGGCATCTTCGCTGTCAGCGCGGCGGTATATATTTTTCTTATGGACATCGCCGGCTTTATTATCGCGTCAATCGTTCTTCTGGCGGTATCCATGTACTTCGCCAGAGTCAGCATACGCTGGCTGGTTGTCACTTCAGTGGGGATACCAATATTCATTCAGCAATTGTTGTGGCATACCCTGGCGGTCAGTCTACCATGATACTAAATAACAAAATGGTAGATAAAAATAAGAACAGCTATGGAGGACAGATATGATTGACCAACTTCTTATGGGCTTTTCTGCCATTCTCACTCCGAGCAATATACTGTTTATCATGCTTGGGATTGTCACAGGCATTATTTTCGGAGTTATGCCTGGAGTGGGTGGCGTAACAGCATTGGCCATGCTGATACCGGCTACATTTTATTTGCCGCCCGTGACGGCAATTGCACTTCTCATTGGAATTACAAAGGGCGGCACCTCGGGCGGTGCCATTCCAGCGATTTTGATCAACGCGCCCGGGGATCCAGCCAATGTGGCGACTGCCCGTGACGGCTACCCTCTAGCTCAAAAGGGGAAACCCATTAAGGCCATGCGCATGGCTCTTTATTCCTCTGTTTTTGGAGATTTCTGCAGTGACATGGTTCTCATTCTGCTTGCGGCACCCTTTGCTTTGGTGGCTTTGAAACTTGGGCCGGCTGAAACAACCAGCCTCGTTATTCTGGCTTTAACAATGATAGCCTCCCTTTCCACCCGAAATTTACTTAAAGGGCTGATCGCCACCACGCTCGGGCTGTTTCTATCTACTGTAGGACTGGA
>JAAENC010000204.1 GCA_024224815.1 Chloroflexota bacterium
ATTGAATTAAATCTATTTGTAATGACATAAAAAAGAAATATTCCTGCTGCTAATGCTACTATAAAATTATAATGTGTGTAGAAAGATATTATGCATATAATAATGTGTTTAAATCAGCACATATGTTCAAACTCAATCTGTTTTACGAATATTCATTGCACTCAGTAATTTTTGTTTTGTGAATTGGGACAATAATAATAAACACAAAACTAGCATATGAATAATAATACCAATAAACTGCTGATGTTGTGCGTTTGTGGATTGCGTTTTATGATGTGAATAAGAAATGTTTGTAATATTTGTAATATTTGATTCCATATGATTGATTTCAATTCATACTGAGGTGATACAATAATCCATTCTATTAGTTGGTTAAACAGTAACAGATCACGTGTCACAGATTATTGAATATGCTTACCAATTTAACAGTTGCAATACAGCAGATGATCAACCAATTCGATCGTTTTTCAAGTCGAAACAAATTGCAAATGGAAGATAACCAAAACGGGCAATGATTGATGTGCAGAATCAAGGTTTTGACTAACAATTTTTTATCTCAGGTATATGTCAACATCTTTTTTTTCGATTCGCAGTGA
>JAAENC010000205.1 GCA_024224815.1 Chloroflexota bacterium
ACTTACTGAATTGACGAGGCATTATGTATCTCCTATTAGTTTCGCATCTTCTAGGTCGATACATAATACTCGTCATACTCTATACAACGGTAGAACCGATTATGGTTCCACTACCATAGGTAGTGGTTTTATTTCTCAATAAATCTACTAAAAAACTTATTGGTAATCAAATGACATCCCCTAACACCCCCATCCAGTATCAATTCTTCCAAAACGGAAAAAAAGAAATAGTCGAGGCTCGCTTGCCTACAGAAGCATCTGTCTCGCTCACAGTTAATGGCGAAGTTTGGCTGAGATTTATGTGTACTCCGCTTCAGCAAGAAGCTCTCGCAGTCGGATTTCTTTTTAACGAAGGCATTATCAAAGATTTCAGCGAAGTTGTCGATGTGCGCACCTGCGAGCACGGCGATAATGTGGATATTTGGCTCAACCACGCTGCTGAAAAACCAAAAAAATGGACGCGTACATCCGGCTGTACCGGTGGCGTGACCTCTGTGGAGCCACACACGTATATTGAACCTGCTCAGCGTCAAAATAACGTGGTGCTCAGCTCAAAGCAGATTCCCCTCTTGCTAAAAATGCTCGATGAGCACCAAGCTCTCTACCGCCAATCCGGCGGGATGCATACATCCATCCTGACAGATGGAGCCGAGAAGATCATCGCCGCAGAGGATATTGGGCGGCACAATACACTCGACAAAATAGCCGGTATCAAGCTGATAGAGAATCTAGTGTTTGAGCAAAGTATCCTGCTCACAACAGGGCGCATCAGCTCCGAGATGATGCAAAAGTCACTGCGCTTGGGCGCTTCCGTTGTCATCTCAAGAACTTCGCCTAGCTCCATGTCAGTAGAATTAGCTCAGAAACAGGGCATCACGCTAATTGGTTACACCAAAAGACACCGCTTCAACGTATATACAAATACAGAAAAAATTATCCTGGAGGCCTAAAATGGATGAGAGTTTAAGAAAAGCGCGTTATGGTCTTTTGCTTGGCATTGGCGTTGGAATTGCGATTGGTACAGGGACGGATAATATTGCAGTGGGCATAGCCGTTGGCGTTGCTCTAGCAGTAGCGTTTTCACAGAGATGGCGTTCCAAAGAGAAGGAAGGGGAAAACGATACCGAGTAAGCCTATACTCACGACAAATGTCAGACAAAGATAAGAAGTATGCGACTTCCCTCCTCATGAAAAGAAGAGCATAATAATCAGGCAATTTTCCTAAATTTTATTGGAGGCTCTATGGCAGTTAGCACACACGACCGCAGCGCATTGATCCCATTGCTGCAAGAGGTGCAAGTGGAAATGGGATATGTCCCTAAAGAAGCGATTTCAGAAATCAGTAAAGAATTACGTGTTTCAACCAGCGATATTTTTGGCGTGCTTACTTTTTATTCCCAGTTTCGCTTGAATCCGACGGGAAAACATATGGTCAAAATTTGCAGTGGAACCGCTTGCCATGTGCGTGGCGCACCGCTGATTATTGACGCTGTTGAAGATGAACTTGGTCTCGAAGATGGTAATGAAACCACAGAAGATGGTGAATTTACCGTTGAAAAAGTAGCTTGTTTTGGTGCTTGCTCGCTCGCACCTGTTGTCATCGTTGACGAAACGACAAAAGGCAATATCACCCCCGACCAAGCGCGAAGAATGGTTCGTAAGATCATCAAAGCAGAAGCAAAAAAGAAGAAAGCGGAGGCCGCGAATGAGTAATTATGTCGCTATCCGTAAATGGGCGGATGAAGAGGTTAGCTCACAAAGAGCTGATAAAGCCCGCATCGCCATTGGTTTGGGAACTTGTGGCATTGCCGCCGGGGGGAACGCTATTCTCGAAGCCGCAGAAAGAACGCTTGCGAATAATGAAGAGATCAAAGCCGATGTTGTTTCTGTTGGTTGTATCGGGATTTGCTATAAAGAACCTTTGCTCGATATTGAAATTCCTGGGCAACCACGCCTGAGTTATGGTCCCGTCACCCCCGGCGAAACAAAAAAAATCCTTGAGAATGTTTTCATTCACAATATCTACGAGCATAAAAAAGCGCTCGCTGTCATCGACGATGATGCCTTTTCAGAAATCCCCTCCTGGAACGAAATCCCCTTCTTTGCCCCGCAAGAGCGCACCGTTTTACGCAATTGCGGATTTATAGACCCCGAAAAAATCGAAGATTATATCGCCAATGATGGTTATGCCGGTCTCTCACGCGCTTTGTTGGATATGACACCCGAAGCCGTCGTGAAAGAAACGTTGGATGCCGGTTTGCGCGGACGCGGTGGTGCCGGTTTCCCCGCTGGGCGCAAGTGGACGATTGCTGCCGATAATATTCATACCTTGAGAGAATCTCAACCCGATCTTCCCTCTTACGGATATGTCATCTGCAACGCCGACGAGGGCGATCCGGGCGCATTTATGAATCGCAGTGTGCTCGAAGGCGACCCACATTCCGTTATCGAAGGGATGATCATTGCAGGATACGCTATAGGTGCAGATTATGGCTATATTTATTGTCGCGCAGAATACCCACTCGCTATTGACCGTCTAAAACTTGCTCTTGAGCAAGCCCGCGAGAAAAATCTGCTCGGAGAGAATATTCTTGGCACAGATTTCTCCTTCGACATCAAATTAAAAGAAGGCGCGGGGGCCTTTGTTTGTGGAGAAGAAACATCACTAATCGCATCCATTGAAGGAGACAGAGGCATGCCGATGCCACGTCCGCCCTACCCTGCTCAATCTGGTTTATGGGGCATCCCGACCATCATTAATAATGTTGAAACGCTCAATAATATCCCCGTTATTCTCTCAAAAGGGGCAGCAATTTGGGCAGAAAAAGGGACTGAGAAAAGCAAAGGCACAAAAACCTTTGCCCTCACAGGTAAAGTAGAAAATACAGGTCTAATAGAAGTTGAATTAGGCATGAGCCTGCGCCAGGTGATCTACGATATTGGCGGCGGTATTCCTGACGGGAAAGAATTCAAAGCCGCGCAAACCGGCGGCCCTTCGGGCGGATGTTTGCCAAAAGAACAACTCGATCTAACCATCGACTATGAAGCCCTCGCAGAAGCCGGCTCTATTATGGGTTCCGGCGGTTTGGTCATCATGGATGAATCGACTTGTATGGTCGATGTCGCCCGCTATTTTTTGACCTTCACCCAATTTGAATCTTGTGGAAAATGCGTTCCCTGTCGTTTGGGCACAAAACGAATGCTCGAGATTTTGACTCGCATCACAGAAGGCAAAGGGAAGATAGAAGATCTGGATGCGCTCGAAGAACTTGCCCCATCCATTCGGGATTCGTCCTTGTGTGGGCTGGGTCAGTCCGCACCAAACCCTGTCTTGACGACACTCAAATACTTCCGCAGTGAGTACGAAGCACATATTCTTGATGGACGCTGCCCTGCCGGGCAATGTAAAGCCTTAATTACCTACACAATCGACAAAGTAGACTGCGTAGGGTGTGTGGTTTGTTTACGCGCCTGCCCTGTAGACGCAATTACCGGTGCAAAGAAAGAAATACACATCATCGACACCGATATTTGTACCCGCTGCGATACCTGCCGTCAGGTTTGTAAATTTGATGCGGTTTTGATAGATGGCAATCTCTTGTGAGGAGTGATTGAATAGAGAGACAATAGCAATTTCATCCGCTTTGGTTTACCCTAAAAGGCACGCTGTCGATGCGGCGATGAAAAAGCTACCGCCCTACTCAACCGCCGCTCAAATTTTTATTTTCAAAATATCACACAGCGAAGATTGAGTAGCCTGACAGCACTATCGTCAGGCATATCGAAATCAAAGCAGTATAAAAGAAACCATCTCCAAGAGGAGAATTTATGAAAAAAATAACACTCACGATAGACCATAAAAAAATCGAAGTCCCCGAGGGCAGCACCGTTTTGGATGCTGCTCGGGCGGCAGAAGTATATATTCCCACGCTCTGTGATGATCCACTTTTAGAGCCATTTGGCGCTTGCCGTCTTTGTATTGTAGAAATTGATGGATATAGAGGTTTGCCTACAGCTTGTTCCACCCCCGCCGCTGATGGCATGCAAGTTCGTACATCCAGCGCAATGATCGAGACCAATCGCAAGACGAGCATGAATTTGCTTCTCTCCGATCACCCGCTAGATTGCCAGCACTGCGTTGCAAATATGCGTTGTGACCTGCAATATGTGGCAGCTTATGTCGGCGTGCGCGGAGATAATCCTTATCAGGGCGAAAAACGCTCTTACGAGTTAGATGACTCAAACGCTTTCTACAATCGCGATCTGGATATGTGCATTTTGTGCGGGAAATGTGTACGCGCCTGTGATGAAATTCAGGGACGCCAGGCGATCAGCTTCGGCTATCGCGGTTTCTCGACCAAGATCACAGCACCTTTTGACTTACCCATCTGGGAATCGAATTGTGAATCTTGCGGTCGTTGTGTAGATATGTGCCCCACAGGCGCACTCTTCGACAAATCCCAACTTAAACACGGACTACCAACTGGCGAAACGAAAACTACCTGCCCTTATTGTGGTGTGGGCTGTGGCCTGATCGTTGAAACCAAAAACGGCGAGATCATCGGCGTGCGCGGTGACCGTGAAAATTCGGTTAATGAAGGGCATACTTGTGTAAAAGGTCGCTACGGCTGGGAATATGTGCAGCACCCAGACCGAGTAAAGAAACCACTCATTCGCAAATATTTGCTCGAGGGCAAGAAAAAGTCTGAGATCGACAAAAGTTCTTCAGATTGGGAATGGGCAGAAACAAGTTGGGATACAGCACTAGATATTACGGCCAGCAACCTGGCCCAAATCCGGGATAGTCACGGGGCCGATAGCATCGGCTTCCTTACATCCGCAAAATGTCTTAACGAAGAAAATTATCTAATGAATAAACTGGCGCGACAGGTCATAGGAACGAATAATATTGACCACTGCGCCCGGCTCTGACACTCTAGCACTGTAGCCGGTCTGGCTACCACTTTTGGCTCGGGCGCAATGACCAACGCCATGGACGATATTGCAGAGAATGCAGAGGCCTTTTTCATTATTGGCTCGAATACCACATCCCAACATCCCGTTTTCGGGACGAAATTACGCCGTGCAATTCAACAACGCGGCACACCGCTGATCGTTGCCGACCCACGTCGGATCGATATTAGCGACATCGCAACTATCCACTTGCAGCATAAAGGCGGAACGGATACCGCGCTCATAAACGGGTTGAGTTACTTAATCCTGCAAAATGGGCATGAAGACAAGGAATTTATTGCGAAGCGCACCGAAGATTTCGAAGAATACCGCGCTGTCATTCAGGATTATCCCCCTGAAAAAGTGAGCGAGATTACGGGCGTGCCGGTTGAAATGCTCAAAGAAGCCGCTGAAATTATGGGCACACATAAGCCGATGGCGGTGATGTGGGCGATGGGCATCACCCAGCATATTAAGGGCGTGCGCAATGTGATGGCGCTGGCTGGCCTGCAAATGTTGCTCGGTAATATGGGCGTTCAGGGCGGCGGCACGAACCCGCTGCGTGGGCAAAATAATGTGCAAGGCGCCTGCGATTTGGGCGGTTTGCCGAATAACTTCCCCGGTTATCAAAAAGTATTCAACCCCGATGTGCAGAAAAAATTCGCGGATGCATGGGGACGTGGCACTGCTCCCAAAGTCGGAAAAACCGTCACCGAGCTGGTGCCAGAAGTACTCGAAGGCAATACCCACGCCATCTACGTGCTCGGCGAAGACCCAATTATGTCGGACCCCGACACCAAGCATATCCGCGCCAATTTTGAAGCCTGTGATTTCGTCGTGCTGCAAGAACTCTTCGAGTCTGAAACCGCGCCCTATGCCGATGTTTTGCTCCCCGGCTCATCTTTTGCCGAGAAAACAGGTACATTCACAAATACAGAACGCCGCGTGCAGATGGTGAGACAGGCCATCGCTCCTATTGGGGATTCGCGCCCCGACTGGCACATTATCTCGGATTTGGCAAAGCGGATTATCGCTCTCACCCCTGAGTTGCTATCGTTAAATGCACCTTATTCCGGCTGGGACTATGATTCCACCTCCGCCATTATGGACGAAATTGCCGCGCTCACACCCCAATACTCGGGCATTAGCCACGAAAGACTCGAAAATGGCGAGCGTCTACAATGGCCCGTCAAAGGCTACGACCATCCTGGCACACCAATCTTACACGTTGGCGAATTTGCGCACGGCAAAGGGAAATTCAAACCCATCGAACATGTCCCCCCCACCGAATCCCCCGACGACGAATATCCCTACATCATGTCAACGGGACGTGTACTCTACCACTGGCACGGCGGACAAATGACCCGCCGCGTGGAAGGGATCATGAAAGTCTACGGCGAATCGCTCGTTGAAGTTAATCCCGATGACGCCGCCAATATCGGCTTAAATGGCGGTGAAAACCGCATCCGCTTAACATCACGGCACGGCACGATCGAGTCCAAAGCCCTCATCACCGAACGCGTACCGCCCGGCATGGTTTACGCTAATTTCCACTTCCCCGAAGCCTCGGCGAACGAACTGACCCATGCCTCGCTTGACCCTGTGGCGAAGATCCCTGAATATAAGGTTACGGCGGTGAAAGTAGAGAAAGTTTAGTAAATATCAGACATCCGAAGTTTTTAAAACTTCGGATGTCTTTGAAGCAAGACACCGAGTATATTAAAGATACTCGGTGCCAATAGTAATAAGGAGATGAGTAAATGGCTATTGTAAAAGATTTGATCGAAGCAAAAAAAGATGGCAGCAACTATTCTATCGAAGGCACAGAAAGTGTACTTAAAGCAATTGGTGTGATGGCGAGCGCCAATATCAGCGCCGTACTCATCACCGAAGAAGGCAAGATCGTCGGGATTTTCACCGAGCGCGATTATATCCGCAAAGGCGAGCTACAAGGTATTTGCGCTGATAAAACTCAGGTCAAAGATCTGATGACCAAAGAAATGATCACTGTCACAACAGACACATCCGTAGAACAATGCACCGCCCTGATGATGAAGCATAATATCCGCCATCTCCCCATCGTGGACGAAAATCAACTGGTCGGCGTTCTCTCCATGCGAGATGTGATCAAAACGGTTTTAGCTGATCGTGAAAGCACCATTATCGGCCTTGAGAATTATATTCTTGGTAGCGGCTTTGCGACCTAGAAAGATAGAGATTAGATAATTAGGGATTAAAGAATAGTAAAAGCCCTCCGAGATTTTGGTCTCGGAGGGCTTTTTGATTCGCAAGAGAGTCGAGTGCGTCGCACCTTAATCCCCAAGCATTTGTTCGTTAAACGGACAATGTTCAAGCTGGCACAAAACCCCGTTTACAAAGGTGCGACGCACTCTGTCGTTAAAACAAATAACGTCGAAATTCTTTTTCCGTTTTCTCAGACGGGACGTAATCCATTACAAAGGCTCTATATTCTTCTGGCGAGCCAAAATTCTCTTGCACAAACTCTCGGTCAACGAGCGTTCCCTTTCTTTTTCCAACAAATTCAAGATAGTTGGAGTAATGCCATTGCTCTGGTGTAACGACCATATCTGCTTCAACGGGATTTCGATGAATATAACGGCAAAGATGCAAGAGATATTCGTTGCTTTCGACCATGATTGACTGAAAAGGACCTTCAAAAAGTGTGCCTGAAAGGCCATATTTATGATTGAATCTCTTTGGATAAATATTGAAAACTGCCTGCATAAAATCGTTAAGTTTCACATCCCCATTTTGGCGTAAAAGAAAATGATAGTGATTATCCATCAGGCAATAGGCGATCACAGAAATATCAAATTCGGTTCTCTTCTCCTGAACTAAATTCAGCAACATCACATAATCTTCATCGCTACGGAAAATATCCGCTTTATGTGCGCCGCGATTGTAGATATGGTAATAATGATTCGGAAGAAAAGGAATATTTCTTTTTGCCATGAAAGTCTCCTATGGTCAGGGAAAAAGTAAGCCAAGAGTGCGTCGCACCTTAATCCCCAAGCATTTGTGCGTTAAACGGACAATATCCGGAGTTGGCACAAAAGCCTATTTACAAAGGTGCGACGCACTCACGCTCAGATATTTTACCGTGTCCCACCCGGCATGGTCTACGCCAACTTCTCTCCATGCGAGATGTGATCAAAACAGTTTTAGCTGATCGCGAAAGCACCATCATCGGTCTTGAAAATTATATTCTTGGGAGCGGGGAAATAATAGAGTTGTGCATTGCATCCGAATGGATGCGCTGCACAGCGGGTCATTCGCCCATTCGCCCCATTCGCGCAATTCACATTCAAATCCCTGACCACCGTATATAAAAAAATAACCTTTCCCAAAGCAGAACATGCTACAATTTAGCCCATGCGCAAGACAATTCTATTTTCACTCATTTTCATACTGACAGCCTGCACCACAGCCCCCGAAGAATCCCCCGATTGGGAGAACTACGACCCCTTCGATGTGTCCAATCCGCAGGCCGCGATTCCCCTTTCCACGCTGCTGCCGCCCACCCGTGCCGCGGGCGAAGCCATCTCTACGCCCACGCCCAATGCAGCCCGTTTTCTGCCTGCGGCTGAGCAAGGCTCCGGCTTCAAAATTATCCCCGATTCTGAGCTGGTTTATGGCCCTGCCAGCCTCCTTTTGGATATGGAAATTTATCTCAAAGGCAAAGATGGGTATATAAAAACGTACGAGCAAGAAGTAGATGGTGAAATACTCAGCGGCCCAGAGATCATTACGCGCGTCGCGCAGGATTATTCTATAAATCCGCGTCTTTTGTTGGCTCTGCTCGAATATCAGAGCGGATGGGTGACGCAACCAACCGTTTCCGAGACCAATTTCCCGATGAGATATTACACAGAATGGTATGCGGGATTGTATCGTCAGCTTGTTTGGTCTGCCAATGAGCTGAATCGTGGCTATTATCTTTGGCGTGCCAATGCAGTTACCCAGTGGACGCTCGCCGATGGAAACGTGGTCGGTGCTAACCCCAACATCAACGCCGGGACAGCCGCTCTACAAAACTATTTCGCCACCCTCTACACCCGCGAAGTCTGGGATTACGACGTCTCAGACGAAGGTTTTTTTGCCACTTACGAAGAACTTTTTGGCTATCCTTTTGATTATGCTATAGAACCACTTCTCCCGACTGGTTTAGCACAGCCCCAATTAACCCTCCCCTTTGAAC
This sequence comes from Chloroflexota bacterium, assembly GCA_024224815.1. Classification (GTDB taxonomy): domain Bacteria; phylum Chloroflexota; class Anaerolineae; order Anaerolineales; family Villigracilaceae; genus Desulfolinea. Next base: position 9,173 of record JAAENC010000205.1, read on the forward strand.
GTGGGGAAATCTGGTCTTATACCGGTGGCCCCCACGGCGGCTGGGATGAAGGCTCCGGTTGGGCGGCGCTCGATTTTGCCGTTGGAGAACCTTTAGGCTGTATTCCCTCAGAGGGTTGGGCTATCGCAGCCGCGCCCGGCGTAGTTGTCCGTTCCGATAACGGCGCTGTCGTTCTCGATTTAGACGGAGATGGCTACGAACAAACCGGCTGGACTTTGCTCTACATGCACATGGGGACCGAGGGACGTGTCCAAAGCGGAAGCAAGTTAAATGCTGGCGAACGAATCGGGCATCCATCCTGTGAGGGTGGTTTGTCGAATGCCGCCCATCTGCATTTTGCACGCCGCTACAACGGAGAATGGATTCCGGCTGATGGAAAAATCCCCTTTATATTGGATGGCTGGGTTTCAAGTGGAACCGGAGTGCAGTATGATGGCTTTTTGCGAAAAAGCGGCAAAAGCGTCGAGGCCTGGGATGGGCAAAACCCGAAGAATGAGATCAAAAGATAGGTGTTTTTTAGGAGCTACCCTTTTTCTGTCAACAACGCCAAATATGTCTCCGCGAGGAGCATCTTTTCGCGACGAAGCGGTCTCATTATAGAGAGATTGCTTCGTCAGAAGTGCATCTTCCTCGCAAAATCATTCAAATTTGATTTTGCTACTTTTCTGTGCCTGACCTTTATCTTCTTTCTCACTTCTTGCAACGCAAAAGAAGTCGCTCTGGCAGAAGTAGGCGCACCAACAGAAATAGGCGTCATGGCAACACCCCTCACCACAACAGAAAGTTCTCCCACCGCAAGCGCAACGCAGACGCAAATATCGCCAAAATTTACGCCTACGCCTGTTCCCTTTGTTTGGTTGGGTGCGATTTCTTTGCAATATCTTGCATCAAATGAAGCCGATGCAACGATTATCGCCAACTCTTTGGGTTATTTGCCTTATAATGCTCACCCTTCTAATATGTGTGGGCCTTTGGCGGCCGTCATTTTGCGAGATGGCAGTGTCATCAGCGCCGATACAAATTTAAACGATTTTTGGCTGCTGAACCCGCGCACAGAAAGTGATATTTTAGCGAGACTCTTTCCTGAAAACCGCTTTGAGCGCATAGAGATCAGAACATCATTAGCACAATATGATTTTGCCGAAAATCCGCTTTTTGTTGGCGATTTCCTTTACCTTTACGCCGGGCCGAATGGAAATTTTGACCATATGCTCACCGTGACGCGTATAGATGAAAAAGGCAGAGCCTATACACTGACTAATCTAAATACGGACGATGGGTATATAATTGATGAGTTCATGCTTTACGACCCCAATGCAACTGGCGAGGGATTATTCTATCGCTGGAACGACCGCGATTATGCTCATTTAGGCTTAACTGGTTCCGGCGGATTTGATATTTGGCGTTTGCGTTAAAAAATATCTGATAGTAAAACACTAAGTTATGAGATGATTCTACGAGGAGCATGCATCCTGCACTCGCCATATTTGCGAGTGTGCAACGCGGCAGTCCTGCGCCCTAAAAGATGAGATTGCTTCGGCGATAAAACTGCCTCGCAAAATCAACACGGCTTCAATTTAGTCACGACCAATAAAACATGAAAAAAACAATTATTTTATTTTCACTACTTTCCATTTTCCTTGCTTCTTGCGGGCCAAAACCCGATCTTTGGGGTGAATACAGCACACCTACACCCGAGGGTTTTGCACCAGCACAGGCTGCACCTGTGGCAATAAATACACCAACGCCCGTTGAAAGCCAAAGTCAAGAAGTGCCCACAGCCCTCCCTCCAACGCTTCAAGCAACGCAAGCAGTGCTAGAAAACACAGCAACGCCCACGCAAAAAGTTTCCTCGCGCCCTACACAACAGGGCGAAACGATCCTCTATTATTCACAATCAGGAGACACACTCCAAGTTGTCGCGATCCATTTTGATGTCGAAGTGGAAGAAATTACATCCACAGAAGAACTCCCTGCGCCAAGCGCCCTTCTTGACCCCGAAACATTGCTACTGATTCCAAATGATTTTGAAGAACATCAGGCTGCCGAAAAGATCTTCCCCGACAGTGAAATCGTTTTTTCAGCAACAGGCATAGATTTTGATACCCTCGCCTATGTCGCCGATGCCGAAGGCTATTTGAGTGACTACAAAGAATATCTCGGCTCCACCGGCTGGACAACGGGCGCAGAAGGAATAGCACGTCTCGCCGAAGAAAATGCGTTAAACCCGCGCTTATTGGTGGCTTTGCTTGAATACGAATCAGGCTGGATACACGGCCAGCCCGGCAATCTCGCCGAAGAAGATTATCCCCTCGGCTATGTAGATACCAGAAGGCGCGGCATGTTCCGCCAAATGATGATCGCCGTGCAGGATCTGGCCCTCGGCTACTACGGCTGGAGAGAAGGATCATTAACCGAATTAACCTTTCCCGATGGAAGTACACAGCGGATCGCTCCTGACCTGAATGCTGGTTCCGTTGCGATTCAATATTACTTCGCCCAAAAATTGGACCCCGAACGCTGGGCCCAAACAGTAGATCCGCGCGTGGGCTTCCCTGCACGCTATAAAGAGCTTTTTGGCGACCCATGGACGCGCGCCCAAAGCGTAGAACCACTCTTCCCCGCCGGCCTAAAACAACCCGATTTAGCGCTGCCCTTTGAGCCACGCCGCGAATGGGCTTATACCGGCGGTCCTCATTCCGCTTGGGAACATGAAGGGGCAATTGCCGCAGTCGATTTTGCCCCCGCCAACGATTTTAGCGGCTGTGCAGAAACAGAAAAATGGGTAGTCGCCTCAGCGCCAGGTTTAGTCGTTCGTTCCGATCGGGGCGTAGTTATGCTCGATCTCGACGGTGATGGAAACGAAGAAACCGGCTGGTCTTTGCTCTATTTGCATATCGCAACAGAGGGACGTGTTCCGCTGGGCACATGGGTAGAACTTGACGATCGTTTGGGGCAACCATCTTGCGAAGGCGGGGTCTCGACGGGCACACATCTACATTTTGCACGCAAATATAACGGTGAATGGGTGCTGGCAGACGGCCCGCTCCCCTTTAATCTTGATGGTTGGATCGCCCATAGGGGAGATAAAATTTATAAAGGCACCCTAACTCGTGACGATAAAACAATCACCGCCAGCCAAGTAGGGGAAAAATGGTCGGTCATTTTCCGCGATAACCCCGATGATGCGGAAAATGAAGAAGAAGAAGAAGAAGAAGAAACAGAATAAGGTTATTTTTACCCATGTTTAAATTTAAAAAGCGGTTGCGTATTTCATCTCGTCTATTACGCAATCTGCAACATCTGGCATTCGCCTTTTTTCTTGTCGGGTGTACACCAGCTAGCGAGACCACTTTTCAATTCGATGCGACTGCGGTGCCCTCCCCCGAAGCCACATCTACGCCCTATACTTCCCGTCCCATTTATAAGCCTGGTGAAATGGTTGAATATATTGCCCAAACAGGAGATACGGTCTCTGGGCTTGCCGGTCGCTTTAACAGTAGTGAAGCAGAGATTTTTGAAGCAAATCCAGTAATCCCTGCCGATGCAAGCACTCTTCCCCCTGGATTTCCGATGCAAATTCCTATTTATTATTTACCTCTTTGGGGAAGCCAGTTTCAGATTTTGCCAGATTCTGCTTTTATAAATGGCCCCGCGGCTGTAGATTTTGATATAAGCGGCTTTGTGGATGCCTACCCGGGCTGGCTCAGTAATTACAAGGCTTATGCTGGCGGAAAGAACAGAAGCGGAGCAGAAGTTGTCGATTATGTTGCTACCAACTTTAGCGTTAGTCCCCGTCTCTTATTGGCTTTGCTTGAGTATCAAGCTGGTGCACTGACAGAATTGGAAGAGCCAGACACACCCTATACGCTCAGCTATATTGAGCCAAAATCTCACAAGGGAATGTATCTTCAATTAATTTGGGCAGCCAATACGCTCAATAATGGTTATTATGGTTGGCGGGAGGGTTCGTTGACCGAATTTGACCGCGAAGATGGGCATCTCGAAAGACCTGATCCGTGGCAAAATGCGGCTACGGTCGGGATCCAGTATTTTTTTTCGCGCAATCACGCCGGGGTCACGTATGAAAAAGCGATCGGGGTAGAGGGGCTATTAGAGACATATACCAAGCTCTTTGGTGATCCGCACGCAGATGCACAAATCCATATCCCGGGTTCTTTGAGACAACCGGAATTTATTCTTCCTTTTCCTCGTGGACGAACCTGGACATATACCGGCGGCCCGCATACGGGCTGGGGCGAAGGCGCGCCTTTTGCTGCGATTGATTTTGCGCCCCCAACAGAATTTAGCGGATGTTTTGTTTCTGACCCCCAACAATTTGCTACAGCCGTAGCAAATGGAATGGTAACTCGCTTAGATCGCGGATTGGTTGTACTCGATCTGGATATGGATGGTGATGAGCGGACAGGTTGGTCTATTATTTATTTGCATATTGCGACCCCAAATCGTGCAAAATTAGGGACTATTCTCAACGTAGGGGATTCGCTCGGATACCCATCTTGCGAGGGCGGAACAACAACGGGGACACATATTCATATTGCCCGAAAATATAACGGCGAGTGGATCGCAGCCGATGGGCCGATTCCTTTTGAAATGGAAGAGTGGATTCCCCAAAATGGTTCAGAAGCCTACCAAGGGACACTCTCTCGCAATGGTATTATCGTAACGGCCAGCTCTGTCTCTGGCGCAAATAGCCAGGTCACATCCCGAGAATAAGCGGGGGCTAAATTCTTTTAGGGCAGACCCTACACTCTTTTTTTAGATATTTGAACACAAATAACAAGGTTCAGAACTTGGAAAATTACGCTCCTATACTCATTTTTATCATTAGCTTTGGCGTTCTTTCTTTGGCATCAAAAGAAATTGGTGCTTTTTTTGCTCGCTATAATCTTCCTCTCATTAGCGGGTTTCTTTTTGCCGGCATTTTAGTAGGCCCGTATATGCTAGGGATGATCCCTAGCGAAGCAATCGAAAAGCTCCGCTTTGTAGATGAAATCTCGCTCGCTTTTATTGCCTTCTCTGCCGGGAGTGAGCTTTATCTCAAAGAATTGCGCAGCCGCTTCAAAAGCATTACCTGGGTGACAATAGGTTTGGTTTTATCAACTTCTATTCTAGGTGCTCTGGCATTTTTCTTTCTCACAGAATATATCCCCTTTACACAGAGGCTGCCTGTAACAGGACGCATTGCTGCTTCTGTTTTGGTCGGTGCCATTATGGTGGCACGCTCCCCCTCATCTGCGATAGCCATTGTCAATGAGTTACGCGCAAAAGGGGCTTTCACTCAAACCATGCTCGGCGTAACCGTCATTACAGACGTGGTCGTCATCCTTCTCTTTGCTTTCAACTCAGAAATTGCATCAGCACTGCTTTCCAACCTAAGCATTAACGTTAGTTTTATTGCACTGCTTTTTGGCGAATTAGCCTTATCCATTTTATTAGGCTATCTTTTAGGTAAAGCAATACATCGTCTTCTTCATCTCAAAATAGGGCGTGTCTATAAAGGCATAGTACTTCTTATCTTGGGCTATTCAGTTTTTCTCAGCGCAGGCTTTGTTCGTCACTATAGCCATGATTATTTGGGGTTAGAAATACTTCTTGAGCCTTTGCTTATCTGTATGGTTGCCAGCTTTTACGTCATTAACTGGACACCTCACCGTGACCAGATGAGCGATATATTGCACAAGATTAGCGCGCCCATTTATATTGCTTTTTTTACTCTTACTGGCGCATCACTCGCTTTAGATGTCTTGGCAAAAACATGGCAAGTCGCTCTAATTCTTTTCTTTATTCGTCTTATCTCAATTTTTATTGGTTCTTTTGCAGGCGGAACCATCGCCCGTGACCCACTCAAACATAATACCTTGGGCTGGATGGCTTATGCCACACAGGCGGGCGTAGGGTTGGGATTAGCTAAAGAAGTCGCTGTAGAATTCCCCCAATTTGGGCTTGACTTTGCCACCATTATTATTGCCGTGATCGTGCTTAATCAAATAGCGGGACCACCTTTCGCCAAATGGGTGATCACTCATTTGGGAGAATCTCATGGACGCGGAGAAAGTCAATTCGACGGAATGCGCGATGCCTTTATCTTTGGCACTGATGATCAAGCCCTTGCCCTTGCGCGTTTGCTTAAAGCAAAAGATTGGCAAGTTAAATGGATTTGTACCGATTCGAGTTCCGCAATGGCTCCTCACAGCCCCGAAGACCCGATCACGATCTTGCCCGAACTCAACCTGATAAACCTTGAAAAAATAGAAGCATCCAAAGCAGATGCGGTCATAGTCATGCTTTCAGATGAAGAAAACTACAAAGTCTGCGAACTTTTCTACGAGAATTATGGCACCGAGAACTTGGTTGTGCGTCTAAATGATGTTTTAGATCAGGAACGTTTCTATAAGTTGGGCGCACTAACAGTCAATCCAAATACAGCTACAGTCCATTTATTGGATCAATTTGCTCGTTCCCCGGATGCTGCATCCTTGCTTTTGGATATCGAATCCGATCACCAGATAGAAGATATATACGTCCGTGACCCGAACTTGCACGGCATTCCCCTACGCGATTTGCGGCTCCCCTACGATTTACGCGTTATCGCCATTCATCGCCATGGGCATGATCTTGTCTCGACCGGTTATACCCGTTTACGGGTGGGAGACAAAGTTACAGTATTGGGGTCAAAAGAGAATATTGCTGAAGCCACCCTTAAACTTGAAATTTGAAATCGTAAAGCAATAAGTGGTAATGAATTTGCGAGGCAGTTTCATCGCCGAAGCAATCTCATTTTTAGTTTTTAGGGCGTAGGACTGCCGCGTCGCAAGAGCATGCTCCTCGCAGATTCATTCCATCACTTTAATTTACCCACGACCAGAAATTTATCGTTACTCTGTAAATTATCCGGTAACTGCCTGAATGCGCAAGCAAGCCTAGGGACAGGTGCGAATCGCTTATTCCCGTGTATATTCACCTTTTACGACCAAAGTTCGTTGACCATCATCTCCCGCTTCGTAAATTTCATAAAATAATCCTATAGGCATTACTTTATCCAACATCCCCTGAGCGGGGCAATATCGGTCTGCTGAAAGTTGCATGGCACGACGGACAGCTTTTTCATCGATATTTTTTCCCGTAACATCATAAGTTATTGCTGATTTAGTAAAAACTCGAGGGTGGCTTTCTGCCTGATCAGCGTGGACACTGACTTCGTAAGCGGTAATTTCCTGACGCTTTTTGCGCAAGATCGAGATGACATCCATCGCCGTGCAGCCAGCCAAAGAGATCGCCATTAACTCCATTGGTTTGAAGCCATCATTTTCACCGCCCACAGCGGGAACAGTGCCCAACGGGACAGTAAAACCAGATTCAGATGTTCCGGAAAAGCTCATGCCATGATCCCAAATTACTTTTGCGTCCATTATTTTCTCCTTATTAAGACCTTTGCTCTGTTTGGAGTGCGTCGCACTCCCTCGAAACGAAAGCCCTATTTAATTTATTGCTCAATAACTGGTGTGACGTGCTTTTCTAGCATTGCCTTACTTATTGCGCCTGTCCATGCAAGGCGTACAGTGCCTTCACGGTCAATCACGAAAGATGTTGGCAAAGAGAAAGAACTAAATGCTTCGCCCGTTTTTCCTTGCTCGTCGATCCAGATCGGGTAAGTAATATTTGTTGTTGCGATAAAGTTTTCTACAACTTCTTGTTTTTCTTGCGAATCAACACCGAGAATAACAAAACCATCAGCACGATGGTCTTCGTAATATTCTTGCAAAATGGGTAATTCTGCTTTACAAGGTGGGCACCAGGTTGCCCACAAGTTAAGTAAAACAACTTGCCCCTGATAATCTGTCAGAGATTCTGGCTCGCCTGCCAAATTCGCCAAAGACAATTTGGGCGCAGAAAAATCCACTTCCATAGGTATAGATGAATATTCTTCTGGTACTCCTCCTGTTTTTGGCATTAAAAAGAATGCGGCGATACCAATGAGTACGATCCCCAAGCCCATTGTGATAAGGCCAAGAGGCGGAGGATTTTTTTTCTTGGATATTGCTTTTTTACTACGGCCCTGCATATTATTTTTTTTTGACATTTAGATTTACTCGCTATAAACAGAAAGAATCCGAGCCTTTTGGTGACTCGGATTCTTTTTTTCTTGATTTATATACCAAGCAAGCGATCAATTTTTGGGCGATCAAAACCGATAATCATCTTGCTACCGACTTGGATTTGGGGTACACCCTGTTGACCACTGCGCTTTACCATATCTCGGGCTGCTGCCTGATCTCGTGAGACATCTACATCCTTAAAAGGGATCTGTTTCTCACGAAAATATTTTTTTGCTTTTTTACAATGGGTACAAGTGGGCGTGGAAAACATGATCACACGCGGGTATTTCTTTTTCTCGGCCATATTTGATCTATTTACCTGTAATGCGCTTTATTTCTTCAAGCATATTGTTTTCGGGAACTGCACCTGTAATATTTGCAGCGCCGTCATTAATGGTGGTTTGTGGTACACCACTAACATTATATTTATTCGATAATTCTTGGAACTCTGTGGCTTCAACCATTTCTGCCTGAACCATTGGGCTTTCCATTGCTAACTGGTGAGCGAGCGTCACGGCTCGCGGGCAGTATGGTCAGGTAGGAGTGACGAATACCTGTAAGAGAACTGGTTCCGTCAATTCTTTGAGAAAGTCACGGGTCTCTTGAGCAAGGCCAGAGTCACGCCCGGCAACAAGTAAAATATCCTGGATCAGGGAGGTAAACTCATGCCCGGAAGGGATACCCGCATAGCGGATGCCATAGTCTGAGACGGTTTCTCCGTCTTTCCCGGCAATTACAGTGCCCGGGGCTTTGTCTACATTAAATTTCTCTGCAAGATCAGCATCGTCATCAAGATCATAAATCTCTATACTCAACTTGTCTGAAATTGCAACAACTTCTTCAAGAAGCCTTTGGGTATCAGCGCAATGATCGCAACCTTCTTTTTGTCCAAAAAACATGATATGGACAGCTTCTTTCATGGGAGCAAAAGCTTCTTCTATTTGCTTCACCACATCTTCGGTCAATAGCTTTGCCATAAAAATCTCCTTATTTTTTAAGCGTACCTAGTTTAGATGTACGCATATGGAAAAAGTTACATTTTTACACTTGTTTTTTCTCTTGGATAAAATCATCCAAATTCAGGCGATGGAAAAGACGAGTACGTACATCTATGGGGATTTCGGTTTTTTCTGAGGTTTCGTGATATAGGTAAATCGTTTTTTTAAGCGTATCTACGACGACGCGACAATCATCACAATCGGCAACATGACTCTCGATCTCTGCACATAAAGCATCCCCGAGAACACCATCAACATATTCAGATAAGGATTCTAAAAGGGCACCACAATTAAGATGTTTTTTCATCCGGTTTTCTCCGCATTTAATCGTTCTCCGTAATATTTCGAAAGCATTTCTCGTAATTGCAAGCGAGCGCGCAAAAGCCTTGTCTTCACAGCTGATTCGCTAATATTTAGCGCTTCACTCGTTTCAGTTATAGATAATTTTTCAATATCACGCAAAAGAAAAACCACTCGCAACTTTTCTGATAATTCCTGTATCGCTTTATCTAAATATTTTTGTGCTTCAGATGAGACAAGCTCACTCTCTGGTAAGCAACACCAATCAGAAAACTGCGTTAGAAGAATCTCATCATCTTCTTCGCCTTCTACTTTCGAAGCAAAATCAAACTCTGGCTTTCTGCGTCGAATCAACATAAGGGATTCGTTGACCGCAATTCGATAAAGCCAAGTAGAGATAGTAGAACGTCCTTCAAATTTTGGAAGTGCCTGAATGGCCTTTAAAAATGTATTTTGAAGCACATCCTCTGCATCTTGCGGATTAGAGAGCATTTTCAGGCCAAGGCGATAAATTTTTGTAGAATGTACATCTACAAGACGGGCTAGTTCTGCCCGATCTCCAGAACGCAATAGCTCTAAAGAAAATTCTTGCTGACTCTCTTCATTCATTTAGATATTTCCTTCAATAAAAAGTTACATTTTCACAATCTTATCCAAACTCTTCAAAAGTATAACGTAGGATTATAAAAAGTATCATAAGTACCGTAATATTTTAGTGATGATTTATGTCAAAGTCTTAGGGAAATTTGCCACTAGAAAAGGATTTCCCAAAACGATATTATCGAGAACGTATGAATATAGATTTTAAAACCATCCCCCTTTTTAAAGGGTTAAGCCCCAATATGCTTGAGATCATTACTCCCTTGTTTAATCCTTGCACCTGTCATGAAGGCATTGTATTCAAACAAGGAGATCCAGCAATATATCTATACCTTGTGATCGAGGGCAGGGTAGATATTCTTTATAAACCCTATGATGCGCCCGAAATTAAGATTACGAGCATAGGTCCCGGGGAAATTTTTGGTTGGTCTGCCATCGCTGGAAATACAGCTTATACATCTGGCGCCACTTGCCATAAGAAAACTACAGCCGTGCGTATTCAGGGGAATCATTTACATGAACTCTATACAAAATATCCTGAAGCAGGAGAGCTCCTCCTTGATCGTCTAGCAGAGTCTATACCTTCTCGTTGGAAAAATGCCCATACTCAGGTGCGTGATATACTCTCCCAGAGCATATCCAGTCATTTAGAAAACGAGAAAGGAACTTGATGATGGCTACAACTCCTGAACATAATCACCCCCTGCACACAAAAGAAGAACATATCAAAGGTTTATTGGAACAAGTTAGCGCATATATTGAACAATACCATGGAGGCTCCGTAGAATTTATATCTCTCCATGAAGATGTTCTTACGGTACGCGTCGGAGGAGCCTGTCTTGGCTGCTCACGTTTATCCGAAACCTTACAAGGCTGGATAGCGGGAACGATCAGACAATTTTTCCCTGAAATTCAAGTCGTTCCTGCGGACTAAGAAAGTGTTTTTTCAAAAAGAGCGTTCATTCAATGAGCGCTCTTTTTTTATGGCTTTGTCATATTGCCATTCTTTTTTTATGCTACACTTTCAAAAAGGGTTCTTCTTAGTGGAGTTACCATGAAAAAAGCAAGAGACTGGTTTAGCAAAACATCGCTCTCAACAAAATATATATTATTCGGTTTTTTATTCGGTATTCTATTTCCTCTGGTTGGGATTCTGGCCGAAATATTTTTAGCTGCAAAATCATCATCCTATAAAAATTTATGGGATTTGCATATCCAAAACCCTGTTCTTTTTGTTGTAGATACTGCACCAATTATTTTAGCTATCATCTTTAGAGCGGTCGGGACACGTGAAGATAGTCTCTCAAATATCCAACGAGCACTTGAAGAGCGTGTTGCTAAACGAACAATCGATCTAATCAAAACAAATAAGGCTCTCGCTGTAGAAAATGAAGAACGAAAACATGCAGAAAAAGAAACCGCTCGGCAGAAAAATTATTTTGAAGCCCTAATTGAAAATAGTCCAACAGCCGTTGTCCTTATTGACACAGAACAAAAAATTGTGCACTGCAACCCTGCTTTCGAAAATTTATACGGGCACAATAGTACAGCAGTCACGGGGGAAAATATAGACGAGCTTATTGCCCCTAAAGAATATCAAGAAGAAGCAAGCGATCTCTCAAATAAAGTGCTCACAGATCGTGTGCATATGATCTCAAAACGAAAAAAGAAAGACGGTACCCTCATAGATGTGGAGATTTTCGGCGTGCCCATTTTTATGGAAGATGAATGGGTAGGCTCTCTTGCCTTATACCATGACATCTCCGTCTTGGTTGCAGCACGCCAAGCCGCTGATGAAGCGAATCGATCAAAAAGTGAATTTTTGGCAAATATGAGCCACGAAATTCGTACGCCGATGAATGGCGTGATCGGTATGCTCGACATCGCATTAGATACAGAACTCAGCGGTGAACAAAAAGAATATCTCTCTATAGCCCAACAAAGCGCAGAGGCCTTACTGACTTTGCTGAACGATATTCTCGACTATTCAAAGATCGAAGCTAAAAAGCTTGATCTGGAAATTATCGAATTTGATTTGCGTAGTACGGTTGAGGGCGTTGCTTATACCATTGCTAGCCGTGCTGAAGAAAAAGGCCTCGAGTTAGCAGCGCTTGTTCCACCAGATATGTCAACCGATTTACTCGGTGATCCGGGTCGTTTACGACAAGTGTTAATCAACCTGCTGGGAAATGCAATTAAATTTACAGAAAAGGGTGAAGTCGTTGTTCGCACAGAAAAAATAGAAGAAAGCGAAGAGCATATAAAAATCCGTTTTTCTGTTGAGGATACAGGTATCGGCATCAAAGCAGATCGCCTTGATGCAATTTTTCAGCGTTTTACACAAGCAGATGGTTCTACAACACGAAAATTTGGCGGGACAGGCTTAGGTTTGGCAATTTCTCAACACTTGGTTGAAGCAATGGGCGGAGAGTTGACTGTAGAAAGTGAATACGAGAAAGGCTCCATTTTCGGTTTCACGATCGAGCTTGGCAAGCAAGCCAAAAAGGAGGGCGAAGCAAATATCAAAGTAACCGATCTGCAGGGGTTAAAAATCCTGATCATTGATGATAACGACACAAACCGGATCATCCTCCAAAAAATGGTAGAAAGTTTTGGGGCAACATCCTATTCTGTTTCAAGAGGCCAAGAAGGTCTCGATGCACTTCTTGTTGTGCGACATACGAATGAAGCTCCTTATGATATGGTTTTGCTGGATATGCAAATGCCAGAAATGGATGGAGAGCAAGTTGCCCGCGCCATTTTTAGTGACCCCAGAAACAAAGCCCTGAGCGTTGTTATTCTCACATCTATGGGCAAACGAGGTGATGCAAAACGTTTAGAAAATTTAGGTTGCGCTGGCTACTTGCTCAAGCCAATTAAACAACAATTGCTTTTCGATGCCTTGGTTAAGATCATGAACGAAAAAGAAACCAAATTGCCAGGCACAGGAAGGCTCGTCACCCGCCATTTGGTCAAAGAAAAAAAACGAAAAGCAGAAACGATCTTGTTGGTCGAAGACAACCCTGTCAATCAGAAAGTGGTACTGGCTTTGCTACAAAAAGCAGGGCACTCTGTAGATACAGCAAATAATGGCAAAGAAGCATTAGAAATGCTTGAGAACAAAAAATATGGGCTGATATTAATGGATATTCAAATGCCCGTTATGGGCGGTTTTGAAGCCATGCACCAAATTCGCGCAAAAGAGGCAGGAAAATCACATATCCCCATTATTGCATTGACTGCCCATGCAATGAAAAGTGACAGAGAACGCTGCATAAAAGAAGGAATGGATGACTATATCTCCAAACCGATCGACAAACGTTCACTTTTCACAACAGTCAATCGCTGGAGCAAAAAATCAGCAGCAGCCACTGAAGAAGTACAAGATTTTTCAAATATTGTCTCAGTTTTTGGGGATGAAAAGCCCGCACCCGCAGCGCGACCCGTGGCTGGGTCACGTGCAGAGAACATCTCTCCTGTAGATATGGTGGACGCCCTCCCCCGCTTTGGCAATGATCACAAATTCTTCTACGAAATGAGTCTTGATTTTCAAAAACAACTCCCCCAAAATATTTCAGACATGAAATCAGCTCTTACCAAAGAAGATATGACAGCCATGAATAGCCTTGCACACGGGCTAAAAGGGGTCGCATCCACATTTTCAGCGACCAGATTAGCAGACCTAAGCGCAAGACTGGAAGAAAAAAGCAAAAAGAAAGAACTCGACCAAATCAATGAGTTAGTTGCAGAAATTGCAAAAGAGGCAGAGCTGGTCTTGGCTCATTTACAGGCATTACTTCGCTCAAAAAACTAAAAAACGCCAAATAGAGGGCAAAAGATGATTAAAATTCTTTCCATAGACGATGAAAAAATTTTCCACAATATGATCATTCATGCGCTTAAAGCGCACGATTATCAAGTGGAAACAGCACTGAATGGCAACGAGGGAATTCAAAAAGCGCGTGCCTTTAAACCCGATCTCATTATCACCGACGTAATGATGCCTGATATGAATGGCTACGAAGTAACAACAGCCCTGCGCCGTGAAGATGAATTTGCTCACACCCCTATTTTGGTACTCACCGCTCAAGCCGATATGCAGGCAAAACTTGAAGCCTTTGAAGCCGGTGCAGATGACCACCTAACGAAACCTTTTGTCCCGCAAGAGCTACTTGCACGGATAGAAGCACTACTAAGACGCTCGCAAAGAAATCTTAGCTCTCGCAAAGAAGCGGGGACAACGACAGAAAATTCAAGTTTAATTGCCTTACACAGCCTAAGAGGTGGTACAGGCTGTTCTTCTCTTGCCGTTAATCTCTCTCTTGCAATGCAAGAACTTTGGCAAAAGCCCACTCTTCTACTCGATTTAGCGACCACAGCCGGGCAGGTTGCACTGATGCTAAATGCCCCGCTCAAACGAACCTGGGCAGACCTTGCCCGTTTCAGTGCGGGGAATATTGACTCAGAAGCGATCAACTCAGCCATTAACCAATATGAGAATGGCCTTTCTTTTATCCCCTCTCCAACTTTACCTTCTGAAGCAACACCTTTAGAGAAAGAAACGCTAAAGACCGCTTTAAAAATCCTGGCAAAAGAGTACAACTATATCTTCGCCGATCTTCCCCACGATTTTCACCCAATGACTCTCAGCACCCTCGATGAAGCTGACCGAATTCTTTTGGTCGTTGCACCAGAGATGGCCTCTATCCGCGCGGCGGCAGCGGCATTGGACACCTATAGCAAATTAGGCTACCCACCTGAAAAAATCACGCTGGTATTAAATGCCATTATGCCCCGCTCCGGTTTATCAAAAGAAAAAATAGAAAGTGCTCTTTCTCTACCAATTACAGTGACCGTGCCTTATGTAGCAGATAAATTCGTTCATGCAATTAATTATGGGCAGCCTTTCCTTTTCAAGTATCCAGAAGAGACAGCAACGAATTTATTTGAAGATTTTTCCTTTTATCTTAGCCAGAGCGAGCATAAAGAAAATAAACCCGCTGCATCAAGTGAAACTTGGCAGCGAGTTTATAAGCGGATCAAAGCACGAAAGAAAAAGTAAGAAATACTAAGTATTATGTTGTGGATCTCAGGCGCATAGCTAGATCGCGGAGCTGAGTAAAGCTGATCGGTTTCAGCAAAACAAGATCACTTTCAGCATGCAATGCTTCAGCAAGAAGAGGATCAGCAGTAGCTAAAATAACGGAAATGGTAGCAAGCCTTTCATCCGCGCGAATATGGCGCAGTATTTCGTCCCCTGAAACAGATGGGAGATGCAAATCCAGTACAACCAGTGCGGGCGTTATTTCATCCAATCGTTGCATAGCTTCGTTACCCTTGCCTATTACCTCGACATCATAGCCTGCGCTTTTAATTGCATGGCTAAAGATCTCTTGTTGTGCCGGGTCATCTTCAATTACTAGAGCAAGTGTGTTTTTTTCTTCCATCATTTTATCTTTCCTCTGCTTCATAAAGAGGCAAAAAGATAGTAAAAATACTCCCTTTTCCTTCTTCACTTTCTAATTTAATTTCGCCATTCATCAATCTGCATAAGTGGCTAACAATAGATAATCCTAAACCAGAGCCAGTATGTGCTTGCCGTGTTGGTGATCCATCTACTTGTCTGAAAGACTCAAAAATATACTCTTGGGCTTCTTGTGGAATTCCTTTACCATTATCTGAAACCTGCAATGCCCAGCTTATATCATTATCTTTAAATAGATTTATTTTTATTTCACCTTCTTGCGGTGTAAATTTGATCGCATTAGAAAGAAGATTATGCAAAATTTGCCCCAACCAATAAGAATCGCCCATAATCTTTTCTGGCAACTTCGGATCTATTATCGTTTCGATACTCAATCCTTGCGTTCTTGCAAGAGATAATTCTCCACCAAGAGCATCCACTAAATGTTGCGGAACAAAGGCAGCAGGGTTTAGGATGATTTTCCCTGTATCGATTTGTGCCTGACTAAGAAGATTGCTCACAAAATCGAGCAGTTTCTGGGTATTGACAGCGATAGCGCGCGTGGCCTCGGCTTGCTTGGCATTTAATGGTGCAAAAACCCCGGCATCCAACATCTCTGTGTACCCAAGAATTGCGCCTAGCGGCGTACGCATATCATGGCTTACATTAGCAAGAAGCTGAGTTTTCATATCACTGGCAACCAGTGCTTCTTCATGTGCCAACGCGAGCGCCTGCTCCAACTCTTTTCGGCGCGTTATATCTTCTTTGATCTGAACACGATGCGTCCTCTCACCATCATCATTTTTTACAGAGGAGATCACCAAAGACTCCCAATAAAGTGAGCCGTCTTTTCGGCGGTTGACCACTTCCCCTTTCCAAACCTGACCGCTCTCTATTATATGATTTAGTGTTTCGTAAAACTCTTCAGGGTGTTCACCCGATTTTTGTATATCTTCTACTTTTTGACCGATTACTTCCTCTTCACCATAACCTGTGATTAAGGAGAAGGCGGGGTTGACATATTCGATACGTCCGTCCAGATCGGTAATCAGGATACTACTGGCAGATGCTTCTACAGCGGAAGCAAGTTGACGTATGGACACTTCGGCTTTTCGCTGTTCAGTTACATCGTCGATAGAGATGTTGACCCGCTCCCAGGTATCTTCGTATCCTGCTCTAAGTGAAAATCTGACAATTACATTTCTCTCTTTTCCTGTGAGCGTTTTATGAATTGTTTCAATCGGCTTATTTTTTTCACCTTCCCACAACTCGACTACACCATCTCTTAAAGCAAGCATTGCATCCGGACTAACAACGACATGTAGGCTTTTTTTCAGGATTTCGATATCTTCAGCTTCATAAAAATCTAAAGCTGCATTATTGGCATCCAGCAACACGACACTGCTCCCTGCACCGACCATTGCTTCGGGGTTTTGAAGAATATAGGAACGAATTTCATTGTCGTATTTTTCTGCAAAAGAATCTAAACGTATCTTGATCTGCGAAAAATCAGCCTCCCATAATGCCACGGGAGAGCCAAGAAATATCTCTCTGAAACGTCTTTCACTAATTTTATTTTGCTTGGCTTCTCTTCTCGCTTGCTCTAGATAGCGCCCTTGTACATAAGCAGAAATAATTACTAATCCGCCTACAGCGATTACTAACCATAAGGTAGAAAATACTTGCCTATGCGTTAATCCATCCCATAGAGCCGGGATAATGAGATAAAAACCAATATGAGCAAAAACAACAAATTTGATTTGTTTCGGCGGCACGATAGTCAAAGCTAGCAACATGACCGGGATCGTCCAGATCAAGGCTTCATTTACATTGTCGCCTGCATAACGCTCAGCTTTTACAAATAAAGCAGCAAAAGGCAGCAAAGAAAAATAAAGAATCGTTATCCGTGATCCCCAACGCGGATAAGGGCTACGAGAAAAAACATATGCCACAGTCAAGAAAAGCACACCACTTCCCAAATAAAGAATATCAGGCAAAGAATGTTTTTCTAAAATAGCGCGAATACTCTCTGGCAAGAAATAGAGCGGTAAAAAGGCAAGTAAAAGCATAGAAAGAACTGAAGCAAAGCGTCGCTCTGTTGCAGATTCAATGCTCGGGTGGGCAGAAGTGATCCTTTGCCAAAAATTTAGCTGGGGAGTGTTTTTATCTGTACTCATAAAGAAAAGTTTATCACGGGATTTTGAACACACCATAACAAAAACATAGTGGAGAAGATCGTATAGGTTGAAATCTTTTTCGGGCTTTACGAAACACCTAATTCACAGTACGATTTTCTCCTATTGATTTCTCAAATTCCAACACGCTTATAGGAAATAATATGAAAAAAACAACTCGCACCGAACACGACTTACTCGGCTATAAAGAGGTTCCTGTCGAAGCCTATTACGGCATCCATTCTCTACGCGCTGTTGAAAACTTTCCCATTTCTGGCACAGAGATCAGCGCCTACCCGGAACTAGTTAACGCTTTGGCTTCAGTAAAGAAAGCCTCTGCCTTGGCAAACCACCAATTTGGTTTACTCGATGACAAAGGCAAAGATGCCATCGTCCGCGCTTGCGATGATATTCTCACAGGCGAATTACATGAATATTTTGTCGTAGATATTATTCAGGGTGGCGCGGGTACTTCAACGAATATGAATGCAAACGAAGTCATCGCCAACCGTGCTCTTGAATATCTGGGTTATCAGTGCGGTGAATATGAGCATTTGCATCCTGTCGAGCATGTAAATATGAGTCAAAGCACCAACGATGTTTACCCTACAGCCATAAAAATCGCTTTGCAATCAAAGATCAAATTGCTGATCGATGCAATGGGCGTTCTTAAAAAAGCTTTTGAAGATAAATCAGAAGAATTTTCTGACATTCTTAAAATGGGGCGTACTCAGCTTCAGGATGCTGTCCCGATGACCCTCGGGCAAGAGTTTGGCGCATTTGGCATTATGCTCTCTGAAGATCGTGAACGCCTGCGAGAAGCCTCTCAACTGATTCAAGAGATCAATCTTGGTGCAACCGCCATCGGTACAGGAATCAACGCGCCAAAAGGCTATGCGAAAATCGTCCGCACACATCTCGCCGCAATAACCAAGATTCCGCTTATCACCGCGAGTAACCTCGTCGAAGCCACGCAAGATGCGGGCGCGTTCGTCCAGCTTTCGGGGGTCTTAAAACGTGTCGCGGTTAAATTATCCAAAACATGTAATGACTTGCGGCTGCTTTCATCCGGGCCGCGCGTTGGATTTAACGAAATTAATCTCCCGCCTGTGCAAGCTGGTTCGAGCATTATGCCCGGCAAAGTGAATCCCGTTATCCCCGAAGTTGTCAACCAGATCGCTTTTGAAGTGATCGGCAACGACGTGACAGTTTCTTTTGCCGCAGAAGCGGGGCAATTACAACTGAACGCTTTCGAACCAATTATCGTCCGAAATCTTTTTAACAGCCTCCGATTTTTACAACATGGATGCACCACACTCGCATCTCGCTGCGTTGTTGGCATTACGGCCAATCGCGACGATCTGCGCGATATGATCGACAAATCCATCGGCATCGTGACCGCGCTCAACCCCCATATCGGATACGAAAATGCCAGCGCAGTTGCCGCCGAAGCGCATAAAAGTGGCCGAGGCGTAATGGAAATTGTGCTCGAAAAAGGATTATTAAGCAAAGAAGAATTGGATGAG
>JAAENC010000206.1 GCA_024224815.1 Chloroflexota bacterium
AACGGGAAGCCTTTTTGAAGGCCGCGGCAAAAGCACCGCGTGATGTTCGCTCATTCTGTGAAGTTCTGCATTTTGCGGGTTGCCGAGTTTCCGAAGCCCTTGCGTTAACTCCCAAGCAGATTGACTTTGAAAACAAGGCTCTCGTGTTCGAGACCCTGAAAAAACGCCGTGATGGTGTATTCAGGGCGGTTCCCGTGCCTGATAGCTTGCTCGATACCCTCAATCTTGTTCATGGCCTCAGGGAGCATCAAACACGCCGTAATGAACGCCTTTGGCTGTGGTCGCGCACCACAGCATGGCGCAAGATCAAAACCAAAATGGATGATGCAGGGATTGAAGCCGGAGCGCATGCCAGCCCGAAGGGCTTGCGGCACGGCTATGGCGTTGCGGGGATTTCCGCAGGTGTGCCACTCAACATGCTCTCAAAATGGATGGGGCATTCGAAGATTGAAACGACCGCGATTTACGCCAATGCTCTTGGCGAAGAGCAGAGGCAGATTGCTGAAAGAATGTGGAATTGATCAACATAGGAAAATTTGTATATAGAGCGGCATATTTTTTAGATTATCATGGGGAATGAATATGAGAGATATAATTGTCAAACGACAAATTAGAAAAAATTTTTCTAAATGTAGACGATTGATTATTTCGCATATTAGCAACTCGAAGCGTGAAAAAAAAATTGAAAAATCAAAAAAACAAAAATATGTAAGAATAATTGGCGCCGTCTTTTTAATCATTGTGTCTTATATTTCTGGCGCAGACAAAATTATCAGCATAGCTGAAACTTGGTACTATGCCGCTCAGAATAATATAACAACATTATTGCTCTCTACATCTTCGTTGAGAAGATCTATCGCCCGAAAAAAGGTAGATAGCATTTACGGTAGGGCTGTAGAAATTGAAGAAGCGTTTAGGATTGATCTAAATCATGATGGTAGCCCAAATGATTTAGCTGTCGTGCTTTCAGCAGTTTATGATCCAGACGGCGCGCCAAAAACCCGCAGTTTACTTCTTCTCCTTAAAGATGGATGGGGTCACAAGTTTGCAGGTGCTCTGCGAGCACCAAAGCAAGGAACATCTTTCTATGCGTTTGAGGGATACATTCTTCGAGAAGATTGCGGGCGAGATTCCTGCACAGCATCTATTTTTGCACGCGAAAACCGAAAATTGCGACTACTTGTAAAAGAACAGGGTTTTTTACCCGAAGTAAAGAATATTATAAGAAATGTAAAATCCCCCAACTCCGTTTATTTTTTTGGCAAGCAAAGTACTTACAAAATTGATTACATCAGTGATGATGGGATACATAAAGTAACAATATTGGAGCCCGACCAGAACAATGCAGATATGCTTCATGTTTTGTCATCAGATAATGGATATAAATTTGATGAAGAAACTTTGTCTAATGATAACAAAACAATCTTTATACAAACGTACGCTAGAATAATAATTCCATCTAGCTGCACTACAAAAGGATTTTTGACATCAACAGAACTAAATGGCGCATATGTCATGGATATAAAATCTGAAAAAAAATATATATGTTGCTCCAGTGATAAAGAAAAAAATGCTTCTTGTGAAAATATAGACAATGGAAAAACAGAAGAATATATTGATGTATTTGAAGTGCAATCAGATTGGTAGTGAATTTTTTTATTGTAGCGTAGTGCTGATAATACTTGGTTGAAGTGAAAAGGAAGGGTTTTGCAACAATGTTCCGCGTCGAATGATTCCAACGCCTTAAGCGTCGCAAAACTTTGTCGCAATAAATTACCGAATTCTCCGTATTCAGGTGCCTTTAGGGGGCGGCAATAAAAGAGCGTTTGCGTCCAAAAATAAATCCCATTTGCTAAGCCTTTATTACCACTGTACATTGAAAGTACCATTCCGATGGATTGAAATCAGACGGATTGAGACTGGTCATCTATTACTGTATCAACGCAGATACAGTTGATTGCGGGGTGAAGCGCACCCTATATGTATGGAGCAGGAACTTGGATTGGCCTGAAACCGGACTTCACATCGAAAACCTGCTACCCGGAATTGTAACTACTACATTGGTTGTTGCAATTATCCCGGAATCCGTAATGAGCACTCAAACGCCTACTTTGCTTAACATGTTGTTAGAAAATGGATTCGCCGCAGCAGGAATTTTTGTCGCTATATCGTATTTGCTGGGGATACTAATAGTTGCAATTAGTCGACTAATTTTCGATCCACTTTCCATGATATTTACCCGGCCAATTGTTTTTAAGCTGTATTATCCAGAAACTTTCAGAGGGCTTGGGCCAGCGGAAGTACAAAGTTTGTATTGGACAGCCACTCAAGTTGGACTTACTGCCGACAGCGATTACAAACGAGAAGAGGTTAAACTAAGGCGCGAAAGAGCACGACTTTTACGAGCTTTCATTATTCCTGTTTGCATGGCCTCTTGGTACCTACTTAATAATCATGACAATCATTTCCGTGCATTTGCCGTGATTGCAGCATTTGCAGTAATTTTGTTTCTGTACTCGTACCTTGAGCTAGCTGTTTATGATGAAACTGGCTTCAAAAAAAGTGATAAATAGTGTTACTACAGCGAGAACGTCTTGTTTCGATATAGTTATGATCAATAGGTCTTTTAAAGAATGCAGTTTTCCAAGTTTTTGCGGAAAAGCTTCGTGAAAGGGAAGCCTTGGACTGTCGCATTTGTACTTTGCTGCTACACATAGCTGTCGCATAATCGGATATATGGAACTTGAAGCGAAAACTTGATAGTTTTGCGACTCCCCTGCCTTGCTAATCCAGCTGTAAAAAAGCTTGACGCATAAGTACCAAAAATGGTACTATATCTAATGATTGATAAGACTAAGAAAATCTTTGCCCAATTTTACAAACTCGATAGCGGAAAAGAGCCGGTGCGAGAATGGTTGTTGAAACTGGATCGTGGCGACCGCCAGATTATCGGCAAAGATATTCAGAAGGTAGAATTTGGCTGGCCTATCGGAATGCCCTACAGCCGCAAGCTGGAAAAAGGGCTTTGGGAGGTTCGTAGCGATATCTCAAATGGCCGTATCGCACGGGTTTTGTTTTGCCTGCAAGACAGTCAAATGATCTTGCTACATGGCTTTATCAAGAAGACACAAACCACGCCGGACAAGGAAAAGGACATTGCCCGCAAACGAATGAAAGGAGCAAAGAAAAATGATTGATAAAAAAAATATAGGTTCTGCCTTTGACGATTTTCTCGCAGAAGACGGTTTACTCGAATCTTGCGAGGAACAAGCTATCAAGGAAATTTTGGCAGACCAGATCAAAGGCGCTATGCAATCCGAAGGGTTGAACAAGGCGGCTATGGCGCGGCGCATGAATACAAGCCGCCAAGCTTTGGACAGATTGCTAGACCCTGCCAATACGGGCGTAACACTTCACACGATGCAACGTGCCGCCGCCGCCGTAGGCCGCAGGCTTACGCTCGAACTTCGATAGGTATTGTAAATTTATTCACTCTCCACTGCCCTTGAACACCAGTAGGAAATTATTGCATTGCGGCTCATGCCGCGCCGCCCTGCCATAGCATCAATTGAGGCTAATAGATCAGGGTTAAAGCGAAGCGCCACGGATATTTTCTTTGCCTTTACAGGCGCAACCGTACTTGCCCCAGAAATGAACTTTTCAGCGGCGCTCGACTTAATCTCTTTTGTATCGCTTTTAGGCTTTCTTTGTACAGCCATTGTATATCACTTTCATATCGTTCTGATTGATACCCAAGCCCGTCAATAGTCCGAGCAATTCACTAACTGCTTTCACGTCCTTGCGCGGTGTATCGAGGACGGAAAGCCCCTGCCCTGCCGCATCTGAAAATGCTTTTCGTTGTACAATTGGCGGTTCTATCATTCTCAAAACAGGAAAATCTTCTGAAATTATCGCATGTGTTTGGGAATTAGCTGCACCACGCGGGAAAGCCAGAGTTAATATGTCG
>JAAENC010000207.1 GCA_024224815.1 Chloroflexota bacterium
CGGGGCGACATGCCGGTGGCGCGGCCGATGGGCTGACCTTGTTCTTGGCCTCCAGGTCGGCACCGCGGTCCAGCAGCAGCGCCACGGCCTCCACCTTGCCATTCCCGGCAGCCACGATGAGGGCTGTGTTGCCATCCTGCGGCGTCCAAACACGCATACCAGCCACGCCAGCACACCCCATCGTCGACCACGGCATCACAAGCAACCGAAGCCCTCTCACGCCCCACACCCGCACCCGACACGCCGCTCCCCGGTGCGCGCTCCCGGCCCCGCCGCCCGAGCAGCAGGCCGGCCGCGCTCAGCGCTGCAGCTCCCCGCATCGCGACCTCGGACGACGCCGGCGGGGCGACATGCCGGTGGCGCGGCCGATGAGCTGACCTTGTTCTTGGCCTCCAGGTCGGCGCCGCGGTCCAGCAGCAGCGCCACGGCTTCCACTTGGCCGTTCCGGGCAGCCCAGATGAGGGCTGTGTTGCCATCCTGCGGCGTCCAAACACGCATGCCAGCCACGCCAGCACACCCCATCGTCGACCACGGCCTCACAGTCAGCCGAAGCCCTCTCACGCCCCACACCCGCACTCGACACGCCGCTCCCCGGTGCGCGCTCCCGGCCCCGCCGCCCAAGCAGCGGGCCGACCACGCTCAGCGCTGCAGCTGGCCGCATCGCGACCTCGGACGACGACAGCGGGGCGACATGCCGGTGGCGCGGCCGATGAGCTGACCTTGTTCTTGGCCTCCAGGTCGGCGCCGCGGTCCAGCAGC
>JAAENC010000208.1 GCA_024224815.1 Chloroflexota bacterium
AATCCGCGGCGATCGCACCGCAGGCATACCTATGTTTTCTTTTAACTTTATTATCAATCTGAACAGTGATGTTTCCTTTTCGTTTGGCTACAATAAATTCTTTAATAACATATTTGCCATGCTTTTGCATTAATTTGTTAATTACATTGATATTTTCTTCTGTAAACAAGGAAGAAGATGCATAAGCTACTGAAAACAGAAATAATAAGAAAATAGAACAGAATAATTTTTTTATATTGTAAATCCGTGTAAATCCGTTTAAAGATATTGACAATATTGACAATCCACTAATTTTTATGATAATCTTTTCAATTATGGCAACTTTCTTTCGGTTTCAGGTTATGTTTATTACATGACTTTCGGGTATATAAGATATTGTTGCATATAAATGATAATCATGAAAGAGAAAAATGGTAATGCTTACCGGATAGTGTACATGGTGAAAGGGCATTCAGCTTCGCTAAAGCCATTTCTAATTTTTCCATTATTGCCGGTTTCTTTGGATTTCGCTTCAACACTACCTTGCGATGCTTGGTTGTCTCTTCAATCTCTCCATCTGAAAGTAACACCGATTGCATCAAAGTCGTGAAGCTCAGAGAACCCATTTGAAGAAACTCCTTCAAAAAATAGGCTGACATGTTCGCTAAGCTCACACGAAAATAAGTAAGGATTTGATCCAATTCCACATCTGCTTTGTAAACGACTTCTTTCCCTTGGAGATGCAGCCAATTTTTTTCACACCGTTTCAATTTATTGAATTCTTTCTCATGCTTTTTTTCAATTCTCTTTATACGCCTTTGAACCTTGGCGATTTCACGTTCGCAGACATTTAAAGATTCCTCATCCTCTTTATTCTGAATACGCTTGCCGTCTTTGACACCGCCTCTGATCCGCAGCTTATGCTCCTGACGGATACAATCTGACAGAGTTGCTGTTTCCCGGGAAATTTCCGACAGGGGCTTTTTGAGCACTTGCTTTGACTCTTTTATGCTCGCTTTCAGTTCTTCCTGCTTTTCTCGTACATTCGGATCATCTGCAAGTTGTTTGCCATAGCCTGCAACACGATGAAGCGATACAAAACCTTTCATACTTCGAAACGATAACTCCTCAAGTGGCCAACGATCAAAGTATGCTTTCACCACCAAACTCGTCCCTGTCGTATCAGATGGCAAACTTGTCAGCAGAATTGTATTCTTGCCATTGTCCCATTCTATACGCACCGCACGAACAATTATCAGATAATCTTTTTCCTTCGAATCCTTTAATTCGATTTCGCAGTCATACAGCGTTGCTTCCCCATTTATGTATCGCTCAGCCGCACCCACATGACGAATCCTGCGCTCAGACCACTGATTATCATCTAATATCGTAATGTAATGAAACGATCTTGCGAAGCAAATGCGCGTAACGTTTCGACACTGTTACTGGCACTATCCATCACCAGAACACGGCTCACCTGAGCCGTTCCGATGACTGTCTTCATATATTGTTCAACTTTATCCATCATCGAAAGCGTATAAACACCCACCGGACCATGACCGGAGTGGGTCTCAAAATAAATCGGACGCCCGTGACTGTCATGCAGAAACACTTGCTCTAAACATCCCATCACACGACCCAGCATGGTTACTTTGTTTTTTTTAACACGATGCTTTGACCACAAAGGCTTCGTGTTGCCATCTATATAGTAACATAACTGATTCCAACGGATTTTGTTGATCCTTATATTCTTGATTTCTAATCATTTAATGATTAGTGTAATTATCAGATTCGGTTATAAAAGTCAACAATATAAAAGGGGAGGATGGCCGGATGGATACTGTGAATAATGATCAGTTTGCCGGCGGTGAAAAGAAAGAAATACCTTTAAGCCGGTACAGTAAAACAATATGTATACCCTGCAGTGAGGAAAAACACAATGAGATGCTTGAAAACAGGATTATCTTCAGAGAATTTTTGGATGAACTGCGGGAAGATCACCCTGAGATATTACCGATGAGAATAGAAGAGGGATACGCCCTCTTCGGGATTCAGCCGCCTTCGTCCAAACTCGGAATTCGGCTTCGCCGGATTCGGATCAGTGCGACAGGCGAAGTATATACCGTCCGTCCGTCCTTTGTCATGCCGTATATGACAGGCCGTACGGAAGAAGTTGAAAAAGCCCTGTTTTTAAGGCGTTTCAAAGTGCCGTACTGGGGAATTGCCTATGTCTTCGGCCGGGATGAGATGTATTGGGAACGAATGGAAACAGGGTTCGGGCGCAACAGCATTGTCGGCACAACGGTAAAGGATCCTGC
>JAAENC010000209.1 GCA_024224815.1 Chloroflexota bacterium
GTCTCTTAATACTGGTGTTTTTAGGCATCTTTTCTTTGATTTGCCAATATTTAAAATTTAATATGTGCCTCTGTTCTCGCATTACACAAGAGAACTTTAAGGCTATATTCGGAATTCCCAACTAGTAAACAACCTTTAAAATCCTACAAATACTGTCATTGAGATGAATTTATATTGTACGAAAATTCTTCGGAATTTGTTCAGGAATATTTACATCACCCACGGTTAAGAAAATCAGGTCTGTAAATGCTTCTAATGTTCGGAATCCACTTGCTCTATTTTTAACAATTTTAATAATTCGATTTAACCCCTCGGCGATGGCATTAGTCATCCGAGTTTCAACATAGGGCAGAATACGATGCATGTGTTCGCGAATTGTTTTAACGAAACGACGAATTGGCTCCAGACGACTTTTCAAAGCTGTCGTAGTCCAACGTTTGATAAATCTATCAGCGGCCCAACGAGCTTTAAAATCCCAGAAGTGTTCAAACTCATCCTTCAAGATCCATGCGCGGTGGATTCGACGGTTGCCTTTGCGAAGCGCATTGAGTATCGATGAGTCTTTTTTCGAGCGTTTAGATGAATGTCTATACAGCAACCATCGAAGACCTTTAAGAGCTTTGCGTTCATCGCCCGAAGCTTCTCGCCATTGTTCCTTGCGTACTTCATCAACGGCTTCATTGAGCTTTTTAACGATATGGAATCGATCAAGGATCAGAGTGACATTGGGACAATGATTTTCAATCGAATTGATGTAAGCCTGGCTCATGTCACAGGTAGCCCATTTAATTTCGCGTTTCTGGTAATCACTAAGCATTTCCTTAAAAAAACGGTCGATTGTTTTCTCCCCCTTACCTTTACCAACCCAGACAACGCATGCTTTTTTAATGTCATAAACGATGGTCGCATATTTATGGCCCTTGCAATATGAAATTTCATCGACACCAACAGCCTTAAGGTCCCGTATTCGATGGCCGTCGCGAATGCGTTCAATGGATCGATGCAAAAGGTCCGAAAGGGTGGATTGAGCAATGTGCAGCATCTGCGCGGCAGCTTTTTGGGTCATGATTTGGCAGTATATCAGCATCGCAAATTCGAAGCGGTACGTGATGCGTGAATAATTATCCGCCCAGGGGATATTTTCTTGAATCCGGCCATGTGTGGGACACACAATCTCCCGGGGACGATAACACAGCTCAACCTGACATCCATAAACGGGTAAATCGCGCCACAGTCGATAAAGTTTGCTTTGATGTATGATTTTGCAACGACGATCGCATTCAGGGCATCGGCATCCGTTTTTATAAGGTTTAACGAAAATCAGAAGGTGTCTTTTACGCTCATTGAGATCAAAACCGCAAACAACCAGCTCTTTTAAGTTTAATAACTTTCTGATAAACTTGTTAACCGTCATAGGTTCCTCCTTTTGTATTGAGATGTGGTGGTCTCGTTGAAAAAAGGATGGAGCCTATGACATTTGCATCATTGTTTCAAGATGCAGTTTCTAGCGTTTTCATTGCCATGCATGCAGTAACGCAGGGCTTCGCCCTTTGCCTTACAGCATGCACGGCTGAAGATAATAAATAAGAAAACAATCATTGATTTTGACCGTTTAACCTGTTGGGAATTCCGGATAGACCCATTTTTTAGTCACCTACACTGTGAGGTTTAATCGCCGAAATGGTCGTGCCGGCCAGTCGTTTCTCTTCGAGGCCGCTTCCAGCCCGTAGGGCTTACAGGCCGGAGGGTAGGCTCTCCCCTCCGGGGCGTAGTAGACCCCTACGGGACGGAGTCGAGCCGGAGGCAAGGGCGGTTTAAATCAAATAACATCGGTCGATGGCTTGACACTCAAATTACTTTCTGCCATATTTTATCATCGCCAA
>JAAENC010000210.1 GCA_024224815.1 Chloroflexota bacterium
CCCGAGCGCAGCGAGGGTATTTCTTTTGGCCACAGGCCAAAAGACTGAAGGGGCCAGA
This sequence comes from Chloroflexota bacterium, assembly GCA_024224815.1. Taxonomy (GTDB): domain Bacteria; phylum Chloroflexota; class Anaerolineae; order Anaerolineales; family Villigracilaceae; genus Desulfolinea. Next base: position 59 of record JAAENC010000210.1, read on the forward strand.
GGCCCCTGAACAGCCCTCCGCAGGAGCTAGCTGAATAAACCGAGCGTAGCGAGGGTATTCAGCTAGTATATATATATCTATATATATAAAATTAGTGAGAAGTTGTTCATATTAGTAATCTGTAAGTTATATTGGAGTTTTTAAAATATGCATAGCTAGATATCATTAAATTATTTAGTTTACTATATAAAAAAAGTAATCAAATTTCATATATTAGTTTAAATTATCTTAAATACTTTGCTAAGCTTGAAAGACAGTATAGGTTAACAGGTCTGGCACGGGAGTATACCTAGAGTAGTCCCGAAATACTTTAGTCTACCATAAAGAGAAAAGAATTCGAAAGAAAACCGCTTAGCCAAAGCGGCGGCGGCGGTGGGGCCAAAAGACTGAAGGGGCCGAAGGCCCATGAATAGCCCTCCACAGGAGCTAGCTGAATAACCCGAGCGAAGCGAGGGTATCTCTTTTGGCCGAAGGCCAAAAGACTGAAGGGGCCGAAGGCCCCTGAATAGCCCTCCGCAGGAGCTAGCTGAATAAACCGAGCGTAGCGAGGGTATTCAGC
>JAAENC010000211.1 GCA_024224815.1 Chloroflexota bacterium
AAGGGGAATGCAGTGGATAACGTATAATATTTTTCGCACATTTAGAAATTGAAAAGATGGTCTCAACTTGATTAATTGTAAGTCGACAAACAAAACGATTAATCAGAAAGGAGAGACCATCTTGGAAAAAGAATATACACAAAAACTGGATAAAGTCATTAAAATTGATGAAACAAAGATTAAAGATCACCTGGGAGAGATTGTAAGAGGTACGGTTGAGGAGACCCTTAACAAGATGCTGGATGCTGAAGCCGATAAACTGTGCAATGCAGAAAGGTATCAACGAACCGAGTCCCGAACAGACACCCGGGCTGGTTATTACCAAAGAAAGCTTCATACCAAAGCCGGAGAGGTAAAACTGAGCGTGCCCAAACTGAGACAACAAAAATTTGAGACCGCTATTATCGAAAGATATAAACGTAGAGAGTCCTCAGTTGAAGAAGCCATGATAGAAATGTACCTGGCCGGAGTGTCTGTAAGGCGTGTTGAAGATATCACCCAGGCCTTATGGGGAACACGAGTAAGTCCCGGTACTGTCAGTAATTTAAACAAAAAGATTTATAAACATATAGATGATTGGCGGAATCGGCCAATTAAAGGCAATCATCCGTATCTTTATTTAGATGGTATTGTTCTCAAAAGGACTTGGGCAAATGAAGTCCGTAATGTGTCTGTGCTTGTGGCAGTGAGTGTATCTGAAGATGGCTATCGTCAGGTACTCGGTGTTCAAGAAGGTCATAAAGAAGATAAATCCGGCTGGAGCGGGTTCTTAAAACATCTAAAACAAAGAGGCCTTAAAGGAGTTGAACTCATTATCAGTGATGCCTGTCTTGGCCTGGTTGAATCGATGGGCGATTTTTATCCGGATGCCAAATGGCAAAGATGTATAGTCCATTTTTATAGAAACGTATTCAGTGTTGTTCCCCGTGGCAAAATGAACGAAGTTTCCAGAATGCTCAAGGCCATCCATGCTTCAGAGGACAAACAGGCCGCTATTGAGAAAGCAAAGGCCGTGGTTTTAAAATTAAAAGAAAGAAGGCTGAGATCTGCTGCCCAAAAAGTCGAACAAAGTATAATGGAAACGCTGACGTATTATGATTTTCCCAGCAAGCACTGGCGCAGGGTCCGGACCAATAATCCTCTCGAGAGGATTATGAAAGAGATTAGGAGAAGGACTCGAGTAGTAGGAGCCTTCCCGGATGGGAACTCAGCCATAATGCTGGTTGGTGCTCGACTGAGGCATATTGCAGGCACCAAGTGGGGATCAAAAAAATACCTGAGTATGGAATTATTAAAAGAAATGAAAATCAACAAAGAATATGCGGCTTAAACAATGAAATTGAGTTGAGACCAAAAGCAAAAGTGCGAAAGATATTTGACACTACCTCCATACTGCGATCCGAGTGTAACAAATCAGAGGAACTACCAATGCCTTCGCCCAAAGGGCACCTTTTGTTTTCGCTACGATTGGCAATAATCGTAACAATACCAATCACCTTTTCTGCATAATTATATAAACCGGAATTAATGCAATAAAAATTTGGGTCTGTTTATTCCATTTTGGATGTGCAGCTCCCGATACCTTAACCCAGTGGGACGTACAAG
>JAAENC010000213.1 GCA_024224815.1 Chloroflexota bacterium
ACCACTACTGGCAACACCGCGCCAACCGTTCCTGTAAAGTTGCGAAGCTGTTCCATCTGCTTTTTGGTCTACTGCATATTGACAGCTTTTGAAATAGAAGAACCAAAATCTACGGTCAACATCTTCGTCTGTAAGTCTAAAATATGGAGAATACCCTACTGTAGGCCAACTAGTTACAGCCCCGCCGGTACTTGAATTAGCATACGAAGTACCGGTTGTGTCACATGCTATTTCCCAATGATTTACACTATCATCTGTGGCTGAAACGGTTATCAAAAGCGCATATTTCGGATCAGAGCCTATAGGGTCGCCATTATCATCCTCGAAATGATACAGAACGGACAAAATATCATCAACGTCATCTGCTGATATAGTAGAGCCAAACTTCTCAAAGTTTAAGGCGTTGTAGGCAGGAGCGGTAAGAGAGTAAACTTGAAAGGTGAGATCGCCAGGATTTCCAACTTTCCTTATCCAAGCATAGGCATTTTTTACTGTGAAAGCATCTGGAGTTATAAATGTGCAAAGATACCTATTGTCCCCAAAGATAGGCTTGAACTCCTTACTACCATCCAGTGTGGTATCTTCGTCGCGCAACCCTCTTGCAAACTTCCACTCTAGTGTAGGTAAGACGTGATTAGGCGAGAGCGTCCAAACATCTTTGCTATCAAAATACCTGGTTGGATCGTGGATAAGTCTTTCGCCACCACGCCCGCCTTTCCAATCATTTTGCTCGTCGAAGTCACCTATCTTTTTGCCAACGGCTCGAAGGGTTACGCCAAGAGACTCTTCTGAAACAAAATCCTGCCCAATAGACAAAGCA
>JAAENC010000214.1 GCA_024224815.1 Chloroflexota bacterium
ACCATAACTAATTAGTGTCCGTCCATAATGGCTATACAAGACATATTTATTTATCCGAGATACATTCGCCAGACCTAGATATTTGTCGTATTTGTTCAAATATTGATTGTTTTAGCGTATAATCATTGATATTTTGGGTTTCTTGTAAAAATCTTTGGGTTTTTGCTTGGGATGGACCTACCTCGCCCATTCCCTTTTTTCAGAAAAGAGAAAAAAGTACTTTAGCCTTACTAAACTTGTTTGATGTCGTGGGCTGCCATTACCCTGATGTTGTAAGAAATTACGCTCCAGAATACTTTTGCCACAAAGTGATCCCAGCCTTACCAGTTACACCGGTTCGGCTAGAATTTTCTTTTAAGATTTGAAATACTTGCTTCGATCCCACTTCGCCATTTTTTCAGCCTTGTTTCGTATCCCTTCGGGCACGGACATCTTGTCTGTTTCTGAATGCAGCCTGATCTTTGCAGCGAAATTTTTTATAGATGAGAAATCCAAAACAAAGAGATCGGATGCTTGACATGGTTACAGCGTTGCAGTCAAGCGGACAAACCCAGAGTGTTTTTCCACAAGACAAAAATGTCAACCTACATACATTCAAATACGGGCTTTACAAATTTAGCCAGGAATATGAACACCCGAAGGATCTTGTCCAGTTGGATTAAGTACCCTCACAAAATATCTGTTTGAGATATCCAAACGGAGTTGAACTGCTGGTGACTACTCAGACAGCTGCCACAGCGTTGCGTGAACTGATCAAGTTTACAGGCTGATGTTTTCGATGACATGTGCACGGCATTTTCTTTACCGTGAACCTACTTATATGCGAAAGAGTTTCGATGGTTTGTGTGGGTTGGTA
>JAAENC010000215.1 GCA_024224815.1 Chloroflexota bacterium
ATCAAATCCAACAGCACATCCAGCATAAAATCCTACATCACATCCAGCATAAAATCCTACATCACAACCAACAAATATACCAACAACACATCCAACAGGTCAACCAACAAATCATCCAACAGTCTCAAACCGAACAAATTATTATCCTCGCACTGAGACTGAGACTCTGTCCGATCAAATTTCCAACAACATATTCAACATCACATCCAACACATCCAGCAAAATCTCCAGCAAAATATCCAACAACGGATCTGAAAATATGAATGAATTGTTGGTGAAAATATGAATGAAAAATTAGGATTATATTTTCATTTTTATGAAGATTATTATCCACCATTTAATCCAAAACCAAAACCAACATTAAATAATAATAATAATGAGAATGAATTGGATTAATTGGTGCATCAATGGCACCTGTAAATATTCAAACAGCATTTACACATGATCCAACTCCATCGAGACGTAATCCAGTACCAATTACACCTAATCCAGTACCAGTTACACGTAATCCATCACAATCTACATCAATTTCAATGCAAGAACTAGGTATTTTATTTAAAATAAAAAACACATCAAAAAAAAAAAAATAATTAAAA
>JAAENC010000216.1 GCA_024224815.1 Chloroflexota bacterium
ATTAAAGATTATCCAACTGCATTAGCACAATTATATAAACAAATTAAAATCAAACATCAATCCAAATGGGAAAATAGAAAAAATCAACAAACATTGGTTTTTAAAAATAATAAAAAATGGAATCATAAATTAACCAAATTATTTGGGAAATTATTCAGAAATGATAGCTCAATTATGATAAAAGTATTATCTGAACACATTGAAATTAATAAATATTATCATGATAAGAATTATAAAATCCAAAGTGTCATACGTGATAAAGAAATAATGGATCATTATAATTCAATGAGTCTAGCACCTGAAAAACGAGCACAATTATTACAACATATTGATTCCAAAACAAACCAACTAAAATCAGATTTATATATTCTAAACAATAGGAATAATCCAAATATTCCCCCATTATTATCTCAAAATAATCAAACTCAAAACTATAATCATAATCATAATCATAATCATAATCATAATAAATCTGATAATACTAATTTAATTACAATTTATCCAGATGATCCACAATTTGAATCATTATATAATAATCATGAATTTGATATCCCACTCAACATTAATAATTACATTAATAATCATAATGATATGGATGCAATTCAAGATGAAAAATGTACAAATTGTAAAGGAAATCATACTGAGAATCTGTCACATTATATATGTCAATGTACACAATTTGAAAATGAAAGAAAAATTTTAAAACAAAAATTATCAAAAATTGATAATAGATTACAAAATAATTGGTTTAATATTTCCACTTTATTATTTCCTTATAAAAATAAAACACTAAAAAAATCATTCACTAAACAAATATCCATATGGAAATATTTAATCCAATTCATTAAACATACCAAAAGAATTAGAACAAATTTCACAAAAAGTATTGATGAAACAGATAAACATTGGCAAGATTTATTAAAATATGAAAAAGAAAAGGAGGAAAAAATGAAATTATTATACAAATTAAAACAAAAAAAGAAACAAATTTTGAAAAATAGATATATAATTCATCAACCAAACACACTGACAAATCCACAAACAATTCTACACCAACAACCAACAATTCCTAATATTACTGCTTTTAATCATAATATTATTAAAAAGCAGAACATGTGTAGAAAGAGGCCAAGGAAACCTCGACCATCTCAATCATCAATAAATAATCAATCTCAACAAAATAAGAGGCGTTTATTAAATAATAAAACATTTCAACTTATTGCAAATAATAATAATCATAATACAAATAATATATAATATTAATTATTTATTATTATAATATTTGTTTTTAAATCCAATTCAATACAATGTATTTGATAAAACAATTATAACTAATATATTTATCTATCCTATTCTGTTTTCAATGATCTGTGGTATTGAAGTTATTTTGAATACAAATAACATGCTCACCACCAGAATAAATGAAATATTAACTACATTTACTATTAATAATAATATTTTTAATCAATAATTATTAATTTGATTTTTGATTTGTGATTCAATTGAATTAATTATTTTTAATTTATTACAATTATTTAACGAAATTATATTTATTATCGATGATACAGATACTTTAACTTACATTATATATATTATTATAAATATTCACATATAATATTATAATATTTTAATATTTTAATATATTAACAAAATCATATCAATTTAGATTAAAAATATAATGATTAGAATATTTATTTATTTATTTATTTAATTTTTTCAATAATCATTGAAATAAATATGTATACATAATATTATTATGTATTTTCAATGATATTTTTATTTTTAACATATATTATACAATCAAATTATTATAAATATAACAATATTATCTATTTATAATACAAATACAATTAAATTAATTAAATTAATTAAATTAAATAATTAATAAAATACAATATTATTTACATAAAATAATTAGTATTTTTATTACATTAATAATTCATTAATAATCTATTATATATACCCTATCTACCTATTTCCCTATTTCCCATTATCTTCTATTCAAATATGTTATCCGCTGATCGATGATCTCAAACTACATATTTTTCTGTTTACATTTTTGTGATTTGATCCATTATGTATTCTCGCAGAGTATAGCGTGCATTGTTGTGGCTAGAAAACTGTTTCGTGATAAATTTTTGTGAATTATTACTTGAGTAATATTCAGGGAATTTATCAAACCAGTGCTTTATTTAATGCGATGGCTTGCCATCACTCATTAATTGAACTTTGGTAGGATTTTAGTTGAAAAAAAAAAGAGTATGCAAATTGTTGACTCATAAATTAAAAATAATCCTATGTTTCGTTTTATGCAATGTTCCGTTATTTTGTGCTTGTTC
>JAAENC010000217.1 GCA_024224815.1 Chloroflexota bacterium
GTCATATAACATCGAGCGGAAGGTAGCTGCAAATTGTTTCTGGTGATAGTAAAAGGTAAACATTATAGAAGAATAGCTTGATTTTTGATCCGTTTATATGTTAATTAATATATTATTTGTTGCATAAATAATTGAACGCATATAATACATTTTATATAATATGCCTGTGTATATAATATGGCAGTGTATATGATATGCCAGTGTATATATTCTAGGCCAGTGTATATATTCTAGGCCAGTGTATATAATAAGCCAGGCATATTTGTTAGCGCGCTTACTAATATAAGTATATATCGTTGATATAGTATATATACTTATATGGTTATATGATAGTATTCATTCGTCGACTTCTTACGAGTTCCCAGTCCTATAGTATAACGAGTTCCCAGTCCTATAGTATACTATAGGACTGGAAACTCGTAAGAAGTCGACGAATGAATACTATCATATAACCATATAAGTATATATATACTTATATTAGTAAGCGCGCTAACAAATATGCCTGGCTTATATTATATATACA
>JAAENC010000218.1 GCA_024224815.1 Chloroflexota bacterium
AGCATGCCCACGCCTTCGCCCCGCACATAGCCATCTGCTTTATCTGAAAATGTTTTGCACTTTCCGTCTTTGCAAAGCATTCCGGCTTTGCTGAGGCTTATATGAGCCCCGGGCGTGATTATGGTATTGATGCCGCCTGCGACAGCCATGTCGCAGCTTCCGGTCTCTATAGCCGTAACTGCGCGATGTATCGCTACCAGCGAAGACGAGCAGGCTGTCTCCACAGGTTCGCTCGGACCATGAATGTTGAGAAAATAACTCATCCGGTTAGGTCCTACCGAAGGAACCAATCCTGTTGAAGTATAGCCTTCTATCGGAACATTCGCCTCTGACACAAGTTCGGAATATCCGCTGATTCCTGTTCCGACAAAAATCCCTGTCTGCGTGCCTGACAGACTGCTTGCGGAACAGCCTGCATCCTCTGTCGCTTTCCATGCATAGAGCATTAAAAGACGCTGCTGGGGGTCCATCAGCTCGGCTTCTCTCGGTGATATTCCGAAAAACATCGGATCAAAATCCCCGATCCCGTCGATAAATCCGCCCCATTTGATGTCGGTTTTATTCTTATCCTTTAACGGATCTCCGTAAATCGCTTCCCAATTCCAGCGATCTTCGGGAATCTCAGTAATACAGTGTTTTCCCTCTGCAAGATTATTCCAGAATTCTTCCATATCTTCCGCCATGGGAAATTTGCCGCTGATTCCGACTATGGCGACAGGTTCAGACACGAAAGCGTCATGCTTTGGCGCTGATAATGCTGCCGCAAAGCGCGAATTCCGTTTTTTCACAGCCGGTATGTTTTCGGGTTCCTGCGTAGCAGGGACAGAAATTTTCAAATCTGTTCTTACTGCAAACTGCGCGGCAAATATTGCCTGATGTTCATCAGTCAGGTACTTTGCAAAGCTGTCTATGGTCGGGTATTCGAAAAAAAGGGTAGGCGCCAGTTCGAGCCCGTATTTTTCACTGAGTCTGTTGGCAAATTCTGTCAGGGTGATTGAATCGAATCCGTATTCGTTCAGCTCGGCTTCAGTATCGATATCTTCGGACGCAACTTTCAGAAGTTTCGATACGTTTTTCACCAGCATCCGCCTTACTTTGTCGAATAATAAAGAGACGTCTGTCCCGGGCGCTGTAACAGGCAGTTCGACAGTCTTTTCTGATTTTTCTGAATTAACTGGGGCAAGCTTACGCTTCATCCTCGCAAGCATCCCCTCTGCAACCATTACCTGGGACTCATCTGAGGATACTCCCTGGTAAAACGCCCGAATCCCTGTCTCTGTCTGCATCGCAGTCATGCCTGAGCTTTGCGTCATCATCTTTTCTGTCTCTTCATCAACCTGCATTCCACCCTCTTTCCAAAGAGGCCAGTTGATCGACAGGGTTTTCCCTTTGCGCTTTTCTGTTTTTACCAGATCATTACGAAAGCCGGCATATGCGTCCATGAAAGCGTTGGCGCATGCATAATCGGCCTGGCCTGTGTTGCCGAACGCTCCGGCAAAAGAGGAAAACATAACAAAGAAATCAAGTTGCAAATCCTTGCTCGCCTCATCCAGGTTCGCCAATCCCGCTACTTTCGGACCTAATACTTTTTCAAACTCCTCCTTTGTCTTTTTGACAATGAAGTTATCGTGAATAATACCCGCGCTGTGAATAATGCCGTTTAAGCTTCCGAACTCTTTTCCGATGTTGTTTATCAGATTTCTGACATCCTCTTTTTGCATAACATCCGCCTGCTTATATTCGACTCTTGCGCCGGCGGCCTTTAATTCTTCAAGATGCGCCTTTTTATCTGCGCTGACAAGTTCGGACCGCCCGGTAAGAATTAAGACAGGATTTTTTACCTGCCCTGCGATCTCTTTTGCAAAAATAAGCCCCAGTCCGCCCGCGCCCCCGGTAATCAGATAAATGCCTTTATCTTCCCATGCAATACCGGGTTTTTCCGGCAGAGTTTCGATTTCCTCGAAGTTTGTAACCAATCGCCTGCCATCTTTATATTTTATATGTATATCGTCCGGACATCTGCTGTTCTCTTCCAGTATGGTCTGAATTCGAACATCTTCATCAGTTTCGATTAACTGGCCGATAAATTTGGGATTCTCCGAATGCGCGGTTTTCAACAATCCCGAAAGCCCCGCAAATAACTGCCGATCTTCTTTGGCAGAAATTACTACCTGAAACAGCGCTTTCCCTTTTGGTTTTGTTTTAAAAACCGCTTGAATTTCTTCGAACAACCTCAGTGCGTAAACGCCGAACCGTTTATCTATATTTATTCCCCCCTTGAGGGGGGCGCAGGGGGGTGTTTTGGAATTTTCATCTTCAGATTCCAATATGATAAACTCAGCGCCCTTTATTCTGCCTTCGATGCTTTTGCGCAAAGCTTCATCCGGTTCGCACAGCGCGATCAGATATTTCTCATAATCGGGCGGATCAGCTTCCGCGTTTACAGCTTCTTCTCTCCATGAAGGCCTGAGCATCAGGGTCCCTGTCGGCTCTGCCTCGCTTCCCTGCATCCTTGAAGTGAATCCCTTCATCCGGGCGCAAACTTTGCCGTTTTCATCGCACAAATCCATATCGAGTTTTCTTACC
>JAAENC010000219.1 GCA_024224815.1 Chloroflexota bacterium
AGCACACTCGAGGAAGTAGGGGAGCCCTCGCAAATTTTTTGCACTCATGTCATGTGCGAATTTGCGTCACGAGTTTTTTCTTGACTACTCAAAGGGACTGGGGGCCCCAAACTCCAGGGTATTTTTTTGGCGTAATTGGTGTGGGTGGTGGGTTGGGGTAGAGGTGGGTGTAAAAAATAGTGTATTTGGGGAAGTGGTCGTAAAGGTGTGGTGTGGTGTGGGTGGTGGGTTGGAGTATTTTGTGTTGGATATTATTGGGTGAGAATGTCAAATCAAAAAGTGTAAATGTCAAGTTCAACCAAGCAGTCATTGAAAACTGATTTTGAATACTTCAAAATAAAAAACTTTGATTTCTCTTGAAGTGCACAATCTAATGCTGTCTTGCTGCAACACTTTCCTATCACTGCATCTGAATGAATGAGTTAACGCGCTCTTTCAGATTTTACTTTAACAATGTTTTCTATCTAATCTAAAAACTTTAGTCAAAGCATGATACTGTCGTGACTTTGATTTTAATTGGACAGAATGAATCATCGAAGATATGATTCATCTGTATTTTATGGCATCAAAATGGAATTTGCTTTTATATTTAGGTGAATTTGGAATTGATTATGGTTGAGGATGAGTTGATATGGGAAAAGTTGATATGGAAGACGTGGTTATGGTTATGGTTGTGGAGGTTGTGGAGGAGATGGATATGGTTGTGGTTGTGGAGGTTGTGGAGGTGCTGCAGATGCTGCTCTTGTTGCAGGTGGTGATGAATGTGTATGTATGTGTTTATTAAAAATATACACATTTTGTTATTTTTATTTTACATTTTTTTTTTATTTTGTTAAGGAGTTGGAGTATTATCTGGTGGTGGAGTTTTAGGAGATGGAAGTGGAGATGGACGTGGCAGAGGTAGAGGTAGAGATGGATGTGGATGTGGTATTTAGGTATGCGTATTTTTATTTCTATTTGTATTTTACAATGTAATATCCTTGCACTTTGTTTTTATTGTTATATATTTTATATACAGATGAAAATAGAAATGAAAATGGAAAAAAAAAGGGGAATTTTTGTGGTGCACCACCACCACCATTGCCACATGAAAATAAATATGAAGATGGAAAAAAAAAGGGGAAGTGTTGGAGTGAAGCACCCCCACGACGGCCAAGCAAAAAAAAAAAAAAAGAACGA
>JAAENC010000220.1 GCA_024224815.1 Chloroflexota bacterium
AGTTACGGCCGCCGTTTACCGGGGCTTCGGTTCAAAGCTTCGCCACGCCTAAACGTGGCTTACATCTCCCCTTAACCTTCCGGCACCGGGCAGGCGTCAGACCCTATACTTCGTCTTGCGACTTCGCAGAGTCCTATGTTTTTAGTAAACAGTCGCTACCGCCATTTCTCTGCAACCTCTCTCGGCTCCGCAAGCCTGATTGTAAAATCACGTCGCTTCACCTGTCAAAGGCCCACCTTCTCCCTAAGTTACGGTGTCATTTTGCCGAGTTCCTTAACCAGGGTTCTCTCAAGCGCCTTGGGATTCTCTCCCTGCCTACCTGTGTCGGTTTACGGTACGATCACCTGATTATCTCGCTTAGAGGCTTTTCTCGGCAGCATGGGATCAGTCAGTTTGTGAGACTAAGTCTCTCCTCATCACCTCTCGGCCTTATCGAAAACGCGGATTTGCCTGCGCTTTCAGCCTACCGGCTTGAACCGCCATTTCCATCAGACGGATGACCTGCCCTCCTGCGTCCCCCCATTCGCTTCCGTTTCCGAAGAAACCTCGATAACCCGGCGGTACAGGAATATTAACCTGTTTTCCATCGCCTACG
>JAAENC010000221.1 GCA_024224815.1 Chloroflexota bacterium
AAAAGCAACCATTGGGGCATTGCCGAGAAAGTCTTTTATAGTCAGCCTGCCGTCACGGTTTCCGAAGTTTTTATCGATCCATTCTGCGAGGTTTTTGTTTGCCATAATTTTTCCTTTGTTAAGTTAATTGTCGCTGGCTTTATGCCATCTGATAGACATAAAGCCAGCTTAAGGAGATCACTCACTATATTATCAGGTCACGCGCAAAAAGAATAGTGACATTCTTCCTTGTTTCGCGTGACATCGCACACTTGTTTCGTGTGACATGTGTGATATAATATCTTTGTCGGGTCAAGCGACACACAACCTAAGCAACACCGAACGGCTCAAAATGTGCTTGACCCACATTGCGAGCCGTTTTTGTTGGAGAAGCGATGAAAAAGAAGTGCAATAAATGTGGAAAATATAGAGAGATAGGAGAATTTCATAAAAAAAGCAAGAGTAAAGATGGCCTACATTCTTACTGTAAGTCTTGTGCGTCTGCATATAATAAGGCATACAAAAACAAATATAGAGAAAAAGAAAAGGCATACAAAAAAGAGTACAGAAAGGAAAACAAAGAAAAAATAAACGCATACCACAAAGAGTGGAGCAAAGCAAACCCTGAAAAACGTGCGGCATACAAAAAAGAGTGGCGCAAAGCAAACCCTGAAAAACGTGCGGCATATGATCAAAAACGCCGCGCCCGCAAAGCTGGCAACGGTGGCTCTTTTACCGCTCAAGAGTGGCGAGACCTTTGCGAAAAATATGATAGCAAGTGCTTATGCTGCAAGAAGAAAAAGAAACTTACAGCCGATCATGTTGTACCAATATCAAAAGGTGGCACAAGCAACATAGAAAATATTCAACCGCTTTGCAAATCTTGCAATTCAAGAAAAGGGAATAGGCGATCAACTGATTACAGATAAGTGACATCATACGCGTCCTTGACTTATGTGATAAAATAAGGTAATGACATCAAAAGAAATTGAGCCAATACAAGCGTTATTTGAAGTTATCCGCGTTCAAAACATGGCGAGCGGGTCTATTCGCGTTGTATTGGAAGCTGACGAAACAAGGACGGATTTGCTTTCTATTCTTGCGGATGTAAAGCGGGGCGGGGGGTTGCTTGAAACTGTTATGTTGCCGGTTTTGGCAGAAAAGGATGATGATGGCTGGTAAAGATGTAATTATAAGATTCTATGATGGGGTATATGTCTCATGACGAAGCGCGGAAGACCTACGAAATTGCATGATGATATTTCTGCCGCTATCGTTAAAAACCTGTCTCTTGGCGTTACCTATAAGGACGCAGCAGAGGCGGCTGGTATCACATATCATACATTTTTGAATTGGTTAGAACGTGGAGAGAAAGCAAAGAGCGGTAAATTTTGTGATTTTTTTAATGCTGTGACTATTGCTCAAGCAGAAGCCCGCGTCAAATACACAAAAACTATCGCTAACGCCGCAGCGAAAGGCGACTGGCGTGCCGCTGAGAGCTTCCTGAAACGCCGCGATCCTGATAATTGGGGTGATCGGCAAGAGAACACAATAAAAACAGACACAATAGAAGTAAGCATTACGAAGAAGAATGAAGGTTAATATAGATGAAGGCGTGTTCAATGATGCTTACTTACCCTACTTGGGCGAGATGGCGCGGACACAAGTTTACTTTGGCGGCTCATCTTCTGGCAAGTCTGTGTTCCTGGCACAGCGTGACGTAGTTGATTTGATGCAGGGCGGCAGAAACTTCCTTGTATGTAGGCAGGTAGGGCGCACGCTTCGTGGATCGGTTGTGCAAGAGATAAAGAAGATTATCAGTGATTGGGGGCTGTCTGACATAATGAGCGTGAATAAGTCAGATGGTACAGTCACCTGCTCGAATGGGTATCAGATCGTGTTCGCAGGTCTTGACGATGTTGAGAAGCTAAAGAGTATCGTGCCAGCTAAAGGCGTGTTCACTGACATACGGATTGAAGAAGCAACAGAGAGCGATTTTAGAACAGTAAAACAACTGATGAAGAGACAGCGTGGTGGTAGCGATAAGACACCGAAAAGACTAACGCTATCATTTAACCCGATACTAAAGAACCACTGGATATATAAAAAGTATTTCGCTGGTCTTGGCTGGGCTGATAAGCAAACAAAATACGAGAGCGATGATTTACTTATCCTAAAAACAACGTACAAGGATAACAAGTTTCTCACGGCGCAGGATGTCGCAGACCTTGAGAGCGAGACAGATGAGTATTTTTACAACGTGTACACGCTTGGTAATTGGGGCGTGCTTGGCAATGTCATCTTCACTAATTGGAAGGTGGAAGATTTATCTGGTATGCAAGACCAGTTCACTAACCATCGACACGGCTTAGATTTTGGGTACAGCGCAGACCCCGCAGCGGGTGTGTTTACTCACTACGATAATAAAAGAAAGACTATATACATCTATGATGAGTTATATGAAAAAGGATTGACTAACGATGTCTTAGCGGTGCATGTGATTGAAAAGGCTGGTGACAGCTATGTTGTGTGTGATAGCGCAGAGCCGAAGAGTATAGCTGAATTGCAACGCGATGGGGTGTCTGCTCTATCTGCCGAGAAAGGCAAGGATAGTGTGAACTTCGGGATTCAGTGGCTACAACGGCAGAGCATCGTGATAGACAAGGGTTGTGTGAATACGATAAACGAGCTTAGTCAATATAAATGGAAAGAAGATAAAAGCGGGGAAGCATTACGAAAGCCGATTGACAAATTTAACCATGCCATTGATGGATTGCGGTATGCGTATGAAAGAGACATGAAAGCAGCGCGGACAGTCGCGTGGGAGTGGTAACAATGAAGCCTGGATTATATATTCAGAAAGGGAACGAGACAAAGCAGATAAAAAGCCTTGAAGCCTTGCGCTTTATGGGTGACGAGGGCGAATTGAATGTCGATACTTTATCCGCTAACGTATCGTGGGTGTTTACTGCTCTTGATCGGCGTAAAACACGCATAGCAGAGATCGAGTACGAATGGCGCAAGGGTGAAACGGTGCTAGATGTCTCGCCCTACCAGATGCGCTTGCGCTCTATGCTGCAGCGAACAGACGAAGCGTTACAAACTATTGGCGCGGCGTACTGGTACAAGCTGAGAAACGGAAGCGGAAAGATAACGAGCTTTCGTTGGCTTGATCCGCGCAGTATGTCACCAGACGAAAGCAGCGTAGAAGTTCCCAAAGGGTACACGAGATATAGGCGCGTTGTTTCTGGTGGTGTTATCCTCATCCCCGCCGATGATCTGATTGTATTTTCTCGCATGGGGCTTGGTGAGTTTGCCCCCGCTCCATCTGCGGCGATTGCTTCTAAATTAGCAACGGAGATTTTGTATTTCTCGGATGAGAGTGAGCGCAAGGTCAAGCAAGACCCGTTGCCAGTTTCGCTTATTTCTGTCCCCGCTGGAACAGGTGAGAAAGAGCGCGACAGACTAAAAAACACCTTTTGGCGACTATTCAATCGAAGCACAAAAGCAAGTCCAGAGAACAGGGTTGTACCTGTGTTTGACGGCGTAAATGTTGAGCGGCTGAGTATGACACCAGAAGAGCTAGATTTTGCAACTGGCAGAAATCCTAG
>JAAENC010000222.1 GCA_024224815.1 Chloroflexota bacterium
CGCTTTGCTGATAGAAAAACGCAAACTTACGATTCTCATGAATAGGTATTGCGGGACAAAAAATGATTTCCGTGAATTATTCGCACACAGCACGCCAAAGGAGAGGTTGGAAACGTGCGTTTGTTAAGATGATTCAAATATCTGTGATGGAGCCTGAATTCTTCTATTTAAAAAAATGAGCCTCTCATATTGAGAAAAAATCGTACCCACACACGCAATCCTCTATAAAATCAGTATGTTATAATAGCATTACGTTTTGGCACACCTCTTTCAATACTGATGTTAACATCAAATTTTTATCAAAAAGCAAGTTCTTATCCCTATCCCTTTCCCTCACCAAACCACTTTTGATAAATCCGGTCATAATCCCCGTTTTCCTGCATCATTAAAATGGCCTTGTTTACTTTTTTCCTTAACGGGCTGTTCAATGGAAAAGCCATTGCATACCCGTCACTGTGGAACAGGGGACCTACCACTTTAACCGTATCCTTTCCTTTGCCGGAGGCATAATAATGCAGGGCCGGCGAATCAAATACCACAGCATCTGCCCCCCCCTTTTCAAGTATGCTGTAAGCCTCTTCCTGGGTGTCAACCTGCTTGTGTTTCCATCCGTGCTGTTCCGCAAATGGAATTGCAACACTACCCTTTGGAGATACAACAATTTTATCCAGTAGATCGGATGGCCCGTTAATTTTCTGGTTTGTGTGCATAACGGACAAAGAAGAAGAGATGGTGGCGGTAAAATTGGCAAAAATAAAAATGCCGGCCACCATCCAGAACAAACCAAAAAGACGCCCAAGGCCTCCCCGTGGTGCCTTGTCTCCATATCCCACGGTGGTCACGGTCACTGTTGACCACCACTAGGCTTCCCAGACCCCTGCCAGATAAGTTTTGGGAAACTCTTCAGGGTTTACCTTTTTTTCAATAAACCAGATTATATGTGCAGCTATCAGCATAAAGAGAATAAACCATCCAAGACCCTTATAAATTTCTGAATCAAACACATGGAAAATTGTGTTCAATAAGGAATGGGATTGGGTGACCGGCACCAGAATCTGAAGACCGGACTGAAATAAAAAGTGAGAGAAATCCATTTTTCCCTCCAACTGGGCCGTAGGAATAAGATCGCCTAAACCACATTCAATCTGTCCTGTTTGCACAGCAGATACAATCTTGTCAGCTGTCTGAAAGGTAATCAATTCATACTCTGTTTTCATCAACCGGGCAACTTTCTCAAAGATTTCCACTGCAAAGCCTTCATACTGATTGTTTTCAGCATAGATAAGGGGGGCATTCAGATACACCTACCAAAATTTTTTCAGGTGTATTTGATGCCCACACATGTGCAGGGGAAATGCATATAAGCCATAATACAAACAAAGGTATGAAGCCAGTCCTTTTATCATTGTTCATGGAAATCTCCTTTTCTGAAATAAAATTCATGCGGTAGAAAGGAAACTACCTCATTCAGGCTTCTTGCGCATTATAGGAAAAGACAAGATCGCCACTGCACCTTTTCCCAAACCGTCACTGGTTATTTCAAAGGTGCCCTTATTTGCTTCCATGAATGATTTGCAATAATACAAACCAAACCCGGATGACCCTTTCAGTGAATTGCCAAACAGGGTGATGTTTTGTAAATTGTCCGGCGCAATGCCGATACCATTGTCTTCGATCCTAATTTGAACGGTGTCCTCAAAGCCGGATAATTTGACACAGAGTATTTTTTCCCTGTCGTCTTTCACCTCATCCAATGATTCGAGGCTGTTTTTAATTACATTGATCAGTACCTGCATCAATTTGTTTTTTGAAATAATCAGTTTTGGTGAATCCGGTACTATATCTTGTCTCAGGGTTACCTTGCTTCTTTCCAACACCGCCTTTTCCATTTCCATGGCGTTGACAAGCACCTGGCTGATATCAATACGTACTCTATTTTCATTTTCAACAGCTGCGTATGATTGATGCATAGAGATGATTTCTGAAATAGTATCAATACCAGTTTTCAGATCAGAGATAACCTGCTGTTCATCAACCGTTTGTTGTTCTAAGGTCTCAGGCAGGTACGTCAGTAGATCAAAAATTTTTTTACCGCGATCATCGTCGTTGATATATTCCGTTAACCGATTCCGGTTGTGTTTTAATTCCTGACAGCATTTTTCCAGATAAACGTAGGATGTCATTTTTTCTTTGGGGTCCGATAATTCGGAAAGGTTGAAGGACACAGGTGTAAGACTGTTCCCGATATTGTGAAGCACCATGGCTGACAACTGGGCTCGCCCCGCTTCAATGGCCTTGTTAATGATCTCTTTCTGTGCTTCGCGAAGTTTTTTAGTACGATCTCTGACCTTTTCTTCAAGGCCGTGTTGATACGTATTTATGGTTTCCATCATGTCATTGAAAACCTGAGCCAGTTTGCCAAGTTCATCCTTCGGGCCTATGGGTAGACGTTTATCAAACTGCCCCTGTCCGATGAGATGCGCCCCCTCTGCGAGAACCTTAATTCTGGAAATAACGGTTTTTCTCAATGCGAATGTTAGAATACTAAAAATGAGAATAAAAAGAATGATGGTAACAATAATTAATTCTCGGATTCGGTTTGTAACGATTCTTTCCGTACGTTCAATGGACATTCCAAGATGTATTTTTCCAATTATCTGATCCACTCCACTGGCGGCAAACAGGATGTCTGCTTCAAATATTTTCAGGTTGGTCGCGGTAGCGGACGGGTCCTTAAAATCACTTACCACAACTCCGTCCTGGATCAATTGAATTGAAAGGATGTTGCTGTCTTTGCTGCCGATGGTCTGCAAGAATGTATTGAGCACCGGGTAATCCTCTATGAGAAGCGATTCTATACAGAAGGCAGCGATGGCGTTGGCATGTGATTCTCCATGATTTTTGAGCAGGCTGTACAATGTCCTGCGCTCATTCTGAATGGCAACAACCCCGACCAGAGAGAAAAACAGGACCAATATCAACAGGAGCAGGAATGTGATTTTTGCTGTTAAGTTGTGCTTCATTCTTCACTGAAACTCAATGAAAGTGCCATTCCTCTTCGAACAAAATCATAATCTTTATCCGTTACAAGGAAAAAACCGTCTTGCTTCAGCTTTTTCAATACTGATTTATCCGTTAACTGAATCAGGGCATCTCTGAGTATGCCAAACAGGTCAGGGGCAAGACCGGAACGGGCAACCCATGGTTTAGTTACATTGGGAAACCGGCCAATGACTTTAAGGCCTCTGCTTTCAGCATATTTTTTGAATGTATTTTCCTTGACAACCCCGGCATCCCATTTGCCCACGGCCACTGCTAACGCGACCTTGTCATGCCTTCCAAGATAAGTGAATTCTTTAAGGCCGGATGCGGTGATGCCCTTTTTGATCAACTCGGCCTGGCTAAGATAACGACCAATGGTAGACAAACGGTCACCAAAGGCGAATGTTCGCCCTTTAAGTTCTTTGATATTGGTAATGTCCGAATCTTTACCGACAATAAAGACGCCATCAAACCTTTTTTGTCCGTTTTTGTGTTCCATGGCCAGCAGTCGTATCCCCGGATTAATTTCCTTGGCCGTAATATAGCTTGCCGGACCAAATCTGACAAAATCGCAATCTCCCGTGACAAGGGCTTTCAGAGCTGCTTTGTATGTCGGGTATATTTTCATTTTCAGTTTTTCCAATTTCCCGGCGGTATGAATGCTGTTTTGCAGATATTCCAGCATCGGGTTGAATTTTTCGTACATTGCAGTTGGTTTGTCAGAGGTGTAAACCCCGAAATAAATCGACTTGGCATGGGACGAAGTAACCCCAACCCCAATTATCGAAGTAAAAATGAAAGAAAAACTTACCAGCAACCGGGTATAAACTGTAAAAAAAATGCTTCGATGGGATTTTAGGATTTGTTTCATATTCCTCCTCAAATATAATTTTAAATTAGTAACCTTATTAAGACAATACCCAGTTTTTTAAGGGTTTTTGGGAACAGGTTTCTGCCCTTCAGGGTATTTAGATGAAGTTATTTAGTGACGATTCCTTAGTGAATAATACGATTGCAATACACCCCAAGATCCCTTGCTGGTTAACATCATTTTCATATCTAAATACTCCATGGCTAACAACTGAAAACAACAGAAACCATACCGCAAATGTCGGTTACAATCGGTGTTACATGTTTTTCTCATTCCGGTAAGCAGTTCTGCCATGAAGCAAAGGCCGCGCACTCCTTGGGAGGTGGCCCTTGTGGAGTGTTCCAAGGCATTGTTGGTGCGGCTCTCGCCCCATGGCGGAACTGCCTATTACAGGTGACCAAAAAAACAATCTCGGCCAGTTATATTTTAAAGATCCTTAACGTTTTGACTGCATGACTCAAATACTTGGTGGTGCAGTAAATGTGCCAGAGCAGTAGAGCCTGCTTAACTCAATGAAAACACGATACAAAGATCATCCATCATATCAGGTCTCTTCCAACAACTGTTTGTTTGTTCGAAATCATACTTAAAACTTTTAGAGGATTCGGTATTACTGGGGCATATCAGCACAGGAGACGTCATACCGATAAAATATTATACCCCTGACAGATCAATACCAGGATATAATGCCGAAACCAGAATCAAGGATATAAATAAAGAGAAAATCGGCCGTTTCAGCGGTCATTATCTGGTCAGTCTTGAATGGATTTAAGGTGTAGCGTCAAATGAAAATCTTCCCGGTGCAATATCTATTGTTACAGGATAGCCGTGATCGACAACGCCACACCAATAACCCGGGAGGTTCGTTTTGACACTAGGCCTAAGGGCAATTCATGTGAGAACTCCGCGATCAATATTTATAAAAATGAGTAAAAAACTATCAAATTGATAACCTAAAACCCTTCGACCATCAAATTGATAGTCGAAGACTGTGATATGCTAACCAAGATCTTAGGTTAAATCAATGTGCTAAAGGATGTGCCTCACCGGCAGTGGGTATTCAGCTTCTCCGTGCTGGTCGGTACCCGTGCTGATGGGTCACCGACCTCGATTTCTGAGGATTTTTCATCAATGGCAGATATACGTTAAAGGTTGTTCCCTTTCCAAGGTCGCTATAAACTGTAATTTCTCCTTGGTGTTATTTTATAATTCCGTATACAACAGCAAGATGGAGACCGGTGCCTTTCCCCTGCTCTTTTGTTGTGAGATAGGGTTCAAAAATTTTATTGATGATACCTTGAGACATCCCGATACCATTATCGGCTATTGTCAATCTTATATATTGTCCCGGTTGCAATTCACTGCCAGACAGATCATCAGTTTTTAAGGTTAATTCTTTTAATTCAATTTTGCGGCAAACACTGAACAGTGTGATAGCACAGACATTGCTCCCGTCCGAAATCATTATCTGTGATGATTGTTCCACCGATGGTTCTCAAAGGATGATTAAGAACTATGAAAGGCGGTATCCGAATCTGATTAAAGAAAGTTGAGATATATGGAAAAAAGAAAGGTATTTTTTCAAAATCGGAGTGAAGAGATAATTTTGTTCTCAGTGCAGCAGCGGAATATTCTGAAGTGAATGCGTTAGGGGGGGTAGGTGATTTGAGTGGAGATCAAGCCACCGCAGTCATTTCTGATACTGCCACCATGCCCCCAAAAAGGCGTGAAAAAGGCTGGTAATTTAGAGTTGCAGGATTTGTACCAGGATTATATGTCTGTAACTAATTAATTTAGTAGCGAATTTTATAGAGCCCTATCACTTTAATTCTCCCAAAATGAGAGCCACAGATTTTGGGAATCATTATGATAGCCCGCCTATAGTGAATAATCTTTTAGTTCCCTGTCAAAGCCAACAACTCCATTTAGAATTTTTTCTAATTCGTTATGTAAGACCTTGAATATGATGGAAATTCAATGCTGTTAATGATTTTCGGTTTATCTTGGCACACCCTTTGCTGCATCTTTAATTCCAAAAGGAAAGGTATGAAATTTCTATCTGGATTCGAGTGACGTCAAAATAATTTAGTTTCGTGACTGAATTAAGTGGTCGTGCAGTCTTTGAAATTATGCGTTTGAATAAAACATTGTTTATAAAGGAATGAAAAATGAAGAATTCTGTTTTATGTTTATTAGGCACAATAATCCTTGTCGTGTTTTTATCCGGCTGCGGAGGCCTGGAGTACCCAAGGGCCCACAAAATATCCGTTACTGATTCCCACAGCCTATCACTCACCTCAGATCTTCGGGCCGTACATGTCCTTAAGAAAAAAGGTCAACTCTGGATTCTGAGCGAGCCGCCCCCGGATGCGGCCTTCTCATATGAAAATGAAGAGGACCTGAACATTTCACTGGTCTCCACAGGCGGCACCAGTAAAGACGGTGAGGGAATGGTTTCCGGAAGTGAAGACCTGCCCCTGACCGGCAGATCGTCTTATGTGCTGCTGGCCCGGGAGATGGGTTACCGTGTGAACGAAATGGCCTTCAACACCAATGCCGACTTCGAACAATACTATAAAGCCTACAAAGAGAGCCTGCTGGTATTAAAAGAGATTGCCAGCATTGAAGCGGCCAACCTCAAGCAGTCCACCACCGTAAGCGTGACCACGGGAGCAACAGCATCCCAGAGTTTGACAGAGACCGAATCACGGAGTGTATCAGATAATAATGCTTCACAGAGTGAGCCCAACGCTGTTCCCCCTGCCGGTTCAGGTGCGGACGATGGCAACGATGGCTACGATGGCAACGATGGCAACGATGACAACGATGGCAACGATGGCAACGATGACAACGATGACAACGATGACAACGATGACAACGATGGCTACGATGGCTACGATGACGATGACAACTAATACCTGAGAGCCAATCATAATATATTTGTTTAAACCATAAACTACCAATAAGGAAGCTAAAATTGAAACAATCAAAAACGCAGTTATCATCATTTCTATTAACACTTATAATCTTCAGTGCAACCTGTTTAATCCCAACGGCGTACGGCAGGGGTCAGAGAACAGTGTCTTATGACAGTAGCATGGAAATTGGAATGGGCTGGATGCACCACGAGTTAGAAGAAAGTGCGTATAATCCCTCTCATATTGAAAATGTAAAGACTATTGACCAGGCGCTGGATTATGAATATGAAATATGCAAATCACAGCACGAGCTAGATAAATTTAAATCTTTGCATTTAAATGGAAACGTTTCTTATGGACCATTTTCAGCGAGTGCAAAATATGAGGATAGTTCACAAATCAAAATGTCGGAGAATGATGTCTTGGTAATCGCGGTGATAAAAAAGAAATTCCCAAACACGATTGGACGAGGATTCAAGGCGATAGATAAAGCAAAGAGCTACCTGAAGAAAGACAGCACATCACTCGCGGATTGGGAACAAACGTATGGTACACACTATATAGCGGGGTTTAAAAACATTTCGAGTGCCTTTCTCATTGCGCATGCTCATACAGAAAGCAAATCAGCCCAAAATGAGGTTGCGGCTGAATTAGAAGCTAGCTACAAAGGTCTATCGGGCAGCGCTAGTGCAAGCATTAAAGCTAAGAAAAGCATTAATGAAATAGATTCGACCTATACGTTCGATCTAACCTGTCATTCGTACGGATACCCTAAGTCGGGATCTACAAACTTAGCAGGTGCCATACAATGGGTACAAGATTTCGATCAAGACGCCACGGGGGTAAGGTATAGCGCGATATTAGAGCCATACTCAAGATTTCCTGGCATGAGCATAAAGAGAAATAGCGGAAACCCAATATTTCAAAGGATAAACGGAGAATTTAACACGGCTTTATCTGACTACACTGCGATGATAAACAAGTTGACTCATTGTTTAGATCACCCCGATCGTTACGCAATAAAACCCAATAAAGAAGGTTATGTTAGCAGATTAGATATCCAAAACTGGCTAACCCGCATAAAGGCCTCAAAGTCTTTTACTCAGCGTTCTCAAGCGACCTTCTTAGCAGAGTTTGATAACAATTTAGTAAAGGCCGCTGATAACGCGGAAACAATAATGAGTCATCACAAAAACCGTTTTAATAGCAACGTAGATTTATTGCAACATTGGAAAAACACCTTAAGAATTCCCAAGAACAAAATAGAAAAATCTGTCTCGATAACATTGGAAGATACCAACAAGAACGGTGGAGGCCAAATCGCCTTTCTTACATCAGAAGACCGGGCCAAAGGAAAAAATTCTAAAGGAATAATGACACTACGCGACGGTAAAATAGAAAAGGATTCAAAAAGAAGATTCAAAGTTTATTCTACAGTTGAGGTCGGGCCGAGTATAGCCACCTTAAGGGTGGACTTATGGGTTCGAGAAGCAGGTGCAGATTGGAGCTTTTGGAATACACAAGGTTCCAAGAACGGGCATTGGAGTACAAACATGTACGAAACACCTCCAGGCGTTATACTCACAGGAATTATAGAGCCCGGTGTGGCAGTAACCGATACAACGGTGCTTGAAACGCGTCAACAAAAGAATACGGGGGTATTACAGGGGCGAAGGGGAAAAGGTGATCAAGGTCATTGGGTTGATGATAACTCTATCGGACCAATACAGAAAATGAAGGTGAGGATTGACAATTATCTCACAGACGACCCAACAAATTATGCAATAGGCATAATGGAGATGAAGTTTAGGAAAATGACATTTGCTCAGCAATGGGGTCAGCCGTACACATTATGGAAAGATGTAATAAGGTAAAAGATCCTGTAAATTAAATTAGGTAGTGTTCAATATTCTGTGTCATGATTTCTGATTCCAATCTTGCCACCACAGCCAGACGATGGCAACGATGGCTACGATGACGATGACAACTAATACCTGAGGGCCTGTCATAATAGATCATAAAAGAGATTTGAGACCGATCATTATACCTCAATTCAAATAAAGCCTGAGGCTAAAATATATTTGTTTAAACCATAAACTATTAAAAGGAGACTAAAATTGAAAATTAGTAGGCCAAAAATTATTGTTTTAAATCTGATTTTGTTGCTGACTGTATGGAACTTTGGACTATCCTACGCAAATACAAGTGAAGTTGAAAAAATTCCCGGTATTAAAGTCGGCAGTGGTTTTTCATCTTCTTATAAGCACTATTTTACGATAAAGAACAACCTGTATATTGTTGGAGATAATGGAATAATTTTAGAATATCCATATTCAAAAAAAAAGAATAAGTTTGTTGGCTCCGGCAGGAATGTGGGGCATGGATTCGGGGCTCGCTTTACCCATTTTTTTGCTATTGGAGATAAAATGTTTGGCAAACTAGATGATAAAAGAATTCTGGAATATCCATATTCAAAAAAAAAGAATAGGTTTGTTGGCTCCGGTATTAAAGTCGGCAGTGGTTTTTCATCTTCTTATAAGCACTATTTTACGATAGAGAACAACCTGTATATTGTTGGAGATGATGGAATAATTTTAGAATATCCATATTCAAAAAAAAAGAATAAGTTTGTTGGCTCCGGCAGGAATGTGGGGCATGGATTCAGGGCTCGCTTCACCCATTTTTTCGTTATCGATAAGAAGCTAATCGTAAGAGATGTTAAAGGCAATTTTCGTGGGTTCAAATATGTAAACAACAGATTTACTGAAGATAAAACAATATCAGGAATTCAATTTGATAAATCGATTACTCATTATTTTAATATTGAAAATGAATTAATTGTACGTAATACGAAAAACGAATTAATGCATTACCCCCCATTGTATTGGAATGCCACTGCAGAGAACATTGTCCATATTAAGCATCTATATAATATCAAATGTTTTGATGGAATAACTTTACTGCCAGATAATTATAATGGCTTATGTGAGAGTATCAACTCGAGTGATGGCTTAAGTAACTCTTTAGGATTGATTACAAAAAAAACAGCAGATTTGAAAAACCAAGTCGATGATCTAAAGGATCTTCTATCAAACTCGAACAATGTTGAAAGTAACTTGAAGAGTATTACCCAAATGATCGGAACTGTAAAAGATTTGTTGAAAGTCGCCAAAGCTATACCAGCCATCAGTAATGGGGCTGGAAATTTAGAAACCGCAGTGACTGAACTTGAACGCCCTGCGATAGATGCACAAAAGCTATTTCATACTCTAAACAGTCACCTTGAGCCTCTTGAAAAATTAACGGATGCTACTGACGACTTGCTTGATGAAGTTCTTGAAAAAGAAAAGGCCCTTAAGCTTACGGTCGAAAATCTGCGTAATGCCGATAAGGAAGCATATAAATGTAAACCTAACAATAAAACTCTAAATGATGCTACCAATGAAGCAAAAGTTAAAATTGATAATTTCAACGATAAGTTTAATACGGCCGTAGCAGATTATGAAAAGGCTGTTCAGAAACATATCGAATATGTGGAAACACAAATCTCTCATTTCTCGCCATTGAAACCTATTGAAGTAAAAATTCACAAGGTTTATACTGATTTACGTGGCATAAGAGATGCGATCCATTCTATTCAGCATTATCTTAACAAAAAAGTTGATTTTACAATCCCTTATGCTTTGGGTGAGTATAAAGTTCTTTTTAGAATTAGTGACATTATTAAAGGGCTCAGTTACATAGAGCACAAATTGGAAAAACTGCTTAGTGATACCATCTATGCGGCTGCAAAGGTAATAGGATTGGGTGACATTTTCGATTCGTTAAAAAAAGAAGCGAATAAAATACTGAAAAAAGGGACAGATGAACTTAACCTCGGAGCTGTCCTAAAAATACCAGGATTGAATAAAATTCATAAATTGGAAAAAATTTCAATTGATGACATTACTCCCAGGATGGACAGTGTTATCTCATCTTTGAAGGATTTAGAGGAAACCTTATCTTTGGATGTATCTATGGAAGTGAACATTATAGAAGAGTACAATTGTAAGCGGCAATAAGTATCGTTGTTTATTTTCTTAAAAAGCGATTGGTTGATCTCACCAGGATGGCGTATCAATCAATCGCATTTTGATGGTAAATGAAACTCAATGATAAATCACTGATGATTTTGGGCATAATTCACCAGTAATTCCACAATTCAATTTCACAATTTCAAAAAAAATCAACTCCAATAGTCAAAGGCTGGAATCTGGGAGTCTGAATCATCGTAAATCAATTCAGAGATATAAACCGGATTAGGCTGTGGTGGGTCATGATTGCGTACAGCCCCTTTTTATATTCAGTTTTTGATGGGGGTGGCCATTGAAATTGATTTCTTCAAAGTCATGCAACAAATTATCATCATTGTCTTTATTCCTATGCTTGCAGGATTTTTAACGCGTAAGCATTTTGTGAAAAAATACGGGCTAAAAGATTTTAAGCAGAATATCGACCCCAAATTTCCGCCCTTGTCCACACTGGGTGTGGTCGGTATCGTTTTTATTGCCATGGCGTTGAAAGCTAAGTTGATTGCAGCATCACCCGGTATGCTTTTTTATATCCTTGTCCCTTTGATAATTATTTATGCGTTTAATTTTTTCCTGAGCAGCTTGGTAGGAAAACTGTTACTGCCGAGGGGGGATGCGATAGCCCTTGTCTACGGTTCTGTGATGGGTAATTTATCCATTGCCCTTGCCATAGCGATCAATGCTTTTGGCAAAGAAGGTGAAAGCACTGCACTCGTTGTGGCTGTTGCGTATATTATTCAGGTGGAGTCTGCGGCATGGTATGTGCAACTTACAAATAAAATTTTTATTACATCTCTAACATAATTTAGGAAACTCGACTTATGGCTCATCAGACTCTTAACTCAAGCTATACATCTCTTGTTGACCGGTCGAATTTTTTTCCCAAGGTGCTCCGCCGTCAAAATTGTTGTACAAAATTTTAACCCTGTTCTCTTCTGAAAAAGAGGCGCAGTTGGTTTCGCTGCTTCCACTCACACCATTCACCGCTGCTAAAGCAGCCAGAGTCTGGAAGATGTGCTTGCCAGAGGCACAAAGGGTTCTTGAGAAACTGGCATCTCGGGCGATACTGGTAGACATTGATCAAAATGGTGAAACCGAATATGTCCTTCCGCCGCCCATGGCTGGATTTTTTGAGTTTTCCATGATGCGGATACGTAGCGATGTCGACCAAAAAGTTTTGGGAGAACTTTTTTACGAATATTTGAATGTGGAAGAGGACTTTATCAAAGACCTGTTTACTCTGGGAGAGACGCAATTGGGACGGGTGTTTGTTCATGAGCCAGTGCTGTCCAATAAGAATGCTATCCATGTATTGGATTATGAGCGGGCATCTGAAGTGATTAGAACTGCATCACACATGGGAGTCGGCACCTGTTATTGTCGTCATAAAATGCTCCATGTGGGCAGAGCATGTGATAACCCTTTGGATAATAAAGTGCTTTTTAGTCATCGGGCTCTTGCTGCAGTTTTAGGTGTGATCTTAAAATTACCGCCAATTAAACAAATCATGGCCACCCAACAAGTAAAATCTCGTTATTTCGAAGCCTTGATTTCATACTTTGAACGCGATCTTACCCCAAAAAACTGTAATTAGTCGATTCTGAAAAACCCATTCTCCGGTGGGCATAATTTCTATGTGCCACCGGGGTTCTATTCGTATTAGTCTTGCCAAAAAAATGGTTTAACTTTAATCCAATTTTTCCAGTGCATCGTTTGCATGATACTGATATCTCGAAATAATTATTAAACAGACATTATTCAACTATTTCCAGGATGGCCCTTTTTTGCTC
>JAAENC010000223.1 GCA_024224815.1 Chloroflexota bacterium
CAGGGCTTTTTATGGCGAGGATAAGAGTCAGGTTTTCAGATTCTGAAGAGGTGGTCGCAATCGTTTTTTCAAAGGGATATAAAGTGCCGGAAGACGACACCGTCAAAGGGTGGAAAAAGAAAAAGCCGCCTAAATGGGCAGCTTTTCTTTCTGCTGACGCAGCTCTGCATTCTTCTGCAGTTATTAAAAAATATATCTGACGACAGCCGATTGAGGTCAGTTTCAAAGAATGCTGACAGATGCTCGGCCTTGGCAAAGACTGCAGCAATGACTTTAATGCTCTGGTATTTGCTGTGACGGCGAGCTTCATGCGTTACAATCTATTGAACTGTCTTAACGAACTGGAGAATCATGCTACGCTAGGGGAACTTTTTGAACATCTGGCAGATGATTATGCCGTCATCACTTACTCGCAAAGACTTCAGGACTTTTTTCGCGGCCTTTTTCTCATCAGTTTTAAAACGATTTTCGACCTTTTTGAAATTGAGGAGGATTTTCAATCCTATTTTGATATTCTTACTGATGCGGTAAAAGGCTCTGCTCCGATTAAGGGGTGCGAAACTTGAGTTTCGTGTTACCGTTCATTTTTCATACGTGAACTCTCTGGCTCTTAATATTGCCGATATTACAAAAGATACTCCTCAGCCGGAAGGAGGAGATATCCACAAAGATAAAGAGGGAATACCCACAGGACTGCTCATGGAACCCGGCGCCATGAACCTGGTTCGCGACAGGATACCTCCCTACGATGTATCGCAGATAAAAACGGTGCTGCCTCAAGCAATAGAGCATTTTCATCAATTTGGAATTATGAGCATTCATGATGGCGGTATCGGG
>JAAENC010000224.1 GCA_024224815.1 Chloroflexota bacterium
ATGGATATTGTTTACGCCATGGACGAGGCGACTTTGTTTGATTCCTTTTTCAATTATTTGCAGCAAATTGACGTCTATCCCTTTTTAGAACATCTTGATCCACAAAAGCAACAAAGAGAAAATATTGCCTTCTTCAAGATGACGCTTGTTTTCCTGATGAAAGTTGTCGGTGCTATCAAAACCATAGACGAAATGAAAGATCTGTTGTTGACTGATGAACTGCTTATGAGCATGTGCGGTTTCAACGCCTATCAGGTAAAAAATGGCAGCTGTCAAAGAGGGGTTAAACTTCGCAAAACGCACGTGCCTGAAATCAGAGGTTCTTTGTGTGTAGACACGCTGGCCAATCATATTGTCAAGATTGGCCCCAGGCGCATTGAAAATTTCTTTAACCGCTGCATTGAGCAATTAGCCAAACAGGGCGTTTTCCCCAAAATCATTCATGCCGCATGTGATGCCACTTTGTATGAAACCACCAACAAATTCAAGGGATGTGGTTGCGTGACTCGTCAACGCAAAGTAAAAGCTCGCGGTTATCGCAAAAGCGGCGAACTCAAAGAAGTATCGGTCACCCTATATGGGTGGAAAGTCTGGGCCATCTATGAAATCAACACGGGCATACCCTTGGCTATCAAAATTGATACCATTGAAAAACCCGACAATCTGCATGCGCTTG
>JAAENC010000225.1 GCA_024224815.1 Chloroflexota bacterium
TACAGCAATCTCGACAATCGCTCAGCTTAGGTTTCTCTGCCATGGGATAATCGACCATATTCTATTCCACGGAGTCCGCAAACCCCCAAAAAGGGTTAAAAACGGGGGGGACAAGGGGCATAAGCGCTAACTTAAGATAAGTCGTTATTTAATTGCAACCGCCGTTTTCGCGGACTCTCTGCCAAATCTTTTGATATTTCAGACCAATTCCGCAAACAACTATCAATGGTCAATGGAGGATTGATGGCTTGCCTTAGTAAATGAAATGCAAAGGAAGTTTCTCTCCACATGCTCCTGATGCAATTACTGCTTTGGCAATGGGTATCCCCACGGTGAAAAAAAAGTGCCCTCATCTACAATCGCCTGAACCAATAAAGCGACAAAAAGCTTGCCATGTAGCCATGCACACGCCGATTCTTCATCCTTTTTCGGCAAATGCCCTAGACCCATAATGCTCTTCAGTCTTTTGAAAGCGATTTCGACTTGCCATCTCAATCGATATAGTTCTGCAATCTGATGCGCCGTAATTAAACTTGGCAGGGAAGTTGCGAGAATTATGTAACGATGTAGCTCAATTGTTTCCTGGTTGACTTTCCTCTGCTTTTTGCTACATTCCTTCAAAGCTTTTTTCATCGCTTTTTCTGCTTCTTCATCACTCTTCCTAATTACACACAGCCTTATCTTCTCTCTTGATGATGCCTTTGGTCCAGCAGCAATCCGAATGTCTTGGACTTCAGCTATTGCAAGTTTTTTCGCCTCCTCGAGGATATTGATCTCATTTCCTTTTAAATCATAAATTTTAAAAGCCTTATTTTTTAATCTTGCTAAGTAATGCCCCCCATGCTTTCTGACATGCCTTATCCCCTTTAATCGTCCGTATGCGCGGTCGCCGATGATCAAGTCTCGACAGTCAATTTGAAAATTAACGAAGCTTTCTCCGACATCTTGCCGTGACACCAAAAAGTGGTCGCACTGAAGGCTAAACAATTTCATGCTGTAATGAAGCCGCCAATCAGTTCCGGTGGAGCCTGGCTCTGTAATTACTGAGGCATCTACCGTTCTGACATTATATTTTGACAGCCAATTAGGGGGTTCTAATGATAGCCCCCTTGTTTTAAGGAGCTCCATTGCCATCCATCGGAACCACCCAGACGAGGCTCGCAATCTTTTCAGCATTGCCACATCAGAGATAGAAACTATACCTCCGTATTTTGCCCTGGTTGTAGCCTCTCGCAATGAACATCCATCTGCCAGATGAATTAATAGCAACCTAAGGAGATCTGAGGCAGACTTAAACTTCCTTTGCCGTGTCAATGCTCCTAATTCTTTTGCTCGATCTTCCCATCCTTTGGGGAAAAACTGTTTAACCAGGTCCCATTCGTCTATATAGGTATTTGTTTTCATGGGTTGACCATAAATTATCTATCTGCAAATGTCAACCCTTAAGTTAGCGCTTATGCCCCCCCCCCAGAGGAAGCAGCAACACTTTATTCAGGAATTGCAAAGTTATACAAACCATCGGTAGATTTCATTCA
>JAAENC010000226.1 GCA_024224815.1 Chloroflexota bacterium
ATGACCATCCGGAAAGTTCCATCAATACCGAGCGCGGCCGGGGAACCGCGCGAGTCAATCAATTCGCATCTTAATTAACAAAGAATGTGCTCGGAAACTTGAACTTTTCAAACAAAAAAAATGATTTTCTTCCGACGAGATACGGAAATTCCGTATGGTCTCACCCCGTGAATCCTCGATGGTGAAAATTAGTCTAGGTGAAAATCACAATTAGTCTACTGAAGGGTGCTATACCCTGGCCCGCCCCCCTGGAAATTATTATGGGCAAATAGATCTCCAGACCGTAATTAGGCAGGGAGCCGGGTCCCATATGGGCATATGTGTATGTGTGTCCGAGGCCTGCCCACATAGTAGCGGGGTCCCGCACACGCTTGTATCTGGAGATCTATTTGCCCATAATCTTTTTTTCTCAAATTTTGGCCATTTTGGCCATTTTTGGCCATTTTTGGTGTATTTGGGTGAAAACAGGCGATCCCCATAATATCCACCAGAAGTGGTAAGGAGGTGTATCCCCAACCTAATCCACCCAGAATATCCATCAGAACCCATCTATTTTGATCGGAGAGTATCCCAGCGATCAAAATAGATAGGTTTTGATGGATATTCTGGGTGGATTAGGTTGGGGACACACCTCCTTACCACTTCTGCTGGATATTATGGGGATAGACTGTTTTCACCAAAATATGCCAAAAATGGCCAAAATTGTTTTTGACCAAAATTTACGAATTTTTATTTGCGCAGCAAACTAGTCCACTGAAGGGTGCTATACCGTGC
>JAAENC010000227.1 GCA_024224815.1 Chloroflexota bacterium
ATGGGGCGCAAAAGGGGCCCCTATTTTTTGGGGGTGGTTTATGCGGATGCCATTCCGCGCCATACAACACCCACGGGAAGTGGCCGGAAGTGGTTCCAAATGGTACCTAAAGGTGGGTGGGACCACTGGGACCTTGGGCACCAATGGACACCCTAACCCATTTTTTTTGGGCCCGGCCAGCAAGTGCCTGCACCTTATTCCCGTTTAGCCAGTGGGGGCTTATTATTGCCCCTTTTCCGGCCTGGAAAAGTTTCTACGACTTCCTGGGCACACCATCCCGGGCCATCGGATGCCCACCCACCGGCCCCAAACCGGTTCCATCCGACTTAAACATACTTTTTACCCACCCCTGGGACTTTTCCGGGCCCTTCCGGTCCCCAACCACGTGTTTTTATGGCCTCCGGACCCAAGTGTCACTGTTTTTATGCCGGTACCTGGTATTGGGCACAATGGAGGCCCGATTGGGTGGGTCCGGAATGAGCCAAAAGTGACCCAAAAACGTGTCCGGAGACCCGGATCCCTATTCCCA
>JAAENC010000228.1 GCA_024224815.1 Chloroflexota bacterium
AAATCCCATAATTAATTTCCTACTAACTATCACTACAATTGTGCACCTAAACTATCTATCTAAGGTGAAATTGTCAGAATGAAATTTGATGGCCTTCGACCCTCAAACTCTCCCTGAACGCAGACGTGGCAACCGTGGTACAGGACCCAAATTGAGAAGTTCCCGATGACCTCGTCTGTTATTTTGAACATTAATGACATTATTGTTAATATTATTGTGAGCAAGTGGCAATTGTAAATCTTCAGACTCATCTGAGACAACTGAAGTGTTGTCATCCTCAACGATAACATTATCGTCGATGTTGTCATCAACGTGTGCTGGTGCAACAGCTGATGGCTGAGCCGCACGCGACATGACGTCACCACTCACGTGTTTCGGGCCGTTGTCTGACTGAACGAGATAATTATTAGTCCCAAGGACCTCTGACACAACTGCATCATATGACAATTTAGTGTGATTATCATAAACGACAACTTTGTCCCCTTCTTCAAATAATTTCCTATTTCTCAACTTACTAGCGCAATGTCTGGTCACTGTAACTTCAGATTTCTGAGATATATCAGAAATTAAACTCGGAAATAGAGAACGTAAACT
>JAAENC010000229.1 GCA_024224815.1 Chloroflexota bacterium
CCTTTTGGGGCCTGTGTACTCGGTTATATTCCAAGTTGACTGCGCATACCTTGTGCATCTATCTCAATCGTCTTTTGGGAAACCCAGATTTCTTGCAAATCAAAGCTCTGGCTTTCCCTATCTAGCATAAGGCCCTACTACTGTTCATTTTCTACTCCCTACCCTCCTGCAATACCCGCTGAAAGGCCTTCAACAACGCCCCTCTTTGCTCAAAACCCGATTCGCCCAACTCAGACAAACCCAAATAAAGCCGATCTTTGCAGCGGCGCAGCAAACCCGTTGTCAGGCGGGCCAGCGTTTCCTGATTCGCAAGAACATCATCCGCATCTGTCCAATAATGCCCATCCGCGTTATCCCAACTGCGCGACAAAACATAAGGGTGCGTCAGCGGCTGAAAGAGCCGCTCTACCCAGCCATCCGAACCGGGATTCAGCCAAAATTGCACCGCCACAGCCCGATTTTGCATCAAAAAGGTATAAGCAGGCGCAACCAGCACCGCATTCTCCTCTTCCATTTTCCACGCGCCCAAATACTGCGCCGCGATCACGCCCTCATTCAGCATCTCAATATATTCGCGCCCCAAAGTCAGCGCATCCGCTTCGCTCGAAGCCATCGCCCAACGAAACTTCTTAACCGACTCAATCAAACTAGCCGCCACACGGGCAGAATCCAGATCACGATGGAAACCAAATCCCGGTTGCGAGAGAATCTCACCAAAAAGTTTACGCAAAAAATGATCAAAGGGAGGAATATCAGCTTGCTCCCGATATGCAAGAATCCAGTCACGGAGTTCGGCATAATGCGCCCCAAAAAGATAAGTGATACGCTCCTGAACATCCGGCTTGATACCGTCAAATGGACTTAAATCCGGTCCCGATGCACGGTAGACGATCTTTGTCAGCAAATTAGCTCTTACCAAATCCATCCCGTTGATAGCTTGCATCAGGGCATAGGCTACGTCAAATTCAGATGGCCTAATCCCCCATTGTGGATGCGCCAAAGCCGCCAAAGTCAATAAAGATTGCGTAGCAGGCTCATCGCGTAATGAGCGTGATGGCCTGTGCGAACGAACGGGAATCTCTCTCGCTTCGAGGCGGTGCATTAATGAAAATCGAAGCGCATCAGAGAGATAGGGTGCTAATACAACAATCTCGGAGGGCTCAAGGCCATCGTTAAGTAGGTTTGTGATCTCGTCTGTGAGCCAGTCGAGCAGTTCGGGGTAGAAATGTGTGTCGGCGTATTGCAAGACTCCCTCCCCTATTTCGTTCCCTTCGAAATGGGGGAGGGCTGGGGTGGGGGCAGCGGGATTAATGATTCTCGCCAAAGAATTGCTCAAATTCTGCACCCCAGCCGAGGTCACGAATGATTCGTGCAGAGATGTCTGAGAGTCGCATAAGGCTGAAAGCCGCCATCCTGTTTCGGGGTCTGCACCCAGAAAACGGCGGTATCCTGCATTTTCATCATAGATTAAGAGGGCAGAGTCGAGATCGGGCATCCATTCTTTGACAATATCGTGCGCGCGGGGCATATCTTCTTCGACGTTGTCGTAAATGAGATGCCTGTAGTTATCGGTGAGATAATTTTGCACAACAGGGTCGCCCCAGAGATGCTCCCAGAAAATCTCAAGTTGGAGGGAGAAATCGAGCAAATTATGCTCAAGACAATATTCTCGAAAACGATTGGCGCAATCTTGGGTATCTTCATAAATGCGCCGTTGTGAAGGATCGCCGAGCCAGGCTTTATCGAGCCTTTCGCCGATTTCTGTGTGCGGAAATCCGATCACGGCGGCTTTGTTGAGATTGTCGATCACTTGGCTGTAGAGTCGATTGCGGTTGATGGTGAGCGATTCGAAATAACCTTCGTCGATCAGCGGGCGGACGATATGGGCCATATAATATTGAGCGGTTTCAAGCGTGAGAAAAATGGGCGGTTCTTCGGGATTGCTAAAGCCTGCGGCTTCTGCGGCGAGGGGCCAAAAAAGATCGACCATGCGCCGAGCAAGACCACCGACTGTGGCAAGCGTAACTTGCCCGCCCGCGCCGATCTCGGGGCTGCGAAGCACTTCTTGGTAAGGTTCTTGCAGCGTGCGTTGGGGCGTTAAAACAAGAATACTCTCGCCATAAACGCCCTGCTCGAGGAGGTAACGCATCCGCTCTACGCCGACGGTCGTTTTGCCAGAACCGGCAGGGCCGGAGAGAAAGAGTTTAGAATCGAGAGGGGCGGTGATGGTGTCTGATTGGATTGGGGTAAGTTCCATGAAAAGAGGGTATAGGATGAAAGAAGCTTTGTCAAGCAGTCATAAGAGGATAACGCTATATCCCCCTTTTGGCAGACTTGCCTCCGCATCTTTGACATGATAAACTTTTATGTGAAATGTCTAATTCCCTACTTGTTATCACCCCTCAAGCTAGTTTTGGAGAACATATCCGCCAAAGTCTAGAAGAAAGCAGTCCCGCTTATGTCGAGATTGTGGATTCTAAGGTCGCGGCTCTTCAGAAATTAGAAGAAAGGCGCTTTTCACATGCCTTCTTAGATAGGGATTTGAGAAACGAATCCATTCCTGACCTTGGGCTTGCGTTGCGTGCAAGAGACCCGAATCTGCGCCTTGTCGTTATCTCTGCGAGAGAAAGCATGCCCCGATTCGATGTCCTGAAACCCTGGATATTGCTGCATAAACCCTTCTTTCTCGCTGATCTTCTACGCATTGTCGATGGAGATTCAAAACCGGCAATCTCGCTCTCTCCGATGAAAGAAACAGTGATTGAAAACGATAAAAAAGAAGACCCTCTTGAAGATGGTCATACCTTGGTCTGGCTTAAAGATGTAAATAAAGCAGCACAACACCTTACACGGCTAACGCTGGAATCATCTGCCCAAGCCGCCCTAATCATTCGCCGCGAAAAAATGTGGGCCTACGCTGGACAACTTTCAGACGAAGCCTCTGCAGAGTTGGTAAGAACCGTTATCCGCGATAAAAAGACAGGAGACTTGCTAAAGTTCCTTCGCCTTAAGACTACACAGGCAGAGCATATGCTTTACGCAACTCAATTGGGGAATACGGCCATTTTGGTCATGATCTTTGATGCAGAGACACCCTTTAGCGCCATTCGACGGCAGGCAACACATCTTTCAGAATCGCTTGAGTTTTCTCTACAGTCAAAAGATGCACCTGTAACACCTCCTGCACCTTCGGAAGAAAAGTCTCCGCAAGCCAAAGAAGATGATGACCTGATCGATCTTTTTGATTTTGATGGCGAAGAAAACGGAAATCTCCCGCCCATCTCCGAAATTTTAGAAAATATACCAAATCCCACGCCTCTTAGCGGTGCATCTGATGTGAAAACATCGGTCCCAACGAGTACGCCCAGCCCGCCAAGCTCTCCACAAATTTCAGCATCAAGCGCTGTTTTTGATGAACCGATGCCAAATCCTTTTGCGAAGGCACGCGCAGATATTTCTACTAATAATGCGAACTTTTCTCCAAGAGAACAATCTCCTGCTATCCGAGCTGAAGATTTCTATGCCACAAATCAAAATGTAGACCTTGATGAAACACGCCTGCAAGAGGCACAACCCCAGCAAAGTATAGATATTGATCTGGACGAAACACGCGTTCAGGCTGCTCAGAAACCAGACTCCATAGAAATTGATCTTGCTGCAACGCGCATCTCAAAACCGCAACGTCCCGAAACACCCGTGAGCAAACCAAAAAAAGATGAATTGATTGCAACACGTCCACATTCCATTACAGAAGTCGCTGGTCGATCTATTCTTGAATCTGCGCCTACAGGCACTTATGATCTCACTTATGCTTGTTTGCTTGTGCCGCGTTTTGGTACTCATCATCTTACCGGTGATCTCGCAGATCGTCTCTCTGAATGGATGCCCAATATCTGTGTTGCATTTGGTTGGCGTTTAGATCATCTTTCTGTGCGCCCCGATTATTTACAGTGGGTTGTAAATGTTCCCCCCACAGTTTCGCCCGGTTATCTCATGCGCATTATGCGAAAGCAAACATCCGAGCGAATTTTTGAAGATTTTCCACGCCAAAAGAAAGAAAATCCCTCCGGCGATTTTTGGGCACCCGGCTACCTCATAATGGGCGGCAGCCAGCCGCATCCCTCTACGCTGGTAAAAGACTATATTCGGCGCACGCGTGAGCGGCAGGGAATGTAACCTAGTCTTTCCTTAATAAAACGCTAGTCTGAACATAAGTGACGAGTAAGGAGCGAATTTCTCCTCTCACTCGTCACTTTTCAATCATCACGCTTTTTCCTTTTCTGAATCAAAATAAAAAACCTATGCCCCCAACTCTTTACCTTATTGACGGACACGCTCTCGCTTATCGCTCCTATTTTGCGCTCAGCGCAGGAGACCCCGACCGCTGGAAAACAGCCGCGGGTGAACCAACAGGTGGTATTTATGGTTTCGCCAGCGTTCTCTTGCGTCTACTTGAAAACGATAAACCCGATTATCTCGCCGTTGCCTTTGATGTTGGCAAAACCTTCCGTCACGAAATGTATCCCGAATACAAAGGCACGCGCGCCAAAATGCCCGATGATCTTCGTCCGCAAATTGAGCGCATCCGCCAAATGGTCGATATTTTCAACCTCCCGCGTCTTGAAATGGAAGGTTTCGAAGCCGATGATGTTCTCGGCAGTGTCGCACGTATTGCTTCTGAGCAGGGGCTTGGCGTAAAAATTATTACCGGTGACCGCGACCTCCTGCAGCTCGTGGATGAGCGCGTTATCGTCAATTTGCCGGGCCGCTCCATGAGCGACGCGCGAGATTATTATCCCGCCGACGTAATCAAAAAGTTTGGTGTGCGCCCCGATCAAGTTGTCGATATGAAAGCTCTGATGGGCGATAAATCGGATAATATCCCGGGCGTATATGGGATCGGGGAAAAGACCGCGCAAAAATTACTCAATGAATATGAAACCCTCGACGGGATTTATGAGCATTTGGATGAAATTAAGGGACGCTTCCAAAAGAAACTTGCTACCGATAAAGAAGCAGCCTATCTGAGCCGAGACTTGGCACAGATCCACACTGATCTGGACATAGCGTTGGATCTCGAACATGCGCGCGCCACCAAACTAGATATCGCTGCCGTAACCGAGCTTTTCCGTGAGCTTGAAATGCATTCGCTTATCAAAAGGCTCAATCGCTTATCATCTGTGCCCATTATTGCTCCCTCTGCAGATGGGCAACTTTCTCTTTTTAGCACGGGGGAAGCGGCAAAAAGCTATTCTATAGGAGAATCTCCATCCATCGCCACGCAAGTTGTGGACACGCGCGAAGCATTAGCCGATTTAGCGGAAAAATGCCAAAAGGCGAAAATGATCGCGCTCGATACCGAGACGACATCCACCGATCCCATCCAGGCAGACTTAGTTGGTATTTCTCTCGCAACTGAAGTGGGGGAGGGCTTTTATATCCCCACCGGCCATGCGCAGGGAGAACAATTGGATGTGAACGAAGTTTTGGATGCCTTGCGTCCGTCGTTGATAAATCCAAATATCCAGAAAATTGGACATAACCTGAAATATGACATCATTATGCTGGCGAGATATGGTCTGGATGTTGCGCCACTTTCTTTTGATACGATGATCGCCGAGTGGCTGATAAACCCGGCTTCGCGCAATTTGGGTTTGAAGAAATTGGCCTTCGCACGGCTTGGCGAGCAGATGATAGAGATTGAGCAATTGATCGGCAAAGGTAAAAAACAGATCAGCATGGCCGAAGTGGCGATAGAAAGTGCCGCTCCCTACGCTGCGGCAGATGCCGAGATTTGCTTGCAGCTTTACCCGCTTTTGGAGAAAGATTTAGCACGGGTTGGCTCAAGAAAATTGCTCGATGAGATGGAAATGCCGCTAATTAACGTCCTTGCCGAAATGGAAATGGCTGGTATTTTGCTAAATGAGCCATTTTTTAGCGAGTTTTCGGGCGAGTTGGCAACGCGCTTGGCAGAGATCGAAAAAGAAGTGATCGAATTAGCGGGCAAAGCCTTTAATTTGAATTCTACGCAACAGCTTTCGGATGTGCTTTTCACGAAACTGGGTTTGCAACCACCTGATCGCACGAAGAAAACCAAGAGCGGACATTATTCCACATCTGCTGCTGTGCTCGAAGGAATGCGCGGTGATCATCCCGTTGTGGATTTGATCTTGGAGCAACGTGAACTCTCGAAATTGAAATCGACTTATGTAGACGCGCTGCCAGCGGCAATCAATCCCGCAACAGGGCGAGTGCATACTTCTTTTAATCAAACAGGTTCCGTAACAGGGCGTTTGGCTTCATCGAACCCGAATTTGCAGAATATTCCTATCCGCTCAGAATTAGGGCGGCGTGTACGCAAAGGTTTTATTGCCGCTGAAGGAAATACTTTGCTGGCGATTGATTATTCGCAAATTGAATTGCGCATAGTCGCGCATATGGCGCAAGATAAGACCATGTTAGCTGCCTTTAATTCTGGACAAGATATTCACGCCACGACAGCGGCAGGTATCTATAATGTGGAAATCCATGATGTCACCAAAGATATGCGACGACATGCAAAAGCGGTCAATTTTGGTCTGATCTATGGTATGTCTGCTTTTGGACTAACGCGTTCTACAGACTTAACACTCGCAGAATCAGAAGATTTTGTTGCGGCCTATTTTGCTGAATTCCCCGGCGTAAAAGGGTATTTGGATAATATCCGAAAAGTGGCAACAGAACAGGGTTATGTAGAGACTTTGCTGGGAAGACGGCGATATTTCCCCGCTTTGCAGAATCTGGCAAACC
Organism: Chloroflexota bacterium; assembly: GCA_024224815.1. Classification (GTDB taxonomy): domain Bacteria; phylum Chloroflexota; class Anaerolineae; order Anaerolineales; family Villigracilaceae; genus Desulfolinea. The sequence continues at coordinate 6,790 of JAAENC010000229.1, forward strand.
AGCAGGTACGTAATCGTGAAGAGCGCGAAGCCATTAACGCGCCCATTCAGGGAACAGCGGCCGATATTATGAAAATCGCCATGCTGAATGTGGCAAAAGCACTGAAAAAAGCAGATTTAAAAGCTAAAGTGCTATTGCAGGTTCATGATGAAGTCGTAATTGAGTGTCCGCAAAGCGAATTAGAGATTACAATAGATGTTGTGACCAAAGCAATGGAAGAAGCTTATCTTCTTGATATTCCATTATCCACAGAAGCTCGCTCAGGGCTAACGTGGGGAGACCTGTAAGCTTCAAGTCCAAAGTCTAAAATTTAAAAAACGAGATAATTTTATGGCAGAAAACCAAGAGAAATTCCAAAAAGAAATGAGCAAGGGGCACTCTGCAGCATGGGACCAATTATGGGATAAAGCTGCCGCAGCTTATCGAGAAGCCTTAACTGAATTTCCTGATGATCCCAAGGCCCTCTCAAGTTTGGGTTTGGCTCTATATCAACTACAGGAATTTGAAGAGGCGCTGCAAATTTATCAGCGTTTGTCTGAAATTTCTCCAAATGACCCAATTCCCTTTGAAAAAAGAGCGCAACTCTCAGAGCGTTTGGGTAATCTAAATGCCGCTGTAGCCGCCGCAACAAAAGCCGCTGACCTTTATTTGAGTCAAAAAGATGTAAACAAAGCCATTGAAAACTGGGCGCGTGTTACACAACTTGACCCTGAAAATATTTTGGCTCATTCGCGTCTAGCTTTGGTGCATGAACGCTTGGGAAACCAACAGCGAGCTGTAACCGAATATATTGCGCTGGCCAGTTTAATGCAACGCTCCGGAAAAGAAGAAAAAGCGAAGGAATTGCTGGACCGCGCATTAAAAATTATCCCGGGAAGCCAAGCGGCACAACAGGCGCATAGTTTAATCTCTTCGGGACAATTATTGCCAAAACCAATTCGTCCAAAGGGTGGCACAGGCCCGCTTCGAATTGCCAAGGTAAAACAACTTACAGAGCCGAAAAAAGAAATTTCCAAGAGCGACGACCCGATTGGGGAAGCAAGCAAAAAATCCTTGATGATCTTGGCCGAAATCCTCTTTGAATATTCTGATACAAGTAGCGACCAGCAAGCAAAGAAAGGCTTGCAGGCTATTATGCACGGCTCTGCACAACTCTCTCTCAAAAATCTGGAGCAAACCAAAGTGGTGCTTCATTTGGGCCAGGCAATTGATGCACAATCAAAAAATCAAGATGAACTCGCTGCAGATGAGTTGGCGCATGCTCTTCTAGCTGGATTTGAACACCCCGCGCTCTATTTCAATTTAGGGATGCTGCGCTCAAAAGGCAGCCGGATAGACAGCGCGATGCCGCATCTCCAACACGCGGTAAAACACGCCGATTTTGGGCTTGCTGCGCGTTTATTGATGGGGCAGAACCTTCGAAATTTGGGGCGTACCCCCGAAGCCGCAACAGAATATCTCGAAGCATTAAAAATTGCCGATGCAATGATCGTCCCCGAAGACCAAGCAGATTCTCTACGACAGCTTTATGAGCCGCTTATTGAAGCACAATCACAAGAAGATGATGAGAAAGCTCATTTACGTTTATGTGAAAATGTAGAAGAAATGCTCATGCAAAGAAATTGGCGTGAAAACCTGCGAAAATCACGCAAAGAACTGCCAAATAACGATAGCGAAATGCTGATGCCTTTGGCTGAGATATTAATTCAGGCGCAGAGCGGACAGGTGTTGGGGGCGATGTCCCGTATCCACGAGCTGGCACGTACGGGATATGCGCGTTCCGCTATGGATGAAGCTTTTCAGGCAATTACATATGCGCCCGCTTATCTGCCCCTCCACTCGCTGATTGGCGATCTTCTGATTAAGGATGATCGAAAAGATGAAGCGATTGCAAAATATGGCGTTATTGCCGATGCTTATGGTGTTCGCGGAGAGGCAAATCAGTCTACTGTTTTTTTGCGAAAGATCATCAAACTTGCGCCGATGGACCTTTCATCACGCACAAAATTGATCGAGCAATTGACAGCGCGTGGAGAGATAGATGATGCCATTCGTGAATATCTTAATTTGGCCGATATTTACTATCGTCTAGCTGAGTTAGATATGGCACGAAAAACTTATACAACAGCCTTACGCGCTGCCCAGCAGGGCAATGCCGAGCGCTCGTGGAATGTTCATATTTTGCAGCGCATGGCAGATATTGATATGCAACGTCTGGATTGGAAACGAGCGGTAAGGGTTTTTGAACAACTCCGTACCTTAGACCCCGATGATGTTGATTCTCGCCGAAATTTGATTGACCTAAATCTGAAGCTGGCAAACCGCACACAAGCTTTAAGCGAGTTAGACAATTATATGAGCTATGTCACGGGAAATCAGAATGGCGAAGCAGATATTTTGGCTTTATTAGAAGGTCTGATAGACGATCATCATTCTGTGCCGCAATTGCACCGTATGCTCGGCGAAGAATATACCCGCCTTAATAAACAAGAAGAAGCAATAAAAAGCTTTGACCTTGCGGCAGAGATGTTTGCCGAAGTGGGAGAGAAAGACCAAGCAATTAAGACAATTAATATGCTTTTGCGTTTGGAACCAGCTAACGCAGATGAATATAGACAAGTATTGGCACAAATTCAGGCGAGTTAGCCTATTTTGCTATTGTTGAATAAATAAAGTCGAGAAGATGCCAAAGAAAAACTGGCATCTTTTTCGTTAAAGGGGACAAGGGTTGGAAAGCAACTTAGATTGTCTTCTGGTAAACTCTCGCTATGTCAAAAAAGAAACTTCTCATCTCCCTTATTATTTTGCTTCTTCTCGGGGTAGCTTTTTTACAAATCCCGCGCGTAAAATCGGCACTTTCTTGGCGATACGAAAAAATGACCGTTTATCTTAAAAATGTGGTCGATCCTCCAGGGTCTGTGCCAACAGCTTTACCGATTACACCTGCACCAACAGCTACAAAGCTCCGGGCAACAGATATTGTTGAGCAAAATCCCACCGCTATACCGGCTACGTTAACACCAACGCCAACTGCAACGCCAGAGCCCCTTCCTGTGCAGGTTTCTTTGCCCAGCCCTCCCTACGAATTGCAAAGTCCTAATAATTGTGGCCCTGCCACGCTTTCGATGGCATTGCATTTATACGGTTGGGAAGGAAACCAAACAGAGATTGCCGACCAGATCAAACCTATTTTACAAGATCGCAATGTAAACCCCGAAGAAATGGCCTACTACGTCCGCAACTTTGCGGGATGGCTGAATACCGGCTATCGCGTTGGGGGCGACATCCCCACGCTAAAAAAACTTTTGGCTGCAAATTACCCCGTAATCGTAGAGAGCGTTACCAGTCTAGACCCCAATGACGCGCTCGGCCCCACAGACGATCTTTGGGCGGCACATTATCTTCTGCTAACAGGATACGATGATAATAGCCAGACTTTTACAATCCAAGACTCCTATCATGGCGCAGATTTAACCATCTCATACGCGCAACTGGAAGAAGAGTGGGAGCCCTTTAATAATCTTTATATGGTGCTCTACTCATCGGATGACGAAAGCGAACTCGGATTTATACTTGGTCCCGATTGGGATGTGGATACCAACCGTAAACGTGCGCTTGCAAATGCCCGCTCAAACACCGAAGCAGACCCAAAAAACGCTTACGCTTGGTTTAACTTGGGCAGTGATCTCGTTTATTTCGAAGAATACGAAGAAGCCGCCCTCGCCTATGATAAAGCTCGTGAACTTTCTTTGCCCCTGCGCATGTTCCGCTATCAATTTGGTCCCTTTTGGGCTTATTTCCACGCTGACCGCATAGATGAATTGCTTTTACTCAGCGATTACGCACGTGGAATCACTAATATGTCTGAAGAAACCTGGTTTTGGTATGGATGGGCACTTTATAGGCAAGACGATTTTGAAGGTGCTAAAAGAGCCTGGGAAAAAGCACTATCTATCAACGATTCCCCTTATGCAGATGCCTATGGTGCGCTAGAGTATGTAAAATAGAAAAAAAGCCGAGTTTTTCAAAAACTCGGCTTTTTTATTTCTTAAAAAAGGGCTGTGTAGAGTGCGTCGCACCTAACTCGATGGGAATTCTGCTGATGAAATAGCCAAAAGCCCATCTCCAGGCATTTTTCTTATCAACTTAGGTGCGACGCACTCCTTCTCTCAGACTGTATTATACAGCTTAGGCTCTTTGTTTTTTCTGGCGGCTAAAAAAGTAAAATAAAGCTCTCGCTAGGGTAAGGATAAGCATTGCGACTGACATAACTGCCCCGGCAGTGATGATCGACAACTCCCAAGCGCTAATCCGTTTAGCAATACGATTTGGCTCTAATTTGCCAATTCGTTCTTGTAGTCGTAGCATAACTTCGCTTGGGGGACGTATGGATTGCAAAGTTCCCGAGAGAGAGTTTTCCAGTACGCTAACTTCGTCTTTTGCTGCCTGGATTTTTTTTTCTATTCTTTTATTCATTTCATTTATCCTGCCGGGTAAAGTACGAGGCCGATGGTACCGGGTCCAAAATTTGTTGCCAAAGAGAGAGAAAGGTCGGTGAGAACAACATCTTTTTGATTGAATATTTTCTTAGCCTCTTCGAGCAAGTGCTCAGCAGATTGGGTATCTCGTGCGTGTACTACGCCTAAATAAACTTCTTCTTGCTGATAAAGTTCTCCTCCCATTTCAAGAACGCGTTTGATGGCTTTCTTGCGAGTTCTGACTTTGTCAACCATATCGACAACGCCATCGTGGAGGACGGCAATCGGTTTTATATTGAGCGCAGATGCCAGCGCAGCGGAAAAAGTGCCGACCCTGCCGCTCATCCGAGCGTATTCGAGGGTGTCGAGGGTCAGGATAATTTGTACTTTTTCTTTGATCCCGTCTATATAGGCAATTATTTCTTCGAGGCTTTTTCCATCCCTATCCATTTTTCGTGCTTCGCGGCACATGAACCCAAGCCCAAGTGAGCCTCCGGCTGAATCTACGGGGATGATATTGAAGGTATCCTTAAGTTCTTCAGCAGCGATAACGGCCGATGCGTAAGTGCCTGACAATTTGCTTGTGACATGGATGGAAAGAATGGTGTCGCCTTCTTTTGCGATATTTTTGTAGAATTCAGCAAATTGGTGAGGGGAGGGCTGGGCGGTTTTGGGAACGGTATTTGTCTCGCTGACTTTTTCGTAGAAGTTATCGAAGTCGAGATCTATAAATTGGAGATAGGTTTTTTCACCGAATTGAATATTGATAGGGATAGTGTGGATTTGATATTCTTCTCCCCAGTTCGTGGGCATGTCAGCGGCGCCATCTGTGACGATATGTAGCATTTTATTCTCCTTCAATTTCAATGACTAAATCACCTACTTGATCGCGTAATGCCAATAATGTGCGGTGATAGAGGCTTTTTACTGCACCTTCACTGCGTCCCATGATTTCGCCAATTTCTGAATTTGAGTAGTGTTCAACAAATTTCAGGATGAGCAATTGCTGGCGATCTGGCGGGAGCGTGCGAATTAAGCGTAATAAGGCATCTTGTTTCTCTGTGCGTAAAATGGTTGTTTCGGGATGCTCACCTTTTGCCGGAAGAACCATTTTTTCGGTAATTGTTAGTTCTTTTTTTCGGCTACGATCTCTATACCAATTGGCAACGAGATTATGAGCAATTCTATATAACCAGGCAGAGAAAGGTACTCCGCGATCTTGGTAATTTAGGATATGCTTCATTGCCCGTTGGAAGACGCGTGCGGTTAAATCTTCGGCATCGTGGACATTACCCGTTCTATAATAGATATAGTTGTAGATGCGGTCGAGATAATGTGCATAGAGGAGGCCAAAGGCCTCTTTGTCGCCCTGAGAAGCTTTTTTGAGTATTTCTTTTTCGTTTTGTTCAGGCACCGGTTTTTCCTAATATTTTTTACCGGCAGGGTTGCATATAACAACCCCGCAGGGTTTTGGTAGTTGCTTTTGTTTTTTTGAGTATAACACGCTCTGGGTATGCATTTTTGGATGTAAAAACTAGTTTTCACCTTTTCTCGTACTTAACAGAGAGAAGGCGAAAATTGGTTGATTTAAGAGTAAGGTTACTTTTTTATTCTCCCCAATCTTTTTCTGAGATGACCTTTGTAAATGCCTCGACTATTTTGGGATCAAAGTGTGTACCAGCACCTTTTTTGATGTGGGCTAGCGTTTTTTCTCGAGACCAGATTTCTTTTCGATAGGGGCGTTCATTGGTCAGAGCATCGAATACATCGATAACTGCAAAGATGCGTGCCCCGAGGGGGATTGCTTCGCCTGATAATTTGTCGGGATAGCCACTGCCATCCCATCTTTCGTGGTGATTTCTAGGAATACCTAATGCCGGAAGCAAAAAGGGAATAGATTTCAGCATATCGTATGCATAAATAGTGTGTTGTTGCATAATTGCCCATTCATCGTCGCTTAGAGCGCCGGGTTTATACAAGATTGCGTCGGGAATGCCCATTTTCCCTATATCATGTAAGAGTGAACCGCGGCGAATATGCTCAAGTTCTTCGCCTTTTATGCCTATGACTCTAGCGAGCTCTTCTGTAAGTGCAATTACACGGCGACTATGCCCTTCTGTTTCCATATCGCGCAGTTCTAGTGCGCGCGCCCATCCCTCTAGGGTAGCATCGTAAGCTAGACGTAATTGCTCATTACTTTTTTGTAGATTATCAAAGAGAGAGGCATTGTCAATAGCTATAGCCGCTTGCCCTGCAAGTGTATTTAAGAAACTTTCCCATTCAGCATTGGGTAATAGAGGGCTTCTGTGGAAAATTTCCAAGACTCCGTTGACCTCGTCTTTTGAGACTAAAGGTACTCCCCGATAGCTTATAAAATTTTCATCTGCTAATTCGGATGTTTCAGCAAAGGGATTTTTTTCTGCTAAGTTGTCAATGCGAATAATCTGTCGTTTTAGTGCTACTTGCCCGGCTAGACCCTCGCCTGCGGCTAGATTGGTGAATAAAAGCGCGTTTGTGTTAAAACCCTGTCGAGCAAGGCACTGGAAAGATTGGCTCAATTGGTTTTTTACAAGAATAGAAACAGCGTCAACCTTAAGTTGCTTTTGAGCCTGCTCTGCAATGACTTCAACAGTTTTATTATTATCTACACTTTTGGCAATAGCCACATCTATCGTATGTAGTGCTCCTAATCTATTTAGCCGTCGTTTTGCGTCTTCATAAAGACGTACATTTTCTATCGCTAAGGCTGCACGTTCTGCAAATGCAATTAAAAGACGTTGATCGTCTGGGCTAAAAGCATTTTTCTCAGGGCTTTGCACATCAATAGCACCTATAATTTTTTCTGCTGCTCTAAGAGGAACTGCCATTTCTGAGTGTGCTGCTTCCCAGTTAGGCTGATAGTTTTCTCGAAGCTTAACATTTGGGCTGTTAATAATTATGCCCTTTCGTATCACTTCTGGGACTAGGCCTTGCCCATTTATTTTTAAAGTACTATGGCTAACTTTTTTTGCGTATGTTCCAGCAACAGCAACTCGTTCTAATAGAAGAGAGTCATTTTTGGTAAGAATAAGACTGCAATTGCTATGTTCAAATTCAAATAAGACGGTTTCTACAATTCGGCGTGCTAGATCTCCTAAGCTTGGAGAACTGCTTGCAAGTAAGGCTCCCGAAGCACGGTATAGGCGAGCCAGTTCGTCTCGTGTTTGTTTTGTTTCCTCTTCTGCCAGTTTCCGTGAAAAGATAGCGGATATTTGTTCCAGAATCGGAACAATTCTTTCTTGATCGGTGGATTGATCTTTGTTGCGATAGGATAACTCTAGCAAGCCAATTGTTCGATCGCCCGATAAAACAGGGAGAAAATGAATTTTCTTGTATTGAGTGTTGGATACTAATATGGGCAATGAGGCACTTAGTTCTTCTTTTTCTTTTTTTGAAAAAGGAGCTAGATCTATATATTCTTGTATGAGTTTTTGTATCTCTTCTGGAGATGAGAGGATTTTTTCTTTTTTTCCAGATGCTGTGGTCGCGTAAATAGTATCTGAGTCTAGGGGTATTTTTAATTCTGCGATAGAAATGCCAAGCTCTTTTTCTATTTTCGTATGTTGACCTATGGGCGTATAAACAAGTAGTTGGTTGTGTTTCTCGTCTCGTAAATGCACTAAAACGCTTGAGCAGGACAAAATAGATGGTAGCTCTCTTGCTAGAAAATGTGCGAGCTCTTCAAGGGTCGCGCCTTGATTTGCAAATTGATTTAGTTCATTAAAAAATGTTAGTGTGGCTTCTTTTTCCTGGTTAATACGACGCAATAAAGCCTCTTCCAATGCGCGGGCTACTGATGGGGCTAGTCTCTTTAGCCGATCTTTATGTACAAAGTCTGTTGCGCCTGTTTTTATGCTATCTATAGCGAGTTCGGCTTGTAAATTGCCTGTGACAAAGAGTGCGGGTATGTCAAAATTATGTTCTTTGAGGAGTTGTAAGGCTGTCATGCCATCGAAGGCGGGTAAGTTGTAGTCGATGAGGATGATCTCATAGTTGGGCGTTTTTAGTGCGTTGAGAAATTCTTTTTTGGTTTGGACGCGCTCCCACTCACAGAGATACCCTGCTTCTTCGAGAGTAGCAATATTGATTTCTGCATCGAAAGGGTCGTCTTCGAGTAATAGAAGTTTTAGGGGGATGCTCATGTGGCCTCACTCGTTTGACTGTTATTGCTGAATTCTATTGTTTCTGCAATATTTAGGGTGAAGTAAAAAGTTGCGCCTTTATTTTCTTTGCTTTCGGCCCAAATTTTGCCTCCGTGGCGTTCAACGATGCGTTTTACAATGGTTAGTCCAATCCCTGAGCCTTCGAAGTCTTCGCTTTTGTGAAGTCTCTCAAAGGCAATAAAAAGTTTATCTCTGTATTCGTTCGGAAAGCCTGCTCCATTATCGCGGATGAAAAAGGTTTTCTCATTTTCTAACTCTAGAGTGCCAATTTCGATGATCGCTTCTTCTTGAAGGCGAGTATATTTTAATGCGTTCTCGATCAAATTTTCCCAAAGGATTTTCATTAATCCGGCATCTGCCAGGGTGGGGGGGAGGGGAGCAATTTTCCACGTAATCTGACGTTTACTTTCCTCATCAAATTGTTGAGCACGGATGCTATCGATAATGATATTAGGTTTTGTATTTACCGGGTGAATATCGACTCTGCTTGTGCGTGAGAGGGTGAGTAGATCTTCAATCAGATTTCTCATTCTTTGGGTTGATCGGATGATGTTTTCTGTATAGTGTTGAGCGCCTTCGCTTAGGTTTTTGCCCTCTTTTGCGCGCATTAATTTGATGAAGTTTTCTATGTGACGTAAGGGAGCGCGAAGATCGTGAGAGACAGAGTAAGTAAAGGCTTCTAGTTCTTCGTTGCTTTCTTCGAGAGCTTGCGTTTTTCTTTTGGCAAGGGCATTGGCGTGGTTAAGGTCTTGCATCATGTTGGTCATGCCCATATTCATTTTTTCAACGGTTTCTATACGTTGGTTAAGTTGGGCGGTGCGCTCTTGAACACTTTTTTCTAGCTCTAGGTTAAGATCTTTGAGTTCTTTTTCTGCTTGTTCTCGTAAATTTATTTCTTCTTGGGCCTGTGCAAAAAGGCGGGTATTGTTTAGCGAGAGACTTATTTGGAAAGATAGTGCTTGTAAAAAGTTAAGTTGTTCTTGAGTGTAGGCATTGTTTTTATAGCTCATTACCTGTACCACACCGACGATATCTCCTTTTGTTTTGAGAGGCGCTGCTAAAAGAGAGTTTGGGGTTGCTTCATCTTCCGGGATATTACTATAGTCACTAATTTCTCCATCGTTGTTTATATAATGTGCTGTATCGGTGTTTTTTATTTGCTCTGAAAGTGAATTTATGATCAGGGCCTTTCCTTCATAAATTACGCGACTTTGAGTGCTTTTACCTTCTGGTTCTAAGGGAATAGGCGGCAAGTTTTGAGGGTCTTTTTCTTCGCCTTCGTGGATGATATAGTCGCAATGGATCATTTTTTCTTTTGCGTCATATTTTGAAAGTATGAATGTATTGCAATCCATTAGTTTTTTTATAATATTATATAAGTTTTTGTACAGGATTACGGTACTTAGGGTTTCGCTGAGTTCTTGTGCAGCCTGAAAGAGCAAGGCATTACTTTGTGCATAGGTATGGAACTCATTATCTGCTAGTTGTTGGGATATAGCACTGGCAATTGGTGTAGAAATAAGCTCCAGCATCTCTTTTTCTTTTTCATTGAAGGCATTTTTATCATGGTAGTCTTGAAATGCCATAACCCCTATGCTTTTTCCTTGTGTGATAAGCGGAATCCCTAGCCAGAGTGCGGCTTCTGCGCCGCCAAGGCTAATTTTATCGCGTCCTTGCAGGGTTTTGATCTCTTCTTTTGTACCCATGAAGGTTTCTTCATTTTTGTATACATACTCAGTTAGTCCATTTTTTGTTGCTATTGCTGGTATAGGGTCGATTTTATCATTAACAAAAACCATTTTTAAATTGTTGGTCGAATGATCATAGAGGGCAATATAGAAGTTTTCTACGAAGATGATCTCTTGTATAAGTGCGTAGACGGCTGAATAGAGCTCCTCCGGCGTTTGGGCGCGGTTTCCTGTTTGTGATATGCGGTACAGGATACTCTGCAATTGTTTTGCTTTCTCTTGTTCTGAGATGTCGTTGATCATGACCATTACGTTGGGTTTCCCATAATAATCAATTATGATCGCAGACGCTTCAACGATAACCGTAGAACCATCTTTTTTGATTAAACGCTCTTGAATGAAAGTTGGTCCCGTTTCCCCAGATAATCCAGATTGAATAGCTGCCATTACCATAGGCCTGTCTTTCGGGTAAACAAAATCTAAAATGCTTTTGCCGATAAACTCTTCTGTAGATTCTCTTTCGAGAATATTGACCAATGCTTTATTGGCAAAAACAATTTTATTGTCTACATGGATTGCAACGCCAATAAATAATTCTTTGATCATGCTGCTATAACGTGCTTCGCTGGCTTTAAGAGCTTCAGCCACTTGCATTCGCTCTTTCGTTTCTGTAATTGTGCGCTTTAATATTTTCCTTGTTATTTGATTTGAATAAAAGATTAATGCTCCTATAAGCCCAAAAATGGTTGAGTAAATGACCCATTGTGTGATATTAACTGAATAATCAGGTGAAGGTAGAAGTCCTGCGTTTTCAGCGAAGACCATAAATAAGACAATGATAGAACTGGATAGGGTGCTTAAAATAAGACCTTTTGATTCGAAAAGCAAACCAGCGATAACGATTACGAGCATAAATAGAAGAGTTGTACGAACTGTTCCTGAGCTGACTACTGCGATAGTTCCGATAATAAACCCCAGCACAATGAATAATATGCCTGTTGTTTTTATTTTCCCTTTTGATAATAAGAAGCGTAATAAAAGTAAAACAAGAAGGACGACCCCACCTACTATAAAAACCAAATTTGATGTTTTTTTTCTCGCAATATTCCCGATAACAATGAATATGGTTATTAAAACAGAAAGAAATATTGCAAGACTAAGCAAGTTTGCTTGCCTGCTTTTATTTCCATCATCTTCAAAAATTGGCGAGGGAAAAAATCGACCAATTAATCTTTTCATGTCTTGTCCTTAGCTACTTGTTAAAAAAATATCACGAGTTTCGAACTTTTTCGATATTTACGTTGTTTTAGCTTGGTTTACACTATTTTCGTGATGTGCTGTTATTACCCGATTTCGTCCCATTTCTTTTGCTTTATAGAGCGCATTATCAGCCTGAATAAGAAGCTCCTCGCTGCTTAATCCATTTTCTGGGAAAACGGCCACTCCTGCTGAAAAAGTGATTTCAAACTCCATGTTTTTTGCAAAGAGTTTTTCCTTTTTGATATTTTCTCTCCATTCCAAGGCACGTTTTTTGGCAATATGAAGTGGCGTATCGTAAAGAATGACCAAAAACTCATCACCTCCGTAGCGGCAAATTGTGTCTTCCGCTCGGCAAGTTGCTGAAATCGTATTTGCTAGGGTTTGCAGCGCCTGGTCTCCGCCAGTGATATGTCCATAGGTATCGTTAATTTCTTTAAGCGCATCAAGGTCTACGATGATAATGCTAAGGGGAATTTCTTTGCGTGAAGCTTTTAAAAGGTCTTGTTCTATTACCTCTTCTAAATAGCGACGATTGAATAACCCTGTTAATGGGTCTCGGATAGCTTGCTCGCGTAAGGCAGTCTCAAGTTCTTTTATCTCTGCTATTTGTTTGTGTAGCTGCTCATTGGCATCGCGCAATTTTTTCTCTGCCTGGACACGTTTTGTAATATCACGCCAAGTTGTGTGAATAACCCTATTGTCTCTATTTGTGCTGATCGCTGTTAGTAAAACCTCTACAGGGAAAACTTCACCATTTGCCCGAAGATGATCCCAAATAAAACGGTGGCTACCATTTTTCAATGCGATCTGCATCATCTCATCGGCTTTTTCTAAAGAGTTTTTTCCATCAGGTTGTTTTTCTGGTGATAACTCAGATGGGTGGCTGGTAAGAAACTCCTCCTTATTCTTGTATCTTAACATTTTGATTGTCGCATTATTGCAATCTACAAATTGGCCATTCTCAATAATAAGGATTGCATCTTCTGATTTTTCAAATAGATCTCTAAATTTCTTTTCGCTTTTTCGCAAGGCTTTATTTGATTTTTTGCTTTCTGTAATATCTCGTAAAATACCCTGCGTAGCTCTCCCTTCCTTATATGAAATATAAGAGACCGATACACTCATTTCAATTTCTTCTTTGTTTTTATCGTAAGCTGTAAATTCATAGCGGAGAGGTAGTTCTTCTCCTTTCCTGAGCTTTTCTGTCCTTTGCTGTAGCATTTTCTGGCTTTGAGGGGCAACCAAAGACATGAAATTAAAGTCAACAGAACAAGCCTCTTCAGCGCTAATACCAAAAACATCGACGAATTTTTGGTTGACCATTTCAAAATGGTTTTCGTAGAGAAGATAGATCACATCATTTGATTGTTCAACCAAAGAGCGATATCTTATCTCGCTTTTGCGTAACTCCTTTTCAATTAAGACCCGTTCTGTAATATCCTCTAGTCGCCCATAATAATATAGAACCTCCCCTGCAGAATCACGAATAACCTTCGCGCTATCTTGTACCCAAATTATTTTGCCATCATAGCGACGTAATTGCATCACATGATTATCAAGAGCCCCTTTATCTTCTATTGATGCAAGTTCTTCTCTGCGGATATTTTGGTCAGGGTAGAGATCGTTCACATTCGCATTTAACATGACCTCTTCACTAGGGTAGCCTAATATTTTGACTAATGCTGGGTTTCCATCTAAAAAATGTCCTTCTGGAGTAGAACGATAAATACCTACGGGGACACTGTCAAACAAATTTCGATAACGTGTTTCGCTCTCCTTAGCGGTCTGAATAGCCTCATCATTACGAAGATTTGCCAAACCTTCTTCTGCCAAGGTAACCGCTATTTCGCTTAGGAAGGTCAAGGACTTTTTAAAGGTGTTTTCATCGACGATGGGGATTTCTCTAAGAGCCTTTTTATAAGTCTCAGTTTCATAGCCGACTTCTGTTGCCTGATCTTTAAAAAAGGACAAATTTGGTTTTTCAAAAAAAACTTGCCCCGTATATAGGTTTGCTACATGCACGCCCTTGATAATAATTGGGGCTCCTGCATCTATCAGGCCATTCTTGCAATAGCCGATTTGTAGTTTTTTTGTCTTTTTTATATTTTTTCTAAGTTCAGTATCGCTTTCGATACACTGTCGTTCCATTTTTGGATCTGCACGATGAAACTCTACGCAGAGATTTCTCCACTCCGTCGAAATAAGAAATTCACCTTCTGGATAGGTAGCTATGCTTGCTGTATATCCTGTTGCCTCAGAGAAAAGAGTAAGTATTTTTTCTAAGTCGTTAATATCTAATAGTTCTTTAAATGAATATTTCCCGTCAATTAGATAAGTTTCCTGGATCTCTTTCTTTTCTCTCATAAAATACCTCTAAAATACATAAAAGCATCCATTAAAAAATATCCAAATTATCAGAAATAAGCGGATCGTTCGCGACTGGAACGTGCCCAGCCTCTTCAAGTTGGTCACGTAACTGAGAAATCACCTTTTTAAGCTCTGCCATACGAATCTCACGATCTGTGGTGAGATTGATGATCGTTTGCAGTTCTTCGGTGCGTTTCTGAACACGTTTTTCTACTTCGTTAGAGTCTGCAATTACACGTTCATATAAACGAGCATTTTCAATTGCCTGAGCAGCTTGGGTCGCTATGGGTAAGGCGATAGCGATTTGCTCATCTGCATAGACACTTGCTTTATTGTTGTCTAAGGTCAAAATGCCAATAACCTCGTTATTCGCAATTAGGGGAATTCCCATCCAGCTTCGTGTTGTGCTTATATTCCCCCAGTCTTCGAAGCGATTATCATTTTTTGCATCCGATAAAATCAGCGGTTTTTTCGTTTGGAAAACAATTTTCATTAGTGCATTCTCTAGGGGGAATATTTTTCCAATGATGTCTGAAGACAAACCCTGTTCTGCTACAACTTCAAGACCCTCGTCTTTGAGAAGAAAAACAGTGACACTGTCAAAGGAAATAGCTAATTTGATTTTTTCAAGAATTAGGGCGAGAACATCTTTTAGTTCTAATGAAGTGGAAAGTGCGGCTGTTATTGCATTTAGCGTTTCTAGTTGTTGGTTACTTTCTTGAATTTCTTTATGTAGATGAGCGTTGTAGATAGCTTGAGCGGCGTGTGGGGCAAAAGACTCTGCTAGAGATGCGTCTTTAGTAGAAAACGCATAGGGCTCATAGCTGTCGAAGGTCAGATACCCAAGCACAAGGCCACGTGCGATAAGGGGGATGCCCATCCAACCACGGATATCGGGCGCGTCTTCCCAGTGTGTGTAAAAAGGGGCTTCTTTCGCATCATCCAATATAAGTGGCTTTTTGTCCTTGATGCCCTGCATAAGCGTTTCGTGGAGTGGGAAAGAGTTGCTTACAAGGCTTTTTGCTTCGCCAAGAGCATGGGCAAAGAAAACCTGTTCATTTTCAGCAGTTAGGAAAACGGATGCACTGTCAAAATTGATTGTATTGGCAAGCTCTTTGAGAATTGTTTCAAGCAGATTTTCAAGCTGCAGTGATGTGGTGAGAGCAGCTGTTATTTTGTTGAGAGCTTCTAATTGTTGGGCATGTTGTTGCAGATTTTCTTCGGCCTTAACTCTCTCACTGATGTTGATTTGAGTACCACTTATACGCAACGCTTTAGCATTTGAATCTCTTTGGGTGACTCTGGCGCGATCTAGGACCCAAATATAATGTCCATCTTTATGCTGCATTCGATATTCACTTTCAAATGAAGGCGTTTTACCCTCAAGGTGAGCCTCTAAATCGCCTGAGACATCTTTTATGTCGTCCGGATGGACCAAGTTAGACCATCCTTCAAGTTTGTCACCAATTTCTTCAAGGGTGTAACCCAGCATATTTGCCCAGTTTTCGTTGCGTTGTGTTTTCTCTTTTTGAATATCCCAATCCCAAGAGCCGGCTCGGCTGCCTTCTAGTACAGACTGAAGTTCTTCTTCGCTCTCACGCAGTAATTTTTCGGTTATTTTTCGTTCTGCGACTTCCCAGCATAAGTCTGCTAGAGATATGACAATTTCGACATCTTTTTGGTCGTAATTTGTCGCTTTATTGCCTACTCCTAGAAGGGCTACAATTTTATCTTGACGAAAAACAGGCACAACGAGTTGACGGATTAACGCAGCGTGTCCATCAGGTAAGCCTTTTTTATTTGGCAGGGATGCGTAGTCGTTGTGGATTGTGGGCTGACCGGTTTTAATACATTCAACCCAGACTCCTGCTCTTTCAATAGGGTAATGCTTTTCCGGGTCTTCTATTGTGCAATATCCGTCTAATGTTTTACTTGACCATGCTTGTAAAGAGAGTGCTTTTTGGTCTTCGTTGAGAAAGTGGTAAAAGCCTATTTTGCTATTAGTGAGTTTTTCAGCCTCATCAATGGTTTTTTGCAAAACATCTTCCATTGAGTGTGAAAAAGAAAACTCTGCTAATGCTAAACGAACTTTGATAATATTTTCTTTCCTTATACGGTCTGTAATATCCCGCCAAACTGTGTGGAGCAGCGCTTGGTTCTTTTCGGTTGTAATTGTGGTTAGTAAGACTTCTACGGGGAATATTTCACTATTTGCACGCTGATGGTACCATATAAAACGATGACTGCCTTTTTCTAGGGCAATTTCTATCATTTCGGAAGCTTTTTCTTTAGATCCTCTTCCGTCAGGTTGCATATCTGGAGATAGTTTTTCAGGAGGAGTATTCAAAAGATCTTTTTTGTTTTTATAGCCAAGCAAGTCTATGGCTGCTTGATTGAAATCGATAAAAACACCATTATGGATAATTAGATTTGCGTCTTTTGATTTTTCAAATAAATCTTTAAATTTCTTTTCGCTCTCCCGCAATGAGTGTTCAGCATTAGATCTTTCTGTTATGTCGTTCATTGCAACGACAGAAATATCCCCTAGGTGCATTGTATCAAATTCAACTCTTCGAGAAATACCATCTTTAGTGCGTATATCCCAGACTTGTGTCTCAACCTCTTCTTTGGTTTTAGTTGCTTTGATAATAGCTTCTTCCCATGTTCTTTTTGCTTCTTGGCGATAATCTTCATTTGGATAAGCGATTTTCCACCACTTTTCTAAAGTGTTGGCATCCTCTAACGTATAACCGTAGGTTTTGGTAAAGAGATTATTGAAATACTCTATATCGCCATTCGAATTTGTTATTGCCATTGGGGTCGGTGCTTGTGCTATGACTTTTTCAAAGCGTTTTTTGCTCTCGGCTAATTTGTTTTCTGCTTCTACACGCGTGGTGATGTCTTGCATCCCTGTTACACGCACTGCACGTTCTTTATAGTACATCATTTTGCCATGGATTTCTGCGGGGAATGTGCTGCCATCTTTTCGTAAAGCTCTTACACGATAAGGTTCTTCATATCCTGAGAGCATATGGTGCATGACCATGTCGCGGTCTTCTTGTGCTATCCAATTGGTCCCCGGTTGGCCAATAGCTTCTTCGAGAGAGTAACCAAAAAGTTTTTCTGCAGCAAGGTTTTGCTCCAAGCAAATTCCTTTCTCTGAAATGAAAATTGCTTCAAAAGACGCTTCTGACAGAGTTCTAAATCTTTCTTCTACTTCAACGAGGTCGGTTATATCAATCAAAACGCCTTGAATTGCTGTTCCCCCTTCGTGTGGTACAAGATGGCTTCGAATTTCAGCGTTAAATGTGCTTCCATCTAGGCGTAACCCTTTAAAACTAATATGGCTAATATTTTTCTCACCACTTTCCTTTCGTCTCATTTCTTCTTGAACTTTTTTCCAGTCTTGTGCTGCGACCAACTCTTTAACGTATTTCCCTTGCATTTCACTCGCTCTTTTATACCCAAAGAGATTTGCTAAGCCTTGGTTTGCAAAAAGCATCACCCCGTTTTGGATGATATAGATGCCTACAAGAGAATTGTCTGCTAGAGAGCGATATTGTTCTTCTCTTTCTCTTAAAGCCTCTTTGGCTTTGACCTTTTCTGTAATATCTCGCACTGTTGCGAAGAAGGCTTTTATTTTGCCTTTTGGATCCAGATGGGGAATATAAGAAATTGCAACAACTGCTTCTTCTCCGTTATAACGAGTAATATGGCGCTGGTAATTTATTTCTCTTGCTTCAGCAACCACCTTCTCAAGGTTCGGGCGCACCTTTTCGTAATTTTTAGCAGGTAGAACTTCTGAAACGAGCTTTCCAACCACATCTTCTTTTTTGAAGCCATACCAATCAGCGTAAGATTGGTCCACATAGATATAGCGCAAATCTGTATCCAGATAGGAGACCATGGAGGGGATATGATCTATGATCAGTGCCAGCTCTTCTTTGCTTTGAACTATCTCGGCGGTTTGTTTCTTGATCTGTGTACGTAAAAGATGGTTGATGCCTAAAAGAATACTCAAAAAGAGTAATGCTCCGCCTATTATCACAAAAAACTGCTCTGTATTTCTCTCACTTTCTTTATGCAGCCATGTGGATAGTGCTTTATAGTAAAGCGATTTCGTGTCATTTTTTAGGGCAGAAATTTGGCTGTCTAATTTAAATAGAAGAGTTTCATGTTTTCCCTTTGTTGCTGCAAAACGAACTTCTACGGGATTGAAAATGATCGAGCTTTGTTGAACATCGTATTCATGCGCGTGTTGTATTGCGAATAAATGGTTAACTACCCCGGCAAAAGCCTCTTCTGTTTCTGTTGCAAGCATTATGTCGGCATACGTGTCAAGATAAAGTATCTCGGCATCGATACCAAATTCATCCAGCATAAATTGAAAAACAGAAGCATGAATATCACCCTCTAGCAATGCAATTTTCTTTCCGGCAAGGTCTACTATAGAAATATCTATATTATCGCTCTGAACATAAACCTGCCCCCAGTTCGTAATGATAGTCTCTTCTGAAAAATCGAAACGCTCAGCCCTCTCTTCTGAAAATGCAATCGGGGCTAAAAGGTCAATTTCTCCAGCTTCCAGAGCGAGCAGACATTCACTCCATTCGCAAGAGACAAATTCTAAAACCCAGGCCTCGTTGCGGGCAATATCATTTAAAATATCAATGACAAAACCCTGTGGAAGACCCTCTTCATCCACAAAAGATAGAGGTGGGTTGTGATAAACCCCAACCCGCACAATTTTTGATGCAAGAAGTGCCCCCCGTACCAATAAAAGTAGAGGCAGAAGAAAAAGAAGATACCTACGAGTAAAGCGCATCATATCCGTTAGCCTTGTATGAGAAGAGCGTTGTGGGTCTAGAAATATTTAATATACAGAATAGGATTTGACTTTTGCTCACTAAAAGGAAGCTCTGAGTAAGTCTCTAATTCTATCTCCAATCTTACCCTATAGAAAATATAATACAACAAAAAAAGAGCTTTGCAAGGTGTAGGCAATGTTATTATTGGGTGACCCTTCTTTCAGAACAAACTTACTTGCTTCTCACATGATAAAATCATCTCATGCACGTTATTCTGACCCACGAACAAGCTGATTTTGACGCCCTCGCTTCGCTTTTTGCAGCGCATTTGCTCAACGAGCAGGCAAAGGCTATTTTGCCGCGCAAACTTAACCGCAATTTGCGCGCTTTTCTGACGCTTTACGGGCGAGAATTCCCCTTTATGGATCCGCGAGACCTTTCTGGCGAAAAGATCGAAACAGCGCTCCTTGTGGACACGCAATCTTTGATTACGCTAAAGGGAATGGGGAAGAAGACGCACATTCGTGTGGTGGATCATCATCCGCGTCGTGATAATTTGCCGGATGATTGGGAAGTGAACGTCGACGAAGTCGGTGCGACGGTAACGCTCTTAACCGAAAACTTGCGCGATGCCCATAAACATCTTTCTATGCCCCAAGCGACTCTGCTTCTTCTCGGCATTTACGAAGATACCGGCTCTTTATCTTATGCCAGCACCACTTCTCGTGATGCGCGCGCTGTTGCGTGGCTTCTGGAGCAGGGCGCCAGCCTTAATATTGCCGCTGATTTCCTAAATAGTCCGCTTTCTGAAAATCAACAAGCCGTTTATAGCAAACTCAGTGCCAATGCCAAAATGCATAAGATTAGCGGGCATCAAATTGTGATTGCTTGTGGCGATGCCCAAGATTTGGATGAAGAAATCTCCTCTCTCGCACACAAACTCCGCGATCTGCTAGACCCCGATGCGCTCTTTGTTTTGGTCAAAACAAAGGAAGGCGTTCGTCTAGTTGCCCGCTCAACCACCGATAGTATTGACGTAGGCAAAATAGCTACTCAATTTGGCGGTGGTGGGCATCCACGCGCGGCAGCAGCATTGATTCGTGAAGAGTTTAGGGATGGGGGCAAAAGTCAAAATAACGAGATCAAGCCAAATGACACGAGCGTTCCGTGTAAACATCTGCTAGAGATTTTGCCGGATTATATCCAGCCATCCATTACCGTTTCCGAAATTATGTCTCGCGGGCCGCAAGTTTTATCGTTAGAAACAAGTGTTGCAGAAGCATCTGAGTTGATGAAAAGATTTGGCTATGAAGGCTATCCCGTCGTTGAAAATGGAAAAGTGGTCGGGCTGCTCAATCGACGCTCTGTAGATCGGGCAATTTCGCATCATCTGAACCTAACCGCTGCGAGCCTAATGGACGCCGGAGAAGTGATCGTTGCGCCCGATGATGCATTAACCACGCTCCAGACAAAAATGACAGATAGCGGCTGGGGGCAAATCCCGGTTGTGGACGATGGCGAAGTAATTGGCATTGTCACGCGTACGGATTTGCTCAAAACGCTCACGCCGCATACGCCGCGCGCTGCTGAAAATAATTATGCCGCTCTGCTCGAAAGCGCGCTGCCAAAAGCGCGTCTGGAATTGATCCGTAAAGTGGCAGATGCTGCCGCAGAGCAAAATTTGGCACTTTATTTGGTCGGCGGCTTCGTCCGTGATCTGATTCTCGAACGCCCCAGCCTGGATTTTGACATCGTCGTTGAAGGTGATGCGATTGCTCTCGCCGAAACGTTGGTCGAAAAATATGGCGGGCGTGTGACAAAACACGACCGTTTTGGTACAGCGAAATGGTTTTTAGAGGGTTCAAAGTTTGAAAGTTTGAAAGTTGAAAGTGAAAAACCTTCTGATCTTCAACCTGCAACCTTTACGCCTTCCAACCTACCAATCTTTTTAGATTTTATTACCGCTCGCACCGAATTTTATAAAAGCCCCTCTGCGCTGCCCACTGTTTCGCGCGGTAGTATCAAACTCGATCTGCACCGTCGCGATTTCACCATTAACACCCTCGCGCTGCGCCTCGATAAAAGCCATTATGGCGAACTCCACGATCATTGGGGCGGGCTTGTTGATCTTGAGCGTGGGCTTGTGCGCGTTTTGCATTCGCTCTCTTTTGTCGATGACCCCACTCGCATTTTGCGCGCCGTTCGTTTTGAGCAGCGTTTCGGATTTACCCTCGGCATCCGCACCAAAGAATTGATGGATGAAGCCCATTCTCTGCTCGCCAAATTATCCGGCCAGCGGATTAAGCACGAACTGGATTTGATTCTGGATGAGCCGCACGCAGTGGAAATGTTTTCTCGTATTGCAACATTGGATTTGTTCCCCGCCATTTCTCCCGCCCTCGCTCCCGACTCCCTGTACTCGGAGCGTAGCGAGGGGTATGGGCTTGCTGAGCGTTTAAATATCGCGCTCAACACCCACGCTCCTACCGAATATGGTGAGCTTGAACCAATAGCTCACCTCGACAAACGCCGCACGCTAGGATATTTAGTTTGGCTTCTACCTCTTCCTCTAAAATCTTTACGCGCAGTTAGCAAGAGATTACGCTTTCATGCTGTGCTCGAAAACGCCCTTCTTGCAGCACGATCTCTCTGTGACGATCTACCTGCACTCGAAAATGCCAAAATCAGCGAGTGGACAATTCGCCTCGATGATATTCCGCCCCTCGCGCTTTATGCAGCTTCTCTTTGCCCTATCGCTGAAAGCTTAAGAGAGCGACTTGGGCAATATCTCTCCTCATGGCGAAATATCCAGCCATCCATTGGTGGTGAAGAGTTAAAGGAGCGTGGCTTATCGCCAAGTCCGCGTTATAAAGAGATACTATCTCAACTCCGCGCAGCCTGGCTGGATGGGGAAGTAGAAAATAAAGAAGAAGAGTTGGCGTTGTTGGAGAGATTGTTCAAAGAGCAAGATGATAAAGAATAATGGAATAAGCTGTCATTGCGAATCCCAATGCTTTTTGGGATGAAGCAATCTCCCTTTTCGCGTAGGAGATTGCCGCGTCGCAGAAGCATGCTCCCCGCAATGACATAGCTTTATTTAGTGATTTATAAGGTTCGAAACGAGTAGATGATAGACACTTGTTTTCAGCGGTGGCTGTCGTCTCTTTTTATATAAGCTATGAATAAATACAAACGTATTATTATCAAAATAGGCACAAGCGTCCTGACGAGCGGCAGTCCAAAATTGGATCGCCCGAAAATGATCAATATCGTCAGTGAATGCGCTGAATTACATAAGCAAGGTGTAGAAATCATTATCGTAAGCTCGGGGGCTGTCGCTGTAGGCAAAGAACGGTTGGGTTTTCCTGAACTCCCTGCAATTATGGCAAGCAAACAATTATTTGCCGCTGTTGGACAAAGCCGCCTGATGCAGATATGGGAGCAACTCTTCGAGATTTATGGTCTTCAGGTTGGGCAAATCTTGCTCACAAAATCCGATATTGAAGGTCGCTCTCGCTATCTTCATGCACGCGATACGCTTGATGCGTTATTAGGGCAGCGAGTTATCCCCATCATCAATGAGAATGATGCGGTTGCGACAGAAGAGATAAAACTGGGAGATAACGATAATCTCTCCGCAATGGTCACCATGCTGGCTGATGCCGATTTGCTGATTATGCTTACAGATCAGCCTGGCTTATTTACATCCGACCCTCGCACCAATGCAGATGCCAAACTTATCGCAGAAGTAAATAGCATCGACGAAATTGTAGATGTCGATATTAGTCCCAGCAAAAGCGGTTTAGGCACTGGCGGTATGATAACCAAACTCAAAGCCGCCGATTACGCTCGTCGCGCCGGAGCAGATGTCGTTATTGCGGCTGGTGGGGCAAAAAATGTGATCACGCGTATCTTTCGAGAAGAGTCAGTTGGGACACGTTTCCCTGCAATTTTATCTCCGCTTGAAAGCCGCAAACGCTGGATACTGACACGCTCATCGCCGGGAAAACTGCTTATTGATCGCGGCGCAGAAGAGGCCCTTATCGAAAAAGGACGAAGTTTATTGCCCGCTGGTATCTTGACTGTAGAAGGTGAGTTTAAGCGCGGAGAAACGATCTCTATTTTTACCCAAAGCGGAAAAGAACTCGCGCGCGGCGTTGCCAGATATGGGAGCAAAGACCTTAGCCTTGTAAAAGGGAAGCAATCAGAAGAAATTTCAGAAATTCTGGGCTATTTTTATGGGGCTGTGGCCGTACATCGAAATGATATGATCTTGTTAAATGAGTGAGAAAAGACCTGACAGGTTTCAAATAGGAGAGAAAAGATGACTAAGCTAATAAAAATGGGGCAAAATGCAAAAGCCGCCAGCCGTATTCTGGCCACGCTGACGACCGAAGAGAAGAATAATGCGCTAAATCTCATTGCTGATGAAATCGAAGCCCAAGCAGATTTTGTTCTCACCCAAAATGAAAAAGATATTGCAGATGGAAGAAGAGCGGGATTAAGCCAAGCCGTATTAGATCGACTTCTGCTGACGGATAAACGAATTAAGGCATTGGCAGATGATACGCGCAGCGTCGCAAACCTGGATGATCCGGTTGGTTCCGTTATAGATGCAAAAGTGCTGCCCAATGCTTTGCGCCTGAGTAAACGCCGCATCCCGATCGGGGTGCTCGGCGTGATCTACGAAGCCCGCCCAAACGTGACCATTGACATAGCCGCGCTTAGTCTAAAAACAGGGAATGCCGCTATTTTGCGTGGTGGTAAAGAGACGCTTCGCAGTAATTTGGCTCTGGTAAAAGTGATTCAGGCTGCGCTAGAAAAAGCAAGTTTACCTTTATCATCCGTTCAAATTATTGATGACCCGGATCGTGCCCTTGTGCGGGAACTTTTACGTCTGGATCAATATGTAGATATGATCATCCCGCGTGGGGGAGCAGGATTGCACCGTTTGTGCATCGAAGAATCGACGATTCCCGTTATCACAGGCGGGATGGGTATTTGCCATATTTATGTTGACGAATCTGCGAATCTCGAACAGGCGATTGATATTGTAGAGAATGCGAAGGTGCAACGCCCAAGTGTGTGTAATGCGCTGGATACTTTGTTGGTGCATCCTGCCGTGGCGGATGAATTTCTCCCGCAGGTGGCTGCTCGGTTGGCAGAGAGCAAGGTTGAGTTAAGAGCGGCGCCGAAGGCTTTTTCGATCCTGAAAAATGGCGTAGATGTGCATCCTGCCGGAGCTGAAGATTTTGATCAGGAATGGTTATCTTTGGTTTTGGGGGTGAAAGTTGTAGGTGGGCTTGAAGATGCGATTGCGCATATCCATGAGCATAGCACGGAGCATTCGGATGCGATTTTGACAAATGATTTGGAGAATGCGAATCGCTTTGTGAATGAGATTAATTCGTCGGCGGTGTACGTGAATGCGAGTACGCGTTTCACAGATGGTGGCCAATTTGGCTTGGGCGCAGAAGTGGCGGTGAGTACACAGAAATTGCACGCGCGCGGCCCGATGGGGTTGGAAGAGCTGACAACCTATAAGTGGATCGTGTTGGGTGATGGGCATGTGAGGAAGTAGAAAAGTAGGGGCGGGTCTCAGACCCGCCCCTACTATATTAACGATAATGCTTTTTCATCTCAGAAGCATATTTCATCCCGACGCTATCTTTTTTCTCTTTCAACCAATCGGCAAGATGCGTTTTTGCGCGCGGGGGTTCAGATGAGACCAATAATCCAGCCATTAGGCCATCGACTTCGTCTTGGGTGAGCACCACATCTCCAACGAAGGCACCGATAATTTGAGATGCCCATAAAGCTAGTTTGGGCGGCATCTTTATCAGCCGGGCGGGGCGTCCGATTTGCTTGGCGACGAGTTCTACCATTTCCTTGAAAGTGAAAATATCCGGGCCAACTGCGTCGGTGACGATATTTTCACCGTGCATTGCCATTTCTACCGCGATGTCGGCGTAGTCCTCGACAAAGATCGGTTGCAGAGAATAGCGTCCACTGCCGAGCAAGCCAAAAACAGGAAAGCTCCGCAGCAGCCAGGCGATATTATTCACCAGAATATCTTCATCCCCAAACAAAACGGTCGGGCGCAGGATCGCGTATCCCAGAGAAGATGCTTTTATCGCTTCTTCCAACTCTGCTTTTCCGCTGAAATAGGGCAAATCTGAATCCAAGCTTGGGTTGGTGATGCTGGTATGCACGATCCGTTTAACGCCTGCTTTTTCTGCCGCTTTAATGAGCGTTTTTGTGTTTTTTACAGCGCGTTCGTGCGTATTTTCTCCGTGCGAAAAACGTACCCAATAAGTGTTGAAGAGAATATCCACGCCTGCCAGTGTTCCTGCCAATTTTTCGGGGTTTTCAAAGTTGAATGGGTAGGCCTGCACCTGCCCGCCAAAGGGATTTGGGTTATCGGGGTGCCCCGTGAGCGTGATGACTTCGTGACCGCGCGCGAGTAGTCGCTGCGTAATATATTTTCCGGTATAGCTGAAAGCCCCTGTAACTGCGATTTTCATTTTTTCTCCTATTAAATTGTCATCGCGAGCTGATGCTTTTCAGCGCGGCAATCTCCCACATTGTTCTGGAGATTGCTTCGTCGCAAAGACAAATCGTTTATGATTTTGTCAACAATCCGATTACTTTTTGGACTGTATTTTGATTCATCGTCTCCAGCGCGGTGATGACGCGCACGAGATTATCTAGCCCATCGAAGAAGGATTGCATCTCTGCAACGCGATTCTTGGCAAAATCCCATTCGGCAGCGTCACTTTCTTGATTTGGGCTTGCTTCCAGTTCCCCGAGCGTATTCCTAACCGAAGCTAAGGCGCGGTCAAACTCGCTGTTTTCGCGCCCCTTTAATATGGAGCGGACAACCTTATAAAAATCACTCTCGGCAATATAATAATCTTTTCGGTCGCCCAATTTTGATTGCCGATGGACAAGCCCCATCCGCGCCAATGTGCGCACACTGGTGCTGATAGCGCCTTTCGTGAAACCTGTTTTTTCAACAAGTTCGTCTAACCCGATGGCTGTGGGGGAGAGATAAAGCACGGCAAAGATCGCGCCCATGCTTTTGGGTAATCCCCAAAACTGACTAATCTGGCTCAACCCTTGTATAAAATCTTCTTTTATGACTTCCAGTGATCTCGTTTCCATGGGAGTAAATCCTTATGTATAGTTTGTTTAGTTGCAACTAAACAAACTATACAATGAGTCTTTGATATTGTCAAGAGCATCTCACCTGCTCTATGCTATACTCTGTTGAAATTCAAAAACTGGAGGATTTTTATGTCTATCGTTGCATGCAAAATCACAAAAGAAGGCTATGAAATTGCCGCCGATTCAATTTCGGTGCGTGGTTCTACGCAGACAAAAAATAATACCAATCGCTCAAAATTGGTTGAAGTTAATAATATGGTCATTGGCTCCGTTGGTTATGCAGAGGAAAGCAGTTTATTACAAATATTTGCAAAAACCCATCAGCCAGCCGCTGCCACCGAAGAAGGGATTTTAGAGTTTTGGGGTGAGTTCTCAGGCTGGAAGAAAAAACGTATGGATAGAGGTGATATCGACAATGCTTATTTTATCGGTTTTGACGATATTGTTTTCTATATCAATCACTGGCTAATTGCTTCAGTTACTTCTTATGAAGCCATCGGCGCAGGGAAGGATTTTGCCCTCGCGGCACTTCACCTTGGGCATAGCCCAGAGGCTGCTGTTGAAACAGCAATAGAACTATCTATTTTTTGTGAAGCGCCTGTTCAGTTGATTGTAAAGAAAAAGAACTAAATACGCGGTGGGGATGGGCCTAGACCTATCCTCGCCGCCCGTCAAATCCATTTGACAAAACCACCGTTTCAGATACAATACTTCTCGCTAGCCGGAGTGGCGGAACTGGCAGACGCGCTACGTTCAGGGCGTAGTGAGCTTACGCTCATATGGGTTCGACTCCCATCTTCGGCACCATTAAAAAAAGCCGCGTAACAGCGGCTTTTTTGATTCATTTTATTTGCTTTCTTATGTTTTAGGAAAAGTGATTTTCCTGGGTAAAAAACCCGGCTCTTAGGGTTGAACTGTTTTCGGAGCTGAAAATTCGGATGAGTCCCCACTGATATTATTATGTGTTTGAACTGTCATAATGGATGAAGTAATACTGGACGGCATAAAGTATGCAGTCCAATTTCCAGATGTATCTGCTGTGGTTGAGATAATATATAGGCCACCTTCATCATCATCACCAATATAAACAAGCACATCGCAATTTACACAAGCACCTGAGCCAGAAACACTGGCAGTAGATGCACTTGTAATTACAGGAGCAGAAATCCCATTGTTGGCACCGTTTAGCAACTCAATTCCCTTGCCGCTATTGAAAGTGATCGAATTCCTATAAATGGTGTTACCCACTGATAAAGAACCATCGACAAGAACACCGTGCCCCGTGTTATCCATGATATCGTTCTCGTACAAAAAAGCACCTTGCGAATCAATCATTTCCACACCAAGACCTTTATTTTGAACAAGTTCATTGCTCTGAATAAACGCATCATCACTAGAATACAAACTTATACCACCAAGATTATTGTGGCCAACAAAGTTGTTGGCATAATTAGTTTGATTAGCTGTTGTACCGATATATACAAAATCAGTATCAAAAACCGCAATCCCATACGTGCCATTACCTGCCCCAACATAATTTACATCAAGGCCAATTACATTTCCGAGAATTTCGTTGTCATTTCCGGCCATGTCGAGAAGAATCCCTTCATAACTGTTACCAGAAATGAAATTTCCATCATCTGTATTGACACCACCAACTATATTTTTGGCCGCACTGCTCGAGATCAGAATCCCTGCATTCAAATTAGCATTTGCCGCGCTACCATCCGGGGTCAACCCAATATAATTTCCAGCAACCTGATTATTCTTGGAAGCGGATCCGGAAATCACAATCCCATTAAAATTACCGGAAATCACATTTCGCTGATGCCCAACACTACCAATACTGTTGCTGGCACCTTCAATATAGATACCTGCACCATTAGCCCAATCAGTCATATGCAGGCCAAAATAATTACCGTTATCGCTTTTAATGGTTAGCCCATTGGCTTGCACAGATGTTGTTCCAGTGGGAGCGATTTTGATACCAGGCTGGTCACTTGAAGTGTTCCACACACTGATAGCATCGATCGTAAGCGTTTGGGTAATATCCGGCAAGGGGCCTTCGCCAGCAACGTCAACTGCAATATTCATCGCAGAAGAGAATACGATTTTGTCATCACCAAGATGGGCGTTGGCTTCTTCAATCGCTGCTCTGAGCGTGCAAACCTGATGCGTATTCTCACACAGACCGTCTCCCGGGGTTGTATCATGCGCCAACTGGCCATCAAGAGCACTATTAACCGTGAAGGTGGCACCAGGGTTAGCTTGTGCAGGTGTAACCCCGAATATAAGCAGGGCCATTACCAAGGAAAGCTGTACAGTCATTTGGATTAAACTTTTGTTCTTTTTCATTTCAATCTCCTTTGGTTGTTTGAATTTTCATCATCATATAAGAGGAACGTCAGGAAAACGTCAGGAAATTCCGAGAATTGTATGATAACTAGGGAGAAATAGTCACTGTGCAAGACGGATCAGATGGATTCGCATCACAGGGATCTACTATGGTTACCGTACAAGACGGATCAGCAGGGTTTACCACACATGGATCTATGGTCACCGTGCAGGATGGATCAGAAGGGTTCACATCACAGGGGTCTATGTTCATGCAATTCGGATCGGTAGGGTTCTCTTCACAATTTGGTACAGTAATGCAAGACAAGGGGTTTGTTAGACAAGGGTCTGTAACCGGGGCACAAGACGGGTCAGAAGGATTTGTCGCACAGAAATCACTACTTCCATTTGTACTGCCTCCGCTATTACCGTTGCTAGCCGCAGTATTATCATTCAATCCACCAATGCTTCCTTCTGAGCTAGTAGAGGCAGACACATCACCATTTGCGTTTGCGATATCCTCATTTTTAAGACAAGGGAGTAGAGCTAATTCCGCCCACCCGCTCTGACTGGGATAATACTGTTTGTTCCCAGCTTGATCGGTTGCAACAACCTGGTATTCAAAAATGCCCTTTCCCGTGCCAAACATTTCTATAGCCACAACGTGATTGAGTTCGCTATTCTGCACAGAAAGTGCATACTCTCCGCTGTCGTCAGCAGTCAAAGGATAGCGAAATTCAGAACTGAGGCGGAAACCATCTTCGCTCGCAAAACGAAATAGTACATCCGTAGAGAATATAGCGCCCTCTATATCTGTGATCTGTCCCTTCCAGACCATTGGGGGCGGAGTACAGGCGCCCAGGTTATAAAAAGCAATATATGGGAGTTCTGTCATGACCACTTGGGGAGGGGTAGTGTCCGCAACCGGAACAGGTTCAGCGGTAGGCTCCGCCGATAGCGGTACCGGGGTTGTTGGCAGAGTGCAGGCTGCCAGCAAAATGCTGAGTAACAGGACCATGGTAATTGGGGATACACGGTTCTTTTTCATTTCAATCTCCTTTGGTTGTTTGAATTTCCACAATCATATAAAACAAACGTCAGGAAAACGTCAGGTAGATTTCAATTTCTTAAATTTGAAAGTTGATTCATTGTCAGGATAGTTATTTTGTCCCCCACTTCTTCGCCCTTTTAATATCTATATAAGGTCATAATAAATTAGTGGCAATGCGATTTACATCTTTTGGATGATTAGATTTTGCTACTTCAATCCACTTGGAAAATTCTTTTTCAGAAACCTTCTCTTTTAGCGACATCAAGAGCTTGTCTGCCTGCTCTAATATCTCAGCATTCAACTCAGGGATATATCGAACAGTGGTAGCAAGCTTAACTGCCTCTGAAAACTCAGATCTCCCTTGAGCCAGTCTTCCATACTCAAGAATGGCAAATTGGATGTAATAAGGATATTCAATATCCAGACCCAAATCCAATGTTCGTTTATAACATTTTTCAGCCAAGTCCAGTTCACCCATTTTGATGTATAGTTCCCCTAGGTTTAGGTTTGCAAAACAAATTCCCCACTTAAGATCAATTGCTTCGTAAATAGCAAGGCCTTCTTGATAATATCCCAATACTTCAGCAGGCTCTTTTAGTTTCGAGTAAAGCACACCAAGTCCGGTAATGGCTTGTGCAATAATTGCTTGGTCGCCAATATCACGAGCGATTAGTAATTTTTTGTCATACCATTTAATAGCTTCTTCAATATTCTCTTTACGATATGCTACAGTGCCAAGATTCCCCAGAGAAATTGACATGACACTCCTGCTCTCAATTCTTATTGTGATCTCAAGTGATTCTTCAAAAAGTTCCTGTGCCTCATCCAGCATGCCTCGATTTAATTTCAATAAGCCATAATTATTCAGAACTTTGCATAAATCATAATAGTCGCCCTGCTCTCGATTTGCTTCAATTGATGTCAAGAAAGCTTCTTCTTCTTTTTGTTGTTCTCCCCGATCCTGGTAAATTAACCCAAGGTTGTTGTTGGCTCTTCCAAGTATGAAGTTGTTTCCAGTCTTTTTACCAATTTTTATCGATTCTAAAAGATTGATCTCGCCTTCTTCTAGCTCACCCGCTAAAGAATTTACAGATCCTAAGAGACATAATGCGACCCCCTCCATTTCAGCATCTCCAACCTCACGGGAAATTCTGACACTTTCGCTAAATACTTCTTTCGCTTGGGCATATTGAAAATTACGATATAACGCGATTCCTTTTCCGTTCAGTAAATGAGCCAAAACGGGTGTAGGTACTTTATCTGGCTGTGAAGTATAGAGATTGTATGCGTGTGAAAAAACATCCAATGCTTCAATATGCCAGTCTTTCAGTGAGTAAAGTATTGAAAGACCAAAGGCGGAGGCCTCAACCAACTGGGTCATTCGATTCTCTATCCCCCATTTCCAGGCTACTCGAATATTATCTACCAGAAAAGGAATCTCCCGTCTGGAGAAATCATCTTCCTGAACAAATGTGTTTTTGCTAGTTGCTAAAATTTCTAGATAATACTTGGCGTGATTGTTGCTATATGTACGAAAGTTAACAAGCTCTAGTGCAATTTTCTCAGATGCAAACTGACGTATCAGTTCATGCAGACGATAATACCTTCGTTCATTCTCTTCCAATATCTGTACAAGAGATTTATCTACCAATTTTTGAAGGAGCTTTGCATTGCCACACACCTTTTGTACTGCTTCATGAGTAAAAGTTCCTCGAAAAATAGCCGAACGTTGTAACAACATCTGTTCAGAGTCTTCAAGTAAGCTCCATGAGTGTTCAAAAACTGCCCGTGTACTCTTATGGCGAGGATTTGCATCTCTCATATCCGATTGAAGAACTTCAAGGCTCTTGGTAATCTCTGCTACAATTTTTTCTAACGAGATATTATGTACCCACGCTGCTGCTAATTCAATTCCTAGAGGTAGCCCTTCCACAAGTTCGCATATTTTCTGAGCATCAGGGTGCATATCATCTGTTAAAGAGAAGTTTGATGACGTGCGTTTTGCTGAAGCCTCAAATAATTTTACGGCCGGACTGTTTTGTGTTGAAAATGAAAGTCCCTGAATTTCAAGCACATTCTCCCAACGTAAACGCAGGCGCTCGCGAGATGTGACCAAAATATTTAGTTCAGGTGCTGCCTCCAAAATTTCGGATAAAACACTCGCAGATTCAACCAAATGCTCAAAGTTATCCAGAATCAGGAGTATTTCCTTATCTCGAAAAAAGTTTTTTATTTGTTCTTTTATAGATGTATTACCAGAAAGAGGTATTCCCACTGAATCAGCGATCCGAGGCAAAAGAAGTGTTGTAATATCCAAATCGGCCATGGATATTCTTGCTGCATCAGCAATTTGGGGTAGTAGCAATGCTGGATTATTTAAATCAGCCAGAGGAACAAAAACTATTCCGTGAATATAAGCTTGCAAACGCTGATGCGCAAGCTGAATCGCCAGACGGGTTTTACCAACCCCACCAGGGCCAAGCAATGTCAATAAACGGTTTGCAGTATCTGCTAAAAGTGCTTGGATTTGAGCGAGCTCTTCTTTTCGGCCAACGATCTGATTGGGTTGTGGCGGAAGATTATGGCGTGGAGTAGCATTCTTGATACGTTGATAAAGTTCAGTTGTTTCTGTTGATGGCTCGAGACCTAACTCGCGTTTCAATACTCCCTTGCAGATCTCAAATTGCTGAACAGCTGCACTACGTCGCCCGGTATGTGATAACCCAACAATAACTTGCCTATGAGCAACTTCACTCCATGGTTCAAGCGCAAGATGCTTTCGGGCATAAACCAGCATCTCGTCATATTCCCCACGACGTTGATGAATGCGCGCTAGTTCTAGCGTTGCATTTACCATCTGCTCGTGCAGATATTCACGTTTGAGGGAAGCCCACTCATCAAAAGGTTCACTATCTTCAAGATAAAAACCGGAAAGGAAATCTCCGCGATATAGATCAATAATTTCTTTTGGAGAAGTGATTGAAGATGCTGTAAAAGCTTCATCGTTAACAAGAGAAATCTTATCAAGCAGCTTTCTTACATCTACTGAATATTCAGCACTCGGGTTTATTTGAATGGTCGCACGAGAGATATTCAAATAAGGGACTGTATTCTCATTATCTTTCAAGCATTTTTTGAGGTTGGCAAGCGCCTGACGTAAGTTTCGTAGAGCCTTAGTTTCAGGCACATCCGGCCAAAGCAGACCCGCAATCGTAGTGCGAGGCTGAGGACGTTGATACTCTACAGCAAGGTAAGCGAAGAGTGCCCGAACCTTGTTTGATTCGAAGCCGCTAATTGCTTTTCTGGCTAGTGTTACGTGAAAGGGTCCAAGCAAGAATATTGCTAACATTTAGAGATTATAAAACAAGCTATTATTTACTACAATGAAGACAAACTAGGTTAAGAATTTTATTTAAGGTCTATTGTTGTGGAATATATGCCCCAAACTAGGTTTGTTTCTTTGTTTTCCGAGATTCAAAAAGGGAATTAAAACCAACATTTAGGTCCGTCTCGCGGTATAATTAGGAGTAGACTTTTGCGTAATTTTCCCTCGCCAGTCTTTAATAAAACGGCGAGTTTTTATTTTGGTTATTGAAGGAATTCCTATGGATGCTGGCGATATTAAACATGTTGATATAAATCACGAAATGCGCTCCGCTTATCTCGATTACGCGATGAGCGTTATTGTTTCACGTGCGCTCCCGGATGCGCGCGATGGCCTAAAACCCGTTCATCGGCGCATCCTATATGCGATGCACGATATGGGTATTCGTGCGACAGGCTCGCATAAGAAATCTGCGCGTATCGTGGGTGAAGTTTTGGGTAAATATCATCCGCATGGTGATTCAGCCGTTTACGAATCAATGGCGCGTATGGCGCAGGATTTTTCCCTCCGCTACATGCTTGTAGACGGGCAAGGCAACTTCGGCTCCATTGACGGTGATTCCCCCGCAGCCATGCGTTATACTGAAGCCAGAATGGGTAAACTCGCAGAAGAGATGCTCATTGATATTGACAAAGAAACAGTCGATTTTTCACAGAACTTTGATGACTCTCTTGAAGAGCCTACAGTTTTGCCCTCCCGTTTGCCCAATCTTTTGCTCAACGGAGCTTCGGGTATCGCTGTTGGTATGGCCACAAATATCCCGCCACATAACCTGAACGAAGTTGCCGATGCACTAGTCTACATGATAGATAATTACGATGCCATAGATGAAATTGGTGTCGAGAAATTAATGGAGTTTGTACAAGGCCCTGACTTTCCCACCGGCGGCATCATTGTCGGACGAGAAGGCATTATCCAAGCCTATAGTACGGGAAAAGGGCGTGTCATCATGCGTGGCAAAGCACATATCGAAGAGATGCGTGCTAATCGTTTCAAAATTGTCATTACTGAAATTCCCTATCAGATTAATAAAACCACGCTGATCGAACGTATCGCCAGCTTGGCACGTAGCAAAAAGATCGACTCCATATCCGACTTGCGAGATGAATCCGATCGACGCGGCATGAGCATTGTCATTGAACTCAAGCGTGGTTCCCAGCCCAAAAAAGTGCTCAATCAGCTTTATAAATATTCCACACTCCAATCCACTTTTGGCGTGCAGATGTTGGCTTTGGTCAAAAATGAGCCAAAATTACTCTCACTAAAGCGATCTTTACGACACTTTATTGAACATCGTCGCGAAGTAATTACCCGCCGGACAGAATTTAACCTTAAAAAAGCCCGTGCGCGTGCTCATATATTAGATGGCCTTATTATTGCCCTCGATAATATTGATGCTGTTATTGAAACAATCCGCTCCTCGGCAGATGTGGGAGCTGCCAAAGCAAATTTGGTAAAACGCTTCAAATTGAGCGAAATTCAGGCTCAAGCTATTCTTGATATGCAATTGCGCCGTTTATCCGCTTTAGAGCGCTGGAAAATCGAAGAAGAGCATAAAGAGCTTATGGCGAAGATCGCCTATTATGAAGATCTGCTCTCTGATGTGAAAAAAGTTCTAGCCATTATCAAAGAAGACCTTCTTGAACTCGCTCAAAAATATGGTGATGAGCGTCGCACGCACATTGCAGCAAATGCAAGCAGCGACCTTAATGAAGAAGACCTTGTTGAAGATGAAGCTGTTTTAGTCACAATCACAGAGCGCGGCTATATTAAGCGCGTTGTTGCGCAAACTTTCCGCACGCAAGGGCGTGGGGGACGCGGAGTTAAAGGCCATACCACACGAGAAGCAGATGAAGTCATTATGATGATTCCGGCCCGCACGCTGGATACGATTCTCTTCTTTACGGACAAAGGAAAAGTTTACTCCGAGAAAACCTATCAGATCCCCGAAGCAAGCCGAATCGGGAAAGGAATCGCTATCGTCAATATCCTTGCCCTCGAAGCTGATGAACGGATCACGGCCGCTATTCCCGTCCCTAATTTTGACAACGCATCCTATTGCACCCTGGCAACGGTAAAAGGGCGCATTAAGCGCGTAGAACTCTCAGAATTTTCTTCTGTGCGTCCTTCTGGCCTAATCGCAATGGGATTAAACGGTGACGACAAACTGGGCTGGGCGCGTCTGACCAGTGGCGAAGATGACATTATTATCGTTACCGAGCTTGGAAAAGCCCTACGTTACGCAGAAGGAAAAGTCCGCTCTATGGGGCGACCTGCTGCAGGTGTAATTGCTATCAAACTTCAGAAAGATGACAAAGTAACAACAATGGATGTTGTTGAGCCAAATTCTTCATTACTCACTGTCACAGAGACAGGTGTGGGTAAACAAACGAAACTTGAAGAATATTCACCAAAGGGACGCGCTACGCAAGGCATTTTGACTATTGATAAAAATGCCATCCCG
This sequence comes from Chloroflexota bacterium, assembly GCA_024224815.1. Taxonomy (GTDB): domain Bacteria; phylum Chloroflexota; class Anaerolineae; order Anaerolineales; family Villigracilaceae; genus Desulfolinea. Next base: position 41,994 of record JAAENC010000229.1, read on the forward strand.
ATTGTTGGAAAGATCATCGCTGCACGTGTTGTTCAACCAGAAGATCATCTTACGCTTATGTCCACCGAAGGTGTGATTATTCGTCTGAAAGTTAATGAAGTAAAAACAGCCGGACGAGCGACTCGTGGCGTCCACTTAATGCGAACGCGTGAAGGCGACACAGTTGCCGCTGTTGCGCGTATCGCAGCGAAAGAGCTTGAACAAGTCGGTGCAAAGATCGAAGAAGAAAGTGAAAATCCTGAAGGCGGACAAGAAGAACTGCTGTAGCCATGCTCTAGCCGCTGACCTCGGCCCCCTTCCTAGCCTTCCCCCAAAGGGGGAAGGGATAAATTCTCCCCCTTTGGGGGAGATGCCCGATAGGGCAGAGGGGGAAACGACAGCCACTTTCTAATCACTGCGTAACATGAGTGAGTAAATAGCTACAAAAAGAGCCGTGCTTTTCAAAAGCACGGCTCTTTTTATTTAAAATGATCTATTTTAAAAACCGGAAATTGCAAAACGCTCAGTAACAAGTAAAAGCATTGACCCTATTAGGCAAACTGCCATAAAAAGCATTAGCACAATTACAAAACGTTGTATCGGTGTCAGGTCTGTAATTGGTTTAAAAATAGAAGAACCAGATTTTATATCCTCTTTTTCCTCTTCGTCGCCTTCAAGGAAATCTGGTAATTCGTCATCATCAAATATGGACGATGAATCAGCATCTTCACGTAAATTATCTAACATAACTCACCTCTTCACTTATTTTTTCTGCTATATCATAACCCTATCGGGCGCAAATGAACATCCCCAAAATGGATAGATTCGGCACTATCAAGGTGTAAAGAACCGTCCCGATTAACCCCTAAAAGCGCTCCTCGGATGACCTGCCCCGCCTCGCGCCTGACCTCTACTTGCTTGCCGCGAAAAGCCAGATTCTCATTCCAGGCTGCTACCATTTCCGCTTTGCCTAAAACTTTTCTCCATTTAATCAGCGCGGTTAAAATCCCGTGCAGGGTTTTAGTGCGATCCACTTTTTGCCCGAGGGCTTCTTCCAAACTAGATGCGGGGAAATGTAAATCATTGCTATTTGGAACCGCAGTATTTAAAATATTTACACCTATCCCTAAAACGATGCCTTTGGCTTTATCGCCTTCCCAACTTGCTTCTACAAGAATACCGGCTACTTTTTTCTCTTCAATAAGAATATCGTTGGGCCATTTTATCTCTGCTTTTAGGTTGTATAAGGCTTTTAGGGCATCGACCAATGCCAGAGCGCAGAGTCCTGTAAAGTAGGAGATGTTTTTCGTTTCAGTACTGTTGGGGAGGAGTAGCAAGCTCAATGCAAGCGCGGAATCAGGCGGGGTTTGCCAAGAGCGTCCACTTCTGCCGCGTCCGCTTATTTGCTCGTTGGCAACGACGAGAGAGAAATCCTGCCCGCCTTCTTCTATCCAATTAAGGGCGATGTCGTTGGTTGAGCCAACTTGCTCATAATAGCGAAAACCGCCCAAGGGAAGGTCTTGCAGGGCGGTTTTGAGTATTTCCTGGTTCATATTTTGTCTTTTATGGCAGCCAGCGCCAAGGGTTTTGGAAAGCGCCGCCTTGACGGATTTCGAAATGAAGATGGGCGCCAAAAGAGTTGCCTGTATTGCCTGAACGGCCAATGAGTTGACCGGCAAAAACGCTTTGGCATGTGCCTACATTGATCTGGCTAAGGTGGGCGTAAAGTGAAGCGAAACCATTGCCATGATCGATGGCAATAACGTTGCCGTAGCCATAGTTATAGCCACCTTGTGCCATTGTGACTACGCCACTGTCTGCAGCGTAAATTGGGGCGCCTGTATTGGCAGAAATATCGATTGCAAGATGCCCAGACCAAAAATCGTTACCGCTGAGGAAATGGTCATCCGCAGGCCAAACAAAATAGCCTGAGCCAACTGCGCCAGCGGGACAAGAACTACCAGAGACCCCTGAAGTTCCTGAACTGCCACTTGCTTCAATAGGAATAACCCACTGTACAAATTCGCGCGAGCCGCCGGGTATCATGACTTTGTCGCCTTCATCAAGGATTGGGTTGGTTAGGTCTATATCGTTCCCTATCCAACTGAGTATCTCTTTGGGATTGGCTTCAAACTCATTTGCAATACTTTCGACCGTATCGTCTTCTGTCCATTCGTAATAAATCCCGTCTACGGGGGGGATATTAAGCTCTTGCCCTACGCGCAGACTGTCGGGGCTATCTTCGAGGGTGTCATAATTTGCCCAAAGAAGCGTTTCTGGTTCTATATTGAATTCTTCTGAGATGCTAAAGGTGGAATCGCCCCTTGAAACCGTATATTTTTGGACTTCGTAATTTGGGCGGTCTTCGGGGATGAGGGTTTTGAGTGTGATATAACGCCGAATCGCATTGGAATTCGTTTCTTCAGGAGAGGCGTTTTCTGCTGAGGATGTGCTATTTGACGAATTACTTTCTACTGAAGTTGGCGTAGCTTCAACGATAATGGGGGGGGCAGTTTTGGCAAATGCCTCTTTGTTGCGATAGGCAAGAAAGAGGATACCCGCCACAATTGCGAGGGTTACAACCCAACTAAGGATTGAAAAAAGATTTTTTTTGATAAAACTCATGGGAAATAAAGTGGTGCTTTTAGCTATCTTTTGTTAGGGCATCAAGGAAGTCTTCATTGGTTTTTGCTGCACGCATTTGTTGGATAATTGCTTCCATTGCTACACCTTGTGACATGCTTGCTCCCTGAGGAGCAGGAGAAGTCATTTGGATATACATGCGGCGCATAAGCCAAACTTGTTTGAGTAAATCTGGGCCTAGAAGGAGGTCTTCTCGGCGCGTGGAGGATGCGTCAATGTTAAGAGCGGGGAAAATGCGACGCTCTTGTAAGCGGCGTGAGAGGTGCAATTCCATATTTCCTGTGCCCTTAAATTCTTCGTAAACCACATCATCAAGACGAGAGCCGGTATCCACCAGACAAGTAGCGACAATGGTTAACGAACCGCCATCTTCAATATTTCGTGCTGCACCAAAAAAGCGTTTTGGCGGATAAAGGGCAGAGGGATCAAGACCACCGGAGAGCGTACGCCCGGAGGGGTTGACGACCAAGTTATATGCACGAGCGAGACGAGTAATTGAATCCATCAAAATAACAACGTCACGCCCAACTTCGACAAGACGTTTGGCGCGTTCTAATGCGATCTCAGCTGTACGAACATGGGAGGTTACTGGCTCATCAAATGTAGAGGCAATCACTTCTGCGTCTACCGAGCGATCCATATCGGTAACTTCTTCGGGGCGTTCGCCAATTAGGGCGACCATCATTGTTACTTCTGGGTTTTGGGATGAAATCGCGTTGGCGATACTTTTTAGAATCGTTGTTTTACCCGCTTTTGGTGGAGAAACGATTAGTCCGCGTTGTCCGCGCCCAATGGGGGATATCAAGTTGATTAGGCGTGTGGCTAATTCTCTGTGATCATATTCTAAATTAAAGCGTTCGTCAGGAAATACGGGAACAAGTTTTTCAAATTTTGGTCTGCGCCTCGCCTCTTCAGGGTCGATGCCGTTGACAGTCTCAACTTTTGTTAACCCAAAATGGCGTTCTGATTGGCGTGGTTCGCGAACAAATCCGACGACCATATCACCATTTCTTAAATTATATTTGCGCAACTGAGCTTGTGAGACATAAATATCTTGTGGCCCAATGCGATAATTATCTGCTCGCAAAAAGCCAATCCCTTCGCTCATGATCTCTAGAATGCCACCGCGAATTTGGAGACCTTCTTTTCCTGCTTCGGCTTGGCGAATTTCAAGGATAAGGCGTTCTTTCTTAAGGCGATTAGCACGCGGTACATCATAACCTTTTGCAATGGCGCGAAGCTCTAAAAGAGGGAGTTGTTCTAGTTCAAGGATAGTTTTCATGTGAGTCTCAATTCTAGGTGTGCAGGAATAGGAATAGCAATGCCCCCCAAAGAGCTTGGGCATTTAGTAAGATAATTGGTTATAAAAATGGCTGTTTTTCAAAATAAAATAGGGGATTGAGTAAGCAGACAAAATGCTGTTACAAATTAATTAGACTATAAAGTGTTTCGGGGAACGAAAAAATTATAGCATGTTCACTCACACTGTGCAAGCGTCTTTTTGGGAGAGCTTATCCCTTCTCTCTCAGGGGAAAGGCTAGGATAAGGGCAGGACACAAAAGAATCTCTTATGTACAACATTGGCAATAAAAGAAAGATCCGAAGTCACATAGACTTCGGATCTTTGCATTTCCTATGAGCGTTTGCTATGGTCTACAGCTTTCAATATTTTGATATTCAAAACAATGAAGCGCCAAAGCTGAAATAGTTTGAAGTTCATCCAGAATTTATCTTTTTTTGTGATTTCCATCATATTCTCCTATTCGGGGATAATTTTCCAGCCGGGTAAGCCGCGTAATTTCCAGATAAATGTATCGTGTAGCATTCGTTTCATCCACGCGCCACCAAGCCCCATTTCCATATGGGTGGTGAAGAGATCACGTCCGCCTTCGTTCGGGTAACGACGCATATCGGGTACAACGGGGTGAATCACCATCACCGCTGCGTTTCCATCCCAAAGAGAGTCGCCCATCGAAGCGATACAAGCGGCAACCATTTCTGTCATCCGCTCAGAATGAGTCATGCGCCCGTGTCTAACAAGATCAATTATATTTAGCGCAACGATTCGCCCGATAATGCCCGAAACCATCCCTGTTCGGGGGGGGGCAGCGGTAATAGATGTACCATTGGGCGTAGTGTGTGGACGCGAAATAGGACCCGGAGGAGCAAAAGCAATGCCTGCGGCAAAAATGTTTTTATAATTCGGATTCTGATATTGCGCAGGCCAAGCGTCAGGATTAGCTTCCAGTTCATCGTAGGGCAACCCGTAAATCCCATCCACAATAACGAAACCGCCCTTGTTGACAACCTTATCGGAAACATCAGCTTTATCTTTGCCAATATACTGGATCGGTTGCCCCAAAAACTGCGGAATGAGCATCGCAAAATCGTAATCTGTTTCGCCCATTTCCCCTTCGAAATTCTCCCAGTAGATCTTCTTTTCGTCTACGCTCTTAACGCCCGTTTGAACCTGCCATTTGATGTCATGATCTTTGAAAACCGCTGAGATAAACTCTTCGCTGCTCGTAAGCTCGCCCTTATATTTTGCTTGGATCCCACGTACGCCAAAATCGCCTAATGCCTGTTCATTAGAAAGCCAAAGCAATTCTGCTTGTTCGCGTACGCCTTTTTTGACCAGATCTTTGTGAACATTGACGATAAATTCAAAAGCTGCGCCTTGGCAGGTAGCACTGGGATGCCCTGTCCCGATCACCATTTTGACCTTTTCGCCTTTTTTCATGCGCTCAACATACTCAAGGTATTTATCGCGTGTTTGAATCACATGGGGAAGAGAACAAACAGAGTAAGTATTTTCACCCTGATCTGGCCCTAACCCAGGTGTGCCAGCGAAATTCAGTTTTGGGCCTGTTGCAACGAGTAAATAATCATATTCCACGCGGACACTATCGCCATTTGCCTTATCAACCTCTACAAATTGTTGTCCTTCATCGGGATAAACTTTTGTTGCCATGCCATGAACAAAATAGACATTCATTCGTTTATAAACAGGTGCCAATTTGAAGGTTGTTTTTTCGGGCTTCATATGTCCCACGCCAACCCAAATCCAGGAGGGGATATAGGCAAAAGAATCGTGACGGTTGATCATTGTCACTGTGTGTTTTTTACCTAGTTTGTCACCTAAGTAGAGAGCAGCCGTATGTCCTGCAAAACCTGCTCCTATTACAACAATTTTTGCCATAATTTTCTCCTTTTTGTGATCCTTTGGAATAAATTTAATAAGTCAAGCCGGGTGCAACTAAAGTAATAGCGTAAATATCCCTATCTTCTAATTGAATCTCTCGTTTTGTTAATGTCCATGTCGTCGGGGTGGCATCTGCTGCCACGACCTTGACTAGTATTTCATACTCTCCTGGAGGAAGGACAATCTCTTCAAATAAACGCAGTTTTTTTTCTGAAGAAAAACGACCGGCAGAGTAGCTTTTCTCCACAAAAATCTCACCATTTACGAGAAGATTGATTTCTACAGGAGAATCTTCATCGAGTAAGTTTAGTTGCGTGCCCAGCGCGCGTGGCAAATCCTGTGCGACCAACTGCACTTTGCTTTGAGACTCAGGGTAAGGTGTATAAGGCTGATTTGTGAATAAAATTTGCACCGCCAAAAGCACGATCAGCAAAGTAAAAACGGGGAAATAATTCCGCCAGTTTAATTCGCCTTCGTCTTTTATGGTCATTCTTTCGACCGCTTTTTTAAAGAAATTTGGTGGTTGCCAGTCAAAAGAGATAGGTGCGTCTTTAAATGCGGATTTCAGCAAAGGTTTTCGCTCGCGGGTCAGCCTGCCTTCTGTCCAGGTATTGCCGCGGCGTTGGGCACAATCTTCGGGCGGGCAGCCGATCATTTGTACTTCGGATGCGCCAGCGGCGTAGGTTTCGCTGACCAAACTGGGAGGGGCTGCCCCGACACAGGGCAGGGGGATAGTGACGATTCTCGGATCATTTTCTTGTTTTTGGCTTGCTGAGGCTTCGAGATAAGTTTTTGCACCGTGAGCAACGTGCCGCTCACAGGTAAAGACAACTTTGACATTTTCTGCTTTCTCTTGTGCTTCTTCCAAAAGGAGCTGGGTCGCTTCTTTCATCGCTTTTGCGTTTAACGCATCAACTTCTATGGCATCATATTCGCAGGAGCCTACACATATCCCGCAGGAGACGCAGAGTTCAGTTTTTTCGATAGCGACAAGTTTTGAGCCTTTGCCTTCTCTTTCGACCATTTCGAGCGCATTGTAGGGGCAATCTATGGCGCAGAGTGTACAGCCTATACAGGCATCGGTGATTATTTTAACGGGAGCAACTTTAGGTCCGCGTATGATCCAGGGGAATGCTGCTGTTAGGGCGATTATGCCCAGGATGCTTCCCCAAAGCAAATTGGCGGTATTTCCTGTCAGATCCAGTTCCATCGGGAAGTAGAAAAGGAAGAAAGGGTCTAGCTCTATTTTGCCCGGTATCAAGTTGAAGGAGGCGCGTGGCAACATCCCCACCGGGAAAAAGGCAGAAACAAGAATAATGACGGCGGCTGTGCTTATCATCCACATTTTGGAGGGGAAAAGTTTTGGTTTGTTCAGTCGGATGATGTGCCACCAGAAGAAAAGCCCGATCACGGCAGAGAGGAGGATGTGCACGGCCAATATCCAAAACATGACTTGCCAGGAGCCATCATTTTTAGAAACTCTAATAAGACTGAGGGCAAATGCATCGCCGCTGTTGCCAAAATAGCGATTGAGAAAAGTAATAAAGGTGTCGTTAATGACTTGTGCGCGTTGATCCCAGATCATCCAATAGCCGGTTAGGCCATCGAGCCAAAGGAGAATGCCCATAACGATGCCCGAGACCCATGCCAGCCAGCGGGGGCCACGGAAACGATCCATAAAAAATGTACGATAAGCATGAAGGAGGGTGATAATAACGGCTGAGCCTGATGCGTAGCGATGAATGGCTCGAACAGTGTGTGCGATAAATTGGCTTTCAATTTTTTCGACGGCGAGGTAGGAGGCTTCATAACCAAATTGGTAAAAGAGGGTGATATATAAGCCCGTAATTGCGACGATAGACCAGAGAAAGACTGAAATAGTGTCTGTATGATAAAAAATATTTAATTTTAGGGTTTTGCCAAGGCGTGTGAAAATTCCTTCTACGAAGAGGGCCAGTTTTTCTAGCCAACGTAGGGGTTTTATATTATTTGTTGTCCAGGGAATTTTAACGTTTTTCTCGGAGCGAGTTGATTTAGGCATGGTTTTGGTTGATTGCTTATATTCTTTGGCTTATAAGAAGACCTTGTAGGTCTTCTTTGGGATGTTAGGGTTGTCTTAGCAAAAACCCTAAGGCGTTTTATTTCCTTAGGGTTTTTGTTAGGTACTGTGAATGTTATTTTGTTTATTCTTGCCAGGTACGCAGGAAGCTGATGATGTTGGCGAGTTCTTCTTCGCTGAGTACATCTTCAAAGCCGCGCATAGCTGTTCCTTCTCGTCCGACTAGTGTGAAGGCGAAAACTTCAGCATTTGTGCTTTCCTGAAGGAAGGTACTGGGTTGTAGTTTTGGACCTACACTACCTTGACCTTCTGCTCCGTGACAGCCGCTACAGGTTGTTTGATAAAGGGGTTCGCCTGTTTCGGCATCGCCCATAGGCCAATTATTACGGAGTTCCTCTAAGGAACTTAATGCTTCGGCTGAGGTACCGGCATCGATGAGTTTAGTTGTTGAATCTATCTCACTCAAAAGAGGGCCAAATGCAATGGGCTCTGCACGTTCAAGATAGAAGAGAGCGTCACCTTTATTGCCTTCTTCGAGTGCGAAGAGGGCTGAATCGAGCATTTGGGAAACTGATGTTGCTGCAATAACTTCTTCGCCAGCACGCCATGCTTCGAATAATGCTAGTAAGTCTTCAATCTGGTTGTTAGAAAGTACTTCTCCCCAAATGGGCATACCTTCGGATGGGTGACCATTGATAATCGTTTGCTCATACCATTCATTATCGTTTTGTTTTAAGCGAGAGACGTTGTTAATAGCCGGAGCGACAGAATCTTCGCCGCCTTTGCCATCTTCACCGTGACAAGTAAAACAGGTGCTAGAGAAGAGAGAGGCGCCGCGTGATGCGCTGGGCACAAAATCTTCAGCAAGATTATCAGGAGCATTCTCTTCATACTCGCGAATATAATCAACGACAGCGTGAATATCTTCGTCGGTTAGTGCGCCACCATAAGATTGTCCCCAAGCAGGCATGGTTGTGTTTGGTCGCCCGGTTTGGATCGTGGCAAAGAGAACGCCGTTAGACGCTTCTTCGAGTAATGTTTTGTCGTTAAGGGCCGGGCCGACACCACCTTCGCCGCGTGAACCATGGCAGGACGCACAATTTTCTACAAAGAGCGCACGCCCATGTTGAAGACTCTCTTTGGCGTGATGCTCAGTTGCTTCAACGAGACGAGCGTTCTCCATAGCCATAATGAAGGAGAAGCTAGCAAGGAGAACCACTGTGATAATCAATCCTATGAGAAGCTGTTTATTATAGTTTTCGTTTTTCAGCATGATTTCTCCTCACGATTGGGTGGTTTGGGAAGGATCGAAGGCTTTGCGTTCGAGTGCTTCTTCTGTGTTGACAAAAACTTCACCGGCTTCAATAGTTACGGGGAAGTAATCCATTGGGCGAGGAGCAGGGCCGCCAGTTACCACGCCTAACTTATCAAATAGAGAGCCGTGACAAGGACAGTGGTATTGATCTTCATCTTCTTCAAAGGGAACACTGCAACCTAGGTGGGTACAGCGTTGCCAAAGTGCAAGAAAACTACCGTCGTCAAGACGGGAGAGGAAGAAACGCCCTTCTTTTATAAGAGTGATGCTTCCGGGAGGAAATTCTTCCAGTGTGCCAGCTTTGACGATTCCGCCAAATCCGCCATCAACAACCGGTTGAATAAACTTTCCTAGTGCGGCCAAGGATTCTCCCATGAGCGCAACCATTGCTGTTAGCCAAGCAATTCCTAAGAATTGCCTGCGATCAACTTTTTCTTTCTTTTCGTTTTTTTCAGTCATTTGCATTCTCCTTATTCTTTGGCTTAGAGACCATCAAAGGGGTTATATCCATTAGGCATTGCCCAAGGCATGTAGAGTTCAAACCCAGGTCCGCGGAATAAGAAACCCGTTAATGTTAGTACGATAGCAGTGAAGAAGAGAACAGTGAACAAAACTAGCATAACTTCTCTAGCGTTGGTAGTCCCTTTTTTGAATCGCCACAAATAGAGTACCGGCAGGATGACCAAGAAGGCCATGATGCTGCCTGGAATAATGGATTGGGTGACGAGATTTGGTAATACATCACGCAATAATTCACGGGGTGGGAAGGTATGATCAAGGGCAACAAAACCGATCATTACGATCGTTGTATACAGCGCTGTCCAGCCGACTATACGTTTGCCGCGTTTGGATGTGAACCAGACACCTGCGCCTTCACGGCTGTGGTCGATATAGGGAATTAAGATGAGGAAAAGCACTGATAATGCTGGCAAAATGATACCTGCCAATGTGGGGTGCATATGTTCCAGCATCTCTTGCAGTCCCATTAAGTACCAAGGTGCTTTTGCCGGGTCGGTAGTGATAATGGCGTTGGCGTGTTCTTCAAGAGGGGCATCTTTTAGAAGTGAGAATAGTACCAAGAAGAGTGTGGAGCCAAGCGCAATGATCAACTCGAGAATTGCTACAATGGGGAAGGCGAATATAGTATTATCTGGCCCCTTGTCTACCATTACGGTAGGGGCTTTTACGACTTCGACCAGACTGTAGGTTTTGCCGGATGATTTGGTGAAGTTTTGTTCTTTTTCTTGGGGCTTTTTAGTTGCTGTCATTTTCTGCCTCCAGTTCGTCATCATCTTTTACTTCGTTTGCGGCAAGACCACCATCTTTACGTACGCGCCAAATGTGGAGAGAAATGACGAGTAATAAAATGGCAGGAACAACCATAACGTGCAAGCCGTAAAAACGAGTTAGAGCTGCTTGGCCAACTTCCGGACCGCCAAGCAAGATCTTTTTTATCGTTTTGCCCATCAGCGGCTCATACGCGGCAACACTTGTTCCGACCGTGATTGCCCAGAATGCGAGCTGATCCCATGGAAGGAGGTAGCCGGTAAAACTGCCTGCGATGGTGAGAATAAGCAAGATAACGCCAACGACCCAGTTGAATTCACGTGGGGGCTTATACGCACCGGTGTAGAAGACGCGTACCATGTGTAAAACAGCACTCAAGACCATTAAATGTGCGCCCCAGCGGTGCATATTGCGCAATAATTGTCCGAAGGGGACTTTGGTCTGCAGTTTTACAATGTCGAAATAAGCTAATTCTGTAGATGGTACATAATAGAACATCAATAAGATGCCGGTGAGGGCAAGAATGATGAACATTACGGTTGTGATCACACCTAATCCTAAAGAATAGGCGGCTCTGATGCTCTTTTTATTCACTCGCACCGGGTGCAAGTGGAAAAAGATGTTGGTTGTCATGATCAGGGAGCGATCAAGTGGGTTATCAGGCCAGCCGTGACGGAAAAAAGATTTCCATGGGCGGCTATTTGTGACCTTCTCCCATAAGTTCTGTAATAGGTTTTTCATAAATCCTCCAGCGCAGTGCTAGCCCTTATATTCGAGTGTTTCTTTGAAGCGGAACGATTCCATTGTAATCGCATCCGTGGGGCAGCGGTCGGCGCATAATGCGCAGCGTGTACATGCCTCATCATCTTTGAGCATAACAGCCATTTGAGTGGTTATTTCATGCCCTTTGTTAATATCATCAAGTGCAACCCCAGTGTGTTCTTCGATCACGGCGTTAAGTGTTTCATCACCAGCGATCTTATCGAGACTGACGATTTTCAAACAATCCCAAGGGCAAACATCTACGCAGCCATTGCAAAGGATACAAAGATCACCATTGAAAATAGTATTTACGCTGCATTCGAGGCAGCGCATACCTTGTGTTGCACCCTGTTCCGGTGTATAGCCTATCTCAATTTGGGTGATGCCAGTACGTCGATCAACAGGCAAAGTTGGGATTTTTTCTCGTTGATATTTAAGCCAGTTTTCTGGCATGACATGATCTTCAAGATTTGTCCAATTTGTTTCGACGGAGCGCTCGATCTCTTTGTTCTGGAGATATTCGTCTATAGCCAAAGAAGCTACATGCCCATCTCGGACAGCGTCGATTAACAAACGTGGCCCATGAGCTACATCCCCGCCTGCAAATACGTCTGGTGCAGTGGTTTGCCCGGTTTCTTTATCTGTTTTGAAGAAGCCTCGTGGCGTTATTTCGATATCATCTGAACCTTCAATTAGGCTGAGATCTGCTTGCTGACCAATCGCAAGGATAATGGTGTCACAATCCCATAGTTTTTCACTATTTTCAACATATTTGGGATTGAAACGACCATTTTCATCGAAGATAGATGCAACATCTTTGGTTTCAAAACCAACAACATTGCCATCTTCGCCAATAATTCGGTTAGGGCCAGTGCTGGGGTAAAGACCAATCCCTTCTTCTAATGCTTCATCAACTTCAATTTGGGTAGCAGGAAGCTCATGCCAATCTTCGAGAGCCATGATTTTGACATCGCGTGCGCCCAAGCGGAGTGCCGTGCGGGCAACATCCAAAGCTTCGTAAACAGCTTCAGCTTCATCTTCTGCACTGTGTTGTGTTGCGGCTTCAGATAGAGTTGTTTCTTCGTGTCCAGCACGGAGAGCAGTTCTGGCGGCATCCATTGCCACATCACCACCACCGATAACGATCACTTTTTCACCTAGATCGACTTTATAGCCAAGGTTGTAGTTAAGTAGAAGGTCAACTGCGATGATGACACCATCATTTTCGCGTCCTTCAATATTAAGGTCGCGTCCATTCATCAAACCGACGCTAAGAAAGACAGAATCGTGTTTTTTTCTTAAATCTTCAAGCGTGATGTCTTTGCCTATGCGTGTGTTGTATTGAATATCTACACCAAGATCAACGATTTCTTGTACTTCTTGATCCATCATTTCCCAATCTACACGATAAGAGGGAACACCAAAACGGATCATACCGCCAGATTGCTCTCCTGCTTCGTAGATTGTGGCTTCGTGCCCAAGAAGTCGCAAATCGTGAGCTGCGCTCAAGCCTGCGGGGCCTGCGCCAATAATAGCGACGCTTCCAGTTTTTCTGCCGGGTGTTTCCGCTAGCTTTTTGAGCATACTGCGGCTCCAGCCAACAGGGGATTCGTCTAGTTCATCTGTTGATACTATATGATCTAGTTTTCTTTCAAGTTGTTCTGAGGGAAGTCGACTTTGCGCTTCTGGCCCAAAACGCTCTGTAAGAATTCGCTTTAATGGGCGAATGGCTACTGGTTCATCCTCATTAATATCCCCGCGTCGACAAGCGACTTCACAAGGTGCACCACAAATACGTCCGCACATGGACGCAAGGGGATTCGGCTCACGGGCAATGCGATGACCACGTTCCAAATCACCATCGGCCACAGCCAGAACGTATGCGCGGGAATCTGTATTTACAGGACATGCTGCCTGACACTTGACCATCTCTCGCCAAGTATCGGTCGTTGGAACTTTTACCTGATATTGGTCTTTGCTCATAGAATTTTCCTAAAAAGTCGAGAATACAATAAAAGCTATGAGGGAATAATCAGTTATATGATTATTCCCTCTAGGTAATTTCTTTGGGTTATTTGACGGTCAAAAGGTAAGCTACGATGTCGGCAAGTTCTTGCTCGCTGAGGTCTTCGCCCCAAGTTTGGTACATATCGCCAGCGTTGAAGCCTTCAACAACATAAGCGTCCGGATTCACGATAGATTCGAGAATATATTCTTCTGCGGAAAGACCGGGAACAGCGCCTTCTGCTCGTGTAGCTGAACCAGCTGTATATGGGGCGTCAGATTCGTCGCCTTCAGATGCATCCATATTATGGCATGCGACACAACCTTCAGCTGATTTTGAGCCTAATGTGGCACGATTATAAAGTTCTTCGCCTTTTGCTACATCGCCAACAACAGGGCCATCAGAAGCACCGCCACCACAAGCTGTGAGTGCCATTGCAGATACAACGAGTACAACAAGGCTGAGTAAAATAGTTTTACGCATTTCTTTTCTCCTTAGAAAATAGAGTGATTTAGATCACGGTTATTATTAACCAATTGTGCTAAGTATAACTAATAAGATAATGACTGTCCAGAAAAGGGGACGTTTATTACTATAAAAAACTTCACAAGGGTGAAATTTTTCACCCTTGTGAAGTTTTGATGTTTTTAGCCCCAGACGTCAAATCCAGGTGAGAAAGCAGCTCCGTCAGTGACCAGATTGATAATCATTGGTGCATAAGCGACTATGATCAGAGCAAAGACAGCGATAAGCCAAGGTTTCCAGTTGTTTAGCCAAGCGGGTACAACTTCGTCGTGAAGGGGCTCAGCAACAGGAATCTCAACGGAAACTTCTTCTTTAGAGAAGAAGGCACCATGGATGATGACATAGAAGAAGAGTAGCCCTGAAATGAGCAAAATTGTGCCACCAACACCGGTCATAAGACTGGCTACTTGCCATTCGCCGGTGCCATAATTTTCAATGGCAACACCGAGCATTGTGCGGCGGGGAGCACCCAAGAGACCGATCCAGTGTAAACCACGGGAGAAAATAAGCATACCACCAGCCCAAAGCCATGCTTGCCAGAGGGCTACTTTGCGTTGAATTGCTTTGCCTGTCAAGTGAGGAACAAGCCAGTACATGATTCCCATAAAAGAGAAAGTTGCGGCTGTACCAACTGTCAAATGGAAGTGACCAGGAACCCAAGCGGTATTATGAATAACCAAGTTGACGTTGTAGGAAGCGTTAATAACACCACCTGCACCACCAAAGATGAAAATGATCATTGCCAGATTTTGGGCTGTATAAGACGGGTCGTTCCAAGGAAGGTTTTTAATCCAACCCAAGAGGCCTTTGCCACCGCGTTTGCGTCCGCCGATTTCCAAAGAAGCAGCTACGTTGAAAGCTGTTAGCAAACTGGGGAAGAAAACGGCGTAGGTCAAGATTGCGTGGAGATATTTCCAACCAGCGGGAACGCCAGGATCAACATATTGGTGATGGAAGCCGATCGGGGTTGAAAGCAGGAGGAAAAGCCAGAAAGCAAAACGGGCCATTGTGTCGCTGAAAAGCTTGCCGTCGGCTTGTTTTGGCATCATACCGTACCATGAAAGGTAAGCAGGGAGTAACCAGAAATAAACCAATGGATGGCCGGTGAACCAGAAGAGAGTACGGGCTAACTGTACATCCATGCCGATACTGCCATCACCCAATTGTTGTGAAAAAGCCCAGGGAAGAACCAACATGAGCATTTCAGCAGCGATACCTAATGTACAAACTTGCCAAAGCACCATTGTGATGGTCGCTGCAAAGGCTTGGAAAGGAGCTGTTTTACCAGGATTATCCTTACGCCATTTGGCGAAAGTGATCATTATGCTCCAGCCGCTCATCCAACTGCCAACTACGACCAAAACCATACCAACATAAAAATACCATGGGGCCATCATAGGCGGATACATGGTATATAAGATAGAAGCAAGGTTAAGTAGAAGAGGGACAGCAGCAAGAACTAAACCTGCTACCATTACAAAAAAGCCAGCCCAACTTAGTTTTGGGGTTGCTAAAGGACGATCAAGGCTGGTTGCGGTAATATAGCTTAAAAAGCCGGTAATGAAGAATGTCGTGAAGACCAAAGCATTCAAAATACCGTGCAATGTCAGACCTTGATAATAGGATGCGATATAAGGTTGTAAGGATGGATAGAGATTCCAGCCAGCGTGCTCCCAAGCTTGTAGGGGGCCAAATAATGAGCCTAATCCCAAGCCGGTCAGGGCAAGCACAATATGCCAACCAACTAATTTCTTTTCGGTTTTGAACATAATTCTTTCCTTTTTACTAGTATTTAGACCAAAGTTCCGATGTAGATGAAGATCAAAACAAGACCAAGGTAAAGATTGGAAATCTTAAAAACCTTGAATGCCTGTTTTTGATCTGGATGAGTAACAAGACGGATGGAATGAGATGCCATCCAAAGTGTTGCAAATGCAATTGGGATGAAGTAGATCAACCCAAGTTGGGGATGAATAGCCAATAATAGCGCGATAATGGCTGTCGCTCCTGTATGGAGGGCGATCCACCAAGCAGTAGTTTGATCGCTGACCACAGTCGGAAGCATAGGTACGCCCGCGCGGGAGTAATCATCACGAAATGCCATTGCCAGACTCCAGAAATGGGTAGGAGTCCAAACAAAAACGAGCAAGGCTAAGCTTATTGCGCCTGGTTCTGACCAGTTTCCTGCAGCAGCGCTACCACTTAAGACAGCACAACTGCCAGCCGCACCGCCAATGACAATATTAAGCAGTGTACGTGGTTTTAACCAGATCGTGTAGATACCGATGTAGATTATTGCGCCTAAGGCCAGGAAGAAAGCCAATGCGGGATTGCCAAATAAAAAGGCTAATCCGATTGCTAAGGCTATGAAGCCGCTGGCAATGCCCAAAATGGCTTTGGGATTAGACACGATCCCCGCCGCGAGGGGGCGGTTGAGCGTGCGTCGCATTAGCGCATCCGAAGAGCGTTCGAGATATTGATTTATTGCAGAAGCACCGGCGGATGAGAGAATGCCTGTTCCTACGAGCAAGCCTAGGGCTGAGAGCGAAACCTTCCCATCTGATGCAATTAATGCACCCCCAAGAGAAGAAAGCACCAATAAGATAACGACTCTCAATTTAAAGAGCACTATAACAGAGCGCAGTATATCTTTTATTGAAGTGGTGCTTGCTTGTGAGCTAGTATTTGCTTTAGAAAAGGTTTCTTGGCTATTCATACGCTATTTTTACTCACTATTCTACGGTAATGACGCCGTACATATTTTGATGTCCTACACCACAGTATTCAGTACAAATATAGGGGTATTCACCAACTTCTTTAAATGTATAGGTCAGCGTCGATTCTTGGCCAGGTAAGACCATGAAGTTTACATTGGTGTCTTGGATTTTGAAGCCGTGTTGTACGTCTGCGCTGGTTACGTGGATCGTAACGCGTGAGCCAACAGGTACGGTAACTTCGTCTGGGTAAAAACGCCAGGGGCTTGCTTCTGCGCGGATATAAAGTTCGTAATTTCCGGGGGAAAGTTCTTTTAATCCGGGGTCAGAATAAGGGCCTTCGCTGGCAACTGTATTGGGGTCAATTAATTGTCCGGGCGAGGGAACTTGAATACCAAGCATAAAGCCGGCGATAGTGATCGAAATTGCAAAAATAACTAGGACTGCAATCCCGATGATCATAAATTTCTTTTCGTAGGGATCAATGTGCATTTTTTCATTGCTCATGATGTCATACCTCTCTCAAGCATGGTCATATAAACCCAACTCCAAAGGATGATTACGGTAACAATGAGCATAAGCGCAATAGCCATTGCGCCCTTAGGCTCAAATTCTTCTTCTGGTTTTTTATCTTCACTCATTACTGCCTCCAAAAATAGTATAACGATTTTGAGCACGAAGTTCAGGACTACGGGTGTTGTTGATAGTGCACCTCCATCTTCTTGCATCTCCTCAGATGTCTCTTTGTAGAGCCAATCCTTTGACTCATTTTTTTTTACAAATATCTCCCCACTTTCATAAAGCTGACCTTTCTTCGTTCAACTTTTGATTTTATATAAATAGTTTTTAGTGATCTAAAATATAGATAACATCTTCTGCTATCTCCTCGCCCGGTGCCCCATAGGGGAAGATCAAGCGAGCGTAACCATCGGGGTCAACCAGCATCACTGTAGCAGTATGGTCTACAAGATAGCCCATCGCAGAAGATGAATCTTGTTTTTGGTAAAAAATGCCATATTGCGTAGCTATTTGTGCAACTTGCTCTACTTCTCCGATCAAGCCAATAAAGCTGGGGTCAAAATGCCCCAAAAACTCAGCTATTCTTTCAGCGGTATCTCGTTCTGGGTCAACAGTTATCATAAAAAATTGCATTTCGTCTTCGCGCCCTTCTTCTTTCAAAATATCATTTGCTCGTTTTACTTCAGCCAGTGTGGCCGGGCAAACATCGGGGCAGGCGGCATAGCCAAAATATAACAAAACAGCTTTGCCTTGATAATCACTTAATGTTGTTTCTTGTCCATAATGGTTAATTAGCGTAAAGTCTTGTGCTGGCTTCGGCGATTGAAGTACCGCGCCATGAAAAACGTAAGGCTTAAAGGCGATCAATGCCAAAAAAAGAACACCTATAACGGCCGCAATGCTCAGGGCTACAATAAGGATTCGTTTAGGAAGGGAGGCTTTTGGTCTTTCTGTTGCGGTCGTCATGGATAACACCTAAAAAGATGGGCAGCCTCATAGGCATATTTGGCGGCGCCATCACTATTATTAATTTCCACAGTCAGGAAATTAATATCATTTATTACTTCTTCATAATCCAGATTTTTAGTGGGATACTCGGCTCGGATAATGCCCCAGCCATCTACCAAAACAAAAAGTGGATAAAATTTGATCTCGTAATCGCTCCCCTGATTTGGGCTTGCCTCCGCTTCATAAAAGAGGTTAAACCCGCCCCCAACCATATACCGTACCCGCAGCGGATCGCCTGTGATGAAATCCCACGAAACGGTGCTATTGTCGGCACTAAGATAGGGAGCAGCAAACAAGCCCAAATTCTCGGGCGTATCTCGTTCGGGATCCAGTGTAACGGTCACTAGTGCATAATCTATCCCCGCCGGAGCAGATTTTTCGATCTCTCCGCGTATTTCTTCCATTTTTTGTGTTGTATCCGGGCAATCACCATCACAATTTGCATAAGTGAAGTTGTAGAGAGTCAGTTTTCCGCGATAATCTTCGCTGGTGCGAGATTCGCCATCTTGATTGGTAAAAGCATAGCCCGGCGCGAGAGAAATTCGGGGTAATACTTTTACCGGTTGAAAAACAGCAAAAGAAACAACAGAAAGAACAACCAAGGCCATGAGGGCATAAAGCAGGTGAAGCCAGCGAAATTTAAAGACTTTTTTTTCAGACATAGTAATTTACGCGCTGAGGGGGAGGATATTTGTTGGGGGAATGCCGCGTTTTGTTTTTATCTCTTCTGCTAAATCTAAGAAGCTTGTAGAGTCAAGTTCATCAAGAATGACTTGTTGCAAGCGTGTCCAGCGAGGCCTTACGAAACAAGCATCTTCAAAGGGGCAAAAATCATCTCCGGGAATACATTCTGAGAGAACCAACGGCCCTTCAAAGGCTTCTACGATGTCTTTTAGGGTAATATCTTGAGATTCGCGTGCAAGTTGTAAACCGCCATCTCGTCCAGCAAAAGTGACGACAATCTTTTTTTGTGCCAGCTTCGCAACAATGCGGGGAAGAAAGTTTTTGGGGATGAGCATAGCTGCGCCAATTTCTTTGGTAGACATGCGTGTTCCCATGCTTTCTTGCGCAAGTGCTAATACAACACGAACTGCGTAATCCGTTTGGCGATTGATGCGAAGCATAGTACTCCAGTATCTATACGTTTATTGTTATGGTTAACGATTACCAACTTTGTAAGAGTATCGCGCATAGTTTACCAGATGAGTAAGATTAATGCAATATGAGTTTGTCTCATATTAAATTAATCTTTAGCTCATTTTATGGCTGATTTACACTTGAAATCTCCGAAATGCTTTATATAAGTCTCTGATTTAATTTTGATAATTTTTCTCCGAAATATCTTTTTTGAAGCCTTCTATAGAGGCTTTTTCTTCCCTTTTTTCAGAGAATCATGAAATTAAATATAAAATCCTCGCTATTTTTCTTTTTTTATAGCGAGGATTTTATGTAAAGTGGGAAAAGATGAAGTCTAAGCCAAAACCTTCCTGAAATCGCTTATATTTTCTGCAATGCTCTTCTTTTCGTTAAATATCGCTGAGCCTGCAACCAATATATTGGCACCAGCCTCAACGATTTCTTTTGCATTATGTAGCTTTACGCCACCGTCCACTTCGATATCTACATCTTCTCGGCCAATATAATTAAGCATCTTCCTTAAACGGGATATTTTCGCAGTGCTGGTCTGGATATAAGATTGCCCGCCAAAACCGGGGTTAACAGACATGATAAGCACCATGTCTATATAAGGAAGAAGCTCTTCTATACTAGAGAGCGATGTGCCGGGGGTAAGGGTGATGCTAGGCTTTACGCCTAATTCGCGAATTTGCTGTACTGTGCGATGCAGATGGGGACAAGTTTCTACATGTACAGTAATAATATCTGCACCGGCTTTTGCAAAAGCCGGGATCATTAACTCAGGTTTTTCGATCATTAAATGTACATCAAGCACAACACCCGTTTTGTCTGCGATAGGGCGTAAGGCCTCAACAACGAGGGGGCCAATCGTAATATTCGGGACAAATTGTCCATCCATCACATCAATATGCAAATACTCAGCACCTGCTGAGACAGCATCCCGTACATCTTTTCCCAATTGTGAGAAATCAGCCGAGAGAATAGAAGGAGCAAGTTTTACAGTCATTTTTATCTCCGGTAAATTATTTTTCAAGAATACGGATATTCTTGTCTTCCGCTACGATCACTTTTGTCGCCATATCCAAGAATAGACCATGTTCTACAATGCCGGGACGCGTAGAAAGAGCTTGAGCCAATTCATAAGCGTTAGCGATACCCTCCTTGAACCAGCATTTAACAAGATAATTGCCATTATCTGTCACTGCGGGAGAGCTATCGTCTTCAGTCCAGAGCTCAGCACGGCAACCCAAAGTATTTAACCAACGGATATGCGCCTCAGCTTCAAAAGGCAGGATTTCAACAGGGAGCGCATCGCGCGTGCCCAACCTTGCTACCATTTTGGAATCATCTACAATCACGACAAACTGCTCTGCGTGTACCTCAACGATCTTCTCCCGAAGCAACGCCCGCCCCAAACCTTTTATCAAATTAAGAGCAGGGTCTACTTCATCTGCCCCATCCACGGCAAGGCTAAGTTTAGGATACTCGCCTAATCTCACAATCGGGATTCCCCATTTTCGAGCGCGCACTTCTGTCTCTTTAGATGTTGGCACACCACGAATATCTACCAATTCACCTGTAGATATTTTTTCTCCGAGCATGTCTACAAAATAGGCGGCGGTAGAGCCTGTTCCTAGTCCAAGTATCATGCCGCTTTTTACGAAAGACAGTGCTTTTTTAGCTGCTTCTTCTTTTAGATTCATGTTTTTACCAATCATTTTTAATATGTCAGCTATATTGTAGCCCAATTAGATAGTGAGATTAATATTCATTGAGATAGGAGTGGCTAAATAAGTGAGCTTTTAGAGACTGTTTTAAAAAGGGCTCTGTAGAGTGCGTCGCACCTAAGTCGATGGGCATTCTGCTGATTAAATGGCAAAAAGCCCATCTCCGGGTATTTTTTCCTTAGTCAGGTGCGACGCACTCCTTCGCTCAGGGTTATTAAATAGCTTGTAGGATTTTCTTTACACACCAAAATAGCCACTCCCTTGAGATTATGAAGGTTTATTATATGATTTTCGCATTGAAAGAGTGATACATACCAAAACGAGGGGGAAGCGAACTTTTATAAGTTATCAAAGGTCTTTAGGCTCCCACTGGGGTTGAACTCCAACGCTTTTCTGGTACACTTTTGCGGCACGAAAAGAATAACAAATAACGTCGTAGGAGAAGTAAATGCGTTTTGAAGACTTAAATTGGATGGCTATACAATCCTATCTCGAAAAAGATGATCGGGTGATGATTGTTCTAGGCGCGACCGAGCAGCATGCTTATCTCAGTTTATTGACTGATATAAAAATCCCGCTTGCAATGGCAGACGCCGCCTCCCAGCAGAGTGGGGTGTTGGTTGCACCTCCCTTGAATTTTGGGTCTTCGCCCTATTTCCTTGCATATCCTGGCACAATAAGTTTTCGTCTGAGCACCTTGATTAGCGCAGTAGAAGATATGGTTCGTTCTTTATATAGTCAAGGATTCCGTCGAATTCTAGTTTTGAATGGACATGGTGGAAATGTCGGTGTCCGCGCAAGATTGGATGAACTAATAAATGAGTTGACCGATTTGAAATTAAACTGGTATTCTTGGTGGGAGTCGCATGGTGTAGAAGCTATTGCACTTAAAAATGAATTGAAACCGGGTCATGCGAATTGGTTAGAGGCTTTTGTCTTTACTCAAGTTGCAGAAATGCCTGATAGTCCCAAAGCACCTCCCTATGTCCCTAGCGCAATTATGGGAGCAAAAGAAACCCGAGAAATTTACGGTGATGGCTCCTTCGGTGGCTCTTATCAAGCAGATACAGCAATTATGAGCGAAATCTTTTCCGTAACAATGGGGGATATCTTGGAAATGCTGAAATTTGAATGAATTTTCCTTGACGAATTACCGAATTAGTCGGTATAATTCACGACTTGGATGAAAACATAATCTGACATTTGGCGAGCGCATGAGAATAACTCTCTTTGCGCTTGCTTTTGTGTGTCTCTTGCGTAATATTCGACGCAATAAACTTATCTGAAAAGTTCTGCCCCAACAGAGCTTATAGACGAGGAGAGTACTAGTGGAAACTAAGGGGCTTAAAGCACTTCGCATCAGTCTTGCATCACCGGAAACAATTCGCAGTTGGTCTTATGGTGAAGTTTTAAAACCAGAGACAATTAACTATCGTAGGTTGCGCCCTGAAAAAGATGGTCTCTTTTGTGAGGCAATTTTTGGCCCACAACGGGATTGGCAATGCTATTGTGGTAAATATAAAAACCCGCGTTATAAGGGTATTACCTGTGATAAGTGTGGTGTTGAGATCACACGTTCAGCCGTACGCCGTGAGCGAATGGGACATATCGAACTCGCTTCTCCTGTAGCGCATATTTGGTATACGCGCCGAATACCCTCCTACTTAGGCTTATTATTAAATATATCTCGAAAAAATCTGGATCGCGTTCTATATTTTGCTCAATATATCGTCACTTATGTCGATGAAGATGCTCGTGAAAGAGAATTGGCAAAATTAGATGAAGAGATCAAAAACTTTGATGCTCAGCAACGCTCACTTGCTAGCGCAAAGGCAGCAGATATTGAAGAACGACAAAATACTGCATTAAGCGCGCTTGAAGCAAGTCGCGCTGCAATGGAAGAAGATTTTGACGAACAAACAGCAACGCTAATTGAGCCTGTTATGAAAGAAGGCCGTCGTTTGGATGAAAGCTTGCAAGAGCAAATGGGCGTAGCAGCATCCAAGGACATTGTCTTTAGCACAACAGGTGATCTCGTTATAGAATCCGGCATGATTATTGCTTCTCAGCATATTAGCAAAGTACAAGAAATTGTTCGTGAGCACCTCCACAAAATCGAAGATGATCTTAGCTCTCAAAAAGATGAGCAATTCGGGTTGATTGATCAAGAAATTGAAACCTTAAAAGCAACAAGCAGTGAAGAACAATCTCAACTTTATGCCCAAAATGAAGACAAAGCTGCGGAAATTAAAGAGAAAAATAAGCAAACTCGTAAAGAGTTAGCTAATTTACAAATTTTTGATTTCCTTAGTGAAGTTCGCTACAGAGAATTCCGCACCCGTTGGGGCAAAATCTTCCGCGCCGATATGGGCGCCGAAGCATTCCTCGACATTCTCGAGCGCATTGACCTCGATGCCCTTTCAGAAGAACTCTGGCACGAAGTTCGCACAACAAAAAGCAAACAAAAACGAAAGAAAGCAACCAGTCGTCTAAAAGTAGTCGAAGGTTTTCGCCGTTCAGGGAACAAACCAGAATGGATGATTATGAACTATTTGCCCGTCATCCCACCGGATCTACGCCCGATGGTTCAATTAGATGGTGGTCGCTTCGCTACTTCAGATTTAAATGACCTTTATCGTCGTGTCATTAACCGGAATAACCGCCTCAAACGCCTTTTAGAGTTGGGTGCTCCTAACGTCATCATCCGCAACGAAAAACGTATGTTGCAAGAATCCGTCGATTCACTGATTGACAATAGTCAACGTGGTAAAGCACTCTCACGCCGTGGTCGCCGCGAGCTAAAATCGCTTAGCGACATGCTCAAAGGCAAAAAGGGACGTTTCCGCCGCAACTTGCTCGGTAAACGTGTCGATTACTCTGGTCGTTCCGTTATTGTAGTTGGACCAAAACTTAAACTTTACCAGTGTGGTCTTCCCAAGAAGATGGCGCTTGAACTCTTCCGCCCCTTTGTTATTGGTGGATTAGTTAACCGAAATTATGCAGCAAATGTAAAAGGCGCTCGCCGACTAATTGAGCGCAACCGTGCCGAAGTCTGGGAAGTTCTCGAAGATGTAATTACAGAACGCCCGGTTCTTCTAAATCGTGCACCAACCTTGCATCGTCTTGGTATCCAAGCATTTGAGCCGATCATTGTTGAAGGCAGTGCTATCCAATTACATCCGCTAGTCACTACCGCTTTTAACGCTGACTTCGATGGCGATCAAATGGCTGTTCATCTTCCGCTTTCACAAAAAGCAGTCGAAGAAGCACGCCGACTGATGCTTTCATCCAAAAACTTGCTTAAACCGGCAGATGGTGAACCGATCATCAGCCCAGGCAAAGATATGGTTTTGGGTGTTTACTATCTTACGATGGAAGACCCCTTCGACTACAAGGGCGAAGGTAGTATTTTTGGTTCTATAGAAGAAGTTGTATTAGCCTTTGAGCTTGAAAAAGTTGAAGTACACACAAATATCAAATTGCGTGCAACGACCTGGTATGACGAAAAGGGTTCTCGCCTCGAAGAAGCCGAAACACGGATGGTTGAAACCACCGTCGGACGTGCTCTCTTTAACAACATCTTGCCCCCAGAAGTTCAATTCGTAAACGAAACTTTGGACAAAGGTGGCGTAAAAGACTTGATCGCCGATGTTTACGAAATTTGCGGACAGGATGTGACCACAGATGTTGCAGACGGCATTAAAACCATCGGTTTCGAATACGCCATGCGCTCAGGTGTCACCGTTGCAATCTCCGACATCACCATCCCCGAAGCGAAAAAGGATATTCTCAAACAATCGCTTCAGGAAGTGGAACTTGTTCAGCGCGATTTCCGACGTGGTTTGCTCACCGAGCAAGAACAGGATGAGCGCGTTGTTCAAATTTGGCAAGAAACAACAACCAATGTTGCTACCGAAGTTCGCAAAGTAATGGATCCGAACGGAAATCTGGCTACGATGGCAAGCTCTGGCGCAACAAAAGGTGGCTTTGGCCCGATTTCCCAGCTAGCCGGTATGCGTGGTCTCATGGCTGACCCTGCCGGACGTATTATTCCGCTCCCAATTCGCTCGAATTTCCGTGAAGGCCTAACAGCTTTGGAATACTTTATTTCTTCGCACGGTGCGCGCAAAGGTTTGGCAGATACCGCTCTCCGTACAGCGGATGCTGGTTATCTCACCCGCCGTCTCGTTGATGTTGCCCAAGATTTGATCGTCAATGAACACGATTGCGAAACAATGAATGGAATCACCATTCGCCGCGATGAAGATATTGCAGGGCAGGCACTCAGTGCTCGTTTGCACAGCCGCCTTTTGGCAGAAAAAACGATTGATCCTCAAACAGGTGAAGTCATCGGCGATCGTAATGAAACAATTACGCCAGATATGGCACGCCGAATCATGAAATCCGATTTGGAAGAAGTATTTGTTCGCTCACCGCTAACTTGTGCCCTCCAGCATGGAGTTTGTGCTAAATGTTATGGTAACGACCTCGGTCGTGGCGAAATTGTTGAACATGGTTCAGCCGTTGGTATCGTTGCTGCTCAATCCATTGGTGAGCCGGGTACACAGCTTACACTGCGAACCTTCCATACAGGTGGTGTTGCAGCAGGTAGCGATATTACAACTGGTCTCCCCCGTGTAGAAGAACTTTTTGAAGCGCGTCGTGCGCCAAAAGGCGAAGCCGTAATGACCGAAATTAGCGGCAAAGTCACCATTTCTCAATCAGAAAAATATGCTGACTTGCGCTTGGTTACTGTTTCACAAAGTGAAATGGTCAGTGATCGCTACGAAATCCCTGAAGAATGGGAAGTTGCTGTTAGCGAAGAGGATGAAGTCAAGTCCGGTGATCTTTTAGCCGCTCACGAAGAAGCAACCATCACCGTACAAAACGATGGCCGAGTTCGCATTGAAGAAAATACCGTTATCGTTTCTTATGAGCAACGCGAAACAAGCGAATACGATATCCCCACCACAGCACGCTTAATTGTTTCTGATGGAGATAATGTTGAAGCTGGAGAGCCCCTCACAGAGGGTTCACTCAACCCGCACCGCATCCTTCGTATTCAAGGCGTAAATGCTTGCCAACTCTACCTCATGGCAGAAGTACAGCAAGTTTATCGCTCGCAAGGTCAGAACATTCACGATAAGCACTTCGAAGTCATTATTCGTAAGATGCTCTCCAAAGTGCAAATCACACACCCGCACGACAGCGGCTATTTGCCCGGTGATGTTCTTGATCGTCTCGATGTTCAGCGTGCCAACGAAGCATTACTCGAAGATGGAAAACAACCAGCACGATTTGTCAATATTCTTTTGGGTATCACCAAAGCATCGCTTAACACCGATTCATTCCTCTCGGCCGCATCTTTCCAACACACCATTAAGGTATTGGCAAAAGCAGCCATCGGCTCAGACGAAGACCCACTTTATGGTCTAAAAGAAAACGTCATCATCGGTAAACTCATCCCTGCAGGATCGGGATTTGTCGCCGGACGTTTTGACCAAGGTCTTGATCTGGAGTCAGACGAAGATACTGAGGATGAAAATCCCGAAGGCGAACTTGACCCTGAGCTTGCTCCCGTTATGGAAGCAGTTGCCGAGGAAACAGACAGCGACGGTGAAGAAGAAAGTCCCGCTGCCGACGTCTCAGACACACCCCTCGCAGAATAAAATTTTTTGATAGTTATGAGCCGTCACCTAAAAGGTGACGGCTTTTTTTTTATTCTCCTATTCCAATGCTCCGCGTTGGGGCTAGGAGGAGAGCAGCAACGCAGAGCATTGCTGCTAGAAAAAAGATGTTTTGCAAAAATCTTAAAATACATAAAATAGAACAAATTTTCGTGGTAATATAAACGCGCTAGAGATGGGCATTTAATGGTATTTTATTAGTACAGCCCAACTCTTTCTAAACGGAAGCACTCTAATGACAGGTGCGATGCCCTTAGAGTACAAGCAAGCCAAAATTAAGTATGACGCGGCTTTTTATCTCCCTAAAAAAATAAAAGACCCCAAAAGAGCAGGAGTTTTCAATGGAACTTGGATTAGTCAATAAAATCGACATCAACAAAGAAATGCAACAATCCTATCTCGATTATGCGATGAGTGTGATCGTTTCGCGTGCTTTACCCGATGCGCGTGATGGGCTTAAACCTGTTCAGCGGCGTATTCTCTACGCGATGTACGATATGGGTTTGCGGGCGAATAGTGCGCATAAAAAATCGGCGCGTATTGTGGGTGAAGTTTTGGGTAAATATCATCCGCATGGCGATTCTTCGGTTTACGAGGCGATGGCGCGTCAGGCGCAGGATTTTTCGATGCGCTATATGCTCGTAGATGGGCAGGGGAACTTCGGCTCTGTCGATGGTGATCCGCCAGCTGCGATGCGTTATACCGAAGCTCGCCTCGCCGCACCTGCGCTGGATATGTTGGAAGAAATCGGCAAAGACACAGTCGATTTTTCGGCCAATTTTGATGACACGCTTTTAGAGCCGAGTGTTTTACCTTCTTCCATCCCCAATTTACTGGTTAATGGCGGGAGCGGTATTGCAGTGGGGATGTCTACATCTATTCCGCCGCATAATCTCTCCGAAGTAACCGATGCGCTCATTTATATGCTCGAAAATTGGACAAAGCTTGACGATATTTCTGTTGAGCAATTGATGCAATTTATTAAGGGACCAGATTTCCCGACGGGCGGCATTATTCTTCAAGATAAAGATGCTGGTTCTTTGGAAGCGTCTTACGGCTCGGGGCGTGGGCGCGTTAAAATTCAGGCGCGGGTTCATGTTGAGGAAATGGGGCGGAATAAGAATCGACTGATTATTACAGAACTCCCATATGCGGTTAATAAATCCAAGCTAATCGGACGAATTGCTAACCTTGTTCGTGATGGCAAAATTGATGGCATCACCGACCTGCGTGATGAATCTGACCGCCAAGGAATGCGGATAGTCATTGAGTTGACAAAAAATGTTGAGCCAGAAGATATTTTAGGAAAGCTCTACAAAAGTACGCCGATGCAATCTACTTTTAGCATTATTATGCTCGCGTTGGTCAATGGCGAGCCGCGTATGCTTTCGCTAAAACAAGCTTTGCGCGTTTACGTAGACCACCGGCTGGAAGTTATTCGACGCCGCACAGAATTTGATTTGCGTAAGGCTCAGGAACGTGCTCATGTGCTGGAAGGCTACCTCACTGCGATAAAGAATCTGGATGAAGTGATTGCCTTAATCCGACGTGCGTCTGATGTGCCCACTGCACGCAAACGTTTGATGAAGAAATTCAAGTTGAGTGAAATTCAGGCTCAGGCAATTTTAGATATGCAGTTACGCAGGCTGGCGGCTTTGGAGCGCAAGAAAATTGAGCAGGAATATAAAGAGCTAAAGAAAATTATTAAAGATCTCGAAACTTTGCTCAAGTCACCAAAGAAAATGCGCGGATTGGTGACTGAAGAATTGATAAAAGTAAAAGAAGCTTATGGCGACCGCCGCCGTACACGAATTATCAGCGTGGATGGCGAAGAAGACAGGTCTACTCTTTTGACTTCAGCAGATTTATTGCCAGAAAAAACAGTTTGGGTCGGCGTAACGAGCGATGGTACTGTTTCTCGAACGCAGGATGATAAATCGCCACGCCCAAGCGGAAAAGAAGCACCAAGATGGTTGGTTAAAGTTTCTACCAACGATACGCTTTATTTTGTCTCAGAAAAAGGAAAGGCCGCGGCTGTAGCCGTTCATACCTTGCCAGAAGCTAAAAAACTTTCGGATGGTGTTTTGTGGCATAAGCTTTCGCCGCTGAAACCAAGCGATAAAATTGCCGAAGTTTTCTCATTACCTGCTAAACGCAGCGAACTTGCCGAAGATACTTTTGTCCTAACTGTCACACGTGGGGGGATGATCAAAAAGAGCGCCATAGATGAATTGCCAGGCCCTTCAGCAGAAAGCTTTACGCTGGCGCGTGTCAACGATGGCGATGTACTTGGCTGGGCTGTTTTGACAGATGGAAATAAGGACATTCTGCTTGCGACTTCGAGCGGAATGGGTATCCGTTTTAAAGAAGATGGTGTTCGTCCGATGGGGCTTGTAGCCGCGGGTGTGAATGGTGTCAAATTGGGCGTTGGTGATCTTGTTGTTGGCGCAGAAGTTTTGCCCCAAAAATGGGAGAATATCTTTATCATCACTTCGGATGGCAAAGGAAAACGTATCCTGCCAAATGATTTCCCCACACAGGGGCGATATGGCAAAGGTGTGATCTTGTGGAAATTACCGGATGGAGAACGCCTCGCCGGATTAGCCGTTGGCAAAGAGACGCTGGGAATCACCTTACATTTGCTCCGGGCCGCTGCCAAATCCGCTCGGCTGGACGATGCGCCCTTGCGTAAACGTGCTACCGTCCGCGGAGGCTTGGTACAGGAAGTGAAATTGGGCGATGCCATTATCGGCCTGACAAGCAGTTGGGAAGTAGAACGCTTTGTGGAAAAAGTGAAAGAAAAATCAAAGAAAAAGAAATAGATAAGTAGACCTCGGTGTTAGAAAATGCCGAGGTCTTTCTTTTTGTTATAATCTTAGCGCAATCTCGCTAGAATATTTTTTAATCCTGCTTGTTGGTTCTCCCCCCGCTTGCGGGGGGAGTTAGAGGGGGGCTTTTACAAAAGGAGTTACCCATGTTCCTTCTTAACCCCAAAAACTACGAACGCTATTACCCCGATGAAGAGTCTCAGCAGATCATGGAAAAAACGATTGCCTTCTTCGAGAGCAAAGGCAAAGCCAAGATCAAAGAAGACGACCATGAACGTACTTGGTATGCTGATTTTATCGAATTTGTTAAAGAAGAGAAGATATTCTCTTCACTCTTAACGCCAGAAAAATACGGTAAAGATGAAAACGTCCGCTGGGATACCTGGCGAAATTGCGGATTCAACGAAATCCTCGGCTTTTACGGTTTGGCCTATTGGTATACATGGCAGGTCAGCATTCTGGGATTGGGTCCAATTTGGATGGGAAAAAACGAAGCGCTCAAAGAAAAAGCAGCACAACATCTCGAAGATGGCGCCATCTTCGCCTTTGGGCTTTCAGAGCAAAAGCATGGCGCGGATATTTACTCATCGAGCATGAAGCTTGCTCCACAGAAAGATGGTACTTATCTTGCAAATGGCGCGAAATACTATATCGGCAACGCCAACGTCGCGCCGATGGTCTCAACCTTCGGTAAAATAACCGATAGTGGAGACTATGTCTTCTTTGTCGCCGATTCACAGTACGAAAATTATGAGCTGGTCAAAAATGTCACGAACAGCCAAAATTACGTCGCCGAGTACGCACTCAGGGATTACCCGATCACTGAAGACGAAATCCTTTCCAAAGGGCAAGATGCCTGGGACTCGGCACTAAATACGGTCAACGTGGGCAAGTACAATTTGGGGTGGGCTTCGATCGGGATCTGCACCCACGCCCTATACGAAGCCATCAACCACGCGGCAAATCGTCGCCTTTATAAAATGCACGTCACCGACTTTCCCCACGTAAAACAGATGTTTACAGACGCTTATGCTCGCTTGGTTGCGATGAAACTTTTCGCACTTCGAGCCGCAGATTATATGCGTGCGGCCTCCGCCGATGACCGTCGCTATCTGCTCTACAATCCGATGGTCAAAATGAAAGTCACCACGCAGGGCGAAGAAGTTATTAATCTTTTGTGGGACGTGATCGCTGCAAAAGGCTTCGAAAAAGATATGTTCTTTGAGATGGCCGCTCGCGATATCCGCGCCCTGCCAAAGCTCGAAGGTACGGTGCATGTCAACATCGCGCTGATCGTTAAATTCATGCCAAATTACTTCTTCGCGCCCGCCGAATATCCCGATCTGCCCCAACAAAATAACCCCGTCAATGACGATTTTCTCTTCGATCAGGGGCCAACGCGCGGCTTGGGCAAAATCCAATTCCACGACTATAATATCGCCTTCGAGAGCTACGATCTGCCCAATGTCAACATTTTCAAAGAGCAGGTGGCTGTCTTCAAAGAATTCCTGATGATGGCAACGCCCGACGATGCCCAACGCAAAGATATTGACTTTCTCATGGCGCTGGGCGAACTCTTCGCGCTCGTCGTTTATGCCCAACTTATTCTTGAGAATACAAAAATTTACGAGATGGATGATGCGCTCGTGGATCAGATTTTCGACTTCATGGTGCGCGATTTCTCGAAATTCGCCCTCCAACTTTATAGCAAACCGAGCAGCACGACCGAGCAAATGGCATTTTGCCAGCGCATGATCCGCAAAGCCAATGTGGATGAAACCCGCTACCAGAAAGTCTGGCAGGAACACGTCTACGCCCTCAAGGATATTTACGAAATGAATCCCTAATAGGATTAATGTGTCGCTCTCAATTTTAGGCTTGCTACCCTTTAACAACAATATATCGAAGACCAACATATTCCCTTAAATCCCTCCCCGCCTGTCATTGCGAACGAAGCGTAGTGGAGTGCGGTAATCCCCCAGCCTGAAGCAATG
This sequence comes from Chloroflexota bacterium, assembly GCA_024224815.1. Taxonomy (GTDB): domain Bacteria; phylum Chloroflexota; class Anaerolineae; order Anaerolineales; family Villigracilaceae; genus Desulfolinea. The sequence continues at coordinate 73,385 of JAAENC010000229.1, forward strand.
ACATCTTATTACACAAGGAATAAAAAATGGACAAACACTATACCTCTAACAGATTGACCTCCGGAAATGCACTTTTCCCCGACGAAGTGATCGTCGCCAATGACGGAATCCACTTCATCAAACGCCGCGTTCTCGGCTCAGATGAAGAAATCATCATTTACGCGAAAATAGCCTCTGTTAAATTAAAATCGGGCCTTCTATTTGCCGATCTCACCATCGAGACAACAGGTGGCTCACAGCCAATTTTCATCAACGGGCTGGCAAAAGGTGATGCCCAAGAAATAAAAGACGCGATTCGCGCCCATCAAAGACAGAATATTTAGCTTTTGAGCTATATTCTCCCCCCCGTTTGCGGGGGGAGTAAAAAATGCTTCTATACAAGATAGGATAGTGCTGAATCCTATATATGTCATTGCGAGCAGAGTTTACGGAGCGTGGCAATCTCCATCTTGATTTGGAGATCACCACGTCGAACTAACGTTCTCCTCGCGATGACATTCTTATTTTTTTAGAAAAAGGTAAAAAACTTGACAACACAAACACGTCCTGTCAGTTACAGGGAACTTATTGGCAAAAATAAGAACTTTAGAGATCTTTGGTTTGGGCAAATTGTTAGCCTAATGGGAGATTGGTTTAATCTGATCGCTACGGCCATTCTTACAGCAAACCTAACCCAATCAGGATTAGCCGTTGGCGGGCTTTTCGTTATCCGCTCCTTAGCCCAGTTTTTTACCGGCCCCATTGGCGGGATGTTAGCAGATCGCTTTGACCGTAAAAAGATTTTAATTTGGTCAGACATCCTGCGCTTTTTCATTGTTCTAGGCTTTTTATTTGTGAAAGATGCTAGCCAAATCTGGCTGCTCTACACCCTTACAGCGCTACAACTTGGCATTAGCGGTATCTTTTTCCCGACCAAAGATGCCATTCTCCCGGATGTGGTCGCAGAAAGTGAAATTGGCACAGCCAATGCGTTGACTTCCACAACATGGTCTACTATGCTCGCCTTGGGTGCTTTTTTGGGAGGGCAAGTTGCTGGCACATGGGGGATCGCGCCAGCTCTAATATTAGATGCCTTCTCCTATCTTTTGTCTGCTTATTTTATTGCTAAAATTTCTTATACCCAAACAACGACAAAGGTCAGCGAGCCACTCACTGTCAAGGATGTGACCCAACAGTATTTTCAGGGTGTGAGTTATCTCTCGAAACATAAACCCATCTTCGTCCTTGCCATCCAAAAAGCATCGCTGATGTTGGCTGTCTCTGGTTTTAATGATGTTATTCAGGTTGAACTCTCCAGCAAGATTTTTGTGGTCGGTGAAGGGGGTAGCACAAGTTTGGGATGGCTCTACGCTATCGTTGGTGTTGGCACAGGTGTTAGCCCAATTATTGCCCGCTGGATCACTGGTGACCGCGAACGAGCATTACGTCATGCTATCACTGTCGGATATGGATTTACCTTGATCGGATTAATCCTCATGTATCCGATCAGTAGCCTAGAGATGGTGATGATGGGCGGATTCTTCCGTGGCTTTGGCATAGCCATCATTTGGGTTTTCTCAACCACGCTGCTGCTCAAAAAACTCCCCAACGAAGTACGCGGACGCGTATTCGGTACCGAATTTGCCCTTTTTACACTTGCTGGCGCCATCGGTGCTGGGCTTGGTGGTTGGTTCCTGGATGCCTTCAATTTCACCCTCCAAAACCTGATTCTTCTCATGGGTATCCTGATGTTTTCCTTCGGCATCTACTGGTTTATTAATGGTGTTTGGGCTGCGAAAAAAACGATTGTAGAAGCTTCGGTACAATAATGATGGGAGAGCAAATGTCTTTGAATGACCTTGTTAAGAAAATTGCCAAGAAGAGAAGTGAAAGGGGCTTTGTGACTGATCCGCTAAAAATCCACATGCTCCTGACCGAAGAAGTGGGCGAGATTGCCGCAGAATTAAAGAAGCTTTGGTCTAAAAATTACGATGGCTTTGATAAAAATAAACTTGCTGAAGAATTATCTGATACTTTTTGCCTTCTTGCAGCCATGGCGAACGAATGTGAGATAGATCTTGAAAAAGCAGTTCAGGATAAGTTCTTTGAGAAGGATGGGAAAAGAGCCTGGAAAACAGAAAGGTAATTAGCCACATGATACTTTTGTTTTCAAAGGCGGCTGGGTAGTTCGAAGCAGAGCGAAGAACGTATCGAAACCGGTTTACCCTCAAGGGCCTGGCTTTGATACGGCGACCCTGCCAAAGCTCTGTGAGGCGGATAAGCATCTTCTGCTCAACCAGCAGATTACTCTTTTTAACAAGCAGTCATGTTCTTAGACAGGACGTTTTTTATTATAAAGCGGAGAAAGAAAATATGCTAAATAACAAGAAATCTGTAAAAGTTGCTGTCGTACAAGCAGCCCCAATTTTATTTGATTGTGATGCCTCTATAGAAAAAGCCTGCCAGCTTATCCATGAAACTGCCGTGCAGAAGGTAGAACTTGTCCTTTTCCCTGAAGCTTTTATCCCCGCTTATCCTCGTGGATTAAGCTTTGGTATGGTTGTTGGCAGCCGAAAACCTGAAGGACGCGATCTTTGGCAACGATATTGGGATAATGCGGTCGAAATTCCCAGCCCGGCTACAGATAAATTAGGAAATGCTGCGCATAAAGCTGGCGTATATTTGGCAATGGGTATTATTGAACGGGATACAGAATTTAGCGGCGGTACACTCTATTGCACCACGCTTTATTTTTCTCCAGAAGGAGAAATTATTGGCAAACACCGCAAACTAAAACCGACGGGATCAGAACGTCTTATTTGGGGAGAAGGCGATGGCAGCACGTTGACCGTCTTGGATACAGAATTAGGAAAAATAGGCGGGCTAATTTGTTGGGAAAATTATATGCCCTTGGCGCGAATGGCAATGTACGGCAAAGGCGTGGAATTATATCTAGCGCCTACAGCTGATTCCCGCGATACATGGCAAGCGACGATGCAACATATTGCCTGCGAAGGACGCTGTTTTGTGCTGGGATGCAACCAGTTCGTGACGAAAGATATATACCCGGATGATTTGCAGAAACACCTGGAACTGGCAGAGCAGCCAGATCTAATGTGTCGTGGGGGGAGCGTGATCATTTCTCCTTTGGGTGAGATCATCGCAGGCCCACTTTACGATCAGGAAGGTATTCTTTACGCGGAGCTAGACCTGAAAGAAGTGCTCAGAGCCAAGTTAGATTTTGACGTTGTTGGTCACTATGCTCGACCAGATGTTTTTCAATTAATCGTTAATGAAGAGCCAGGTAAAACGGTACAGAGTAAATAATGGACTATCAATATATAAAAACCAATGGTATCCGTTTACATGTCGCTCAAGCTGGTGCAGATGATAAGCCTCTGGTCATTCTTTTGCATGGCTTTCCCGAATTTTCTTATGGCTGGCGGAAGCAAATACCGCACTTGGTGGAAGCTGGCTACCGTGTGTGGGCACCTGACCAGCGTGGATATAATCTCAGCGATAAACCGGATGGGATTGCAGCCTATTCTATAGATAAATTAGCAGCCGATGTGATCGGCCTCATCGGTGCTGCTGGCGAAGAAAAAGCTTTTTTGGTTGGACACGATTGGGGCGCAGTTGTGGCTTGGTGGGTGGCAGCGAAATACCCTGAGAGGATCAAGAAGCTGGTTAATTTGAATGTTCCCCACCATTCTGTGATGCGAAAGACTTTGCTGGGTAATTTTTCTCAACTTCGCAAGAGTTGGTATATGTTTTTCTTTCAGATTCCGTGGTTACCGGAATTTTTAGTCAGACAAGGGGATTGGAAAGTGAGTGCAGAGTCGCTTCAAAAAAGTAGTCGACCAGGAACCTTTACCGAGAATGATCTCGCAGAATATAGGCAGGCTTGGTCTCAGCCAAAGGCATATACATCTATGCTGAATTGGTATAGGGCGATGTTGCAAAAACCGCCCAAAGCTTTATCCAGCTCTAGGATTACTGTGCCGACCTTATTAATTTGGGGTGCGCAGGATAAGTTTTTAGGTAGAGAAATGGCACAGCCGAGTATTGATCGCTGTGATGATGGGCAGCTTGTTTTTATCGAGGAAGCGACGCATTGGGTGCAACATGAAGAAGCGGAGCGAGTTAATCAATTGATCGCTACATTTTTACGCGATGATTAGTTAGTATGAAGCAATATGTCTGAAAAAAACTCTCTCTACTTCAAAGGTGCTATATGGCTTGGCTTGGTAGTTCTGCTTGCAGGCGCCGCTGTGATGGTGCAATCTATTAGAGTTGAGATGACAGACTCGACCACACCCCGTTGGATAGGATTTGCTTTTGGGTTGATATTTTTCAATGCGGGCATTACTGTTGGGCTAATGGATTCTAGCTTTAATCGCTACAGAGAGAGCAAAGTCTTTGCTTATTTTCAGGCCGCTATCTTGCTGTCTATCCCCCTGCTTTTCCTTGTTCTTTTGAATTGGGTGGCTTTTTTTCCGGGAGAGCGCGAATTTAGTATGAGCATATCTATCCCTTTTCTTTCTTTCGATTCTGATCGTGCCAGTGAAATTATCGGGCGAATAGCCTTTGGCATCCCGGCGTTGTTGATGGATGCTTTTCTTGGGTATGTGGTCTATGGGGTTGTTGTCGATGCTTATGATAAGAAAAAAGACGATGAGCTTGCTTCTTATCTAGAAAAAATGGGCTCAAAAAAGAAGTAGATTTTCAAATAAAAAGAATGGGATGATTACCTCACTCTTTTTATTTGGAATCCGATTTTGAAGATGTTCTTTAGTTGACTGATGCAGGAAAAAGTATGTTAGCTTGTGTTCCTTTCCCTTGTTGGCTACTTATAGAAATCGAGCCACCCTGCGCTTTAATTAGGGAGTGAGCAATGGATAGACCCAGCCCATTTGTACGGCTACCTTCGTTTTCAGATGATGTGACTTGATAGAAGCGGTCGAAGAGATGCGGCAGATGTTCGGGGGGAATGCCTTGACCTGTGTCTATCACTTCGATTTGGATCGATTTTTCGACGTGTCGAGCATTGAGTTCAATTGATCCACTGAGTGATGTAAAGCGTATGGCATTGTCTAGGAGAATTAGTAGCACTTGACGCAAACGAGTTTTGTCAGCACGCACTTGGATTTGGGCAGGATTCAATTGAATGGAAATTTCTCTATCCGGATTTAATTTGCCGATCTGCTCTATGGTTTCAGAGAAAAGCTCTTGAAGCGGTATCAAGTTAAAATCAAGTTTGAGACGTTGGGCATCTAGGCGGGAGAGTAGTAAGAGATCATCCACTAAATGATCCATATAGTCACATTCGTTCAAAATATCTTTTAGTAACTTGGGATGTTCCTCGGTTGCTTGGCTTCGCAGACCATAGTCTGCTGTGGCACGAATTAAGGTTAGGGGTGTGCGAAGTTCGTGGCTGGCGTTCGAGACGAAGACTTGTTGTTGATCCCAAGCTTTTTGTGCTGGGCCTAGTGAGCGCCCGGCTAGCCACCAACTGACAAATGCAAGGAAGATGCTGGCTATGCTTCCCAAGATGATTAGGAAAATTAGATATTGGTTGAGAAGGCCATCCTGATCGCTTAATAGGCGGCCGCTTTGTAAGATGGCGGGGATATTTAAGTCTGTTTTATAAGTCAGTAAGCGGATGCGCCCTTGTCCGGGTATTTCTACTGTTCGAATGTCATACCCAAATTCTTCTGCATTTGCAAAGGTAGCGGGGTCATCTACGATAGGTGGCGAGGGCAGATTTGGCGCGAGAATTGGATCACCATTAGCATCAAAAGCAACGATAAAGATTGCAGCTAGATCTGCTTCGTAATGATAGGCTTCCCCAGAATCTTCTTCCTCATCATCATCGTGTTCTTCGTGCTCATCGTCATCTTCGTAGCGTGAAGCAATTAGTACTTCGGGAGTATTATCATTATGAACTACGCGGCTATTATTCACCAGCCAAAGTTCTTCGGCTGCTACCAATTCATCTGGCATTGAAAGCCCGAGCAGGCGAAATTCAGCAGCCATTTTATATTGCAATGCCAAATCTGTGGATTGTTGAAAGTAGCGAGTGATGAGAAGATAGGTGCTAATACCGACTAAGCCAACCAAGCCTATTGCGGCTAGTAAATATAAAAAGGTGAGGCGCCAGCGTAAAGGTTTAAGCATTTTCGACATCCAGATAATAGCCAATCCCGCGTTTGGTCTGAATTGGGTCTTTGTGATCGTCCAGACTTAATTTGCTCCTTAAATAGGAAATATATACATCGACCATAGTGGGTTTTACTTTCGTTTCGTATGACCAGACATAGTCCATGATAAATTGGCGGGAAAGAGTCTGGCCAGGATGACGCATGAGACATTCAAGCAAAGTCCATTCTGTTTTGGTCAGATCAAGTATCTGGCTTCCGCGTCGGGCAGAATACGTGCGTGTATCAAGTACTATACTGCCTACGCGTAGCTCCCAAGCATTGACGGCATTGGTGCCGTTTGCTCGTCGCCCCAACGCATGAATTCTGGCAATTAATTCATCATAGGAAAATGGTTTTGTAAGATAATCATCCGCACCACTGTACAGACCTGCAACTCGATCTTCGATTTGTGTGCGGGCAGTTAACATGAGTATGGCAGTTGAGAGTCTGGCTGTGCGCATAGCCTGAACGACAGAAGGCCCATCACGCCCGGGGAGCATCCAGTCGATTACTGCAACATCATAGATACCGCGTAAAGCGATTTCAACCCCCTCATCTCCATTATGACTCACATCAACATCAAAGTGCTCAGATTCGAGCACTTTTTTTGTTAAGGCGGCCAATCGTTTGTCGTCTTCAATTAATAAGATGCGCATAAAAATTTTCTAAACCTTTGGTATGAACTTAAGTTTAGCAGAAAAAGATTGGAAAAAGATTGGAAAAGAGGAGCATGATTTAAAAGAAAATCCAATTTTGGGCATGTATCCTTAGAGCATAGAACCCAAAAAATAATGTCTATGGAGGATATTATGCCTAAGAAAAACCTTTTGATCTCTGCCGCGCTAACCGCTTTTGTATTGGTTGTGCTTACAGGCGTTTCGAGTGCTTATAAAGAAATTACTTCTAATTTTGTTTTGTCACAGGTCTCACAAGCAGAACCACCGCTTACCGCAACAACTGAGCCAACAATAGAAGTTGTGGCAGCTGTGCCAACAGCAACCGTGATGGTTATCTTGACGCATCAAGAAGCCGCTTTGCTTGCAGCGAATTATCTTGAGCAGACCGATTTATATAGTGTAGAGATAGCACCTTGGGAAAATATTGAAGAAGCTTATAAAGTGGTTTTTAGCTCTGGTGATATTGTATATATCAGTATGAATGGTCAAGTGCTGGGCACTGAAGAGCCGCCTACGATCGTTATTACAAAGTCTAATAACGGTAGCAATGATCAACCCGTGCGCAATAATCACGATGACGATCATGATGATGACCACGATGACGACCACGACGATGATTACGATGATGATCACGATGACGATCATGACGATGACGACCATGATGACGACGATTAGGATAAAAGACAATGGCTAAGAAATCAAAGAAAAAGAATTGGGACGATGTGAAGATGGTGATTTCGGCACTCTCTGTTGCGACGACCTTGGCAATGTGGAATATATTTGCATCGGCGAGTGACCAAAAAGAAAGTAGCCAAGTTCAAGTAATCGAGTCAACACCTGAACCAACTGTGATCGTGCAGCCTACGCCTACAGCAACTCAGCCGCCCTTTACCGGGATAATTTTGCTGGGTGGTGAAGCGCCGAAGCCGAGAGTTGTTGTTGTCCGCTCTAATAGCGGAGGTGGCGGGGGTGGTGGGGGTGGTGGCGGAGGAAACGATACTGTTACTCAAACCAACTCATCCTAATGTTGCATCAAATTGAATTTAGGGCAATGGGATCCCAAATTTTTGTTGCCGTCGAAAGTCCTTCGTATCCAATAGAACTGGAGCATGTCCCCAATTGGTTTGAAGGCTGGGAGGATTCTCTCAGCCGTTTTCGACCGAAGAGTGAACTCTCTAAAGTTAATCGCGAAGCTGGAATGCCAACCAAGGTTAGCAAAACCTTTGCTGATGTATTTGAGACAGCTCTATACGCTGAACAAAATAGTGGAGGTTTGGTAACCCCGGTTCTTTTGGATGCAATAAAAGAAAGCGGGTACGACCGTGATTTTGACTTGCTTCCGCTTCAATCAGACAAAATCTGCCCCCAAACATTTTCGAGCCAATCTCGCTTGGACGAAGTTGTCTGGGATGCAGAGAGATCTACCATTTGCCTGCCCCCCGATATGCATCTGGATTTTGGTGGCACAGCGAAGGGATGGGCAGCGCTCCAGGCAGCCGAGCGGCTCGGAAAATATGGCCCAGCTCTCGTCAACGCGGGAGGCGATATCGCCATTAGCCACGCACGAAAAAATGATGAACCGTGGCTGGTTGGGGTAGCGAATCCCTTTAATCGGTCTGAAAATCTGGAAATACTTCAATTACCTTTATGCGGGGTTGCTACATCGGGTCGGGATAAGCGCCGTTGGCTGCAAGATGATCGCTGGAATCATCATATTATTGATCCGCATACAAGTTTGCCCGCAGAAACGGATATTTTAACAGTTACAGTAGTTGCATCATCTGTGATAGAAGCTGAGCTGGCTGCCAAGACTATTTTTATATCGGGTGTTCAAGCGGGTCTAGCCTGGTTAGATGAGCGTTCTGATTTGGCAGGAATACTTATTTTGGAAAATGGCGAATGCCTGTATAGCCAAAGAATGGAAGAATATCTCTGGAGTTAAGATGACTTTAAAAGAAAAAAATGAAGAATATCCTGATACATTATTATCCGTGCAATCATTTTTGTTTACGGTTCTGGCGATGGCAGTTGGGATGTTAGTTGCCGTAGTCGTGCTGCCAACCTGGATGCCAAATCTTGCCAAATCTTTATTGGGGCCAGACGCGAAAGTTTACTGGTATTTATCACGTGGGACAGCTTTTGTCTCTCTTAGTCTCTTGTGGCTTTCGATGGTCTTGGGATTATTAATGAGTAATAAAATGGCGCGTTCTTGGCCCGGTGTGGCAGTCAGCTTTGCTATTCATGAATTTGTGAGTTTATTGGGGCTGGGATTTGCCATGTTCCATGCGATTATTTTAATGGGCGATAAATATATTGAATTTACTCTGGAAAAGATCGCAACTCCCTTTGCGAGTACTTACGAGCCTTTTTGGGTGGGTGTCGGACAGATTAGTTTTTATATTATGTTGCTCGTAGCCTTTAGCTTTTATGTACGTAAGATAATCGGCCAGAAACTCTGGCGTGTTATCCACTTTATCAGCTTCTTGACTTACCTTATGGCATTACTCCACAGTTTGGCCGCAGGAACAGACACAGAGTTTGTGTGGGCACAGCAATATTATTGGGTTACGGGCGGGAGTTTGCTCTTTTTTCTGATGGTTCGCATCGTCAGCAGTTTTTTCAAAGAGCCAGTGAAGCGTATGAATAAAAGCGCGAGTGCATAGTTTTAGGAAAGAAGTAGAAAGAGAAAAATCCCCATTCTTCAGCTAGACCTCCCCTTTGTAATTGATAGCATTCCCCTAAAAAACGCGTTTTTTAACTTGCGCGAGATTGGATACTCAGGGAGCATTGCAGACGTATTTGTAGTTTATTGACACTGTCCCCCCTAAGCTGCCAGAACTGCCATGTGCTTTGATAGTCATCGTATCGCCATCGTTTCCTCCTGGCGCGGTCCATTGGCCTGTATTACCGAGATCTCCATTGGGTTCCTTCGAAAGGATAATGGTACTCTGCTTGATTTCAACTACAGTAGTTCCCGCAGTAAGTGATGTTTTTGCGCCAGCTGTCAGAGCAGAACATTCAGCCTCTCCTTCCAAGCGCCAAGTTAACGAAACTGTAAAAAAGTATGTTTTTCCTGGGATCAACTCATTACGAAGACCGCTCCACTCGTGAGCGGTGACGAATTCTTGTTCGTTACACCCAAAATTCCCTGCGTGTTTATATCGTGTTCCGATCCAGTTTCCTTTCCATTCGGCAGTCATACCGGGAGTTCCTCCGCCAGTTGCGATGGCATCGGTCGTGTTGACATAAATCCACTGACAGGAAATATCCAGAGAGGGCACAGCGGATGGTATCTTCGATGGGACTGGGGTCTCGCCTCTTTGGGCCGCGGCGACTACTGTTTCAGCACCGTGAGTTGCGTTTTGCTGCCGTTGCTGGACGGTTTCGGCGGCTTTTTCTGCTACTGCTCGCGGCAAATTACAGGCCAGGGTAACTAGAATGATGAAAATTAGAAGTTTAAGGGGATTTTTATTAGTAAGTGGAGACATAATATCACGTCCTTTTGAAAAGAAAACAACAACCTGCCACTCTTCTTATCATTATACAATTAAAATCCTAGTCCCTTCAATTCGTAAAAAGGGCGATCTCGCTCATTTATATTGTGAAATAATATTTCAAGTTCTTTTTATGGGTTGGCAAGAGATGATAGATTGGAGAGCAAAGAAAACAAAGCAAAGCAGAGAAAAGCAAAGATAATCTTTTTTTGATAAAAGACCTTGAAGCGAAATCATGACAAAGCGTGTAGCGTGTGCAGATGAATATCTTTGGTCATTAGTTCATATCCAATAGGATTGCTAATCTTGAGTAAGTTAAATAAAAAATCTCCCCGCTCACAATGAGCGGGGAGATTTTACTTTTAAGGCTAAGTCTATAGAAACTATCCTGAAATTTCAGCCAATTCTTCAACAGAATAAGGTTTCAGAACCATGTCTTTTACGCCAGACTGTAGATATTTGGTGATATTCTCAACTTTCGGCGCAGCAGAGAGAATGAGCGTTTTGCTGCCCAGCTTTTCGAGCGTAGGGAGCGTTTCGTCTGCGAGGGTTTCGTCTAGTAGGAGTAGGTCAACACTGGGGTCGAATTTATTGAGTACCTCCGTGCCTGCACTTTGAAGGGCTTCGCTGACGAAAGATGTCCATTCGCCTTCGGGGGCGATTAGAGAGACTTTGCCGGGGGCGATATCCAGGTTTGCTGAACTTGCTTCTGCAGCAGGTAATTCGATGATGAAAGTTGTTCCTTTTTCGGGCACACTTTCTACACTAATGCTGCCATTAAGTTGGGAAATGATGTGCAGACAAGAGGCCAAGCCCATGCCTTTGAATCCTTCGCCTTTGGTGGTGAAGAAGGAAGCCCAAATTTTATCTTGCATGGCTTCGGGGATGCCGATCCCGTCGTCGCTGATGCGGGTGATGACAAATCCTTTTTGTGCGGATGGGGCACTTTCGATGGTGATATTTTTTGCGCCAGATTCATCTGCGTTGCGGAGCAAACTGCCAAAGGCGCGTACCAATTGCACGCTATCGCCAAAGGCAAGCGGAGCGTTGGGATTCGCTTTAACGGTCAATTTTTGGGTTGGGGTATTTGCATGATAAGCGGAAGCAAGCCAAATATCGGCGAGCATTACGGGGCGGGGGGCGGTTTCACGCGCAGGGCCGAGTAATGCTTCTTTTACATCCATAATTAATTTGGCCGAGTGGTCGATCATCTCCAAATCTTCTTTGAGCGATTCTATATCCAGTTCGCTTTCGTTTAGGTCTTCTTTCATGCGCGCGGCGGTTGTGGTCATGGGAAGGGCTTTATTGCCGATCCAGTGAATGGCTTCTGTGGTCGCGCTGGAGAGGGCTTCGTAGGTTTTTGTGCGCAAAAGTTCGGCGTGGGTGCGCTCGACTTCTTTGAGCAGATTTGCGTTATTGATGGCAATTGCGAGATGATCTGCCATCGTTTGGAGGGTTTGAATATCGTCGTCGCTGAAGGCATTTCCTTCAATACTTTGGACTGTGACTGCGCCGAGAGCATTTGTGCCAACTGCGAGTGGTAATGCCATTTCTGAACGGGTTTCAGGCAAATGTGGGTTGCGGAAAAAAGCATCTTCGCCTTCTACATCGAGAGAAATGCGTGCAATGCGCTCGCGAGCGGCCATACCGATCATGGAGTTGCCGCCCAATTTAAGTTTATGGTCTGCCGCGATCATGGCTTTGCCAGCTTCGCCGCGTCCGGCGCGTAGTACGGCGTATTCTTTATTTTCGTCGATCAGGAAAACGCCTGCATAATAGAAATTATAGGCATCGCAGATAATATCGACTGTTTTTGGGAGTAGTTCGTCCAGCTCCAAAATGGATGCGACGCCGCGACCAACTTCATTTGCGGCATCTAAAAGGCGCGCTCTTCTTTCAGCTTGCGCTAATAAAAATTGATTTTCTGCGTGCTGATGAGCATTGTTGATCGCAATAGCGAGTTGGTCGGCCATCCCCTGCAATGTGGAAATATCTTCGTCGCTAAAGGCAGATTCTTCTACGCTTTGCACGGTCACTGCGCCAAGAACACTTGTCCCGACGGTGAGGGGCAGCGCCATTTCTGAGCGGGTATTTGGCAAATGCGGATTACTGAAAAAGATCGCTTCTTCGCCTACATCCAGTGCAATGCGTGCTTTTTGTGTAGCAACGGCTGTCCCGATCATCGAGTTTCCACCGATCTTTAATTGATGATTTTCAGCAAGCATGGCAATACCGGCGTTGCCGCGCCCTGCTTTAAGGGTGGCGTATTCCCCTTTTTCATCAAGTAAGAAAACGCCTGCATAATAAAATCTGAATTCATCGCAGATGATATCAACAGTTTTTTGCAATAATTCCTGTGGGTCAAGAATAGAGGCTATATTGTTTGCCACACGCAATGTTGCGCTGAGCAGTTTGGCTTGTCTTTCGCTTGATGTCATTTTTTTGTCTCCATAAATTTTGTCACGAATGAAGACGAATTTTCCGAATACCACAAATAAAAATTTTTATTCGTGGTATTTGCGGCATTCGTTATTATTCGTGATACTAGCCTAAAATCTCGTTAATTAAATTTACTAAGCCTTGTTCACGCCCTTTTACAAAATAGCTTCTTGCCCCACGCTGAACAGCATCTTTGGCTGTATCAACTTCGTCATAGGCCGTTAATACAATTGCTATCAATTCAGGGTTGATTTCGCGTAATTTTGTGAGTAGATCTAAACCTGCCGCATGAGCGGGAATACCATCAAAATTTGGCATATTCAAATCGAGCAGTGCCATATCAAAGGGGGAGGCTGTATTGTGTGAAGCTTCAAATGTAGCAAGCCCTTCTGAGCAATTACTAGCAGTTTCTACAGTAAATCCCCTGCGAAGCAAGGTTTTTTGCATACTACGCCGTACAAGAGCTTCATCGTCAACGAGCAATAATTTCGCCATTAAAATTTCTCCTTCTTTCAATCAAATAATATAGTTTACCAAGTTATTTTCTTTTTCCCCTTACAGGGGATATACAGTTTTTGTTTTGGACGTGACAAACTGATGATGCGATTCTGCGAGGAGCATGTATTTGCGACGCGGCAATCTTATGCCCAAGAATGAGATTGCTTCGGCGATGAAACTGCCTCGCAAAATCATTATTGCCTAGGATTTTTTCGCTATCTCATTTTTTCTCTATTGGCAATAAAATAATAAAAGCTGCGCCCTCGCCAACTTCACTTTCTGCCCAAATTCGCCCACCACTTTGGGAGATAATTTCCATGCAGGCAGAGAGACCTAAGCCTGTGCCGCCGTGATCGCCTTTGGTGGTAAAAAATGAGACCCAGATCTTTTCCAGGATTTCAGGCGGGATGCCGGGTCCGTTATCTTTAACTTCAATCCTGACAAATCCCGTTTCATCAGCTAAACGAGCCGATACGTGGATTTTGGCTTGCTCGCTTTTCCCCAACGCTTCCCACGCATTTTTTATCAGATTGATCAATACGCGCCCGATCTGAGTTTTATCCCCGTGCACTTGGGGGATGTCATCTGTATAGCCGGATGTGACCACGCCTTTGGGCAGGCCCATCCCCGCGATAGTGGTGCTGAAGAGCAGGGGGATGTCGAAATCTTCAGATTTGGCGATGCGTCCGGGGCCGATTAAGTCTTCTTTGATGTTAAGGATGGTCTCGGCGCTTTGTTTGACGATGCCCAGATCTTCTAGGGTGGATTCAATGTCTACGATGAGGGGAAGATTATCGGCGGGGAGTTTATTTAACGCATCCACATTTTGGGAGAGATCAACGTCGAGGTCCGGTAGCAAGCCAAAGGCTTCGTTCGCTACGGCGGCGTAGGGGTGCGAATCCCGTTCTTGGGGAGGTAAATCCAAGAGGGTTTTGAAGACGGCAAAAAAGTTGAGCAAATCTTCTTTTACACGTTCGGCACTACCGGGGATGGGGGCGGCTTTATTACCCACCCAATGAATCGCTTCTCCCGTTGCGGTGGCGATGGCTTCGAAGGTTTTTGTGCGCACAATTTCTTGATTTGCGGCTTCGAGATCTTTGAGCAAATGCGCGTTGCGGATGGCGATGGCGAGCTGGTCGGCCATACTTTGGAGTGCGTCAATATCGGCGGTGCTAAAGGCGTTTACCTTTTCACTTTGCACAGAGAGCGCACCGAGTGTACCGCCCTTAGCTTTAAGCGGGAGCGCCATCTCGGAGCGTGTTTCGGGGAGATGCGGGTTTTTGAAATGATCTTCTATATCGCCCACATCGGCGGTGATCTGTGCTTCTTGTTCTTGAATGGCGATGCCGATCATGGATTTGCCGTCAAGGCCGAGACGGTGATTATTGGCGACCATTTTATCGCCTGCTTCTTCATAGCCAGCTTGGAGTATGGCCCATTCTTTTTTTGCATCTAGCAGGAAAATGCCCGCGTAATAGAATTCGTATTCTTTGCAGATAATATCTACGGTGGTTTGGAGCAGTTCATCCAGATCGAGAATGGAGGTGATATTATGCCCAACGGTGGCGGCGGCTTTGAGTAGACGCTGATGCCGCTGCATATCGGCGATGACGTGCTTATTTTGCTGATCCAAAAATTTGTTTTGGTCAGCCATTTTTGTCATTTCGTGGACTTTCTTTTCAAGATGCTGAACAAGTTCCTGATGATAGGCTTTGGCGTGATGTTCTGCTTGATTGGCGTATTCTCGTTTTCCGCCGAGATAGGCTTTTATTTCATCTCTAAAAGTGTCTATATTAATGGGTTTGGTCATAAAACCAACACAGCCAGCGACAAGGGCGCGTTCGCGTGCGCCACTGGTGGCATCTGCCGTAAGCGCGACCATGGGGGTGTTGGGGAGAGAGCTTTTAAGGCGTGTGGCAACTTCTCTGCCGCTCAGTTCGGGCATGTTAATATCGAGAAGGATTAGATCGGGTTGGGTGTTAAGGGCAAGCTCGATGCCGTCTATGGGGTTATCTGATTCAAGAAAGACATAATCACGCGCCAGCAATCGCCGAACAAGCAGACGTGAGTCGTCTGTATCTTCGATATAGAGTATTTTAGGAAGAGATTTGATGTCGGTTTCTGTCATTACCTATGCCTTAAATCTTAACATCTGAATTATAACTGTTTTAAGGCAGAGAGAGTTGGCAATGTGAAAAGAAAAAGCGCCCTTGCGATGAAGTGCGCTTTTAGTCTTGAAGGCGGGGCAGCTAATGCGGGGTTAGGTGTTTTTTCGACCTTATATATTGCTGGCTGATGCTACACCATAAAAAAATGTCTTTATCTATTTTCCCAAAGTGCATACCGCTAATTTCTTAATTGGTCTGAATTTGACTACGCCGATTTCTTGAAAACTTCCATGTAGCGGACTGAAAGTTTTTTTGCAAATCTCAACCGCACGAGCAAACTGCTCGTTTGGAATATTCATTTCTACTGTGCAGTGTGGCATCCAATTTGTAGGAAGATAGTATTTTGACGGAATAAGTTTATCTTTCTCAAGTTGAGTGTGAAAGCGAAGATGACAGTCTAAAAGTTGTCTTGTTGGAATCGGGGATAAATATAGAACATTTTCATCTGTTAAGAATGTACTGATTGCGCCCAATTGAAAGTTAAATGGTTCAGAGTGATTGGAAAAAACTTTCGTAAGCTCAATAAGATTATCACAATCAACGTCTGAAAACACAGCCAAGCTAATGTGTGGTCTATCTTTCAAGTTGCCAAGTGTAGATGAAATTCCTTGCTCTGCCAAAATATGACGCAAATTTAACACACTTTTTTCAGTTTGGCTATCAAAATAAAATTCGACTGCATATCCCATTGTCTAATTTCCTATTATTCTGTTTTATGTCAGCTTAACGCGGGATTAGGTGGTAGTTATTTTGAACCTACTCCTTGTCTTTTTTATCAAAACCTTTGACGATTTTTTCCCATAAGCCACTCCCGACCATTTCTTCAGCAACTTGAAGGATTTGTTGAACGAGGTCTAAAATGTTTTGGTCTCCCGCCCAGTGTCGTTGCACAATTTCGGGGCTGGTTTTGTTGATAATGCTATTTAAAACAAAAGCAGCCATTGCAACATCATCAATATACCCAAAGGGACCACTGATAGCTTCGGGTATTAAGTCAACAGGCGAGACGAAATAGGCAATCGCTCCTGCAAGTTTTGCTTTTTCACTAGTGGGCACTTCTTTGTCAACAGCCAATCTGCAAAGTAAATGAAATAAGTCAGGTGCAGCAAGGAGATAATCTGCAAATTTGTAATCAACACCTTTGCCTTTGATCCAACCCCGAATACTGTCTCGCATCTGCTGATAGAAATCAAGTTGATAGTCCAATTGAGAGTCTTGCTCAGACATTTATAAGCTCCTGTTTTTTCAAAACGACTTAAGTACTTTGCGTGTTGGATGAAAGCCACCCAACTATATTCATCTGAAGTATTCGGCATAAACACCAAAATAAGGATATTATCAAGAACACTTCTTGTTTTTTATAGGCTATATAGTAATCATCTTGCTTTTTTTATTCTCCAGCCCATAAAAGCATTAGAGAGCTTATACACTAAGAATATTTTCTCTATGTACGTTTTTAGCCCGAATGGGCTTTGTAAAGATAGCATGGGTGGGTTCGCGGAGCATCCTTTAGGGTACCGCTGTGCGGATGGGGTTATTCAACAAAATGCTCTTTTGCAAGCTGATATTAATTTTACTCCAGCCCCCTCCCAGCCTCCCCCAAATTCTAAAAGCGGAATTTAGGGGAGGGGTTTTGGCTAGATTCCCCCCCCCCATTTTTGTTTTTCAAAATGGAGGGATGTCCGAGGGACAGGGGGGCAGAGGCACACAAGCACTCTCTGATAGGATAAAAAAACTCCCCGTTCATTTGAACGGGGAGTTTAGGTTCTAAATTTTTGGCTCAATGACCACTTTGCGGTGGGGGTCTTCGCCGCTGCTATTTGTAACAACATCAGGGCTATTTTGCAGGCTCATGTGAACAATGCGTCTTTCGTTCGCGGGCATTGGCTCAAGGCTTTGTTTTCGTCCGCTTTTGGCAACTTGTTGCGCCATTTTTTGCGCCATTTGCTTAAGTTGTTCTTCGCGTCGGCTGCGATGTCCTTCCACATCTATCGAAAGGCGCACCCAGCGAGACATTTCTTTGCTGACGATTAATGCCGCAATACGCTGAAAAGCGTCAATCGTTTTGCCGCGTCTGCCGATCAGCACGCCGAGATCTTTTCCTTTTACTTCGACATAAACCGATTTTCGTCCTTCGCGGTCGGGGTCGTCGTAGCGGGCGGTCGCTTTTGCTTCAAGATTCATCAACTCGAGCAGTTTATTAACCACTTCTTCGGCGCGTTCAAGGAGGGGCTCATCTGTTTCGGGATCGGATGATGTGCTCTTTTTAACGGGAGCAGGTTTATTATCCGTGGGCGTTTCGGGAGCTTCATCCGCTGCGGGAGCAGACTTATTTTCAACTTGCTCAGCTTTTTCAGCTTCTTCTGCCTCTGTGCCGTTCACCGTTAAACGGATCCGCACCTGGCGTTGTCCAAGCCCAAGAAAACCTTTGCCGCCCGAGTCTAATACCTCGAAGGAGACATCTGCTGCGGTTAATCCTAAATCTTTTAAACCTTTTGCGAGCGCCTCTTCAACGGTTGGGGCGATCACTTCAAGCGTTGTTTTTTCTTGCATCTTTCTCTCCCTATTATTTTCTACCTGGTATTAAGTTGCTCCAATTTGCGCGTCCCATCATGGCGTATTGTGCCACACCGAGTATATTGCTGGTGATGAAATAAAGTGCCAAGCCAGAGGGGAAAGTCATCGCCAAATAGCCCATGAAGAAAGGCATATAAATGCTCATCATATTGCCCATTGCGGCACTTTGATCGCCAGGGTTTGCAGGCGGGGTCATCAACTTTGATTGCATATAAGAAGTGATGAGAACAATAACCGCCAATACGGGGAGGTCAAAACCAAAGATAGGCAGAGATTCCGGGCGACCCAAGTCCATCCACAGGAATTTACTGTTGAGGGGGACGATCTCTGTTACATCCAGGAAAGGGTAAAGATTTCTGGAGAAGTTGAGCAGAGAAAGGGGGGTGGCTGCCAATGAGCGGATAATGGACTGATACAGACCGATAATGACGGGGAACTGGATCAGGGTCGGCAAACAAGAACCAAAGGGGTTAATGCCGCGCTCTTTGTAAATGCGCATTTGTTCTTGTGCTAACTTTTCTTTGTCATCCTTATATTTTTTCTGAATGCCAAGCCACTCTTTATCTTTTTGAAGTTCCTGCATCCCTTGTGTGCCTTTAAGTTGTTGGGCTGTAAGGGGCCAGGTAATAGCACGGATAAGAATGGTGAAAAGAATGATCGCGATGCCAAAATTATGTCCAATGATGTCGTAAATGAAGAGCAAAACATTGGTCATGGGGATGATTATGTAGGTATCCCACATAGTGTTGCCTCCTTAGTTTTCCGGGGTAAATTGCCAAACTTGTCTGCCTTCAGTATCAAGGGCCACAAGAATGGAGTCATTTTCCATTGGTGAAAAGAGAATTAGCTCGCCACCTTGAACCGGCGCACCATAAAGTTGCCCACCAATGGCTTGTTGCCAAAGGGTAGAGCCTTCATGGTCATAAGCGTAGGCTGTGCCAGATTCTGTGCCGATCACAATGAAATCTTCTGTGACTAGTGGCGCGCCAAGAATGGTGCCATTCGGTTTTACTGGGCCCCAGATCGAGTCGCCGTTGGTGGCATCGATGGCGTAAAAATTACCATCCAGGTCACCTGCGTAGAGCGTTTCGCCTTCAAGAGCGATAGCGTCCCAAACCCAGCCGCTGGTTGCGAAATCCCATTTTATAGTTTGTGAGTCGGTGTTAATTGCTTCAACCTTAGAGCCAAAAGAGCCGCTGTAGAGTGTTCCATCAGCGCCAAGAAGAGGGCTGCCGGGGGCGGCACCGCTTAATTGGGTCGTCCATGCAATATCTTCTTTTTGAATGTCAAAGGCATAAAGATTATGATCGAGAGAATTGATATAGAGGAAATTTCCATCGACTACAGGCTGCGACCACAAAGGCCCGCCAAGGTGTTTGGCCCAAAGAAAATTGCCATTTAGATCAAAAGCATAGAGTTTGCCATCTGTGTTTGGTGCATAAATTTTTTCGTCAACAACGATCGGGCTTGCAATCCAGATGCCTTCAGAATCGCCAAAAATCCAATTGACTACGCCTGTTGCAGCGTTTACAGAAACCAAGCTATGCGCGGTGCCTGCGCTGGCAAGCAATAATTGTCCATCTTCAGTGACTACGGGTGTCGCGAAATAAGATTCTTTTGCATCTGCCTTATCAGCGGGATATTGCCAGGAAACGCTTCCGTTGTCCAAATTAATGGCATAGACCAAAGAGCCGTTTGCAAGATAGGCTTTCTCTGTATCTGCACTCAGACCAGACCAGCTATTTGCGTTCATCGCAGAGGCGGAACATCCACTTAATAAAATGGATAACATCACTGCCATCATGATTACTAAAAGTTTTTTCGATTTCACTTTTTTCTCCTACGGGACGGGGTCAATCCCGCCTTCGTTGAAAGGGTTACAACGCAAAACGCGCCAAATTGCCATAACTGAGCCTTTTAGTACGCCATATTTATAAATTGCCTGATACCCATAATGTGAACAAGAAGGGTAAAAGCGGCAAGTCCCGTTAGGGAGCGCGCGTGACAGGGTCATTTGATAAAAGCGGATTAATCCCAAAAGAACCCAGCGAGGCCAATAGAATGGATTACGAGATAAATCTCGCAAACGCGGCTCGTTGGGGTATTCAGTAGGGAGGTAAAACTCAGACATTATTTTTGTGTAAACTGGCGCGTAGTAAAAGCGCTTGCAGTGCTATGCGAACCACAGGCATTTTGACTTGGATGATCGGTGCGCGGGCAATAAGCACTAAATCGTAGCCCGACTTTATTTGCGGATGCAGATCCTGGGCCGCGGCTCGAACGAGACGTTTGGCTCGATTTCGTTTAACAGCATTTCCCACGCTTTTACCGGCTGCTACACCCACTCGTGTTGTAGATAAATTATTTTCACTCTCTATCGCTATCAACACAAGGAGCGGGTGGGCATAAGACTTTCCATTACGCCGCACCCGCTTGAAATCGGTTGATCGGGTTAGGCGAAAATTTCTTTGCACCTACGCCCTCACATATTGTCTTTTCACGATCTTCCAAGTCTGTGCCATGAGCTTTGCACAGACGGCTCTTCTACCAGTTAACTTTTTTGACGTGTTGGTTCGCTTTTACGCTTAGGCGAAGACGACCTTTAAGGCGGCGACGTTTTAATACCTTGCGCCCACCTTTGGTTGACATGCGCTGGCGGAAACCATGCACACGGACGCGGCGGCGTTTTTTAGGTTGATAGGTTCGTTTTGGCATTACACTTTCCTTTACAGATTAGATGTTGAATAATAGCAAATTTAAATAGCCCTCTCTTCGAAGACTAGCACGACATTATACCGTAAGGCATATGATTCAGCAAACAAAATTAGGGAAAATCAGCAAGTCCAAATTATGGATGCATTTGCGAGGAGAGCTTCACCCGACGAAGCAATCTTACTTGAAATGAGATCGCTTCGTCGTAGGAGCGTGCTCCTCGCGAAGTCATAATTTGGACTTGCTGGGGGAAAAGAAGCTTTATTGCTCTAATATATCCAAAACACCTTGCGCAATCTCCTCCGACAAGCCAATATAACTCTGCGGGGAGAGTTGGTGGAGTTTTCTTTTGAGACTTTCTTCTATATCCAATTTATCAATCCATTCGATATACGTTTTTTCGCTAAATTCTTTGCCGCGTGTGAGTTCTTTCAGCTTTTCATAACTTTTTGGGATTTTTGCCGCACGCAAAATAGTTTGTGCGCCTTCTGCGACAACTTCCCAATGATTTTCAAGCTCGTCTTCCATCTTCTTTATGTTGGCTTCAATGCGATTTAGCCCATGAGCCAAGCTTGAGTAGGCGATCAGGCTATATCCCAAGGCCGAGCCAAAATTGCGCCGCACGGTCGAATCGGAGAGATCGCGTTGCAGGCGGGAGACAGGCAATTTGCGGATAAATTGTTCGAGCAGGGTGTTGGCGATGCCCAAATTCCCTTCTGCGTTTTCAAAGTCTATTGGGTTTACTTTTTGCGGCATCGTAGATGAGCCGATCTCTCCTTCGACCACGCGCAATTTCAGATAGTCGTCGCTGATATATCGCCAAATATCTTGAGAGAAATCTAAAAGGATGGAATTTATTAGATGCAAAATTTGAAAGAAGCTTAGCCAGTTATCATAGGGCAGGATTTGTGTGGTGACGGTATTTGCTTGCAAGTTTAGCGTTTTGAAAAAATCAAGGTTGAATTGCTGCCAATCCACATCAGGGAAGGCTGCTTTTGGGGCGTTATAGCTGCCAACTGCGCCACTAAATTTGGCTTCAAAGCTATGTGTTTTTAGTGCATCGCGTTGTTTTATTAGGCGTGATAGAAAAACGGCAATTTCTTTGCCGAAGGTGCTGGGAACAGCTGGCTGCCCATGTGTGCGTGCCAAAATGGGCGCGGATTTGGTTTTTTCGACCAAATCCGCTATTTGGGTGAGGAGATTGTTTATAGTCGGTAGCAAGACAAAATCACGGGCGTTCCGCAGGGAAAGGGCATAGGCGGTGAAATTGACATCTGCACTGGTTAATCCAAAGTGGAGCCATTCTGCTAAATCTGCCAGAGATGTTGTGTTTAGCCGTTCTTTTAGAAAATACTCGATTGCCTTAACATCGTGGCGGGTTTCCAACTCTATTTCTTTGATACGTTCAGCGTCTTTGAGAGAGAAATTTTCTTTTAGTTCGTTGAGAAAATCCGACTCTTCTTTGTTGAGCGGGCGGATCGTATCTAAATTTTGTGAAAGGGCTATGAGATAGTCTATTTCTACCTGTGCGCGGTTGCGGATATAGGCAAATTCTGAAAAATGGGTGCGCAGGGGCTTGGTTATTTTGGCGTAGCGCCCATCAATGGGTGAGAGAAAGCTGAGTTTATGATTTTCCATAAAGGAATTATACGCTATGGGCGATAGAGACGTTATAATGGCTGTCGTTTCAAAAAATAACTTCGGGAAGGAAAATATGAAAATTTTGCCTAATATTGCATTGACTTATGATGATGTTTTGCTTGTGCCGCAATACTCAACAGTGAAGTCTCGTAAAAAACTCTCAACGAAAACAAAATTAACTGAAAAGCTGTCTTTAGAAATTCCAGTTGTTTCAGCAAATATGGATACCGTTACTGAGAGTGAAATGGCAATTACCATGGCGCGTGCCGGCGGGATCGGCATTATCCATCGCTTTATGTCTATCGAAGAGCAGGTGCGCCAGGTATTGCGTGTGAAAAAGTCTGAGTCTTTTGTGGTGAAAAACCCGCTTACATTAACGGGTACGCATACTGTTGCGGACGTTAACCGCATTGTAGAAGAAACTTATGCTGGTGGTATTGTCATCCTAGATGAGAATGAGCGAGTGATCGGTATTGTGACAACACGAGATCTTATTTTTGAGAAAAACGAAAAATTATTGGTCAAAGATGTCATGACGCGCAACGTGATTACAGCTCATGCGAATACAAGCCTTGAAGAAGCAGAAAAGATCTTGCACAAAGAGCGTATTGAAAAACTCCCATTGGTGGATGCCGACGGCAAGTTGGTTGGTCTAATTACCTCCAAGGATATTCTCAAGCTGGAAAAATACCCGCGTGCGAGCAAAGACTCTCTCGGACGTTTAGCCGTTGGCGCGGCAATTGGCGTGAAATCGAGCGAATTAACCCGTGTTGAACGTCTTCTGGATGTTGGCGTGGATGCCCTTGTGGTCGATATTGCCCATGGTGACTCCAAACTGGAAATTGATATTGTCAAAGAAATGCGTAAAAATTTCCCCGAAGTACAAATTGTTGGTGGAAATGTGGCTACGGCAGAGGGAACGCAGCGCCTGATAGACGCTGGCGTAGATGCTGTCAAAGTTGGCGTAGGGCCTGGCTCTATTTGTATTACGCGCATTGTTGCGGGGGCGGGTGTGCCGCAGTTTACCGCAGTTAAAGAATGTGCCGAAGTGGCTCGCCCGCAGGGAATTCCCGTCATTGCCGATGGCGGCATTCGTACATCAGGAGATATTGTCAAAGCCTTGGGCGCGGGCGCATCTACAGTCATGCTTGGCAGCATTTTAGCGGGAACGGACGAAAGCCCGGGCATTTTTGTCACGCGTAAAGGACATCGTTATAAATCTTCACGCGGGATGGCTTCTTTACAGGCAAATTTGGCACGAAAAAGCCGTGAAGGCGAAAGCAATATCACCAAAGAAGAAATTGAAGAATATGTTTCTGAAGGCGTAGATGCCTTGGTCCCTTATCGCGGTACAACCCGCGAAGTTTTGGCCCAACTTGTGGGCGGTTTACAGTCGGGGATGAGCTATACGAATGCTCATTCTCTGGACGAACTCTACGAAAAAGCGACCTTTGTTCGCATGACTCCCGTTGGTTTGCGCGAATCGCATCCGCATGATGTAAACTTAGGATAAGGAGAAAATCTAATGAAACTCAAAGGCACAAATATCGTTATTGATACGGCTTGGGGAGATAGCGGCAAAGGTAAATTTGTCGATGTCTTTTCCGGGGATGCTGATCTCGTTGTCCGCTTCAACGGCGGAGCGAATGCCGGACACACGGTTGTGAACGATTATGGGGAATTCAAATTCCACCTTATCCCGACCGGGATATTTAACCCCGACGCCCTCTCGATTTTGGCTGGCTCGGTGGCGATCTCGCCCCTGACATTAGTGGATGAAATTAACGAATTGCGTGAAAAAGGCGTGGCAATTTCAGAAAAAAACCTGCTCATCTCAGAATACGCCCATATGATCATGCCCTGGCATATTGCGCGTGACAACCTCCGTGAATCTGCGCGTGGCGATGCCAAAGTCGGCACCACCGGGCGCGGAATTGGCCCTCTCTACGCCGATAGAACAGAACGTGTCGGTGTCCGAATGGGCGATATGCTCAAAAAGAATTTTGAAGAGATCATCTTGCGCGAACTCGATTGGCAAACAAAACTGATCACCTTGATGGACACAGAAGAACCATCACCCTATCTCGAAAGTCTTTCTCCAGAGAAAGTTTTGGCCGATTTCCGCGCTGTGCAAGAAATATTAGCCCCGATGATCGGTAATCCGCTGCCCATCATTTGGGAAGCCCAAAAAGCTGGCAAAGAAATTCTTGGTGAAGGCGCACAAGGTATTTTGCTCGATATTGATCTGGGCACATACCCTTATGTAACCTCCAGTCACCCGGGCGTGACCGGATTTTCCATCGCAACGGGATTACAGCAAAATGATATTTCGCGCGTAATTGGTGTCACCAAAGCCTACCAAACCCGCGTTGGTGAAGGCCCCATGCCCACAGAATTACTCGGCGAAATAGGCGATAAATTAAGAGAATTAGGCAACGAATACGGCGCTACAACGGGACGTCCCCGTCGCTGCGGTTGGCTGGATTTACCCTCGCTGCGCTACTCTTTGCAGGTTGGTGGTGTGAATTCCATCGCGCTGACCAAAATAGATGTGCTCGATGGCATGGACGAGATCAAAATCTGCACCCATTACGAATATAATGGCAAAAAATATGATACTTTGCCCACCGCAGATGCCGCTTTTATGGCAGAAGCCAAAGCAATTTATGAAATGATGCCCAAATGGGATGGTGCCACATTCGGCGTAAAAGACTTTGCCGATTTTCCCCAAGAAGCACAAGATTATGTGAAATATATTGAAGATAGCGTTGGTGTTCCTGTTGAAATTATTTCAAATGGCCCCGCGCGAGAGGAAGTTTTTTATCGAATTTAGCCGGATTGGTTCAATCTTTAAGATTGAACCAATCTACCTTTTAGCAGACCTGACAGGTTTTCAAAACCTGTCAGGTCTTGTCATTTGTAGAAAGCTGCTGTTTTTTACGAATTGTTTTGACTTCTATTCTTTTTGACATTCATGAGTTGCCAAGTGATCCATGCAATAACATTTGTAATCACAATGGCTACAATATCTAAAATCCATTTTCGGATCTTCTTTGTCGGTCAAACCGCACACAAAACACAC
>JAAENC010000230.1 GCA_024224815.1 Chloroflexota bacterium
AGTATAGCTGTTTGCCTGCCGGGCCTTAGGGTGGGACAAGTTACAGGCACAGGTTGTTGAGGTAGATGACATAACTGCCAAGTCGATGATCTTAAGTTATAACCAGCAAGGCAGTTCGCTGCTTGATTACGAAGAAGCGCAGATCGTTTACAGCCTGAAAAGGGAACATTTGATGAAGCAGGAAGAGATCGCCACGCTGTTGTCCAGGAGTTATTCCTGGGTGAGCCGCCGTTTGTCATTTATCGAAAGGCTCGATGAAGGTGTACGGGCCCATTTGCAGTTGGGCAAGATCACCCCCACGCATGCCCGCGAACTGGTAAAATTGCCGCGCGGCAAGCAAAACGATTTTTTAAAGCTGATTATCGCTCATAACCTTACCAGCCGGCAAACAGCTATACTGGTTTCAAAATATTTACAATCAGCCTCAAGCGAAGAACAAGCCTACTTGTTGGCGTGTCCGGTTGAAGCCATCGAACAACAAAGCCGGGAGGAAGAAATCCATGATGTCCGGTTAAGCCTTCAGGGCAACCGCTTGCTGCGTACTTCCCGGCTATTGGCCCGCCAGCAACATATTTTTATTGGCCATACTACCAATCCACCGTTGATTAAACTTCCGGATATAGAGTTGGGGATATTGGCCGAAAGTTTTACAGATATTACCAGGAAA
Organism: Chloroflexota bacterium; assembly: GCA_024224815.1. Lineage (GTDB taxonomy): Bacteria > Chloroflexota > Anaerolineae > Anaerolineales > Villigracilaceae > Desulfolinea. The sequence continues at coordinate 668 of JAAENC010000230.1, forward strand.
GCAAAAATCATACAATCCATATTAAAGCAATACGATAGCCATGAAAGATGAACAGTTAGAAAACAACGTGGCCAGCCTTCACGGACGGGGCTGGTCAATCCGCCGCTTGTCAAGGGAGTTTGGTATCAGCCGCCAACGGGTAAAGCGGATACTGAAAAGCAATGCCAACCAACGTGAACATGGGCAGGGGCACCTTGCAAAACCCGTCAGGCGAGGCTCTAAACTGGACACCTATAAAGAATATATATCCGAACTGCTTGAAACACACAAGACCCCGCCCATAACCAACCAGCGGATATTCGAGATTTTGGAAGAAAAAGGGTACCAGGGAAAGATCACTATTTTGCGCAACTACCTGGCGCAGGTCCGTGGCAAGAAGGCCAAAGAGCCGGTAGTTTGCACAGAGACGCCCCCCGGACAGCGGGCCTCGCACGATTGGAGCGACTATTATATTGATTTTACCGATGGGGCACAGCGTGAGAAGGTCACCTTTTTTAGCTATATTTTAAACTATTCCCGGCGCCAATACATTGAGGTTGTCGAAGACAAAACCCAGGCCACCCTGTTGCGTGGCCTGGTAAATGCATTTTTGTATTTCGATGGTGTTCCCAAAGAGATAAAGAGCGACAACCAAAAAGCCTGTGTCGACAGGTGGGAGCTTGGCAAGCCCGTGTTCAACAAGAACTTTTTGGCCTTTGCCACCCATTATCGTTTCCGGCCCCTGGCCATCCATCCGGGCAAGCCCCGCGAAAACCTGAAAATAGAAAGGCCGTTTTATTACTTAGAAACAAATTTTTTGAACGGACGCAAGTTCCGCGACAAGCAAGACCTTAAAGCGCAACTCAAAACCTGGCTTTTAGAGCGCAACGACCAACGTGTCCATCGTACAACCAGGCGAAAGCCCATCGAACTCTACCAGGAAGAACTTCCGTATTTGCAGCCGCTTCCGACCAAACAATACGCCCCCTCTGTTATTGAATACCGCATCGTGAACAACGAATCGGCCATTCAATGGGAGAACTACTATCATATTGTCCCAAGCCAATAATATGTACGAAACGTGCCCTGTACGTGTAAACGATAAAGAGGTGATCATTTACAGCCCTGATTGCAACCAGATAGCCTGTTACCCATTGGCAGAAAAAGGCAGGAAAAACCGGTATATCGGGCGCAAAAAAACATCTCAAAAATACAGCCTGTCTGCCAAAGAAGTGGCCGAACGCTTAAATGCTTTCGGCCCCATCATGCAGGAATATGCCCAAAAACTAAAAACCCACAAATCCGGCACATACCTGCACCACTGGCGCAGTATCCTTTCGCTCAAGGCCAATTACCGCCCCGAAGATATTGTTGTGGCTGTAAAGCGGGCTTTACGATACCGTGTTTTTGAAGCACCGGCCATCGAAAACTTTTTAAAGGTAAATGCCCAAAAAAAATCAGAGATCACTTTTTCATCAAAAAACCCATCCAATGAAAGCTAAAGAAGAAGCCACATTTATAGAAAACTGCCGGTACTTAGGCTTGAAATACCTTGAAGCCGAGCACGCCGCGATCATACAAAAGGCCAATCAATCCAACATGGGGTTCACCGGGTTTATCCGTGAAATCGTGCAAAACGAAGCCAATGGCAAAATAGAGCGGAGCATCCAATACCGGATCAAAGAGAGCAAACTGCCCCAGCCCTATAAATTACTGCACGACTTTGATTTTGACTTTCAGCGCGGCTTAAAGAAAAAGCTGATAATGGATTTGCCCACCCTGGATTTTATCCGTCAGAACGAATCGATCTTGCTGAATGGGGCGGCAGGAACCTGCAAAAGCCACCTAGCCAGGAGCTTAGGATTTATAGCCTGCCAAAAACGTTACAAAGCACTTTACA
>JAAENC010000231.1 GCA_024224815.1 Chloroflexota bacterium
GAGAACCCGTCATAATATCTTTGTGTGAAATCATTGTGTTATGGAATAAGGTAATATAATGTTGCTATTGATAACACTGTTCAACAGCCAAAAAATCTTTTGCATGCCATAGTCATATTTTAAGGTAAGTGGCTATGCTGAATCCAAATCTGGCATCCATTTTTCTCCATCACCCACAGTTTTTTACCTATTCCCGTTTATTTTTTAAGGATATTGGCTACCCTGGTCACTAAAAAAAAATTAATGGTGGGTGTTTGAGAAAAATAGATACCAGATTTGGATTCAGCGGGTAATTTTATCTAGAATTTGACTATGAATTTGAAAAAAATATAACAATTTATATCCTAAGTTTATATTCAAAATATTCTAAATTACTCCCTATTTTAAATCTGAGCTAAAAATATGATTTTTCATATCTTTTTCAGCTGCATTATCAAATTTAAGATAACGGAACCTGCTAAACCCAAATCTGCCATCCATTTTTCTCCATCACCCAGATTTATTTTTTTGCTGCCCTCAATTTTTTTGGGAGGAGAATGGAAGCCCTGTTCACTGAAAAAATATAATTTTGGTGGTAGAGAAAAATGGATACCATATTTGGGTTCAGCAGTAAATTTTATCTAAAAAAATCATTATGCAATTGAAAAAAAACTAGATTTTATATGTTTAAGGTCATATTCATAATAAGGAGGAATCTGTAGGAATTTGAATATAAGCTAAACATATGAATTCCTCATATTTTTTCAGAGGAAAGATAATTTTTTTAGATAAAATTACCTGCTGAAACCAAATCTGGTATCCATTTTTCACCATCACCCACCGCTTTTTTGGTTTGGTGTGCAGATTTTTCCAGAATCCTTATAAAATAAAGGGGTGTATAAAAAAAACTGTGGGTGATGGAGAAAAATGGATGACAGATTCGGATTCAGCAGGGTCGCATTATCTTAATTTCGTCTATGCCATACAAAAAATCTCAAATTTTTCTAATTTTGTTGAACAGTGTAATCATTAAACTTCACTTTTTGGTCTGTAACTAGTAAAAGGGACCTTGAAAC
>JAAENC010000232.1 GCA_024224815.1 Chloroflexota bacterium
CTCCTTCGAAGAACATGCGCACAGCATCTAGCTTCGTCTCAACTGAATAATGTTTCATCCCTTTTTTGCCTGCCATAATAAAAAGCACCTCCTGTTTCATTTTACACAGGAGGGCTTTTTTTTTCGTGTCTACTTTTTCGGGGGCAGTTCATAAAAAAGGGCGGGGACTTTTTTGTTTCGTGTACATGTTTTTTTGGTGTGGCAAAGAATACGTAATTGCTTTGTCATTACGAGGTAGTTTTATCGCCGACGAGTACTCCTTTAAGTGTAAGCAATCCCCAAGGCGGTGAAGGAGACTGCCGCGCTTCGTAAACTTCGCTCGCAGTGACATGACTATCTCTATATTGCACAACCACCTCTTTAAGGATTTACATAAACCGTATACTCAAAAATCTGTGAAGCAGGGGAAAGTTCCGTTGTACCATCGTTAATTGCCTCTGCCCAGCTTGCGCTTGTTTTGAGATGATGTTCGCCAACTGTCCATTCAGATAATGATGCAAAATAAACTTGGCAAGATTGCTCGGTGTCAGGATAACTAAAGCTCACAAACTGCTCGGGCGAAATGCTCTCGTCTTCCAGCATAAATTCCAGTTCGATCTTTGAGAGATTATCAGCCAAAATTTCTTCAGACGCCGCGCACCATATCCAAACCCAAAGAATATCATCCTCTGTTGAGAGTTCGACAGTATAAGTTAGCGGTGTGTCTGTTTGCATTATCTCAAACTCTGTATAAACTTCTTTCGCGCGCTGTTCGAGTTGCTGAACGCCTTCTTCAGACAATCGTGCTTGCGATTCTTCAAGGCTACCAATCTTTGGGGGAGATTCCGGCACAACGCCCAGAGAAATAGGTGTTAAAACAGCTTTTTCGCCTGCGGCCAAAACCACATCTTCATCTGAAAAAATAGTTGTTTCATCAATTGGCACACGGATTTGGGGCTGAACGCCAACACCCTCAAGGAAAACGCTCCCGTCTGGCAGTTTGAAACGCCCTGTTGGGATTTGAAGTGCGAAACCTTCGGGGAGTTCAAATTGCCCTCGCGCAACTTCAGCTTCTACGCCCCCAGTTGGATACTGTCCGACAACGACCATGCCGGGTACTTGGCTAAAACCATAGGCTTCTATTTCGCAAGCACTAAAACAGGCTTGCCCGACAAGTAGCACTTTTTTGTCAAAATGATATTGATTTTCGTTCGGTAAAACTTTGTCCGGTAAACCTTCTGCTTCAAAATCGCCTGTTTTGTCGCTGTAATATTCCAGTTGCCCCATTATGATCTCTTCGTCGTGGAGGAAACCGGCTAATCCAAGTGGTGCGCCACCGGAGTTTTCGCGCAAGTCAATGATGATGCCCGGAACACCCAGCTCTTCGAAGGTTTTCAAGCCTCGCTCAAAAAGACGAATAATCAGGTTAAGGTCATCATAATTAGAGTTGATCTTGATATAGCCCACATCTGAATCCAGTAAGCGGAACTCAACGGGTAGTGCGCTGGGGTCAGATTCCATATAAATTGACGTATTGTTGAAAGATTCCCCTTCTCCGATCACAGCTAAGCTCACCGTTTTTTCACTTCCGTTTGCATCAATAAAACTGATCTCGGCTTCTGTGCCTATCGGTGCGCGGAGCAAATAGCGCGCTTGCTGAAAGCGAAGTGCGAATTCTGTGGAGTGGGGTTGTGACCACGGACTGATTTCTGAGATAGCCTCTTTGATCGCTTTACCGTTATGTTTTGTGATTTCTGCCCCTAAGAATATTCCGGCTAGGTCTGCGGGGCCTTTATCTAAAAGATAAGAGACAATAGTGCGCCCATCATCCAGCTCGCGGATGGCAAAACCATAGCCGCCGGAAATATCTTCCATGAAAAGCTCTTGTGCTATCTCTCCGCCATTCATGCCGACATGCCCGTCATTAAAGGCCCAGGTGAAATCGCGTAAAGCCAGAAAAAACGCGCCGGGGTCTTGATTCTTCTCTGCTTCTTCTACGCGCGGCATTAGTTCTGCGTAGAGACTTTCCCAATTTGGCTCTTTGCCTTCAATACCGTTAAAAGCATATTCTTTGCGAACAATTTCAAACATTTTCTCAAAAGATTCTGTGTAACTGTCTTCAGCGAAGTCTTTTATAGCGACATCGTCGGGTTCGTAGAGTGTTAGTTCGGGTTCAGGGTCGCGCGAAATGGAGAAGGGTTCTGCATCGATGTTGATGACAGAATAACCTGCTTTAACGGGGGCAAGTGGATCGTCCGCGGTGAAGAGTTTTCCATCTGCACCAAAACCGGAGGGGAATTCCTGCTCATTATCCGGTGCCCAGATTACTAAATCCCCGCTAATGACTTCATCGTCATTTTCAGTATCAGTAATGATCGAAGCAAGATAAGTGGGCCATCCCATAGAAGGATCGTCGCCTTCTGAGTAGGGGCTGCCCGTAAGATTTGGCCAGTAAGCCACTGCAAAAACTTGCACGCCAAGGTCTTCTTCGTTGTCGTTGTCTACATCTGCTAAAACGCCTGTAGGTCTTGCGGGGAGTTGTAAAGTGTAGCTGCCTTGCATAGCTTCTGTGTCGAATTCGAGGTAGCCGAGCGTTTGCGAACTAAGTGGAATTTCCCATTCCTGGTCACGGGTGATAAAAGCATACATATCTATTAGCGCAACAGCATGTTCCACATAATAGGTCGTAATAATATCATTCGTATAATCAAAAGTGCCTGTGATTTGATAAGGCTCTTCGCCGCTGGCGGGAGGTGGCACAGTGATAGTTGGTGCGGTAGGTTCTATTGCTTTCACTGGTTCGCAAGCGGTGAAGATAAGTGTGAAAAGAGCTAAAAGAAATATCTTTCGTGTTTTCAATTTTTTCTCCTTGTTGAAATAAAGCATAGATTATAATCGCAGAATGACTACATGGAAAAAACAACTCAAAACAGAATTCAAGATGGCGAAAGATGCGCTGGATTTGAAAAATTATGGAAAGATGCGTGTTTGTGCGCGTCGAGCAGCTGGCATTTCAATACGGGAATATTTGACAGAAAAGGGGATTGCGCCTCCGAGTGTAAGCGCCTACGATTTACTGAAATTCCTGGATGAAATGGACGACACGCCCGCGGATATTCGGCAGGCCTCCATTTATTTACGTTTACGCGTCACCGAAGAATTCCGTCTCCCTGTAGATGTGGATTTGGTTGCTGAATCCAAAAAAATCTGCTCTGCTCTAACACCTGATTGGGATAAATAGCCGCTACTCTTCTAAGAAACTATACCCCCCCGGCGAGGTTTGGACCATATACTCCCTTTCTTCGCCAAGTTTTTTTCTTAAGCGATAAACTACATTTTTTAATGCAGTCTGGTCACTTTCTCCTGACAACCCCCAAACTGAACGAATAATTTCATCATTTCTGAAAATATGCCCAGGCCTATTCAGCAATAAGCGTAATAGGCGAAATTCGAGATTTGTGAGACTAACTTTTTCTCCGTTTTCAAAGAGAGCAAGCCGTCTGGCAGAGTCTAATCGTAAGCGCGGCACTCTTCGCGGAGAGAGCGGTGCTGTTGTACTGCGCCGCGACCAAGATGTGATCTTTGCTAGAAAAATAGCGGGACTAACAGGCTTTACGATACATTCGTCCACGCCCGCGCGGTACGCTTCGAGAATCTCTGTTTCGTGATGAGCGGGTAAGAAGAGCAGAATAGGCTTTTGGCTTAATGCGCGATATTTTTTTGCAAGCACAATTCTTTCTGAGTGGGGGGCGTTTACATCTATTACGATCAGATCAGGCATAATTTCCATTGCTCGATCTATTGCCCGCTGCACAGATGTTTCTATAATAGCGTTCAACCCCTTTTCACGGATCATATATCCTAATAAAGGCGCTGTATCGCTTTGGTCGCAAACAATTAATACGCGTATGGCTGGATTTATTGTCGTAGGCATGATTTTTCCTGTAAAGATTAATGTGATAAGCGTATTATATACCAAAAAGTCGCAGAAAGTCGCATAAAAACATCAAATTGTGACCATTGGGTGATAACAAAAAGAAACACCCCCCGATATACTGGGCATAGATTTCAAAATAACGATTCTAAGGAGAATTGCAATGAAAAAAATATTTCCAGTATTAATGGTTTTGTCCATCTTCCTCGCCGCTTGTGGTGGTGCAGGACAAAATGCTGAACCGACCCCAATTCCTATTGCGACTGCACTTCCTACTCAAGAAGTTGTAGCAAATGAAGCTGCAGAAGCTGTAGCAGAAGATACAGAGGCCGGTACCGATCGTGTTTCACCTGTAGATGGTATGGTGCAAGTCTTTGTCCCTGCTGGTAATTTCCGAATGGGTGCTCTTGATGCAAAAGCTGAACAAGACGAAATGCCAGATCATCAGGTTACTATGCCCGCTTTCTGGATGGACAAGCACGAAGTTACGAACGCCATGTATATGCTTTGTGTTCAAGATGGCGCTTGCGAACCGCCAGTTGAGTTCCGTTCTGAACAACACCAGAAATACTTCAACACAGACGAATATGCCGACTTCCCTGTTATTTATGTAACTTGGGGCTATGCTACTGATTATTGTACTTGGGCTGGAAAACGTCTTCCCACCGAAGCAGAATGGGAACGTGCAGCTCGTGGTGATGATTTCCGTACCTTCCCTTGGGGTGACGAACGCCCCGATGGCTCACGCGCCAATTTTGATCATAAGATCAATGATGTTACTCGCGTAGGCTCTTTCCCTGCTGGCGCAAGCCCTTATGGCATTCTTGATATGTCCGGCAATGTTGCAGAATGGATCTCCGATTTTTATGATGCAGGTTATTATGGTCTTGGAATTTCTACCAATCCTACCGGACCTCTTGCTGCAAAAGGTGCTCTTTCTCAGTTGCGTTCTATTCGTGGCGGTTCTTATCAGGATGTAGAGAAGGATATCCGTGTCTCTAACCGTGGTAGCGCTCGTGGGCCAAATCCGGATGCAAATGATATGGATTCTATCGAATATACCGGCGAAGCTTCCCCGAAGATCGGTTTCCGCTGCGCTTCTGGTAACTAATTTGCTACCGCTTAAATAGTGTTTGCCGGTAGAGAAGCTCTTTACCGTACTCTCCCCATCAACCCCAAATCTGAAGGATTTGGGGTTGATGATTTAACGGTAGCAGGCCTAAATTCCCGTGCGTTTCGGCCAATCCTGAAAAGTTGACTAGCTTTATCCACTATGGTAAACTCTCGCCACAATTCAATAGCCCCAATACGGCAACTCTTATCCAGAGAGGCGGAGGGACCGGCCCTTTGAAGCCTCGGCAACCTAGTTTTTGTTATAAAAAATCAAGGTGCTAATTCCGGCAGTGAAATTTCTGGAAGATGAGAGGGCAGCCGTGCAATCTTTTTGCGCAAGATGCCCTTTCAAGAATACCTGAAGGGCATTTTCTATTTTATGAGGTGAAAAAAGATGAGTACAACCTTTATGAACGCTGAAAGCCTGATGTTTACATCTGAATCTGTAACAGAAGGCCATCCCGACAAGATGTGTGACCAGATTAGCGATGCTGTTTTGGACGCTTGCTTGGAGCAAGATCCTAAATCTCGTGTAGCTTGTGAGACGGCAATTAAGACCGGTTATGTTATGTTGCTGGGTGAGATCACAACCAAAGCCTATGTGGATTTTGATAAATTGGTACGCCAAGTTGTTAATGAAATTGGTTACGACCGTGGCAAAAAAGGCTTCGATGGAAACACTTGCGGTGTTCTCTCTGCCGTAGCCAGCCAAAGCACGGATATTGCAATGGGTGTAGATGAAGCGCTCGAATCTAAATCCGGTGAAATGACCGAAGCTGAAATTGAAGCAATTGGTGCTGGTGACCAAGGGATGATGTTCGGTTTTGCCTGTAATGAAACTCCAACCCTGATGCCGATGCCCATTTATTTGGCGCACAAACTGACTTTACGCTTGACCGAAGTCCGCAAAAATGGGACTTTAGATTGGCTGCGCCCCGATGGGAAAAGCCAGGTAACAATTGAGTATTCAAAAGGGAAGCCAAAACGTGTCGATACTGTTTTGATCAGTACCCAACATTCTCCTGATATTTCGCAGGAAGATATCCGTGCTGCAGTTATTGAGCATGTTATTAACCCTGTTCTTCCCGCTGATATGGTGGATGGTGAATTGAAAATCTATGTTAACCCGACCGGTCGCTTTGTTATTGGTGGCCCAATGGGTGATGCTGGTGTAACTGGCCGGAAGATCATCGTAGATACTTACGGTGGCGTTGGCCGTCACGGTGGTGGTGCTTTCTCTGGTAAAGATGCCACAAAAGTAGATCGTTCTGCTGCTTATGCCGCTCGCTGGGCTGCCAAGAATGTTGTTGCTGCTGGTATTGCAGAACGTTGCGAAATTCAAGTTGCTTATGCGATTGGTGTTGCACATCCTTTGTCTGTAAATGTTGAGACTTTTGGTACAGGCGTAATCTCTGACGAAGATATTGCTGAATTGATCACCAAGCACTTTGATTTGCGTCCGGGCGCAATTATCCGTGATCTTGACTTGCGTAAACCGATTTTCCGCAAGACGGCTGCTTATGGTCACTTTGGTCGTGAAGATTATGAATTCACTTGGGAACGTACCAATAAAGCTGACGAGTTGAAAGCTGCAGCTGGGTTATAATAAATTTTTTTAGACACCGAGCAAGATATGCTGCTCGGTGTCTTTTTTGTTAATTTTGAATGCGCTTTTATGAAATTTTTATGTAAATTTGTTGACATATTACTTCCCAGTGGTAGAATGCCACTCATGAATTCAACTTTCCTGTTTTCTTTTGAGGCTAAAGCTAAACGCCAGCTCACATCCATACTTTCGGTATTTGGATTTGTGGGCAATCTTTGGATAAATAAGAATTCATAACTAGTGCAACGAAAATAGCACACGATTACTTACTTATAACCAACGCGCTCTCCGATATCGGAGAGCGCGTTTTTTTTGTTTCTATTCAGAAAAGGATAATTTATGCTTGAGATTTTAGATACTACTCTGCGAGAAGGTGAGCAAACACCTTATGTTAATTTTACACTTGATGAAAAAGTTGAGATTGCCCGCATGTTGGACCATATAGGCGTAGATATGATCGAGGCGGGAGACCCCTCCGTTTCTCAGAGTGTAGAAAAAGCTGTTTCAAAAATCGCTTCGCTGGGATTGAATGCTGAAATTGTGGCACATTCCATAGCAACACGAAGTGGAATCCAGCGAGCAAGCGATGCCGGTGTAGACCGTGTGGCGATTTTTTACGCCACATCAAAAATACATCTAGAGACAAAGTTAAATAAAAGCCGTGAAGAAGCTATCGATATTATTTGTGAGCATATAGCCTACGCACGTGATTTAGGGCTTAAAGTTCGCTATACGCCTGAAGACGCAACGCGTACAGATTTTGACTTTTTGGTGCGTGTGTGTAATGCCGCAATTGCTGCCGGTGCAGACCGAATCAGTTTTGCTGACACCTTGGGCATTATGCAACCGCATATTTTTGTGGAGCATGTAGAAAAATTGAGAGAAAGTTTGTCTCCCTGCAAAATTGATCTGCACTGCCATGACGACTATGGTCTTGCTTTAGCCAATGCAATGGCTGGTATTAGAGCCGGAGCAGATTGTATTCACACCACTGTAAATGGGATTGGAGAGAGGACAGGCATTCCTGATCTTGCAGAAACCATTCTTGCCTACCATAATCTTGAAGGTGTGCAGCAATATAAACTTGAGCCTTTGATGGAGATTTCCGGCTACCTTGAAAAGGCTTCTGGTTTTTTTCTTGCGCCAAATAAGCCGATTACGGGAGAAAATGCTTTTTCTCATAAGAGTGGCGTGCATACAAACGGCGTTCTGAAAAATCCCCAAACTTACGAACCCTTTTCCCCCTCGCTTTTGGGGCGGGAGCGAAAGATTGTGATTGATAAATATACAGGCAAGAGCGCTGTAGCTGCGCGACTGGATGAGTATGGCGTTGTGGTAACAGATTCTGAACTCGATGTGATTGTCTCAAGGATCAAAAACCTGGGAGACAGCCAGAAACGTCTCTTTGATGCGGATATTATCGAAATTGCAGAGAAAGTGACAGGGCGAGGCTTGGATATTATCCCGCACGAGATCAGTGCCATGCTCAATCTGGAAGTTGAATCTCATGTATATACATCTCGAGTTGTACGCAGTTTGCGTAATTTTCCTGCTATCAGCAATGTCCTTGAAGTCGCTGGTGATTACGACATCAATGCTTTTTTGATGGTTGAAGATGTTATGGCACTTAATAATCTTATAGAAGAAATACGCACCATTCCAGGTGTAAAGCAGACAGATACAAGACTTATTCTCAAGAAATACGCAAATAGCGAAGAAGGAATTTAATATGGGTACTTTAGTTGAAGAAATTTTCTCTCAAAAGGCGGGGCGCTCGGTTCATGCTGGCGAGATTGTTCTACTTGATGTGGACTATATTATGAGCCACGACAATACAACTCCCTTGGCCATTAAGGCTTTTGAAATGATTGGGAAGCCAATATTTGACAAGCAAAAGATAGTCTTGCATTTTGATCATGCTTACCCTGCACCAAATATCTTAGCTGCGACCAATCATAAAAAAATTATTGAGTTCGCTCAAAAAGAAGATTTGCCTTATCTTTTCAAGCAGGGTGTTTGCCATCAGGTCATGATCGAAGAAGGATTTGTAACGCCAGGCGCGATCATTATCGGCGCAGATTCTCACTCTAATACCTATGGCGCTTTGGGTGCTTTTGGCGCAGGTTTAGGCTCAACAGAAATAGGGGTTGCATGGGTGACAGGAAAATCATGGTTCAAGGTTCCCGAAACGATTCGGGTTGAGTTAAGCGGAGAAACGCAGACAGGTGTTTACGCTAAAGATGTGATGATCTATATCGCCGGGATGTTGGGGATGGATGGTGCAACCTATCGTTCGGTTGAGTTCGGCGGTCGATATATCGAGACCCTGCCAATGCACGAGCGGATTGTTTTTTCCAATATGTCTACAGAAATTGGGGCAAAGTGTGGGCTTATCGCAGCCGACCAAGTTACGGCTGAGTATCTCCGAGAAAACACACCTATAGAAGGGCCTTTTGAAGAGATTCATCCTGTCTCGCCAAATTATGAGCGCGTCTTAGAGATTGATGTTTCGACAATTTCTCCACAATTATCCTGTCATCCAACAGTAGATAATGTGCGCGATTTGAAAGAGCTGGAAGGCCTGGATGTGAATGAAATTTATATTGGTACGTGCACAAATGGGCGTTACGAAGATATTGAGATCGCGGCCAATTTGCTTAAAGGACAACAGGTAGATTCTGTTACGCGTGTTATCGTGACGCCTGCGAGTCAAATGATCTATAAAAAAGCGATGAAAAACGGTTTGCTGGATATTTTGATGGATGCCGGCTGTACGATAACAGGTGTGGGCTGTGGTGCCTGCATTGGACGACACGGCGGGATTTTAGCCCCCAATGAACGTGCGCTTACAACGATGAATCGCAATTTTATTGGACGAATGGGCAGTCCCCTCGCTGAAATTTATCTTGCCAGCCCCGCAACAGCAGCGGCTAGCGCCTTGACCGGAAAAATAACAGACCCGCGCAACTATTTGCGCCAATAAAGGAGAATATCATGGGAAAAGCATGGGCTTTTTCAGAAAACCTAAATACAGACGAAATAATCCCCGGACGTTTCAATATCACGATTGACCCGCAGGAATTAGCAAAGAATGTTTTTTGTGAAATAAAGCCGGATTACGCGCCAAATGTTGTCGTGGGCGATGTCATCATCGGCGGACAAAATTTTGGTTGCGGCTCATCGCGCGAGCATGCACCCATCGCCATTAAAGGCTCTGGCGCAAAATGCATTATCGCCGCATCTTATGCGCGGATCTTTTTTCGCAATGCGGTGAATATCGGCTTGCCTATTTTAGAATCTAGAGAAGCCGCAGAAGGCATCAACGAAGGCGATGAAATTGAAGTAGACCTTAGCTCCGGAAAAATAGACAATATGAGTACCGGAGAAAGTTTTCAGGCGCAACCCTTGCCCCCTTTTATCATCAAAATAGCGGAGGCAGGAGGCATCATCAACTTCTTGCAGACCAATTCGATAGAGGATTTATTATGACGTATAAAATTTGCCTTTTAGCGGGGGATGGGATAGGCCCCGAAGTTATTAATAGCGCAGAGCAAGTTTTGAGCGCATTGCCCATAGCGTGGGATTTTATCCATGCCTCAATGGGATATGCCGCTTATCAACAATATGGCACACCTTTACCCGATTTCACTTTGGATGAAATGCGAAACGCTCATGCAACTTTGCTTGGTGCCGTTACCACACCACCCGGCATCCCCAACTATTTTTCTCCGGTAGTCCGCTTTCGGCAAGAACTGGATCTTTTCGCAAATATTCGCCCTTGCCAAACGCTTCCGCACCCATCTTCTCAACCGGGCATTGATCTAATTATCGTCCGTGAAAACACCGAAGGACTTTACGCGGGCGTTGAGCGTGTAGACGAAGATAAAGAACGCGCCGTTACCGAAAGAATCATTACGCGCCATGCTTCTGAGCAGGTCATTCGCAAAGCTTTTGATCTAGCGCGCAGTGAAAATCGCTCAAAAGTGACATTGGTACATAAGGCAAATGTTCTGCGCCAGACTTGCGGCTTATTTCGCGAAGTGGGACAGGGCATTGCTACTGATTACCCCGATACTGAATTTGAAGAAATGCTGGTAGATAACTGTGCCATGCAACTGATTCGTGCCCCGGAGCAATTTGACGTGATCGTAACAACAAATCTTTTTGGCGATATATTGAGCGATGAAGCCTCTATGCTCGTTGGCGGACTGGGCGTTGCATATTCAGGAAATATCGGCCAAGATGTTGCTGTTTTTGAGCCTGTTCATGGAAGTGCGCCCGATATCGTTGGCAAAAACCAAGCAAACCCGATCGCGACTTTATTTGCTACCGCAATGATGCTGGACCATCTCAAAGAAGCGGAATATGCAGAGAAAATAAGAAAGGCTATTTTCTCATGTATGGAAGCAGGAGAAGTCCCGCAAGATTTGGGTGGCAGCCAAACAACAACTGAAACTACTCAAAAAATTATCAACCGTCTAGATATTTAACAATAGGTTTACGCATGAAAAATCAGCAGTTTTTCTTCTCTGATCACAATTTTGGGTTTAATAAAACACTTTCTTGCCTCATCCTTTCTCCTGTGATAAACTCGCTCCGTTATGAAAAATATCTTAAGCAAGCTTCATCATCGTCATACCCATAAAACTGACTTTCAAGTCGGGCGTGACTGCTTTAAGGAGCTAGGTATTTCATAACTTAGGTTAGAAAAACATAGCAAGATTTTAGAAGCACTTCCCGGCTTGGGAAGTGCTTTTTTGTTTCCACATGAAAGGAAAATTTTATGCAAGAAGAACGTAAGATCAGAATCTCTCTTCCCAGCAAGGGTTTTTTGGGAGAGAAGAGCAAGGAACTTTTAGCAGATGTAGGATTTCGTATTTATAGCCCAAATCCGCGACAGTATCAGGCAACCATCCCGCGTTTTCCGGAGATGGAAGTTATCTTTCAGCGCCCGGGCGATATTGTCCATAGCGTGCGAAGTGGGAGTGTCGATTTTGGCATTACGGGCAGAGATATTTTTCTCGAAAAGAGAGATGATAACGGGCAGATTTTGGAGCTACACAAAAGTTTGGGTTTCGCACACTGCACTTTAAACGTGATCACGCCTAAATCGTGGAGTGAAGTCGCTTCTATATCCGATTTAAAAAAGATGATGGATAAACTCGGGCGCCCGCTCAAAATAGCATCCAAATTTCCAAATTTGACAAAGCAATTTTTTGACACACGAAACGACCTTAAATTCAACTTGATCGCTGCGGAAGGGGCTTTGGAAATTGCCCCAACAGTGGGATACGCCGACCTGATCGTAGATATTGTCTCGACGGGAACAACGCTGCGCGATAACCAATTGCAGATGCTTGAGGGTGGCGAGTTGTTGAAATCGCAGGCGTGTTTGATTGCAAATAAGGCGCGCCTGCAAGAGAACGATGCCGTGCGCGAGATTGCGGTGCAACTTTTGGAAGTCTTGAGTGCTTTTTTGCGCGCGGAAGATCGTTTGGCTATTTTTGCAAATATTCGCGGTGATTCACCTGAAGATATTGCCGAGAAAGTTTTTTCGCAAAAGGTGATCGGCGGTTTGCAGGGACCGACTATCTCGCAGGTAATTACGCGCGAACGCGAAGATTGGTATGCCGTGCATCTGATTGTTTCGAAGGCAGAGCTGCATGCAGCCGTGCGTGAGATTCGTGCTGTGGGTGGCAGCGGCGTAGTTGTTTCGGATGTGAATTATATATTTGAAGAAGAGCCAGAAGAGTTGAGTGCGATGTTGAAGGCGTTGGTGTAGGGGCGACCCGCTTGGACACTAAGAAACTCTATATTTTTACGAGAAAATTTGCTTGAATATGTTTTTTTATATAGAGCAAAGGGTCGCCCTTACAGCCAAAGTATAGAAAATACGGAGAAGAAAAAATGATAAAAATATATCCCCTAAATGAAGCCAAAGAAAGCATATTAAAACGAAAGCCCATCTACCAAGACAGCTATTCCCCCGCTACTATTGCGCGGACGGAGTCTGTTTTTGGCGAGGGCGTGATGCCGCATGAGGCGGTGATGCAAATTTTGAAATCGATTGACGAAGATGGCGATGATGCTGTACAAAAATGGAATGCGACCCTCGACCGTTTCGATGAGCCGAATTTTGGCATCGCAAAGGGTGAGTTAAAAGCTGCGTGGGGGCGAATCCCCGCTCGTTTGCAGGAAGTGCTTAAGAAATCCTCCGCACGTATTCGTGAATTTCATGAGCGTCAGCCAATAACAAGTTGGCTGACAGACGAGATGGGCGGCGAAATCGGACAACGTTTTACAGCTATTGAGCGCGTTGGCATTTATGTGCCGGGCGGGACAGCGCCTTTGCCTTCATCTATGTTAATGAGCGTGATTCCCGCCCAGGTTGCGGGCGTGAAGGATATTGTCGTCTGTACCCCGCCAAATCCGCATGATTCTATTTTGGCAGCCGCCTATATTTGCGGGATTGATGAGATTTATCAGGTCGGTGGCGCACAGGCGATCGGCGCGATGGCCTTTGGCACAGAATCCATTCCGCGTGCGGACAAAATTGTCGGCGCAGGTAATCTTTTTGTGACTCTCGCCAAACAACAGCTTTACGGCTTGGTCGGTTTTGATGGTTTGGCTGGCCCCACCGAAACAATGGTTATCGCTGACGCAGATGCAAATCCTGCTTGGGTCGCGGCAGATTTGCTCGCTCAAGCCGAGCACGATGTCCAAGCGAGTGCTATTTTGTTGACTACTGACGCAGAAATGGCAGAAAAAGTTCAAAAAGAAGTTGCCGAACAAAGCGCAAAACTCTCCCGCGAAGAGATTATCGAAGCCTCGCTCGAAAATAAGAGTGGAATTATCATCGTGGAGACCCTCGATAAAGCCGCTGAACTCGCAAACGATTACGCCGCTGAACACCTTTGTCTTGCCGTGCGCGCTCCAAAAACCCTGATGGACAAAATCAACAATGCAGGCGGATTTTTCCTCGGAGAACACTCCTTTGAAGCCCTCGGCGATTATGTCGCAGGTCCCAGCCACGTTATGCCCACTGGCGGCACAGCCCGTTTTGCCTCCCCGCTCAATTTGCTCGATTTTGTCAAAGTTTCCAGCGTCGTTGCTCTTGACCCTGAAACGGCCTCTGCTCTCAGCCCCATCGCCGCCGATTTTGCGGATACGGAGAAGCTGACGGCACACGCGAATGCGTCCAAAATACGAATGAAGAAATAAGTGAGAAGTGATGAGTGAAATGTGAATATCACTTGTCACTCATCACTTTTCGCTACCTCTCTGGTGCAAAAAATGAAAGAATTTCTACGCCCTCACCTACATAATCTCACGCCCTACACGCCCATCCTGCCCTTCGAAGCCCTCTCTGAGTGGCTTGGTATCCCCGCCGAGAAAATCATCAAGCTCGATGCCAACGAGAACCCCTATGGCATTCTCCCCGCCGTCGCCGATGCCCTCCGCGAGTTGCCTTACGCCCATATTTATCCCGATCCCGAGAGCCGTTTTTTGCGCCGTGCACTAGCCGATTATCATAAAATCCCTGTCGAAAATATCCTCGCGGGTGCGGGCGCAGATGAGTTAATAGATCTCATTCTTCGCTTTTTCATTGAGCCTGGCGATGTCATTCTCAACTGTCCGCCCACCTTCGGGATGTATGCTTTCGATACAGCTATTAATGGTGGGCAGATTATCAACGTACCTCGTTTAGATGATTTTTCTGTGGATGCGGATGCCCTCCTCGAAGCGGTTGCCGAATATAAACCAAAACTCCTCTTCCTCGCCACGCCGAACAACCCTGATGGAAGCTTGCTACGCTCCGAAACAATTGATGCCCTGCTCGAAGAAAATCTGCTCCTCGTGCTGGACGAAGCCTACATGGAATTCGCCCCGCCAAACTCATCCCGCATCAAAGAAGTTGCTGAACGAGAAAAGCTCATTGTTTTACGAACATTCAGCAAATGGGCGGGGCTGGCAGGCTTGCGCGTTGGGTACGGCATTTTCCCCTCCTGGCTAATGCCCTATCTCTGGACAGCAAAACAACCCTATAACGTCTCCGTTGCAGCGAGCGAAGCAGCGCTCGCCGCCCTGAAAAACGCCGATCAACTCGAAGAAATCGGGCAAAAAATCATCGCTGAAAGAAAACGCCTTTATACAACCTTACAGGAGATAGATTGTTTAGAACCTTACCCATCTCAATCAAATTTCATCCTCTGCAAAGTCATCGAGCGAGATGCCGCAAAACTCAAAGCCGATTTAGCGAAGCAAGGCATTCTCATCCGCTACTTCAATAAACCCAGGCTAGATGACCATATCCGCATCAGTATTGGGAAGCCGGAGCAGATGGATGTGGTGGTGAGAGCTTTAGAGAAAATGTAGAAAATATGCGCGATGAGTGATGAGTGAGAAGTGAGTTTCACTCGTCACTTCTCACTCATCAAGGAGCACCTATGAGAAAATCTTCAATTACCAGAAAAACCAACGAAACCAATATCACCCTGTCTATTAATCTCGACGGCACAGGAAAATACAATATCTCTACGGGCATCGGTTTTTTCGACCACATGCTCACGCAAATTGCTGTGCATGGATTAATAGACCTTAACCTGCAAGCCAAAGGAGATCTGCATATAGACGCGCATCACACTATCGAGGATTGCGGCATTGTACTGGGGGAGGCGATTGGGCAAACACTCGGCTCAAAGCAGGGCATCCGCCGAATGGCAGAAGCAAGTGTCCCCATGGACGATGCGCTGGCAAAAGTCATTTTGGATTTATCGGGCAGAGCTTATTCCCTCATCCAGACAAATTGGGTTAGCCTCGATGTGGGGGGCATCCCGACTTCGCTGCTGGAGCATTTCTTTGAATCAGTGGCGATAAATGCACGGATGAATTTGCATATTCATGTGCCTTATGGCAAAGATAATCATCACATGGCAGAAGCGCTTTTTAAGGCATTTGCTAGGGCGTTAGATGACGCAACGCAGATAGATGAGCGACGAATAGGCACGATTCCGAGTTCTAAAGGTGCGATTTAAACTGAATACTGGAGACTAAAAACCGATGACTGATTTTACTGTTTTCCCTGCTATTGACCTGCGAGCCGGAAAAATTGTTCGGCTCGCGCAAGGCGACCCTGACCGCCAGACTGTTTATGGCGACGACCCACGCGAGCAGGCGAAAATTTTCAAAGCTACTGGTGCAGAGTGGGTGCATGTGATTAACTTGAGCGGTGCATTTAACGAAGATGCGGCTGCGAATTTGAAGGCGCTCGAAAGTATTTTAAGTGTGGGTTTGAAAGTCGAATTTGGCGGTGGAATACGCGACCGCGAAACACTCCGCGTCCCACTTGAAATGGGTGTGGAGCGTATTTTTCTTGGCACGGCCGCTATCAAAAATCCGGAACTTGTAGATTGGGCAATTTCAAACTATGGCGCAGAACATATTGCAGGTGATATTGGCGCGCGGGATGGGATGGTGATGGTGCAAGGCTGGCAAGAATCCACATCTTTGACCGTAAACGCTATTGGGCAACGATTATATGAACAGGGTGTACGCTGGTGCGTTTTGACCGATGTGAAGCGCGATGGCGTAGGGGCGGGCGTGGATGTGTCCAGTGCAGTTGAGTTACAACGTGAAACTGGATTACGCGTGGTCGGTTCTGGCGGCGTTTCTACATTGGACGATGTGCGCTGTGTAAAAGAAGCGGGTCTGGCTGGCGTGATTATCGGCAGGGCCTTGTATGAAGGAAATTTGAAATTAGAAGAGGCACTAAACGTCTGAAAAGTGATGAGTGACTAGTGATTTCACCTCTCACTCATCACTCGTCAGGTTTGGAAAATAACCAAAGGAAAGCAAATGATAACAATCATTGACTACAAAGCAGGAAACTTAACATCCGTCCAACGAGCGTTGATGCATCTTGGCATTGAAAACCAAATTAGTAAAAACCCCGATGTCATTCGTAAAGCGGAGCGGGTCATTTTCCCTGGCGTGGGGGCGGCAGGTTCGGCGATGGAAACGCTCAAGGAACGCAATCTTGATTTGGCGTTGAAGGAATCTTTTGAGCGCGGTACGCCGATTTTGGGAATCTGTTTGGGGAGCCAGATTATTCTGTCTATGTCGGAGGAGGATGGGAATACGCTGGGGCTGGGCATACTTTCGGGGAGGGCAAGCAAGTTCCAATTCGCGGACGAGACGTTGAAAATCCCGCATATGGGCTGGAATGCGGTTAAGGTGGTAAATCCGCACCCCGTGCTGGGACATCTGAATCCTGGTGACGAGTTTTATTTTGTGCATTCGTATTATCCGCAACCCGAGAGCGCCGAAAATGTTTTTGCCACATCCGAGTATGGTTTTGAATTCCCTGTGGCGGTCGGCATGGATAATCTTTTTGCTGTCCAATTTCACACCGAAAAAAGTGGCCCCGTTGGGCTGCAATTGCTCAAAAACTTTGCCAAGTGGAGGCTCTAATGCTCTCAAAACGAATAATTTCATGTCTGGATGTGCGCGATGGAAAACTAGCGAAATCGGTCAAGTTTGTGGATACGATTGACATCGGTGACCCTGTTGTGCAGGCGAAAAAATATTACGAAGAAGGGCTGGACGAGTTGGTTTTTTACGACATTACAGCCTCGAGCGATAAGCGCAATATCATGCTCGATGTGGTCAACGCGGTCGCCGAGCAAGTTTTTATCCCCTTTTCGGTGGGCGGCGGATTGCGGACCGTGGAAGATTGCTCACGCGTGCTTTTGGCTGGTGCAGAGAAAATTAATGTGAATTCAGCAGCTGTGCGACGACCGGAATTAATCCGCGAGGCTGCAGAGGCTTTCGGCTCTCAAGCTGTGGTGCTTTCCATGGATATTTTGCGGGTCGACCCTGCCCCCGGGCTGGAGAGCGGCTACGAGATCGTGATCGAGGGTGGACGCAGGCGGATGGGTCTCGACGCGATCGAGTGGGCAAAACGCGGCGAAGAACTTGGCGCGGGCGAATTGGTGATTAACTCGATTGATGCCGATGGCACAAAAGAAGGCTATGAAATAACGCTGACGCGCATGGTCTCGGAAGTGGTTTCGATTCCAGTCATCGCTTCGGGCGGAGGGGGTACACCTGAACATCTCTACGATGTCCTAACCAAAGGAAAAGCGGATGCTGCGTTAGTTGCTTCGATGCTGCATTATGACGAATATAGTATTGATGAAATTAAGGATTATTTGATAGAGCGCGGAATTAAGATTCGTAAAGTTTGAATCCACGATACCCTTTCAGGGCACAGGCTGGTCACGAAGTTTTAAAGCTTTTTTCGTGTTTCTTCGTGTGGCTTTGTGGGCAAATAGGAGAAAAAAATGAAAACAGCACTACTCTCAGTTTGGGATAAAACAGGCATTATAGAACTCGCCCAAAAATTAGCGGCAGAAAATTGGCGTTTGGTCGCCAGCGGTGGGACAGCACGAGCGCTCAAAGAAGCGGGTTTCTCAGTAACTTCTGTAAGTGAAATTACGGGTGCGCCAGAAATGTTCGAGGGGCGCGTTAAAACGCTGCATCCCGCTATTCATGCGGGGGTTTTGGCTCGAGATACAGATTCTGATCGCGCCGATTTAGCCGCTCAGGGTTGGGCAACGATCGACTTAGTAGTCGTTAATCTCTATCCATTTGAAGAAGTTGTCGCTCAGCCCGAGACATCCCTTGCTGCTGCCATCGAGAATATAGATATCGGTGGTGTGGCGCTTTTGCGTGCAGCGGCGAAAAATTATTCGCGTGTGACCGTATTTTCTTCACCAAAAGATTATCCGGATGATTTGGCGAGGCTGCAAGATGAAAGTTTTCGTCAAAAAATGATGCTCAAGGCTTTCGCAACGACTGCACGCTACGATAATGCCATTCAATCTGATTTTGCGAGAAGGATGCTTTCCCAAAGAAGCAATCTCATGGATAAGGAGGCTACTTCGTCGCAAAAAGACGCCCCTTGCAGAGACAAGCCTATTAACTTGACCCTTTATCCCGTGCAAACTTTGCGCTATGGCGAAAATCCACATCAAGCAGCGGCGTATTACGCTACCAGCCCAGATGCCAGCACAATGGGCGGAAAACTTCTGCAAGGCAAAGCCCTTTCCTATAATAATTTGCTCGATTTAGATAGCGCCTGGAATGCTGTCTTAAACTTTTCTGAGCCAGCAGTTGTAGTTGTTAAGCACCTTAGCCCCTGCGGGATCGCAACCGCTTTTTGTACCGAAGATGCCGTTGCACCAGCGATTGCCTCTGATCCCGTTTCCGCTTTTGGGAGTGTCATCGCTAGCAATCGCGAAGTTAATGCAGATTTTGTGGACGAGATGGGAAAGCTCTTTGTCGAATGTATCGTGGCTCCATCTTTTGATGAAGATGCCCGTGCCTTGCTTGCCAAAAAGAAAAATCTCCGTCTTCTCGAACTGGATATAAACGCTCCGCGCCTGACCCACGACTTGCGTGCCATAGTTGGCGGATTCTTGCGTCAAGAAGTGGATACCGGATCTCCCAAAAACGCCCCTGAATTGCGCGTAGTCACAAATAGGCAGCCATCCAGCGAAGAGATGAATGCCCTGAACTTCGCCTGGAAAGCGGTTCAGCCCGTCAAATCTAACGCTATTTTGCTCGCTAAAAGCGATGGTGAAAAAAGCTACACTGTCGGCATCGGTGGCGGGCAACCCAACCGTGTAGACTGTGTTCGCATTTCCGGTGAACGTGCAGGAGCTAAAGCAAAAAGTTCTGTAATGGCATCCGACGCCTTTTTTCCCTTCCCCGATGGGGTAGATGAAGCGGCGAAATTGGGCGTGACAGCTATTATTCAACCGGGTGGATCCATTCGTGATGAACAAGTTATCGCTAAAGCCAACGAATTAGGTATTGCGATGATTTTCACGGGCATACGGTATTTTAAACACTAAGGTGAGAAGTGATGAGTGAAATATTTGATAATGTGGAAGAGCTAAAATTTGACGCAAATGGATTAATCCCCGCAATCGTGCAGGATGCTGAGACCAAAGAAATTCTCATGGTCGCGTGGATGAACGCCGAATCTTTTCAGCTAACGCAAGATACAGGCCAAGCCCATTTTTGGAGCAGAAGCCGAAAGGAAATTTGGCTCAAAGGCGCAACATCAGGCAATTTTATGAACATAAAGAAAATTCTGATAGACTGTGATGCCGATACGCTCGTCTTGCTGGCAGAACCTGTTGGGCCAGCTTGTCATACGGGCGAGCGGAGTTGTTTTTATCGGGAAGTAGAGATTAGAGAGTAGAGAAAAGTTCACCACAGGGTCACAGAGTGTATCTTTGTGACCACAGAGAAAAAATTTGTACTCTTTGTGTCTTGGTGGTGAGAAAGAGGAAAATCATGCTAAATAAATTGTTTGAGATCATCGAAGAGCGTAAAGCTAACCCCACCAAAAAATCTTACACGGCAAGCCTTTTTGCTGACGGTGAAGATCGCATTTGTCAGAAAGTTGGCGAAGAAGCAGTGGAGGTCATTATCGCTACGAAAGGGCAAGGGGATCAACGGATCATCGAAGAAGTAAGTGACCTTTTTTATCACACGCTTGTTTTGTTGAGTGCGAAAGGCCTTAGCTTACGCGATATAGAAAATGAACTGAAAAAGAGACATCAATGAGCAAAAAAATTATCATTTTTGATGTAGATGGTGTGCTCGTCGAAGCACATGGTTATCATCAGGCTTTTAAAGATACGGTGCAAATTGGCGCGAAAAAGCTGGGTTACGATGTCGCTCTTTCGGATGAGAATGTTGCTCAATTTGAAGGCTTAGGCATCTCTAGCGAGTGGCATTCCAGCGCAGCTTGCATGGCCGTTTTGGCGATTAGCGGAAAATTTGATTTGGGTCCGCTATTTGCATCTATTGCGAATGAGCAAGCCAAAATCCCCGTGCGAATCCGGCTTGAAAAAGTTATTCACCAAATGGCGCTAGATGCGGGCGTTGACCCTGCGCATCCGGTTTCATTTATCCAAAATTCTGAGAAAATAAACTCATTCCCTTTTGATATTTTTCAGGAAATGATTTTGGGCAGCGCAGAATTTGAAGAAATTTATGGGATAAAAAGCAGCTTGGATGTCGAAAGTTATCTCTCTAAATTTGATCTTCCGCAGATCGGTACAGACTCGAAAAATCAACTTTTTGACTGGCTTCAACATCCCGAGCATGGATGCGCGATCATGACAAACCGCCCCTCACGCAAAATGCCCGATGCGAAATACGCCCAAAATCTGGTTGCGCTGGAGGATATTCCTGTAGCTGGCTACGGCGAGATGGAGTGGCTGGCAGAGAAATTTGGCGGAGAAGCGGCAAATTATTCGAAACCCTCACCTATCCATGCTTTGTCAGCGGCATTGGCATCTTTTGACAAAAATTCTGATGCCTGCCTGCTAGAAGCCCGTGCTGCAACAAAAGGCGAGCTTTCTAAAGATATTGCTCTTTTGGACGGCTATGAATTTACCGTTTTTGAAGATACGCCCGCTGGCGTGATTAGCGTTGGCGCGATGGGCGAGTTACTCCGTGCTCAGGGCTTGGATGTGAAAGTCAATAAGATCGGGATTACAAATTCGTCACTGAAGGGTGAGTATTTAAGAGCGCAAGGCGCAGAAGTTTTTGCTAATGTGAATATTGCGCTGGAAGGCGTTTTGAAGTCTTAAAAGCAGAGCGAAGTGCGTTGCACCAACTTCGACAAAAAAAGCTAAACGACAAGCATTTTGCCCAAGAAGGGCAGATTTTTATCGTTTTGGTGTGACGCACATGTGTCTAGACGAAGCTTTAAAAAGAAGCACCTTGCGAAAAATTCTGCAAGGTGCTTTGGCTAATAATCTGATTTTGAGAAATTATCCTCTCAATTTTCCGCCACAAGAGCGGCAAAATTTGTCGTTTCCGCTAGCGCGGCTTCCACATTCGTGGCAATATTTTGCTTCGCCACCACCGCCTTTGCTTCGGGTTCGTTTTCGGGGAGGGGCTGTTTGACCGCGTCCTGCTAAAAAGAAATATAGCAAGCCACCAACGATTAGTAAAACACCTACGCCTACCAAAATGGTGGGCAAGGAATCACTTAACGAAAAGCTGTTCGTATCACTTGCGGGCACACCGCTTACTTCAACGGGCATCGAAGAAACTGTAAGATCATCGTTGTTTT
The DNA here is from genome assembly GCA_024224815.1 of Chloroflexota bacterium. GTDB lineage: Bacteria > Chloroflexota > Anaerolineae > Anaerolineales > Villigracilaceae > Desulfolinea. The sequence continues at coordinate 21,793 of JAAENC010000232.1, forward strand.
TATTATAAGAAATGTCTAATTCAAAGGCTTCTCCAGCAGGGAGTTTCCCTTGCGCAAAGGTGTGGTAAGTCATCCCTTCTGCAACGGGATTTTGATTTGGCAAGACGGGCGTTGTTCTTAAATCTGTAGCACTAGGTGGCTGCTGAAACTCCACATAGATCGATTCTGTGTCATAATCGCTTTCCCACAAAAAGGAGAAGTTTCGGGCTGCCCCGTCAATCTCCATTGCCTGATAATATTCCACTCTGTAAGTCGTCAGCTCATCCATGACCAGTGTTAAAACCATCCAGTCGCCGTCTCGGACAGGAGGGTCATAAGGCACCGTTAACATCGAGCCTTCAGAGAGCTTGGCAACGGCATTTAATTTAGCATCTGCAGGGATACGAATATTCAAGCTTGTGGGCAAAGATGTGTTATCTGCCAGAGCAAGAGAGTACATAACCAACATATCGGCGCGGTCGTATTCTGGCCAAAGTTGAACGCCAAGCTCTTTAATACTAGCTTCATTTTGTGCAAAAGCAAGCGTGGGGAAAATCAATAAACTTGCTATCAGCAACAATAAAAAAAACTTTCGCATAAGAAAAACTCCTAAGGTATATTTTCCCGAATCTTACCACGATTAGCCTTTGCGCGAATGAGTTTCCAGAAGATTTTATTGAGCGGAGTGGCGATGCCTTTATCCTCCCCTACTCGCGTTATTGCCCCACAAATCGCGTCAATTTCTGTCGGTGCGCCGCGCCGCAAATCTTGTAGCATTGAAGAGATATTAGACGATGTTTTCTGCGCCACATCTTCGGCTGCTAAAGCAGGGTCATCAAAAGCAAGCGGAATATTTTGCGCCTTTGCGAGGTTGGCTGTCTCGTGCGCTAGCTCGGCCATCATTTCTTTTGTTTGTGGGTTTTTCAGCAAATCACCATTGGGAATATCCAAAAGCGCCGTGAGCGGATTGATCGCTGCATTGATAACCAGCTTGCTCCATATCAAGGATTGAAGATTCGAAACGCTCTCAAGATTGAAACTTGCTTCCGTCAAAATAGCATTGATCGCCCCCAAACGTGGGTGCGTCTCAACCGATACCAAGCCTTCTCCGCCAACCCGAGCAACACCTGCCTTAACTAGCGATGCCCCCGTTGTTGTGACGCCTTGCGCGACTCGGTCTGCGCCCAGAATATTTGTAAGAATTTTTCCATTCCCCAAACCGTTTTGCAGCGTTAGCACCAAACCATCTTTTGCAAGATATTTCTTAAGTTGATGCGCGACTCTCTCTGTTTGCCACGATTTGACCAAGACAATTGCGTATTGCGCGTTTTTAGATTCTCTTAGTGCCTGTACAGGATAGGCATTTTCTTTTCCCGTACTATCTATCAGTCGTGCACCGTTTTTGTTTAGCGCGTCTATGCCCTTTTTCCACGAGCCGAGCATAGTGACGTTAATGCCCGCTTTTGAGAGCCGTGCAGCGAAAAGCGTGGCTAATGCGCCTGTGCCGACGATGAGAATATTATCTTTTTTCATAAAAGGTTCAAGATGTGCATTGCACCTGCAAGGTGCGTTGCATATCGGGCTTGAATATTTTCGCTAGAACCATGTGCAACGCATCAAAAGCAGATGGATGCACATTTGTTTTCTTTCGATGAGAATAGATGTCATCGCGAGCCGATGTTTTTCGGCGTGGCGATCTCCCTTTTTGCTTTGGAGATTGCGTCGGCGATGAAACTGCCTCGCAATGACATTCTACGGTGTTTGGATTCACTCATCACTTTTCACACTCTCAAGAAATGTATCCCATTCTTCTTCTTTCATCTCTACAGTATGTTCTTGAGCGGGGAATTCTCTGCTTTCAACTTCTTTTATATATTCTCCAAAAGCGCGTCCTAGCTCATTATGTAAATTGGCATATTTTTTGACGAAGCGCGGGGTGAATCTGTCGAAGAGGCCGAGCATGTCGTGGGTGACTAAAACTTGACCGTCACAACCCTTCCCTGCACCAATGCCGATGGTGGGAATATCGAGTTGGCTGGAGATATATTCTGCCAGTTTAGCGGGAATAGATTCGAGAACGAGACTAAAGCATCCGGCTTTTTGCAGAAGATGTGCATCTTCTAGAATCTGTTGGGCGGTGCTGGCAAGTTTACCCTGAGCGCGAAATCCGCCGAATTGATGCACGGATTGGGGAGTGAGTCCGAGATGTCCCATGACGGGGATTCCGGCTGAGACAATTAATCTAATTGTATCCAGACGTTCTTTTCCGCCTTCGAGTTTGATGGCGTCCATACCTGCTTCTTGCAGAAATCGCCCTGCGTTTTTAAGGGCTTCTTGCGGGGAAAGTTGGTAGGACATAAAAGGCATATCGCCGACAAGCAACGCAGATTTTGCGCCACGAGAGACGGCTTTGCAGTGGTGGAGCATGTCGTCCATTGTGACGGGAAGGGTGTTTTCGTAGCCGAGCACGACCATACCGAGCGAATCGCCGACAAGGATAGAATCAACGCCCGCCTGGTCCATTGCGAGGGCGGTGGGATAGTCGTAAGCCGTTAACATGCTGATTGGCTGATGCTTTTTTTTCTTCTGCTGGAAGGTGTACGTGGTGGTTTTTTTGCGTTTGGGGAATGCAGATGAGACGGGGGTAGTGGACATGGTACTCTCCTTTGGTTGGTAGAGTCCTTAATTTGGTGGGTGGATAAGATTTTTCCGTCGCGTTCACAAGGATACGCGCGGAGTGCTATTATGGCTTAATCTTGGGGAAAAAGAAAGAGGATATTTGCGCAATATAAAGAAAAAAAGACCCTTTAGATGGTCTTTTTTTGAGAAATAACCTTTGTGGGAGGTAATTGAGTGTGAAGATATGCTACAGGTCTATTCGTTTTCTTGAAATTTTAGAAGAGCGAAAATGCCAGCTAGTGCAATTATTATTTCCAAACCTGCTGATGCGATAATTCCTTGATCCGGCATTCCATCAATTGCTATGCCCAAAATTCGAGCTATGCCATAGGATGTACAGAGTGGCTAGTTTCAAAGGCATATAAATTCAATCACATGCTTCTTGTTGTAAGGGTGAGCACGATTGTGGATTTGTCTCTGGTTCCAGGCATGAGCAAAAGCTTTTAGGTGTCTATTAAGCCATTCAATACAACGAGAG
>JAAENC010000233.1 GCA_024224815.1 Chloroflexota bacterium
ATCTCCGATGATTTAATATAACAAAAAATCACCATGCCTATACTATTTATCATATTTTAATGTGATTTGTCGTATTCCATTGCTAAAAATAGTGCCAACAACATCCAACAAATTGAAATTCCATATCAACAGTAAAAATACCCAAAAAAATATAAGATTTTTTGCCGAAATTTGCAAGATTTTGAGAGATTTGGGAATTTGACCTTAAAAATCCCAAAAGTTTGAAAATGAAAATTCTTTTTTTTTTCAATAAAAGTAAATAAAATATATCTTAAATGCATTCAATAACCATTTTGAGCACAAATATAAAATCAAAATTCCAAAAATAAGGCCCTTTTTTAATTTAAAGGGTGCAAAATTGCCAAAAAAAGTTGTAATTTTTTTTTTGGAATAGATTTTAGAAGGTACGACATGCAAAAAAATCCAAAAAAGTATATGCCAATGGAAAGATGAGATCAAATGCTATCATTTGCCATATGTATTTTTTTATTTTGTGAATGCCGCACCTTCAAAAATCTATTGGGAAAAAAAATTACAGCTTTTTTTTTGCGATTTTGCATTATTTAAATTAAAAAAGGGCCTTATTTTTGGAATTTTGATTTTATATTTG
>JAAENC010000234.1 GCA_024224815.1 Chloroflexota bacterium
ATATGGCGAGAAAAAGGGAAAAACAGGAAATTGACATTGGTAAATGCTATTAATGTGTTTTTTTTTTATTGTTATATATTTGTTTTGTCTTTCAATATTCCATTATCAATTTGCTTATTAATTTAGAACAGAAACGCAATTATATCCGCTGACAAACTGTTTTCAACGCTGTTTTTCAAACATTACAAATGTAAGAAAATAGATAACCATTGGTAGGATTTTAGTCGAGATAAAACCAAAATAAATAACAATAAAAAAAAACACATTAATAGCATTTACCAATGTCAATGCCCGTTTTTCCTTTTTGCTCGCCATATGATTTTTTCATTTGAAAACCAATTCCAATGTGAATTGTTCGAGTGTTTATACATCTACACGCAGTAATTCTTTTCTTTTCAATCGTACCAACATTATTTCAACTTCAAATTGCATTAACAACATTCCAAATAAATGACCAAATATTCACCAATACCAAATCCAGATTTTACTTTACAACTCAATGTCCAATGGATGTCCAATATATTTTGATAATCTAATCCATATTCATGTAAAGTATACATCTGTTTAATTTATTTACAAGTGAATTGTAATGCACGAGTACCAGAATATGTACATTGATAATTGAGATGATTGGATTGATTGTAATATTAAGCATGTTTCTTGACTTTTCTGTTGTGGTGATTTGGGTTTGAAATAATTGTTGTTCACAGACGATAGACTTTAAAATGGTATTTGTTTGGTGTTTGTTGGGTTGGAACGTACAATTGCTTGCATTGAATCAAGTACAAACAAAGAGAAAAAGCAAAAT
>JAAENC010000235.1 GCA_024224815.1 Chloroflexota bacterium
CAGCCCGAGCGCCTTTGTGATCTCTGCTCGTGTCATACCTCCTTCGAAGAACATGCGCACAGCATCTAGCTTCGTCTCAACTGAATAATGTTTCATCCCTTTTTTGCCTGCCATAATAAAAAGCACCTCCTGTTTCATTTTGCACAGGAGGGCTTTTTTTTCGTGTCTACTTTTTCGGGGGCAGTTCATGAAAACACTCGGGCTTTTTTTAGTTTAGAGCCATCTCCACAGCCGCCTGGGCGTGAATGAATGTTGTATCAAAAAGGGGAATACCAGTATGTTTCTGCTGCACAAGCATAACGATCTCTGTGCAGCCCTCAATAACGCCCTCCGCGCCTTCCGAGCACAAAGTTTCCATAATGCGTAGATATTCACGGCGAGATTCGTCGCGCACCACGCCCAAAACAAGTTCTTCATAAATCACACGATGGACAATCTCGCGATCCTGTTTTGAGGGGAGTATCACGTTCAAATCATGTGCGTCCCGCAGTCGTCCGGCATAAAAATCCTGCTCCATTGTGAAGCGCGTCCCCAATAATCCGATATTTTTTATCCCCTGCGATTTAATTCGCTCGGCGGTTGCATCGGCAATATGCAGGAGGGGAATTTCGATGGCGGCTTCGATTTGCGGAGCAACTTTGTGCATAGTATTCGTGCAAATTAGCAGAAAGTCTGCGCCCGCGTTTTGAACTTGCTCGGCAGCCTTCGACAGAATCTCGCCCGTGGCATCCCACTGACCCGCGTGCTGCAACTCTTCGATTTCTTGAAAATCAACACTAAACATGGCAATTTGCGCAGAGTGCAGGCCACCCAACTTTTCTTTGACAAGTTCGTTGATCTGTCTATAGTAAAGCGCGGTGCTTTCCCAGCTCATCCCGCCGAGTAATCCGATTGTTTTCATATTTCATCCTTCTTAGATTGATCTCCCTCAAATCAGATTATTGCTCAGCGGGATTATTCCCTTTTAAAATATCATCAATAATCTGACGTATCGACTCTTCTGGCGCAAGACCTGGCAGCACCCATTTATCAGCAAAAATCATCGTCGGGACAGCGTGAACACCACGCTCCTGTGCACCAACCAGATCTTTCTCTACAGCTTGGCGAGTTTCAATATTATTAAAGGCAAGTTCCCATTGCTCTACATCAAGCCCAATATCCGCAGCGCATTCACGCAACACTTGAGGGTCTACAATATTTCGAACCTCGACTGCATGTGCTTGCTGGATACGATCAAAGATATCCCAGTGTACTTTTTGCCCTCCTTGGGCTTCAGCAGCTTTACAAGCCAATAATGCCGGCATCGAATAGGGATAAGGAAAACTTCGACTGCGCATCAATTCAACATTAATCGCTTCCCCACCAGGCTGAGAAGCAGCTTGCGCCCAATGATTCATGATTTCTGTCTTGCCGGCTTCTGAACTACCAAAAACTTCGCTGATTCGCTCCGGCGTCGGTGATAAAGCAAAACTACGATGCTCAACTTCTACTTGTCCATCATAATCTTTTACAACTTGGCGTAGCCTCGCCGAGGCTAAAAAACACCATACTCAAAGTGCGTCATGGTAAAAAGTTATTTTCAACATAGCTTTCCGTCTCCGAAATAATTTTATATTATTCTTAGGTAAAGGTTATTCACCAACACACCACATTCTTTTCAAAACTTTCAACCTTCTTTACAAATATTTACCTTTGAAAACTCTGATTGAGCATATTAACAAGCGTAACAAATGCCCTTAGCGTTTTCTCTATTGCCGCCGGATTTCCTCGAAAAGATTTATCTCTTTCAGCAGCATCTTCTCGGCGCACAACAATTCGATTTTCTGCGTTGATCTCAAATTGTGCAGCAGGGATTTTTAGCCGCTCAGAGACAAATTTGACCATTGGCTCTCGGACAGAACTTCCATTGCCGCTAAATTTAGCATCAACGCGCAAGCGTGCGTTTTTTTCATCGCTATCTAGCTCAAATCCAGATTCTTTTAGAGAAGAGACTATCAACTCTTTTTGCTCCGGGCAACTTTTTCCACTTCTCGTGCCCAATTCAATTCCGGCTTCATGCCTTTGCCACATCCCATGCAGATCGATCACAAAGCGGATATTCTTTTCTAGAACGATTTCTCGAACTTTTTCTTTATATGGTGCATCTTTGGCAACATTCGGGTCTGTCTTCGATTTTCTACGCGCATAAATACAACGAGAGCCTGTTTCTTCTGCAACAAGTTGTGCAATAGCTGCGGTATATTCATCTTCGCCTTTGTATTTTCCGTATCTCGTATGCGCGGCTCCATGGGGAGCAGAAATCAGGATAGGGAGAGTTCCTTCTACATAAAGAAACTCCGCTTCGTCTTGAGAGGCATATTCTTGATATAAAATATCGCTCTCGAATAAAATCAATCTTTCAAGTACTTGCACAATACCCATCATCGCTCTACTAAGCAACCAAATTCTTTTTTATAGCATCTCCAAAAAGATACGCTAAGAAGCAATTCTATTTGCTCTTTCGTTTATATCTCTTAATTTCTCATTCAGCTCATTATTCAGGCTTTCTTTTTTCACACGCCAATTCCAATTTCCACCCAAGCGGCCTGGGTAATTCATCCGCGCTTCGGTGCCGAGACTGAGCAAATCTTGCAGCGGGGCAAGAGCCAGCGCTGCGCGAGAATGCCAAAGTGTACGAATCAGATCCCAGGCGATATCGCTGCCATCGACGCTCATATAGCGTCGCGCAAAATCTTTTTCGTGCTCAGAAGCAGAATCATACCAGCCACGTGCAGTGTCATTATCATGCGTTCCGGTATAGGCGACACAATTTTCAGGATAATGATGGGGTAAGAATGGATTGTTGTCATCTGAAAAAGCAAATTGCAGAATTTTCATACCAGGTAAATTGAATTGATCACGCAACTCAAAGACATCTGGGGTAATTTCACCTAAATCTTCGGCGATGATAGCTAAATCACCCAATTCTGCTTTAAGGGCATCAAATAAATCTGCTTCTGGGCCTGGCATCCAGCGGCCTTTTTCTGCGGTCAATTCTTCAGCGGGGACTTCCCAGTAAGCGGCAAAGCCACGAAAATGATCGAGACGGACGATATCGACCATATTTAGGATAGCACGCATCCGTTTGACCCACCAAGCGTAGTTTTCTGCTTTGTGGTTTTCCCATTTATAGAGCGGATTTCCCCAAAGCTGCCCCGTTTCTGAGAAATAATCCGGTGGTACGCCCGCGACAACGGTCGGAAGTTTCTGCTCATCGAGAAAGAAGAGTTCAGGATTTGCCCAAACATCGGAGCTATCGTAAGAGACAAAGATGGGAATATCACCAATGATCTGGATATTTTTCGATTTGGCGTAAGCGTGGAGCGCGTCCCATTGACGGAAGAAAAGGAATTGGTAAAAAACAAAACGGTCGATAGCTGTCTTTAATGTTGTTTTGGCTTGCGAAATGATCTGTTTTTCTCGATTGCGGAGATTTTCATCCCAGCCAACCCATGAGCCGCCGCCATTTGCTTCTTTCAGTGCCATGAAAAGGGCATAGTCTTCGAGCCACTCGCTGTTTTTCTCACGGAAGATGTCGAGGTCTCGGCTATCAATTTCCGGGTCACGGGTGAAGCGGATGAAAGCTCTCTCGAGGAGATTTAACTTCCAGCCAATGACACGCCCATAGTCCACGTAGTCGTCCGAGAAATCCAACTCTTCTTTAAGGTCATTAGGGTGTAGGAAGCCTTCTTCGAGAAGCAAATCGGGGCTAATGAGATAGGGGTTTCCTGCAAAAGTTGAGAAAGATTGGTATGGAGAATCCCCATAGCCGGTGGGGCCAAGTGGAAGCGTTTGCCAAAGATTGCTACCGGCGTCGTGCAAAAAGTCGACAAAATCATAGGCTGATTTGCCAAGATCACCGATCCCGTAACGACTAGGAAGACTGGAGGGATGGAGAAGAATACCCGATTGACGTTTTAGTTCCATAATTTATTCTCATTCTTAAGACACAAAGAACGCGAAGTGCATAAACTTATTCCGTTTTTTTCTTCGCGCTCTCGTTTTTTGTTTTTTCTGTTTTTAGAGCGAACGATAAAGCTCCGCATATTGCTTTGCGGAATTTTCCCACGAGAAATCTTGCGCCATTGCATTGCGCTGCATACTTTTCCAATGGTCATTATTTTCGTAAACTTTTAAGGCTTCACGCATGGATTTTAGAAGGGCTTTTGCGCTTTCTTCTTCAAAAAGGAAGCCTGTTTCTCCGTTTTTGATCGTGTCCTTAAGACCGCCGGTGGCGCGCGCAATCGGGATACAACCATAGCGCATGGCAACCATTTGTGAAAGACCACAAGGCTCATAACGCGAAGGCATCAGGAACATATCGCTGCCTGCATAAATTTTGCGCGCTAATCTATCATCATAGCGGATTTCAACTTTTACACGATCGGGAAATAGTTTTTCGAGACGTTTCGCTTGCTTCTCTATAGCAGGCTCGCCTGTACCTAAAATGACAGCTTGCCAAGCGCCTTTTTTAAGTTTAGAAAGAGCACTCAAAGCAAGATCAATGCCTTTTTGCCCGGTCATTCGTGAGACAATGCCAAAAAGCGGAATAGATGAGTCTATTTCCAAACCAGTTAATTGTTGTAATGCGGCTTTATTCCAGGAGCGTTCTTTTAGTGTTTCCGCAGAGTACTGCGTAGGGATCGCTACATCAGTTGCGGGGTCAAAGCTCTCTGCGTCAATGCCGTTCACAATACCTGTCAACGAATCTTGGTGGATTGTTAAGAAATTTTCTAAACCTGCACCCAATTCCTTAGTCAACATCTCTTTTGCATAGGTCGGTGAAACAGCTACATTCTTTTTCGACGCCCACAACCCTAAAGGCAGGGGCTGCGCATGCGCCCACTCGGGTAGATCTGTTTGTGAAAGCGGTAAACCATAAGAAGCCAAACGCCCTGTCAGGTCTGGGCCTAAGAAAGGCAAATTATGAACCGTTAATAATGCCTTTTTGCCTTTCATTTCCCCATTCCACTGTTTAATTTGTAAGGCATAAGCTGCCAGAGCCGTGTGCCAATCATTTGCGTGGATAATATCCGGCTCCCAATCAAGGTATTTCGTCATTTCCAGAGCTGCCAAGGAAAAGAAGGTATACTTTTCGCCGTCCATAGCTGCATTTGAAGAATATACAGATGCGCTTGTAGTAATTGGCTCGCCAGACACAAAATAAACAGGTACATCACCAGAGCGCGTTTCAAAAATTTGTGCATTAACATCCGGGCCAACGCGTTCAACTGGAAAACTCGCAATAGGACGCAATGTTGCCGACTCTGTACGAATGACCATATGCAAAGGGATAGCTAAACGAACATCTAGCTTTATACCGCCCGCATCATCTTCACTTAACGCCCATAACGCAGCAGGCAAAGCACCTGCAACATCGGCTAAACCGCCAATTTTTACAAAAGGAGCGGCCTCTGCCGCCAAAAAGAGCACCTTGATCGTTTTCATGACGACTATTGTACAACAAAAATGAAAAAATTAAAGATAGATTTACCTAAAATTTCAAAAAAACGGATCGCATTACGCGTTACAGCCGCTGCAGAGCGCGCTATTCGCAGTGGACACCCCTGGATATTTGAAAACGCCATCGTTCACCAAAGCCATCAAGGCAAGTCGGGGGATTTAGCGGTCATTTTTGACAAGAAGCGACATTTTCTGGCAATCGGATTATACGACCCCGACTCGATGATCAGAGTTCGCATCATCCATGCATTGAAACCTGCTACCGTTGATAAGCATTTTTTCGCAGAAAAACTGAATACCGCCCATCAACGCCGCGCCCCACTGCGCGATTCTGCCCACACAAACGGATACCGCATCCTGCACGGCGAAAACGATGGGATGCCCGGCCTGGTCATAGACCGTTACGCAGAAACGCTTGTCATCAAGCTCTACACCGCAGCGTGGTTCCCCCATTTGCAAGATATTGTCGACGCAACAGAAAAAGATTTCTCTGCAAAAAGAATTGTCCTACGCTTAAGCGATAGAGTAAAAGAAAACCCACACAAACTATACGATGGCATGTTGCTCTTCGGAGAAAAGCCCGAATCTCCCATTATCTTTAAAGAAAATGGCCTAAACTTTGAAGTTGACCCGCTGCGCGGACAAAAAACGGGCTTTTTTCTTGACCAACGAGAAAATCGTGCGCGCGTTGAGAAACTCGCTAAAGGGAAGCGCGTCCTGAACGCTTTCTCTTACACAGGCGGATTTTCGGTTTATGCTGCGCGGGGCGGTGCGAAAGAAGTTGTGAGTCTTGATGCGAGCAAAGTCGCTACAGAAGTTGCAAAACGAAATTTTGGGTTGAATCAACCGGCATCCATAGCAGAATCATGCATCCACGAGAGCGTTACGGGAGATGCTTTTGATGCAATGAGCAAGATGAAAAAAGAAGGTCGTCTTTTCGATATGGTGATTATTGATCCGCCCTCCTTTGCCCATAAAAAATCACAGCGAGACGGGGCAATCAATGCTTACAAAAAGCTAACGCGCATTGGCTTGGGCATTCTCGCGCCAAACGGAATTTTGGTACAAGCATCCTGCTCTAGCCGCGTGGATTCTGATCTCTTTTTCAATGCAATTAATATCGCAACGCAGCAGGTCGGGCGACGCTTAAAAGAAATCGAGCGCAGTAGCCATGCGCTCGATCATCCAATTGATTTTCATGAAGGGGAATATCTAAAATGTCTTTTTGCGACAGTACCCTAAGCTAGCGTGTATTTCGGACGAGAAAATCATCTCGCCCACAGCTTTTGGATGCTTTTTTCAGGATTTCATTGCTACATTCTCTCGGCGCACCATCTTTTTCGTAGCACACGAACATTTCTTTTAGAAAACGCCCTGAACCAGAGCAATAAAGGGCGAAGGAGTTTTCGCTAAAAGTCGGGTTTTCTGCCACAAAAGCAGCTTGCAGACTTTCAGCATCTGCACGGAAAGGCTCAAGCGGAGAATCATAAGCGACAGGAATGACAAGACCATCCTTAAATGCTTCGCTCCACGCCAAATAACCTTCAGGGGACAATCCAGAACAGGTGCCATGTTTTTCCCATTCATGATCGAATAATTTATCACTGGGGTATAAGCCCGTATATTCAGCTTTAAGGTCATAGGGCAACTCTTCTGTTGAGCAATAACTAGGCCAACCCTGCTCATATTGGGGCCAGAGACCATGTAAAACAAAATCGAGTTGCTTACCAATCGAGCACTGCTGCGCATCCTGATAATCGTTAGAGGCGCAATAATCCGGTGACCAAGATAAGGCCATCACAAAAAAGTCAAAATCACCATCTACTTCTTCTAAATCGGCAAATTGGTCAGGGGATTCTGTTGGAATGAGTGTTGGCTCAATAGCTTCAGGTTCAGCTAGAGGTGTTTCTGTCGCTATTTCTACCGCAGCTTCTGTTTCAGTTGCTACAGCACTTTCTTCTTCGGGTTCTTCCAGCGTGGCAGGAAGCTCTTGAGTGACTGCTTCAAAACTCTGATCCTGATTGGCGTATTGATACAGCGAAATAGCGACAACAATGATGATCAAAATCGTTCGCAGGGTTTTCTTTTGCATAAAAACTTTTCTCCTAAATTATTTAATAATAGCTTTTTCTGCCTTTGCAAACACATCTAAAATGCGTTCTTTATGGTTGAGTAACATATCCAAATCATTCATTTCTTTGACGGTGAAATAGCCAAAATCGGTTGTTTCATCGCTCAACCCAAGTTCTCCATCAATAACTTCCCCTTCAAAGGATAAAGCAATAACGTGGGCTTTATTCCCATCTGGATATTCGGCCAGCCGATTCGGATCACTATAAACGCCTACCAAACGAGTCACACGGATATTTAGGCCTGTTTCCTCGTAAACCTCGCGGATACAGGTTTCTTCCACTCTTTCGCCCGGGTCTACACCGCCGCTCGGGAGACACCATTGCCCATTATCCGCTCGTTGCGTGAGTAAGACCTTCTGCTTGGTCTCGTTTAAAATAACCGCCGAACAGCCAAGACGAACTTGGCCTTCACGCGCAATTCTGTCGCCGTGGTGGATGGTGGTGACGTTGGGCATATTTACTCCTTACTTAAATCGCGAATCTTCTTCGTTCCAAACAAATTTCCCGCTTTGCAAGCATCTGAGTTCTTCTTGTAGTTTTCATCATTACCTCTAATATTTGCTTATGAAGACAAATAAGCGTACCATTACTGTCTTAATTTTTAGTATGCGTTTTCCTTTTTCTGCCTGATTAAGAAAAGAAAAAAGATATTCATCAGAATCAAAAAGGCCAAAACTAAACCAAAACCTGACTGCAGCCCGAGCCAATCACTAGCAAGCCCAACAACCCAAGGGCCCAGCATACCACCAAGCCCAGCAAAGGTGAAAAGTAAACCTAAGATCGCGCCTTGATTCTCTTGATGAATATCTGAAACGGCAGCCGTGATCGTGGAAAAAATAATCGAAAAGAAAAAGCCAGATAAGGGCAAAAGAATTGCGAGTTCCGTAGATGCAAAAATCCCGATACTTACACATATTGCAGCTGCCAAACCCGTACAAAAAAGACTTTTTAGATATCCAATGCGGGAAACAAAAAAACTGCCTATAAATCGTCCGGCTGTGATGGTTCCAAAGAATAAGGCTAAATAGAAAGTACTTTGCGATATGGACTGCGCCTTAACCTTCTGCAGAAACTCCACCAACCAAGTCCCAATGCCTATCTCAGCGGCAACATAGACTGCAATACTGGCGAAGAATAAGATCATTTCTCTTGAAAATACGGATTTACCCAAATTTTCAAAATCCAGTTTATTGCTTTGCGTACTGGACGTGCGAGGATATTTAGCCAAAAGGAAACAGATCAACACAAGAAAAGCGATCACAGCACCAAACTGATAAACCCTGCGCCATGAAAAGCCCATTACCAACATCTGCCCTGCGTATAGGGGTGCAACCATGGAGCCTACGCCATGAAAAAAAGCCAGAAGATTGAGATAGCGCCCCTTGTCTTCAGGATGGACATCTACAATGATGAGATTTGCACCAACTTCCAAAGCGCCCAGGCCTAGCCCCATAATGAACATCGTCAAGGCCAACATCCACATTTCGCTTACGAGACTATATCCCAACATTCCAACAAGCAAGAAAGTGCTTGCAAGGAAAATCACGACTTTTTTCCCCGCAATATCAGATAAAGGCCCGGTAACCAAGGTTGCAATTAGAAAACCAAAATAGGACAGAAGGAGTATCGTGCTGCCGTAAGCGTAATTAAAGCTAAGGTCATCTAGTAAAACAGGGAAAGTTGCACCCTTTAGATTGTCAGAGAAACCAAAAAGAAAAAAGGCGAAAAATGCGCCTATAGTTATGGTCTTGATTAGCTTATTTGAGCCTTCTTTCACATCCATGATCGTTTTATCCTATGTAAATTTCTCTATTACCAAACTCACTTGCTATTTCTTTCAAAAGCCTTTTGTACCCCACGCCTTCTGTAGAGACATCAAATTCCAGAATCTGTTTATCAGGAAGCGTTTCCAGCCATTCTTCAAGATATTTTTTCAACAATCCTGCATCTGCTGAGGTGGCGATGTTGACTCTATCTCGTTTTGCCAATCTTTCTCGAATTACGCCTTCGGACGCAGTCAAATAAACGACTAATTCTGGCTCGGGAAGTGAGAGGCGTAATTGCTTATAAAGTCGTTTGCAGAGATCGTATTCTTCATTACTGAGATAACCACGGTTATGGAAAAGACGCGCGAAACCGTGAAAATCCACATCCAAGCCGCCATCAACGAGAGCAGGCCGAGGGTCCGCGCGGAGAACCCGTTCTTGTTCAGCACGGAGCAGAAAGTAGTCAATCTGATTAGGGAGCGCGTAACGCTTATCCTTATCAAAAAGATGCTGGAAAGGGCGCGTATCATGTTGCTCAAATCCCGTTGCAAAATTGCCTGTGGCGGCGAGCGCTTTGGCAAGAGTCGTTTTCCCAACACCGCTTACGCCGACAAATGTGATTAGTTTTCCCATCCCTAATCGGTATAAAAGGCGATGCCAATTGTGCCGGGACCAACATGTGTGCCAACGACCGGGCTGACAACAGCGCGATGAACAAAATCCATGCCAAAACGCTCTTTTACCTGCTCTGCAAGAGCATCCCCTTCAGCTGCGCTGTCCACATCAACGACAGCGATTTCAGTCATTTTATTATCCCCGATCTTTTCCTGAATAATCTCAAAAACTCGCTTAATAGCTTTCTTTTTTGTTCTCGCCTGAGATAAAGGTCTAATTTCACCTTCTTCAAATTGAAGAATCGGCTTAATCTTTAGAGCTGTACCCATCAAGCGTTTGCCCCCACTAATTCGACCTCCCTTGTGCAAATATTCTAGTGTATCTACCACAAAAAGAAATTGCACCTTGGCACTGACAGCCTCTGCTGCTGCAATAACATCTTCAACTGATTTTCCCTCTGTAGCTGCTCGCGCTGCTGCTAAAACGGCAAAGCCTAAACCCATAGAGCAATTCAGAGAATCAACAATATGAATTATTCCGTCCTCCATCTCGCTGGCTGCAGCATGGGCACTAGAGATCGTTCCACTTATCTTGGATGATACCAACACACTAACTATCTTATCTGTTTTTTCTGCAATCTGCTGATAAAAATTTTCAAATTCTTTTGCTGAAGGCTGTGAAGATGTTGGGAGCACATCCGACTCTTTCAATCTTTTGTAGAATTCTTCAGGTTGAATATCAACCCCATCCTGAAAATGGTCATCGCCCCATAATAGCCAAAGAGGGATAACGGCAATATCCAAGCCTTCTCTTGCAGCTTCCGGGATATAGGAAGAGCTATCTGTAACGATCGTAATCTTTGTTTTGTTCAATTGGAGCCTCCTTGGTAAACAACAGGGACAATAAGGCATTATATGAAGGAATTAGCAGGAAAACAATGGGCATCTGCAAAGCCCCCTTTGGTATAATACAGCCCATTAACTATAAAACGTAAGTTGGAGCTCTAATGACAGAAAGAAAATACACGGGCGCACAAATTCGCCAAGATTTTATTGATTTTTTTAACGAGCACAGCCATACCTTCGTGCCTTCAGCTTCCCTCGTCCCCGGTGGCGATGCAACGCTGCTTTTCACCAACGCCGGCATGGTGCAATTCAAAGACGTTTTCCTCGGCACCGACAAACGCCCCTATACACGCGCTGTCAACTCACAAAAATGTATGCGCGTGGCAGGCAAACATAACGATCTCGAAGATGTTGGGCGCGACGACACGCACCACACCTTTTTCGAGATGCTCGGCAATTGGTCTTTCGGCGACTACTATAAAAAAGAAGCCATCGAGTTTGCATGGCAACTGCTCACCGAAGTTTGGGGACTTCCAAAAGAAAACCTCTACGCCACCGTTTTTGAAGACGAAAAGGGCGAAATCCCTTCTGATGACGAAGCCGCCGAACACTGGAAAGCCCAGCCCGGCATGACCCCTGAGCGCATTTTCTACCTCGGGCGTACTGATAATTTCTGGGAAATGGCGGATACCGGCCCTTGTGGCCCCTGCTCCGAAATTCATATTGATCTGCGCCCCGAAGAAGGAGAAGTAACAAAAGAGACTCTGGACACTGACCGCTTCATCGAGTTGTGGAATCTCGTCTTTATCCAATACAACAGGATGGGACCGAACACCCTTGACCCGCTGCCTGCTACCCATGTGGACACAGGTCTCGGCTTTGAGCGGATCGTATCCATTCTTCAAAAAGTTGATTCCAACTATAAAACTGATCTCTTTGCAGGCGCGCTAAAAGCCGTCCGCGAAATA
>JAAENC010000236.1 GCA_024224815.1 Chloroflexota bacterium
AACAAATGTAAATGATCCAATTCACTCAAAATACACAAGTTAAATTTAGTGAATAATGATAAGCTGTACACAATTTTTTACCCACAATCCACGACAAGTTATAAATAATGTAAAAAAAAAAAAATAGTAAAAACAAAAAAAATTAAATACTTGCAAATGTTTCTGTAAATATATTTACAAATGCAAATGTCATTATTGAAATATTTTAATAATTGTTTAAATACACCATCAAATTTTTCTACAAACATATTATCAAATGCATAAGCCAATATATTACCAAATCTTTCTATAAATAGTGTACATAATATTGCAGCAATGACACCAAATACGTTAACAAATGCGTTAATAAATATAGCATCAAATGTTTCTTCAAATATAATAATAAATTTTGGTATTAAAATATTAAATGTACCATCAAATATTGTGGTAAATGTCTCCATAAATTTTTTCAACACCTGATATATGTTTTATGTTTTATGTTATTTATTTTTTTTATTAAATGATGCCAGGATATAACATACCATTAAGAAAATGTCATCCAATCTGCTGAAATGATTAATTTTTATCTTTTTCCATGCGTTGATATGTGAGATTGATGTGTTTGGTTGGTTTAAAACCATTTTTTGAATGGTCCACAAATTGCATTGCCAATTCCATTACGTTTACATTGCGTTTCCATTTTTGTTGTTTCATATGCAAACATTGATTTTCTGAGTATTGATTGCATATTTAGGGAGTATGAGGATGATATATTAGTGGTTGTTACGTTCGTAACAAGGAGAAACCATGGAATTTCAAGCTAGTCTGGGGGGTTAGATAATCGTTTACTTAGTAATTGTGCATGTATTTTCACAATAGGTATGCAAATAAATTCACTCACAAAACTAAAAAAAAACACACATCACATGTATGAAACGAATATCAATAAT
>JAAENC010000237.1 GCA_024224815.1 Chloroflexota bacterium
GCTAGCACCCGGTCATAGACCTGCAGCATAAACAGCGGGCCGGTGAGCATGAGCAGATTAACGACGAAACCGAACACGCCCGCGATTAGAACTTGGCCTCAACACACAAGGATAGTTGGCGCCTCGCGCTAAGAGCCCAAGTCAGTTGGGCACTCTATCTATTCACCGCCTGGAAAAGAGCCGCAGATACAGCCTGGTGGGCATTGACCAGCCGCGGCTACCGTAGGCGCCAGGAACGCAAAGAGCGACAGTGCAAAGACGATAGTGCGCATAGTTGATCTCCTTCAGTTTCCATGAGGCTAGACACTAACGCGGTTTTCTCTGACCGGTAATTCCCTGGATGATGGCGTCACGCTGACTCTTGTCGCTGTCCTTGTCCGCCCCCGACATTGGCGGCACTTGATGTGCGCAGGTAGGCCACTGCGGCGGCCAGCTTCCTAGCTATCTTTCTCTTCTTTCTCATAGGTTTAGGTGTTGCCTGCATAACCTATTCTTGGGAAAAAGTAACA
>JAAENC010000238.1 GCA_024224815.1 Chloroflexota bacterium
AGGTGGCATTACAATCAGGTCAGACCACACAGTGCATTGGGCTACAAACCCCCAACCCCAGCAACTTTTCTCCCACTTACTTCACAATTGCAGCCTGCTGGTGTAACATAATAACTGGTACAACTATTGGGGGCAGGTCATGCCAGCCATTGAAGAATCAATGCCTGAAGCAGATCACTTTTCCCACCTCCAGGGACATGGTACTGAAATCTATGTAGCCTGGGCAGATCCTGGTGAAGAAAACCTCCTTGGCTACGTGGGCCTGGGAGAAGCAAGCGGGTATGGCGGTCCTATGTTGATGGCTGTCGCAGTCACGCCAGAAGGCGAGGTGATGAATGCAGTGGTCATCTCGCATAAAGAAACTCCATCGTGGATGACTCGCGTACTGGGCACCGACTTCATTTCAGACCTGGTGGGGAAACCGTATGGAGATCCCTTTGAACTTGGTAATGATGTTGATGGAATCACCAGTGCGACCTATACGTCCAGGGCAATTGCTGAGTCTGTCCACGATGGGGCCCGACAGGTCGCGGTGCAGGAGGGTTGGCCGGTTGATGCCAAGCCAAAACCGAAATTTGTCTTTGGTATTCCTGAGATTACTTTGCTGGCACTTTTTGCTGTTGGCTATTTTGGACATACATCAGGTTTCAAATATAAGAAACAAGCCCGTTGGGGTTCCATGATCGTTGGGATGGTGGTATTAGGGTTTATGTACAATAGCCCGCTGACCCTTTCCTCGATAAACAAATTCCTGATGGGCTTCTTCCCGCAATGGCAGACCAATTTGTATTGGTACATTCTAATTCTGGGAATCATCTTTGTGTTCTCTGTGGATAATAAAAACCCATACTGCGAATGGTTCTGTCCCTTTGGTGCAGCACAGGAGTGTATGGGCGTGATTGGGGGGGCAAAGCCCCGGTCTCCCGGTAAATACCGTACATTTCTAAAATGGCTCCAGCGAGGTCTGGCCTGGGGTGCGATTTTGATCGCCCTGCTATTACGAAATCCCGGAATCACCAGCTACGAGATCTTTGGAACCCTCTTTGACCTGGTGGGATCTAGCTTCCAATTTGCACTATTGGGAATTATCTTGATCGCATCGATGTTCATCCGCCGTCCTTGGTGTGCTTATTTGTGTCCGCTGCACCCGGTAGATGAATTTGTTCGTATGACCAGGAAATGGATTTTAGGACTATGGCCGAAAAGAAAAACAACAAACTAAAACAGATCATGCCGAATATCATCCTGGTGGTGGTATTGGTATGCGCAGTGCTGATTATCCTGGATGTTTCAAGCACTTTAATAGACGAGGGAGTCGGGTTATTCGATCAACCAGATCCAACTCTACCTGTAATTAACCAGGAAGTTGATGAGACTCCCTCAGTACCTTTACCCACACCTGAACCGATCGAAGATGCCTAAAATTTTGGACACTGGACACTAACAAAATGGAACACAAACAAAGCTTATCAAGACGCGATTTTATCAAGATCACAGCCGTGGCTGGGAGTGTACTTGCTGGCGGCAAGTTGCTCTTCGATTTAGTCAAAGACGAGGTAACCACTGTATCGGAATCCCGCCTGTTGATGGGCACGATCATCAACCTGGCGGTAGTGGCCGAGAGCAATGCCGCAGGCGAGGCAGCGATTGAAGTCACTTTCACTGAACTGGAACGCCAGGTGGCGATCTTCAACCACCGTGAATCCGAAAGCCCGGTTGCTATTCTCAACAGCATTGGCAAGCTGGCCAAACCGCCTCAAGAACTGGTTGAGGTACTCACCCAGGCAATTGTGATCAGCGAGATGACCGGCGGCGCATTCGATGTTACAGTCAAGCCGTTGTTGGACCTTTATCAGCAATCGCAGCCAGAGCTTCCCAGTGCAGAAGCGGTTGAGTCAGCGCTCAGTCTGGTGGATTACACCCAACTTTCTGTTTCAAGTGAAGGGATAACTCTTGGACAGCCCGGAATGGCCATCACCCTGGACGGGATCGCCAAAGGATTCATTGTTGATTCTGGTACTGCTGTGCTGAAGAAATTGGGTTTCGAGAATGTGTATGTCGAAGCCGGTGGTGATCTGATGGCATCCGGCAAGAAGGATGGCAATATCCCCTGGAAGATTGGGATCCAGTCTCCTCGCGAAGAGCAACCCGGCCTTCTGTCGCAGATCAACATCAGCAATCAGGCAGTTGCCACCTCCGGGGATTACTTCCAGTATTACTCGACAGACATGCTCAATCACCACATCATTGATCCTCGAATCGGGTTCTCATCTCCTGACCTGGCTTCGGTCACTATCCTGAGCGGGAATGCGATGCAGTCAGATGCGCTGGCAACCGCTGTGATGGTACTGGGAACTGATAAAGGACTGAAGCTAATTGAATCAATTCCTTTTGTTGATGCTTATCTCATCACAAAAGACCTGGAAGTTGAAGCATCCTCAGGTTTTTCATCTAAAGTTATCAATAAAGATGTGTAAAGAGGTATTTTGAGATAAGTGACAACGTAAGTGTTAGAAATTTTATTAGCATGAAAAATAAAATTTCTGGAGGTTTATTATGGCAGGGCTTGGACCAACTGAACTGATCATCATATTGGCGATTGTCATTCTCATGTTTGGGGTTGGAAGAATTGGAAAGATTGCTGGTGAGATGGGTGGCGGTATCCGAGCTTTTCGTGAAGGTCTGAAAGGCGAGGATGACGAAGATTCAACTGAAGAGGAAACCAAAACAGAAGAATAATTGAGAATTCTGATCAACTGTATCACCGGGATTCGGATTTTGATTCATTCAAATCCGAATCTCTGTTGTGTGTTTCATAGTCGGAAATTTATATGGATCTATTAGGTGTAGGGCCACTTGAATTAATAAAGGTATTCGATTCATAATTAAACATCAACTGTGCTAACCTACTACTATGCTCAAAGCGAAATTAAGCCAAAAAAATGCTCGAATTGAACATTAGTGATGTTAATGGTCATTGTTAGATTCGAACCACAAAATATTTTGGTAATTTCTTACAAAAACACCATCTGCGACTCGAACGTTTTTGGGATAAAATTTTTAGGCATCTAGTTGAAAATCTGGCAAATCATCCAATTTTTGCCTAGTATCAAACCGAACCATAGACAAAAATCGCTCAGGATCAACTTTGGGGTGTTCGATTCGTCCTTGTACCCCTAATGAGACCTATCACGAACTTTCTCAGCTGAGTGTAGAGCAATTCTTGGCCCAATTACGCTTTGAAGATCGCAGTAAAGTGGAAGAATTGTCGCTCACTCTGGAGTAGTTCCGGATGGTTTCTTCGATTGATACAAGTACCCCTCAAGTTCTAAACAACCATATATCAGTGCAAGTGGCGGCTTCGTATAGTGGCTATAGCTTGCAATACCTGCGACGTTTGCTTCGTGCAAGTAAGGTCGAAGGTATCAAAATCGGTCAATTATGGCTGGTTGACAAAGGTGCTCTCGATATTTATATCGAGAAAGCCCAAGATGCAACCGACCAACGCTTTGGGCCGAGGTAGTTTTTTATTTCCCTATAAGTGTTTACGAATGTAAACGCTTCCTGTTTACGTTTGTATACACCCCTCAAGAAAGGAGTAAATCATGAGCGTTATTATTCTAGATGCTGGTAACAGCATCATCAAAGCAAAGATTGCAAACGGTGAAATTGCCTTCCCTCATGCAATTCAACCCCTGACAGAAGGCGAATATCAGAAGATCATTTCAAGAGCAAGCATCAATGGAAATTCTGCTGATTACATTCGAGTAAATGGGAAACCCTATGTAATTGGAGAAAGTGCTGAAAGACATGGTGTTTTTGCTCAAAGATCAGGTGCTGCACGATATACCCGTGATTACTATGGCATTTTAGCGATTGCTGCACTTGCCCGTCTCTATGAACGTGGCCGTGAAGTAGCCATCTTTGGTAGCCATGCCCCTGGAGATGTGAAATATCGAGAAGATCTAATGAAATCGGTCGTAGGCGAGTGGACAGTCGAAATTGGAATGCGTAAGACCAGTTTCAGTGTGATCTACGCCAATACCTTTGACGAGCCTGTTGGTGGATTGATGAATGTCCTACTGACCGAAGATGGGCAACATTACCAACATGCCAGTGTTGGAGAGGGGCGTTCGTTGGTAATTGACGTTGGTGGTTTCACTACAGATTGGTTGGCTGTCAATCCTGGGGGAGTAGTAGATTACGGTCTTGCTAAAAGCATTTCTATTGGGATCAATCAAGTAATTTCGGATTTTGAAGAGAGCTTTCGCACAAACCATGTGGAGCTGGTGAAAGATATTCCTGTGCTACCACCAGAACGAATCCGTAAAGCTATTGCAACTGGGATGTTTGAAGGTGGGGGGAAGAAGTACCCCTGTGGCGAATATGTGGATGAAGCTACCAGTTTGTTTCTCAACAAGTTCGCTGATACTTATCAGCGTATTGCGGGTGGTGCATTAGCTTGGGACACCATAATTCTTACGGGTGGTGGTAGTGCCCTCCTCAGGCAAAAGCTACTCCCGATTCTGAAGCATGAGAAAGTATTGCTGGCAGACCAACTCAACAGCCTGCATCTGGCAAATGTTCGTGGCGGTCTCAAGCTATGGCGTTTGTATGACGCTTTGAAACTGCTATGAGTAAGGTCTACAGTTTTCGCCTTGATGAGAAGAATCCCCGTGAAGCCCAGGCTATGAGGATAATTGAAGCTTGGGTCGAGGAAGGTTTTTCTTTGCGCCATCAGCTTGTAAATATGATTGTCTCATCTAAGGACGGTGGAAGTGAGTATAGTGAGTTGCTCAGGCAAATTGAGCATTTACTTAGTAATTCGGAAAGATCACAAGAAGTGTCTGATGCAGATAGAAGAGAGCTTTCGGATGACTTTCTTGGTTCACTTAAAATGTCGGTAAAAGATGGTTACAGATCAATTTCCAGTACACCATCTTCAACAGACAAAGCATAACTGGTGAGCGGTTCTTCAGCGGGACCTGAGAGTACGTTTCCGGCATAATCAAAAGTGGATTGATTGACGCTGCAACATTCCAGAGTCATCGTCCCAGCTAGTGGATCGATTATCTTCCTGCGTGGGTGCAGGCATTTTTGAAAGCGTAATATTCGCCATCATCGCCAAGAATTACTAAAACGGGATCAGCGAGAACTTCCCCTGTATTCATTTGCTTCCTAAATATTGCATTGCTGCTGAAAGCACTTCATCAACCATCCGATCTCGAAAAACAGGATCATCGATCCTACCGGTGTGAAACAAAATAAAAGGCACATTGACCATCCCCAATGTGGTGGTAGCCGCTAGCAGGGGATCACGTTCTGCGAAATCGCCCCGTTCCATGCCCAATTTCAGCAGGTTGGCTAATAGGTCAGCAGCGATCAATTTCTTTTGCTGACCTTCTTCCAAATACTGATTTCCTTCCTCAGGAACAACCCAGCCCATCCGGTATATGTTCGGATTATCTTTTGCATAAGTAACTAACATTCCCAATAATTCTTTTACTAATGGGGGGATATCTTCGGTTAAAGCCCGCTCTTTTATCTTCTCAAATACACTTGACCAGTTTGATAACATTTGGTTTCGCAATGCTGATATGATCGCGGCCTGGTTTTCAAAATAGGTAAATAAAGACATATGCGAAACTCCCAGTCGTTTCGCAATTGCCCGGCTGGTAATTGCATCGGGGCCATCTTCCTTCACAATAGCCAGAGTCACATCCAGAATTTTTTCGCGCATGGCCTGAATTTCTTCTTCTGTCTTTTTAGGGCGGGGCATAATCATAACTCCTTAAGGCTAAGCTAAATTATACACCGTACAAAAATGTAATCAAAGCATCTCTTGACATATTATTTATACTGTGTATAATTTATACGATGTAAATTTTACCATACTATTCACACTTTACAAGAAATAAAGTAAGGAGAGAAATAATGACAATTGAAACCAACACCCCAACTGAAGAAGCCCTAAAAGAAGCAATTGCTTCGCTCTGGTGGATGCCGCTGGTACGCGGTATTCTGCTGATCATCTTCGGCATGATTATGTTTTCAAGCCCTGGTTCCACCCTATTGAGCCTGATCTGGTTCATGGGCATCTACTGGATCGTGGACGGAATTTTCAGCATCATCGAAGGTTTGCGCGGGCACACTGAAAAATCCCGCACCTGGACGATTGTCGGCGGCATTTTCGGGATTTTGGCTGGGATCTTTATCGTCGGGAATCCAGTTATCGCCGGGATGATCGGGAGCGGATTTCTGGCAACCCTGCTCGGGATCGCAACCATTGCTAACGGCACCGTGATAATCTTTGCAGGGCGCAACGGGCAGTGGACTTGGTGGGGGCTGATCATGGGCATCCTGTATGTCATTTTTGGCATCGTCATCTTTTCCCATCCCCTCCTAACAATGAGCACACTGGTTTGGATCTTCGCACTCTGGGCGCTGATCTCAGGCGTACTCGCCATCGTACTCGCTTTCAAAATGCGTGGATTGGCAAAAGCCTAATCATTCACCACAGAGACACAGAGAACACAAAGTTTTCATCTGTATCTCTGTGGTGCTTTTTCAAAAGAACTTATCTCGGAGAAAAATATGTCAAACCAACGCTATAAGATGAAGCAGAAGTTGATCGCTATTGGAGATGATTTTTATATCGAAAATCAGGATGGCGAAAAAGCTTTCAAGATAGACGGCAAAGCCTTGCGCATTCGTGAGACGCTGCGTTTTGAAGACCTGGATGGCAATCTTCTCTGTAAAATTCAGGCAAAATTGCTGACGATCAAAGATACGATGGCAATCGAAGGCGCAGATGGGAAAACGCTCGCCAAAGTCAAGAAGGCGCTCATCAGCCCCCTGCGCGACCGCTGGACGGTCAAGGTTGCGGGCGGCGAAGACTTGAGCGTAAAGGGGAGTATTCTCGATCACGCCTACGAAATCCGTGAAGGTCGTAAGACGGTCGCGGAAGTTTCCAAGAGATGGTTCCGCCTGCGAGATACTTATGGCTTGGAAGTTGAAGCGGGTCAGAACGATGTGCTTATTCTGGCGATCGTGGTCGCGCTCGACATGATGGTCCACGATGGAGATGGATAAATAATGCAAGCACAAACGAAAACACACTGGTTATCCTGGCTACAGCGCTCTCAACCGTGTTATTCACTCAATTGAAGAAAAACTAAGGAAAAATCGAATTATGAACAAAAGAAATCTCATTATCGGCGGCATCATCGTCGTACTCGTCATCGTAGGCTTAGTTGTTTACGGCAAATTTCAAGATATGATGACCTTCCCCACATCTACAGAAGCTGGAGTCAGCTTTCAAACCATTCAATCCAGCCTCCCTGAAAACAGTGGATGCCTGAACGAAGCTGGTGAAGCCGGTTTAGCCAAAGAATTGATCAACATGGGTGAAGGCCTCGTGGTTGTGGGCGCTGGCGATACCATCATGCCCGATGACGTTTGGGCAGATTACAGTCCTAAATTGCCGTGGCAGAAAAATACAAACCGAAACACCATGTTTAATGACAGCTGCTTTTACCGCTCGCCAAGCGCTCCCGCAGATTGCCAAGGCGAAGAATGCCAGATGGAACTTGAAGTTGATGGCTATTCGTGGGTTGAGCTATCCATTATCAATGCACAAGATTGTTTACCAAGCGCAGATGCAGGTTGCGCCGCGCTATCTGTTGAACCGGGTGCAATTGACATCAAAGTCATCAGCAAATGCCACCAGATTATTTACGAAGATGAAATCTACGAACTGGCCGATCCGGCAGGCAATCGCTATGTGATGCATGCCACCGATACCGGCACGCCCGACTTGAACGCCGCCATCCCTGATGGCTGGACGCTGGCCAAAGTCACGCTGGACGAACCGTTGGAAATTCTGCCCTTCGGTGGCGGGGATGCCTGCTACCACAATGTCCTGCGAGACAATCTCAATCAGGGCTATCACCAATATATTTTTGCCGAAGAAACATATCCATAATAATTTAAGAGAGAGACAATTTTGCAGATTGTCTCTCTCTTAAGACGGCGCTATCAGCGCATGTTATTTACTCAACTGAAGAAAAATTAAGGAAAAAATCATGAACAAAAGAAATTTCATAATCGGCGGCATCATCGCCGTACTCAGCATCTCATTCCTGATCGCTGGATGTTCAGGTCAGCAAGTCGTCCCGTTCGAACCAACGAGCCAGTTGGACTACCATGGTGCTTATTGGGTGGCAAAAATGGATCTGCCTGAGCTACCAGCAAAACTCACCGTTATCAACGATATGCACGTTGATGCGGCGACAAATAGCGTCACCGTATATGCGCAGAGTCGGCTTTTAGGCAATATCGTCGCCCCTACGCAGGTCGGTCCTGGCGAATGCACGGAAGACAACAATGGTGAAACAGTCTGTTTCCATCCCGACGCGGTTTATCTCAACGGCAGCGGCGAAGAACTAATGGAAGAGGACGGCACCGGGGAGTGGTGGGTCAAGCACGCTTGGATTCTCGGTGGCGAGGGATACGACAACTGCGAGTTGAAACCGCAAGAAAGTTATGATGATTGTCTCTACGCAGAAGGTGTGCTGTTGGATGATGGTTTGACAATGAAAGTCGGTGGCATTTTGGATACGGATACCGGTGCGTGGATCGGCAATCACCGTACCCCCATCTTCAACGAGGGCGAAGTCACTTATCGAGTTACGCGGCTCTCTCCAACGAACCTTGACCCAAACGCCGGTGAGATTGATCTGACACTCAAAACTGATTTTGTGCTGGATTGGACGTGTGAGGAAGAACCGAGCGCATTCGACAATCTCGTGCGAGAATGTCCATACAAAGAAAACTAAAAAAGCAGGAAAAAAACATGTTTGAAAAACTGTTTCCCAAAACCATAGACAATCAATATCGCGGTAGCGCCATTGCTAAATGGCTATTTGTAGTAATAACAATCCATGCCGTTGGGCGTTCGCTTACCCACATGTTCCTGCCGGATGGCGGCGCTCAATCCATCGCCACCATTCCTTTGGATGCGTTCTCGCCAAGCGCCGCCTCTGTGATTGTCGGGCTATTCGCCTATTGGGGGCTGTCGCAACTGCTATTTGGACTGGTGTTCGTGCTTGTGCTGTGGCGCTACCAATCGTTGATTCCACTCATGTGGGTATTCATGTTTATTGAGTACACCGGGCGTTTGCTGATTGGTGGGTTTTATAAACCCTTCGAAATTGTCGGTACCGCCCCCGGCGCAGTTCTCAACCATGTTTTCCCGGTGCTGGCGTTGATTATGCTGGTGCTGTCCCTTCGGGAAAACAAGCAGTAACAAAAAGGAGAAAGTATGAATAGCAGACTATTAATCGGCGGCGGGATAATTCTTGCTGTATTCGTCATAATCGCAATTCTATTGCCATCAATACTACGTATTATGGGGCTCCATCATCATATAGAAACACAAAATTTTGATGTGAGCGGTAAACGGGCGCTGATCATCACCACCAGTCATACTACATTGGGGGAAGATGGTAAAGCTACCGGTGTGTTCCCTTCAGAAATGACCGTCCCCTATTATGAATTTCTTGACAACGGGATGGAAGTTGATGTCATCAGTATGCAAGGTGGTGAGATTCCAATGGAACCTGCCGGACTAAGGTGGCCCATTATCAGTTCCTGGGATAAACGCTACCTTGAAGATGAAGCCTTGTTGGCAATGACTCACAAATCCCGGTCTATTGAAGATGTTGGTTTTTCTAGTTACGATGTGATCTTCTTCGCTGGAGGATGGGGTGCAGCCTATGACCTCGGACAATCAGAGTATCTAGGCGAACAGGTTTCAATAGCACACCAGAATGGAGCAATTCTCGGTTCTGTTTGTCATGGAGCTTTAGGGTTTATTCAAGCAGTCGATGAGAATGGGAATCCCATTGTAGAAGGCAAGCGGGTAACTGCTGTAACAGACAAGCAAGTTGAAGAGCTAAATATCACAATCACACCGCTACATCCTGAAACGGAACTACGCAACCTGAATGCCCTATTTGAAAGTGAAACCGCATTCCTTGATATTTTCGCCACGCATGTCGTCGTGGATGGAAATCTTGTTACCGGTCAGAATCAGAATTCTGGACAGGAAACAGCATATGAAATTATGCGACTCCTGAGTTCGAAAGGCGAATAAGAGGTTTTCATAACTTATGACTAAACAGAGAAACCAAACGATCTTGAATTGGAGCATTGTCGGAGTATTGATGTTGCTTTTTCTAATCTGGCATGGTGCTTTTGAAAGCCCTATTAGCCCTGCTGAAGTTGATCTCTATGTCGAGAGATACCAGGTGCAACATCCTGAAGCGGATACCAATAACCTTAGAAATTTTTTGGAAGAAGATGATGGCAAACCAGTTGTAATGGTAAACAACATCAAACTATACGATACGCCTATAGAGGTCAATGGTCAAAGTTTCGGGGCTACATCCGAAGAGGCTTTAAGCGAATACACCAGTTTCGTGATTCCATACTTGATCAAACGCGGCAGTTATCCCCTATACAGCGGTAATGCGGTTTTTGAGTCGATGGAAAAATGGGGGATTGAAAACGCTGAAGAATGGAGCAGCGGCGCGTTGATGCGCTACCGCAGCCGTAGGGTGATGATTGAGATGGCGACGGACCCGGTCTTTGATCAATTCCATGATGCCAAACTCTCGGCGATTGAAAAAACATTTGCCTTTCCCGCAACAACTGTTGTATCCACAGGAAACTTGGCTTTGACAGTTGGTTTGGGACTACTATCACTCGCTTTTGGGATGCAGTTGCTGATCAACAGTAAAGAAAATGAAATCCGTGATTAAAAAAATAATTCTAATCATTTCTCTGGCTTTGCTCGCCACGCTATTGGGAGGACTGATTGGCGCAGTATCGGCTGAATTGCTCCACTTCATCGAATGGGGCCAGCATCTGCTTTGGGAAGAATTTACCAGGAGCCTGCCTTTACAAACTTTGCTGGTTGCCACCTTGGGTGGAGTCTTGATTGGTCTGTGCCAGCGTTATCTTGGCGACCATCCCAAAGGAATTAACGAGGCGGTTTCCGAAATCAGTGAAACCGGTCGCCTAGACTATGCACACCTGCCACAAGGAATGCTCACAGCTTCCACATCCCTGATATTTGGCGCCAGCCTTGGTCCTGAAGCCGCCATCATGGACGTGATGGGCGGAATGGGTACCTGGGCTGGAGATGTGATGCGTTCTTTTCGAAAAAGATTTGATCTGCCGGAACCAGAGAAATCTAAAAACTGGATCAAAAACTTCATTCAAAAATGGCCGACCATCATTGCTTACCTGGCCGGCGGATTCGCATTTGTCAAATTATTGGATGGCCTATACGGCGGGGGGCTGCTTGATTTGAGTGCTCACGCATTCCACTGGACAGATCTGCTTTGGAGTATCCCCCTGGGATTAGTCGGCGCGGCCGGTGGCTGGCTCTATCTCAAACTCCATCAATGGCTGAAAAAATGGATCGCGCCCCTGAAGCAGAAACCGATCTTGCGCGGCACCTTGGGCGGCTTCAGCCTGGGGCTAACCGCCCTCTTCCTGCCGTTCGTGCTGTTCTCTGGTCAGCATCTCCTGAACCCGATGTTCGAGCAAGCTGCTCAGCTCGGTTTCTGGGTCCTTCTCTTGACCGGCTTGGCACGCCTGCTTCTAACAAGCCTGATGCTGAATACAGGCTGGAAAGGTGGTCAGTTCCTGCCGATCATGTTTGGTGGCGCTGCATTGGGATTATCAATCAGTGCCTTGCTCCCTGCTATTCCTGCATCGGTGGCCGCGCTGGCAGCCATGGGCGCCCTCACCGCCGTTGTGCTACCCAAACCGCTAATCGCCCTGGTCTTAATGGGATTAATGTTTCCGCTTGAATACATCGGCATTTCTATTGTTTCAGTCGGGACAGTCATCCTATGGAAATCCATAACAAACCGGCTACATATGTCGGAAAGAGAAAAAACAGAAATTGTATTTGCAAGTGATTGAATTTGAAAAATGTAGGAGTAAAAATGTCTAAACAAAGCAAAATAAGTAGACGAGATTTTCTAAAGCTCAGCAGCTTGGCAGCCTTTGCCCTGCCTCTAACAACCAAAGTAGGCCAACTGGGCAATTATGACCTAATCGAATCAAAGGAAAAGTTTGGCGGTTTCACCATCAAAACACTCAAAGACGATGATCCGCTCTTTGAATTTGGTCCCAATTACACCCGCTTCGATGCCACCAACGCTATTTTGAGCCGTGTCTGGTGGGATGATGAATTCAATGAGAAAGCGGATGCTACCGAAACCGTTTATGAGAAGAATGATCCCGGCTATACCCAGGTGGACAAAGCGCTCTCTGCCGGAGCTGCCTACGTCGCTATGTATGAGGGTACAGATTCTTCTATCGGCTATCTGGGGCTACATAAGGGCTTAATGGGGTTGGACCCAAAAGTGAATGCTCCAGGTCAGGGTCCAAGTTTTGACGGCCGCTGGGAACACGATCATCTTACATCTGAAGAAGTGACAGCGATTGTGAAGAAGGCCAGTTTGTTCTTAGGCGCATCGATGGTGGGCGTCACAGACATGAACGAAAAATGGCTTTATTCCCACTATTACGATGGCTTTTCACAAACCAGAGCACCGATCAAGGTTACCAAGGTCGAAAAAGTGGAACTCCCCGAGGGGCAGGTTTCTCCTGAAGATGCAAAACCCTTGATAAAAGCCGAATTGGAAAAGATGGATGGACAGGAAGTCAAAGACCTTTTAATTGATGTTTTGGAAAATATCGACCCGAGCTTGTTGCCCAGCAATGCCCCCTCCCCCAGCTTTGTTAAAGCTGTGCCTGTCAGCAAGTTTGAAGGACAAGCAGGACAACTTGTTAGTAATTTGCCTAAACTTGCCTTGGGCGTGATCGCTGAGAAATTAGGCTTGGATATTGAGATCGCCGAAGTAGACCCCGGCGAATCGGCCAAGCCCCGCTATCTGGAAGATGGCACTTTAGCAATTCCCGAAACGATGAACAAAGTCATCGTGCTGGCTTTTGAAGAAGATTATGACGGCATTGAATCTGCTCCCACTCACTTGACGGTAGCGATCACCCAAGATGGCTATTCTAAGATGGCGATCACGGGCGGCTCTTTGGCGCAGTTCATCCGCAAATTGGGATATAACGCCATCCCCTGTGGAAACAACACCAATATCAGCGTACCGATGGCGATTGAAGCGGGGTTGGGTGAAAACGGTCGCAGCGGCATGTTGATCACACCCAAGTACGGGCCACGTGTGCGTATCGCTAAAGTCATCACCGATATGCCCCTTGAAAATGACAAACCGATCAAATTCGGTGTGGAAGAGTTCTGCAAATCCTGCATGAAATGCGCTGAGCTATGCCCCAGTCAGGCAATTTCGTACGAAGATAAAACCATGGGATCCGCTAATATCAGCTCTAACTCCGATGTCTTGAAATGGTCGTCAAACCCTGAAAAATGCTGGGAAGGCTGGGTCGCCAATGGCAGTGGTTGTGGTATCTGCATTCGTGTTTGCCCCTTTAATAAGCCCGAAAGCTGGCTGCACGATGTGACCCGCATCATGATCGGGGCAGAGTCTGGCTCCATTGATAGTCTGCTTGTCAATCTGGACGATGCCGGTGGCTATGGCAAAAAAGAGCCCAATATGGTTTTCTGGGACAGCGACAAGTTCATCCATATTAAGGATTAAGGAGAATAAAATGTTCGCACATTTATTAATTGGCGCATTGGCCGGAGCAAGCTTACTTTTGCTGGTTGACTATGCCCGCAAAAAGGAACTGACGCTCAAATGGTGGCATTGGCTGCTCACGATTTTGGGTATTATCTATGCTATTTTCGTCCTAGAATTGATCGTTGGCTTCTTCAGTGAAGGAGCGCCGCAAGCCGCCCTCGTCATGGGTGGGATGACAGGCATCGTCGGTGTTGTTTGGGGCGTGCTGTTACGCCGCTTTGTCTTCGCCAAGCAGTCAGCGTAGTTGTATTCGCAAAACAGCCAGAAGCTTTGGTGACTTGTCCTGAGCTTCTCGCTGTTGAACTTAGCGTATGAAGAAACAAAAAACAGAACGCTTTCTTGGCATTCTTGCCCTGCTCTCATTCATCGTAGCATGGGTCATCGGCTACCAACTTGAAAACGCCGATATCAATCCATACCTGCATGAAGCCATGCCCACAGCCACCCACTTCGAGAAATTGGACGCCATCACCTACGCCGCCTACACCGATGTAGATGCGCAACCTCCTATCGGCTATATCGGCATTGGTGAATCCAACGGCTATGGCGGACCGCTCAAAATGGCCGTTGCCGTTGATCTCGATGGCACCATCACGGGTATGGCCGTCATCCAGCACCGAGAGACACCCTCCTGGTTTCGGAAAGTCAATGAGAACGGATTTATCCAATCCTTCTTCGATAAAAGCTACCAAGACGCCTTCCAACTTGGCGAAGATGTAGACGGCATAACCAGCGCCACATACACATCCCGCGCCATCGCTGCATCCGCCTTAGAGGGCAGCCGCAGCATCGCCGCCAATCAGCTTGGTTTCGACGTGCCACCCACTCCCAAACCCAAAGTCACCTTCGGCACGCCAGAGATCGCCCTGATCGCCCTTTTCGGAGTCGGCTATTTCGGGCATCAGCGCAACTTCAAATACAAAAAGCAACTCCGCTGGGCTGGTTTACTGGTCGGCATGGTCGTGTTGGGCTTTATGTACAATAAACCGCTCACCCTTTCCATGGTCAATCAGGCACTGCTGGGCTTCTGGCCCCAGTGGCAAACCAACATCTACTGGTATCTGATGCTCGGCGGGATCATATTCGTCTTCACCGTCGATAACAAAAATCCCTACTGTCAGTGGTTCTGCCCCTTTGGCGCGGCACAAGAGTGCATGGGTGCAATCGGTGGAGCAAAAAACTATTCCCCAGGTCGCTATCGCAACACCTTCACCTGGCTGCGGCGCGGCGTTGTCTGGTTTGCCATTCTCGTCGCCCTGCTCTTCCGCAGCCCCGGCCTGACCAGCTACGAGATCTTCGGCACCCTTTTTGCCCTCGTTGGCTCAAATCCGCAATTCATTCTGCTGGGCATCGTCCTCATCGCCTCCCTCTTCATCAAACGCCCCTGGTGCGCCTACCTCTGCCCCATCGACCCCGTAGACAAATTCATTCGCATGGTACGAAAATGGATACTCGAAAAAGTAAAGAAATAACCCTGATGGTCTTCGTGCTCATTAGCATGGGGCTGATCCTTATTGAGCTTGCCCAAAATATCATCACCCACTTACTTGGAAATTAAAGTTATGCCAAAGAAAATCACCCGCAGAGACTTCCTGAAGATCGTTGCCGTTGGCGGAGCCGCAGGTGTAGCATTAAAGCTGGGATTGGATTCCCTGCCCGCGGACGAGATCATCAGCAAGAAGCGCCTGCTGATGGGGACAGTGGTCAACATCAAGGCAGTCGGACTTGACCCTGGGCTTGCTGAGGCCGCAATTAACAGCTGCTTTGCCCGAATGTCTGCCCACGAAAGCGTACTCAGTCGCTTTTTGCCAAACAGCCAGCTCTCGGAACTGAACCAGGTTGGGGGCACGCACGATCCGCACCCAGCCCTTTTAACGGTACTTCGTCAATCGCAAGAACTCAGCCAACTCACGGATGGCGCTTTTGACGTCACCATCCATCCTTTACTATCACTTTACCAATCCAGCCAAACTCTGCCAGCAGACGATGCCATCCAGCAGGCGCTTGGACTGGTAGATTATCGCAAGCTGAAGTTCGATGAAAACAGCGCGCATTTCGAACAACCGGGCATGTCCATCACCCTAGATGGCATCGCCAAAGGCTTCATCGTTGATGAAGGCGTGACAGAATTGCAAAACTTCGGTTTCACCAACGTGATGGTTGAAGCAGGCGGCGACCTGATGGCGCTGGGTGAAAAATACCCGCAATCCCCCTGGAAGATCGGTTTGCAAACGCCCCGTGCGAAAGCTGGCAAATTGTTGACAACGCTGAATATCGAAAACCAAGCCCTGGCAACTTCGGGGGACTACCTGCAAGCCTTCAGCCCCGGCTTCTCCAACCACCACATCATTGACCCGTGCAGCGGCTACTCATCGCTCGAATTGGCAAGTGTCTCTGTTTTGGCTCCATCAGTCATGCTTGCTGACGGGTTGGCAACATCTGTGATGGTGATGGGGAAGTCAGGCTTGGATTTGATTGAGCAAATCCCCAATTGCGAAGCCTTTGCTGTAACAAAGAAAGCCACAGTGCTAAAAACATCTGGTTTCAAAGAAATTTAGGAGAAAAAATATGCCCTTTCGAATGGGAACAACTGAACTGATCATTATTTTAACCATCGTCATCTTGCTCTTTGGCGTTGGACGGATCAGCAAGATCGCTGGCGAACTTGGTAGCGGGATCAAAGCCTTCCGTGAAGGGATCAGCAAGGATGAGAACGAGCCCGCAGAAAAAGTTTAGATGTTTACTGTATAAAATTTGGTAACGACAAGTAACATTTGACTATTGCTCATACCCCTATCGAGAATTGGTTCAGATAAATGCAAATGCTCAACATAGATGTTGGGCATTTTTTGATCTAAGATCTAATAAGCCTCGACCTCAAAAAGGTAACTCAAGGCTAACTCACGATAAGACAAAGCAAAATATTTGTAATAGGATAGGGAAAATAAAGACACCTACTCCAAAAATTGAAGGAGCAGGTGTACTTGTGGTTGTACCCCCGCTGAGACTCGAACTCAGGCTTCTGGCTCCGGAGGCCAGCGCTCTATCCACTGAGCTACGGGGGCGCTTGCGCTGAGCTTGTCGAAGCGTGCGCGATGGCGATTTTACCATGAAAAAATTTCTCTTTTTCGTGATATAGAGTGCTATATTCTTACTGAAAATAATAAAGAAAAAGGTCCTTTTATACTTGAACCCTGTCTTTTAGGGAGGCTAATTCTGTGCGGTATTTTTCAATGATCTCGACATTGTTTTTTTCATTACCCATTTTATGGAACTGCTCTTTCTTATGCGCTAGCTCTCCACAAACTTGATAAAAACGCTTGGTTGCTTTATAGCGTCCGTTAAATAATGCACGTGTTCGCGCTGATGTTTGTTTCCAGGCTGAAGTTGCAGTGTGATATTGTGCTGCTGTGATCAACTCTAGTGTATATTCTTCCTGAAGATGTTTCTCGAGTAATTTCCTGTCGCTGGCGACTGCCCATAAAATGAAGAGGAACATGAAAAACCAGCCTGTCCAGTCCAGGAAAGTACCGAAAGCCATCCCCCCAATTCCACTCATGATAGATGCCAGCCCATTATGAAAGGCGTGTGTGAACATAGCTACAGAAAAGCCAATCAGCGGCGCGGCGTATTTGATACAACCAGAACGGGTCATTCGCATGATCGCAAAACCGATCCCCGTAAAGGCTGTGTAAAAGGGATGTTGCCATCCAACCAAAATGACGCGTACGAAAACGAGAAACCAAAGTCCCTCCCAGCCGCTTTCAAGGTATCCAAGATTATAAATATAGTATGTGTTTTCTGTGGCAGCAAAGCCAAGTGCCGTTATACCCGCGTATACGATACCATCCAAAATGGAGTCGAATTCTTTGCGGAAGACCAGGAAAACAATCAGTACCGCGATTCCTTTGAGCGTTTCTTCTACAATCGGGGCGATTACTGAAGCGGTCGTAATATCTGTTGCTGCCTCTGAGCCGGTAAAGATATAAATGCCCATCCCCAAAACGGTATTGATGATAAATGCACCACCCGCCGCAATCGCTACCCCCCAAAAGAAAACCGCGCCAAGCAAAATTTTAGGTTCTCGCTCGTAGCGGTCTGTCCAGTAAAGGATATAGGCGAAGAGAAACATCGGGGCAAAACCGAAGAAGAGCGATACTAGGAAAGGCATAATTTTCTCCATAAAGAAACACAGGTAATACAGATGAAAATACTGTCAAAGTGAGATTAGCGTGTAACTCGAGATGCTTTCTTCTAAGAAAGTGATAGAAAATCTCACAATAGATGCGAATTATAATTGAGCTTGAGTGTTTTTTTGTGTTTCCTCAAGTGCAACTTGATTACGCCCACGTGATTTTGCCAAATAAAGAGCGCGATCAGCACGCTCTAGTAAGCTATGAAGGTTAGTATTATGTGTGACATTGCTTTCACTACTGAGACCAATGCTGAGGGTGATGTGAATTTCTTCGGCTTCCGTGTGATACGCATTATTGTCGGTTGTACAACATAGTCGAAAAGCTGTGATATGGGCGGTATTCAGAGATGCTTGGGGTAAGATGACAATAAATTCATCACCCCCATACCGGCCAATAATATCGACAGAGCGTAAGGTACTTTGCAAGAAAAAAGAGAAGCGTTTTAGTATTTGGTCGCCAATGACATGTCCATATGTATCATTGATTTCTTTGAAAAAATCAATATCGATAATCAGTAGCGAGATCGGATGTTTATATCTCTTGGCACGGTCAATCTCTTTTTCTCCAAGAGAAAATAAATGACGGCGATTATTGAGATCAGTCAAAGTATCTCTAGATGCCAAACGCTCAATTTCTTGATATAGTTTTTTCTGTTCAGTAATATCTTGTAATATGAGCAAATAACCAATACATTTATCCTGAAAGTCTCTAAGAGACGACAACTTTCCTTCGAAAAGTCTTTTTCTTTCGTTGACTTCAATAGCGAATTCAAACCCCCTATTTTTCTGATCATCTTTTGCTAGCGATGGAGTCGCTGTTGGAAGATAATCTATTAGAGAAGCACCTATTCCTGTGACTTCTTGATCGGAGGGGAATAGAAGACGGCGTGCAACCGGGTTAATATCGATCATTCGTCCTTCAATGTCAAGAACAATCATGCCTTCTTCCATATTTTCAATAATAGTATTGCGCGCTATAGGCATAATGTCCAAAAGGCGATGGCGGAATATTCCAATTGCAAGGGAGAGACAAGCAAAAGCAAAAGCCAGAGGTGAAAAATCTTTTTTGAGCGTGGGAATTAGACGCAGGATATATATGAGATTAAATGTCAATGGAGATACAGCACCCAGAATTATCCACCCCATTTGCTTGCGATAAAGTATATTTGCTCGAATATATTGGTTGCTAATGATAACTACACCTGTAATAATTAGGCTATAGTTGTAGGCCGCCTGAAGCCAAAACCATGAGCCATAAGCGGTTATTCGTAAAACTTGCAAAGTTTGGTTGACTGGTACTACTGAATAATTAAACCAGATTAGACCATGTAAATCATTTGTCTGAACCAGGAAAAAAGTGATCGTAGGAATAATCCAAAATAGTATAAAGCGAGGGTAAGAAATCCACTTTTCTTTTCCTGTATATTCCAGTGCGAAACCAAGTAAAAATATTGGTGCGCTAAGAATGAAAAGATAGCTGAGTTTGGCGATTAAAATAGTGGCTTGGGCAGTTGCGGCGGTGAGTTCGAGCGTGCTAGAGAATAACCACCCTGTAATTGCTAGCAAAGCCAATGATAGCATCCATGCCCCCGACACCAAACGACGGTGCCAAGCATAAACTGCAGTCCATATTGAAATGATGGCCGCGATTGGCGCTAATATAACGAAAAGAAAATATTGATCCATTTTGGATATTTCTTATAGTAGGTTTAAGTAGAGTTTGGACCTTTCAGTGTACAGGTAAATTGCTATATCTTCTATAAAGAGCGTTGCTACAAATGAAGGATTGCTCTTCCTTTTCCCCTAAAAAAAACTATTTTGGCGGTAATGTCAACGCAAATTTGATACCTTGCTCTACCCAATCGGATAGATCGTCATCGCTGGATGTTCCATCTGGGGATACCATCACCCAGCCGCGTATTATGCGACCCGTCGTATCGAAAACGCGCGTGTGTGGACGCTTGAGTGCTGTTTCGTAATCTTCTATACCTACTCGAACAATAAGGGCGTCGTCCAGAACGCCACAGGCCATATTACCATGTAATAGATAGCCAACGCCCCCAAACATTTTCTTTTCAATGATGGGGATAGTCCCGAAAGTTGCGCTGATTCGTTTGGTGAGTTCTTTGTTGTAGGCCATTTTTTCTCCGATAGCGTAGAAAAGATAAATCCTGTCATTGCGAGCGGAGTTTACGAAGCGCGGCAATCTCCTTCATCATGTTGGAGATTGCTTCGGCGATAGAGCTGCCTCGCAATGACAAAATATTATTTTAGATTTAACGCCTTTCTCTCAACCCGCGCGGCTTCAACGGAGATACCCATTTCGTTTAGTACTTCATCGGGGCGGCCGGTTGCGCCTTCTTGAGCGGTGAGATGCATGAAAATTTGCTGCGGGGCGATTCTTTTCATCTCCAGGATTAGGGGGCGCAGATCGTAGGTTGGCGGCACAGTGGTGAAGCGTTTGCGTTTTTTCTTTTTAATGCGCTTTGGCCTGAGAATAGATTCTGCATCCATAAGGGTGGCAAGTTTTTCATCCAGGAGCGAATCGGAGATTTCATCCAATAGGGTTACTTCGTACTCTGCCGATTTGACCATCGTTTGGAGGGCGGGGCTGCGGAGTTCCACTTCCTGCATATCTGAAATGATGATGCCCTCGGGGACAGCTTTTTGCAATTTCTTTAAATCCCAAGCGGCATCTTTCTCTATCCAAATATCGAGAACTTCGGCTTGGCTGGAGAAGCCCAGCGCGAGGGCAGAGGCAAGCTGAATTTTTGGCTGCGGGTGAAAACCCTGGCTATAGACGAGGGGCAAAGCGGCGCGGCGGATGCTGCGCTGCCAAATATGGTGTAGATCGAGATGACCGATATAGCGCAGTGCGCCCTGTTTGGCAAATTTGATGCGGAGGCGTGTTGCGGGGATGGCTTCGCTCATTATTTATTCTCCACAGGGATCATTTTCTTTTTCCTGACTTTTACTTCTGGGCACATCCAGCCTTTGCCGGGGTTTTCTCGGCGCATATCTTTGAAGATGGGCAAAATGCCGCAGGCGAAACATTGTTCGCGGCAATCTACACGAATT
Source organism: Chloroflexota bacterium (assembly GCA_024224815.1). Lineage (GTDB taxonomy): Bacteria > Chloroflexota > Anaerolineae > Anaerolineales > Villigracilaceae > Desulfolinea. Next base: position 21,025 of record JAAENC010000238.1, read on the forward strand.
TCGCCTTCGAGCGATTGTTGGTAATCTTGGAAAATGAATTTTTTATGCACGGCGGTGGAGATATGCTCCCAAGGGAATATTTCGTCTACGCGGCGTTGACGGTGGGTATAAAAGGTGGGGTCAAGATCGTGCTCGGCGAAGGCGTCCATCCATGTTTCGTAGCGGCGTTGGTCGCCCCAGGCATCGAATTTTGCGCCATTTTTCCAGGCGGTATAAATTACGTCTGAAAGGCGACGATCTCCACGCGAAAGGAAAGATTCGATAACGGTATCTTCCGGGTCTGTCCACGAAAGCTTGATGCCACGCCCGAGTTCTTTTTTGAGCAAATCTTGTTTTTCGTTGATCTGCTCAAAGGTATCCACAGAAACCCATTGGAAGGCGGTTTGTGGTTTTGGCGCAAAAGTGCCCACGCTCAGGTTCAATTTTGCTTTGCCCCCGACGGTGTGGCGGCCTGCTGCCAAGACTTTTTTGCTTAGATCGGCAATGGCTTGTACATCTTCGATAGTTTCGGAGGGGTGGCCGATCATGAAATAGAGTTTGATGGTTGTCCAGCCGCGTTTATAAATTTCGGTGGCGGTTTCGAGCAATTGTTCGTCGGTGATAAATTTGTTGATGATCCGCCGCATCCGTTCTGTGGCGGCTTCGGGTGCGAGGGTGAATCCTGCTGAACGGCGTTTTTTGAGTCCTTCCATCAAATCAAGTGAAACAGATTCGATGCGCAAGGAAGGTAAAGAAACGCTCAGTTTTTCATCGGGGAATCGTTCGCTGACTTTTTCGACCAATTCGGTGATGCCGGTATAGTCGGAGGAGGATAGGGAGAGGAAGGAGACTTCTTCAAAACCTGTGGATTCAACTGCTTTTTCGGCGGCTTCGAGGACTTCATCGACGCTACGCTCTCGTACTGGACGCGTGGTAAAGCCCGCATGACAGAATCTACACCCGCGCGTGCATCCGCGCATTACCTCGACTGTGGCACGGTTGTGGACAATTTTGATATTCGGGACGATAAAGTTGGTCGGCGCAGGTGGGAGTTTGGCAACGATCCGTTTTAATACTCTTTTTGGTGCTTCTTCTACGAGGGGGATGACTTCGGCTATGGTTTGGTCGTCCATATAGCGCGCTTCGTAAAGGGAGGGGACGTATACGCCGGGGATTTGGGCTAATTTCTTTAGCATGTCACTGCGAGGAGCATCTTTTTGTGACGCGGCAGTCTCCCCATCTGTGTGGGAGATTGCCGCGTCGGGCTGAAGCCCTTCTCGCAATGACATTTTGTGTTGTTGCACCACATCCACAATATCGTGGATGACTTCTTCGCCTTCGCCGATGACGTAGGCGTCGATAAAAGGCCACATTGGTTCGGGGTTGGTAGAGGTGTGTCCACCTGCGATGATGAGGGGATGTTCGGGGCCACGATCTGCGGTTTTAAGCGGAATCTGGCTCAAATCAAGGGCGTTTAAGGTGTTTGTGTAGAGAGTCTCGTAAGGGATGGTGATCCCGATGATGTCGAAATCCACCAATGGATGTTTTGATTCCAGCGCATAGAGGGGAATTTCGTTTTCGCGCATGACTTCTTCGAAATCGAGCCAGGGGAGATAGGCGCGCTCGGCGAGGGCATCGTCACGCTGGTTGATCTGATCGTAGAGGATTTTCATCCCGACGTTGGAGACGCCGATGTCGTAAATATCGGGGAAGAGGAAGGCGACTTTGGTCTGGATCGCGTCCCAATCTTTGTGGGTGGCGTTGTACTCACCGCCGACATAGCGACCGGGCTTTTGTACGGTTAAAAGTACCCGCTCGAGGCGGGCTTCAATTTCTTGTGGGGTTAACATGCGGGGATTATAAAGGAAAGTGGAGAGTTTTGGTAATAATTGAGAACTCTCTGAAGATTTTAAACGTTTGGTTTTTTGTCTACTAGCTGTAAAAGTGTCTTTATCAAGTTGTATATTTTCGCATAAAAAGATTTATACCTTCTAACATCAAGGAAATTCTCTTCTTATCAGAAACTTCATCCCATTCACCATGCGCAGCATGGTTCCTAATGCCGGCCCAAGCTGTTGTGTCTTTTCCATCTTGCTTAGTAATCAGTTCTGCATCGCGCAATACTGAAGAATAGGTTTCCATCCCTAGCTTTCTATTCCTAAGATTTATACCCTCACTTTCAATCCAAGTCCGCAGAAATTCTTCGAGAGTGGCCCCTATAAGCATAGCCGGAGCCGCAGGATGAACGCCACGCGTTTCCAAAAGGTTGTTTGCCATACCAAGAAAATCTGACACAACATCGAGTTGGGCACGTCTTTCCGGAGAGATGTCACTTAGCAAACCGGCTTCAACATATTCCATGAATGTTTGAAGGAGGTCTTTAACCATATAACGTGATTCATATATTGCCATTGGATCATATTGCTCCAATGTTTTCAAAAATGAGCTTTTAGGTCCTGCGTAAACACGAAAAAACTCTCGAGCTTCTGCATAGACACTAACTTCATTCCTAGTGCCATCTATTCTGTCAATAAGTTGTTTTGTATGAGCAATCAATTCTTCGTTTGTCATATTTTTCCCTATGATTTTCCTGTTACAAAAAGATTTGTTAGTTGTCCGTCTCATCAAAATACGTCCAGCCATCCAGATCGGGCGGTTGGATACCCAACTGCGTCAGGATGGTCATGATCTGCGAGCGGTGCTCGATGGCATGATTATTATTCCCAATATTGACTACGACGTAGTTAGCACATCAACCAGATGGTTGATATAGGCCATCATACCACTGATAAGAATATCCACTCAATGCAAGTTCAAAATCCACCATTCACTCGGTTACATTTTCGTGTGCTGGCGTTATCCTATAGCCATCATTTCAAAACCACAAGGAGATTACTGATGAAAGAAAATTCATTGATGGAAGAAAGAGGATTGAGCAAAGAGCAGCAAGCGGGCGGTTTTTTCATTTGGTTCGGTGTTTTGGTCATATTGGGTATGACAGACCTTCGCGTTTTTGGATATAGCTCAAGTATTTTAATGGCCTTATTACCCCTATATTGGTTTCTAATAATGGCATATCGTGTATATCAACGCGAAGGTGAAATTAATGGGCGTGTATTGATTGCGCTTATCCCCATATTATTTCCCTTCCTTGTTATTGGGTCGGCCGTGATGGGGTTCTCTTTGGTGAAATTATGGCCGATCGGCATCATTGTCCTTGGCGTTATTTTCTTGCTTGCCAGAGGTAGATAATAGTTGGTAGTCACGGGATAAAGGAATAGATATGCAAAAAGTAATTGATGTACAAAATATACGTAAAGAATATGGCAAAACAATAGCCGTGGATGATATTTCATTCTCCGTACAAAAAGGCGAGATCTTTGGCATTGTTGGCCCTAACGGTGCCGGAAAAACCACCACTGTTGAATCAATCATCGGGCTGCGAAAGCCAGATGAAGGACACGTAGCCGTGCTGGGATTGAATCCGCAAAGTGATTCGAAAACACTGGGCAACCGTATTGGAATTCAACTCCAACATGCTTCCATCCCTAGTCGGATGAAAGTGTGGGAAGCACTTGATCTCTATGCTTCATTTTATGAGCGTACTGTTCCGTGGGAACCGCTGCTGGAAAACTGGGGTTTGGGTGATAAACGCAACGCACAGTTTGATGATTTATCCGGTGGGCAGAAACAGCGTTTATTTATCGCGCTTGCCCTCATCAACGACCCCGAAATTGTGTTTCTGGACGAATTGACCACAGGTCTAGACCCGGCAGCCCGACACGCTACCTGGGACTTGGTGAGCGATATTCGAGAACAGGGCAAAACAGTGGTGCTAATTACTCACTATATGGATGAAATTGAAGCATTGGCAAATAGAGTCGCAATTATTGATCAGGGCAAAGTGATTGCTTTAGATACACCCGCCAATTTGATAGCCAATCTAAATGCTGAAACTCAAATCAACTTTACCGCTCCAAGAAGTTTTAACGCTGAAGAATTGGCCTCGGTTGCCGGAGTAAGCGCAGTCAATCAGGAAGGCAATCATATCCGCGTAACAGGAAATGGGCCTCTTTTGGCAAAAGTTGCAGTCACATTGGCAGAACACGATATTTCCCCGGAAGATTTACAATCCCACCGTGCTTCGCTGGAAGATGTGTTTTTAGCGATGACCGGTCGAAATATCCGCGAATAAAACCACAGCTTATTTAAATATCAGGAGATAAATATGAAAGCACTACTAAAACTTACAAAAATGGAATTACAGTTGCAATTCCGTGAGCCAATTGCTTTATTCTTTACGCTGGCCTTCCCAGTCATGTTGATGATTTTATTTGGCTCGATTTATGGCAATGAAGCCGAAGCTTTTTTGGATGGATATGGTCAGGTGGATTTATCTGTTCCCGGCTATATCGGGATGATTATTGGCACGATCGGATTGTTGAATATTCCCGTTACCTTAGCCAATTATCGAGATCAGGGAATTTTACGTCGTTTACGCGCAACACCTTTGCAATCCGGGTCAGTGCTGTGGGCACAAGTCATAACGCAGGTTGTGATGTCAGCAGCAGGGATTGCCTTGCTCTATATCGCAGGTGTTTCATTTTATAATTTGCGAATACCTACAGGGATTGGAAGTATTATTCCCGCTATTTTGTTGAGTGCTTTTAGCTTCTTTTCAGTTGGATTTGTGCTAGCAGGGGTAATGCCAACTGCGCGTGCTGCACAGGCGGTAGGGATGGCAATTCTATATCCCATGCTCTTTTTATCGGGCGCGGCCATGCCTCGCTTTATCATGCCGGAAATTGTGCAAAAAATTGGTCTTGCCTTACCCTTGACCCACGTGGTTATTTTTGTCGAAGACCTATGGCTAAAGAGTAGCTTAAATATGGTTTCGCTCTTCGTTGTGATAGGGATGCTGGTTGCAGGCTTAATACTTTCCCGTTTCACGTTCCGCTGGGAGTAATGTTACACTTGTCAAATCTCGATCGTTACGTGAAAAAATGGTAGATTACGGTAAAAAAATGATGAGCAAAAGAAATGCTGATGTACTAATGAAATGGGACTGGTTGTGGAGCTGGCTCTTTTATGCAACTATTTTGCTCTCAATGGGATCGTATTTATTCGATGATAGCCGGTCAACATCTGTTTGGTTGGCATGGCTATTATCGCTGGGGATGATCTTATGGAACTGGCGCGGAATGAAATGGGCCTTCAAGGGATTGCAATCATGGGAAGAACGCTCCTGGATGCGTTTGATCGTTATCATTGGCGACATTCTGTTCTGGTTTGTTCTGATCGGGCTTTCCTCTGCTTATTATCTTGTCTTATTTGGGTTATTTCCCCAAGTCTTTCGTAACCTCCCCATTCGATATGCGATCACAGCGGTCTTTCTTCTGACAGGCGCTATTCTCTATTATCAACTTAAAGACGCCGGAGAAGTATTCTCCTTTTCGTCGCCACTAGTATGGAATTATATTCTCGGAGGTGTTGGTGCGCTGTTATTTGGTAATTGGATCTCCGCAATCATTCAGCAAAGCGTCCAGCGCAAAGAATTGATCGAAGAGCTTAAAGTCACACAAACAGAATTATCTGAAGCAAAACGACGCGAAGGGGCCTTAGAAGAACGTCAAAGGCTGGCAGGTGAAATTCATGATACCTTGGCACAGGGCTTTACCAGTATTGTGATGCTTTTAGAAGCCGCAGAACAGGCCTTGCCAGAAGTTGAAGACACCGAAGCCGTCGAGCAAATCAGGTTAGCGCGCGATACTGCCAGAAACAGTTTAGAACAGGCACGCAGATTGGTCTGGGAACTACGCCCGGAACCATTAGAGCAAGCCAATATTCCCGAAGCGTATAAACGCGTTTGTGATGGCTGGCAAGCAAGAAGCGGTATTCGTACAACGCTGACCACCACCGGGCAGATCATAAGTCTACATCCGGAGATCGAAATCGCCTTATTGCGCACCTTACAAGAGGCTCTCCATAATATTGAAAAGCATGCTAAAGCAACCGCGGTAAATATCACATTATCATATATGCATGATCTCATTGTTCTGGATGTAACCGATGACGGTGTTGGCTTTTCGCTTGATGAAGTGATCTCTGAAGGACATTATGGGCTCACAGTCATGCGCGAGCGGATTGAAAAATTGGACGGATCTGTAAAATTTGAAAGTGAATTAAATGTTGGCACCGCACTGGTTGTGGAAATTCCGATTTTGGAGTTAGGATGAAAAAAATAAAAATTTTAGTCGTTGATGATCACCCCGTTGTACGCAATGGACTTGTTGGTATGTTAAATGGGCAAGGCAGCTTCAATGTAGTTGGAGAGGCAGAGAATGGCATCGAAGCCTTAAACCTTGTGGAAGGCTTGAATCCCGATGTAATACTGATGGATTTGAAAATGCCGGAGATGAACGGTGTCACCGCCATTCGAAAAATTCGTAAATTGCGGCCTGCACAACATATTTTAGTGCTCACAACCTATGATAGCGATTCGGATTTGTTGCCTGCGATTGAAGCAGGTGCCACTGGATATTTATTGAAGGACGTACCGCGTGAAGATTTATTCAGTGCCATTGAAGCCACAGCACGCGGAGAGACCGTGGTTGCGCCCAATATTGCAGCTCGTTTATTTAGCAAAATGAGAAACCCCGGCGAAGATAAATTAACAACTCGAGAAATTGAAGTCTTACAGCGGGTCGCAAAAGGGGATACCAATAAAGAGGCAGCGCGTTCCTTGCATATTAGCGAAGCGACAATAAAAACGCATCTACTACATATCTTTGATAAGTTAGGGGTTGATGACCGCACTGCTGCAGTCACAGAAGCAATAAAGCGCGATATTTTTCGGCTTGATTAAATACATCTGTGCTGCTGATCTGCCCCCAATAGTAGGGCTACTTGCGTTTAATTCTCATCAAAATAGGTCCACCCATCCAAATCAGGTGGCTGGATGCCCAATTGCGTCAGGATGGTCATGATCTGCGAGCGATGTTCGGTAGCGTGATTAATCGCCTGCGTAAGCAAAATCGTTTTTGGCACATCGCGGGGTTCGCCGTCCCAATTGATGGTGACTGTCTCATCTTCCTTCACTTCTGGGGCTCGCTTGATAAATCCTTCGCCTGAGAAACGAAGAGTTTCCCTTATTTCTTCGATGGGCATTGTATCCGTGCCTTTTGGGTGCTGATAAAGTTTACCTGTGCTAACCCGTGAAAAATAGGCTTGTTCCGCTCTGGCAATATGCTGCCAGGTATCACGAATAGAGCCAAAGGTGCCGTCGAGAGTGGAATCGAGTTGCTCGTCTGTTAATTTGGCGCAAAGATCCAGCAATTGCAGATTTGCCCAAAGATTGTGACTAAAAAGGGTGGTGAGTGTGTCCATAAAGCTATCTCCTAAAAAACAAACTCCCCATCTTGCATGAGCACTTTGCCATCAACTTTGATGGTGCAATCTGTAGGGATCACGTCTATATGCGTTGTGGCAGCCCAATCTGCACCGGTGGCGCGTGCGCCCGGGTCACCAAAGGCGATGTGGATGCCGGGGAGTTTTTCATCCTGTAGTAGATTTCCGGTCAGCTTGGTTAGGGAGGTATTTGTACCGATGGCAAATTCACCGATACGGCGACCGTTTTCGTTTGAGTTGAGATAGCTCCAGAGTTCTTTTTCGATCTCTTTATTTTCACAGTTGATCTTTTCTACCCAGCCATCTTTTATATAAAAGGTGACAGGCGTATCCAGCACGCCGTATTTTGGGGAGAAGTAATCACCGAGAATATCCGCGACTATCGTCCCGTCTACAGTTTGGGGGCAGGTAAAAACTTCACCTTCGGGTAAGTTGCCCCAGTCACCGGGGTTATGATAAAGCCCATGACACGGTATCCAGTTCAAATCAGGAGCGAAACGAGCTGTTATATCGCTCCCTTTTTTAGATGTGAAGGAAATCGTCTTCGCCTTTTTGACGATTTCGAAAACATCCATAGTCAGATCATGAATCTTTTGGTAATCGGCGCGCATCCCATCACGCATCAACTCTTCTGTGATCGAGACCATATGCCCGTGACGGAACTTGATTCCCTTTTCAAACATTTGCTTGGAGATGTTGATGCGGAACATTAACTCCCCTTTTTGCGAGCCAGCGGCAAAGATCGTCACTGTCGGATTAAAATCAAAGATGGCTTGCATGAAATCTGCTGGCATTTCTGTGAAAGGGCGTGTGCCAAAATCTTCGAGCTTGATGAGTTTTACCTCTGCGCCAGTGGCGAGGGCTTCTTCTTTTAGGGCTTGCCCAACCAGCCATGTTGCGTCATCAGACATAATATAAACGCGGTCGGCGGGTTGGATATTCATACAAACTTGGGTCGCGGTGGTTGCGCCTTCTCGGAGTGCTGAATCTATTTGCATTTTTTCTCTCTTTTCTCTAAGGATTAGGGGATTATACCTAATCTCAGATGGAAAGGAGCGCCCCGCGCTTGTTTTTGGCTGGTTTCCCTTTAATGAAATTATTTAGGGAAAAGTTATATACCGTTAAAAGAAGAAGAACCCATTTTTATGAAATGGGTTCTTCTTAGTATTTTTGTAGTTAGGCTAGGCTTCTACAATTTCAGCATCTGCCTTTTTGCTAAATTGGTCACGCCCCAAAAGCCAAAGGGCACCGAGACCGAAGAGAACAACAATCAGCTTGACCAGCCAACCCGCGAAGGGGACCGACATGACAAGTGAGAGAAGAATTACGCCGATAACTAAAGGCCAAACTTTATGATTAGCTAGTTCCGGTTTGACACGGGCGAGGATCAGTTTGCCGCCCAATACACTGACGATGATCTTTGTAAGATAGGCGACAGTTAAGATGAAGCCAACGATCAGTGCGAAGAGGGTCAGTAAGCCGATGGCTATAATTACGCCGCTTAATCCGCCAAGTGAGAGGAAGCCGAAGATGATCGCGCCGATGATCATGGCTGTAAAGACAACCAGAAGGGCAAAATAGAAAGCGGCGTAGGCGACGAAGCCCCATCCGAAACTAGGCATAGTTTCTGTTCGCAGTTTATATTCTGCTGCAGCGAGGAAATTGGGGAAAAGCCAACTAACTAAAAGACCAATTACGGTTAGGATAATAATAGTACGGAGTAAACCAAGTGCCCAAAATCCGGCCATTTCTGCAGCGGTGGGGGGGACAGGGTGTTCGTAGTTATTATAGTCGTCGTAACTTGGTTCAATGCGCAGCGTTTCACCCGCAACAACACCAGCGGGGAAAGTCATCTCGTTATAGGCGGTGTAGCTTAAGTCGCCACCAATAGATGCTGATTTTTCTATCGTGATTCCCGGAGCAACGTGGGGAATATTGATATTCATGGAAGGCCCGTAAGACATGGGTGGGATCGTTTCGCCTTCAGCGGAAGAGTCTACATAGGCTTTTACATTTCCGTCTACGTTACCGCTTAATTCAAAAGCTGCTGTGCCGGCAGTAATATTGCCTTCTGTATCGCCTGCAACGAGAACTTGCGCGCCACCGACAACAATATCTCCGCCGATGAAGCTGCCATTTTTTGCTTCAAGGCTTGCGCCGCCGAAGAGCAGGTCATCGCCGATTTTGGCATCCGGGCCAAGTTGCATGGCAGCTGCGCCAGAACGAATATCGTCTCCGACAGTGCCGTTAATAACAACACTTTGGGCAAAGGCCATTAAATCACCTTCTACAGAGCCATTGATGGTCACATTTTGTGCGCCTGTAACAAGGTCGCCTTCGACTGTACCGTTGATGGTCACGAAAGCTGCTCCTGTGAAAAGATCGCCTTTAATCGTGCCATCTACGACAACAGTTTCTGCACCGATATAGAGGTCATCTTCGATAATTTCATCTGCTTCGATGATTACTTCATCACCTTCTCGTCCTTCAAAGGCTGAGGCCGTGGGGACAATGGCGAGGGCAACTAGCAGGAATACTGCTAATGCGCTGAAAATCTTTGTTTTATGGGACATGTTTTCTCCTAAATGAGTAAAAGTTGTTTTTTCTACCCATGTATACGGGAGGGTTTAACGGAAGTTGCATTTTGGGGAAGATGTTTTTAAATGGTAGCAAGCCTAAATTGGCGTGTGTGGCGAATCGGATTTGTTTTCTTTGGTGAGCATCCAGGTGGTTAATCCCCAAACGAGGAGGGGGAGTAATCCGTAGAGGGTTTCTTTTTCCAAGTGAATAAGTATGGTTGCCACACGAATGAGCACAGAGGCTATGGAAATGGAGAGAAAAATCAGGCTCACTTTAATGAAGTTTGCCCCCTTTTGGAGCAAGTATGCCATCGTGAATACGATGCTGATGGTGAGGAGAAGATGGTCGTAGGGCCAAAGATAAAGCGTTGTGAGAAGACCGACGGAGATGAGATGCCCCAAAGCGAGAATTGGAGAGGAAAAGCGCCATTTGGCGAGGAGCCAAATATTTAATAATAGAAATAGGAGCAAAAAGATGCTACCTAACCATGCAGTGCATGCTTTGTCGAAATTGCATGCCATTGCCGAAGAACCCCAGATTGTTGGGGAGTTGCCGAATTCGTTATTCAATTTTGTGCTGAGAATATTGATATATTTGGGTATCCAGAGTGGGTCTTTGATAAGGCTGGAAATGAGGAGAAATAGGCCGGTAGATGCGATACCCGCCAGTGCGGTGTGTTTTTTTCTGGAAAGTATCCAGGGGATGAGAATAAGCAGGAGGGGAAAACCCACACTAGGTTTTATGGCGAGGAGGGCAATAGTTGCACCGCCCCAAAACCATTTTTCTTTGTGCCAGAGTGTTGCTGCAACGGTTGTGATGAAAAGATAGAGGGAGCTTAACTGACCGCCCAGAAAATTTGTTGTCGTTGGGCGAAAGATGATATTGGCGAGAATGATGGGGAGGATGAGATGTTTTGTCTTATTAAAATCTGTGCTTTTCAATAAGAGCAAAATAGAGATGATCAGGAGACTTTCTGAGAGAAAGGTCCAGGTTATAAAAGCTGTTTTGAGAGGCAGGAGGCCAAGCGGGGAAAGCAAAATCGCTAAGGGGAGCGGGTAAAGGTAGGCGGGCGAAGCGATACGATCTGTGCCAAATTCTTTATGGGCTTGAACCCACTCGGCTGAGTTATATGGATCGCCACCATCCCAGATATTGCGGCTACCGAGCCAAAATTGAAAGAAATCGCTGTTTTGGTATTCGATTATTTCACTGATCTTAATGGCGCCAACTAGAAAAATAATAGCGCAGAGCAAAATGATTGCAAATAACCAAAACTTTTTCATTTTATTCCCCAATGATCTTGATCAAGACTCGCTTTCTTCTTCTACCGTCAAATTCGCCGTAGAATATTTGCTCCCATGTGCCAAAGTCAAGTTTTCCATTGGTTATGGCAACAAGGACTTCGCGCCCCATGATCTGTCTTTTCATGTGGGCATCAGCGTTATCTTCGCCAGTGTCGTTATGGCGATATTGGTCAATGGGGGCATGGGGGGCAAGTTTTTCGAGCCATTCTTCATAATCCTGATGCAGACCATATTCATGGTCATTGATAAAGACAGAGGCGGTGATATGCATGGCGTTTACAAGGACGAAGCCTTCTTGAATTCCACTTTCGCGCAGGGCTTCGTTCACTTGGGGCGTGATATTGATGAATTCGCGGCGGGTAGGGGTATGGAACCAGAGTTCTTTACGGTAGGATTTCATGTTTTCCTCACTAAATTGAAATTTAGTTATTTATATAGATTCTTGGCACACGTGTATTAATATTGGTCAAAATCTCGTAAGGGATCGTCCCTGCCCAGCGGGCGAGGTCTTCGGCGGTGATTCGTTGGTCATCTTGTTCACCGATGAGAACGACTTTATCACCGTTATAGCCTGTACCATTGGGGCCGAGATTGACGACCATTTGGTCCATGCAAATGCGCCCAACTTGGGGGATTTTGACTCCGCGAATGATGACTTGGGCTTTATTTGACATAGCACGAAAATAACCGTCGCCATAACCAACAGGGACGGTGATAACGCGTGTATTCTCATCCGATTGCCAAGTTGATCCGTAGGAGACTGGATGATTGGCTTGGGTGACCTTAAAGTAGACGACTTTTGACGACCAAGATAGAGCGGGTGTCACAGTAATAGTGCGTTTGACTTCATCGGAGGGATAAACGCCGTAGAGCATAATGCCCGGACGCACCATATCAAATTTTGCTTCGTCGCAGAGCTGGAGAATCGCGCCGGAGTTTGCCATATGTCGAAGGGGCGGCACAGGAAGAGAATGTTTGGGGTAAAAATCGAGTACTTCGTTGAAACGAGCAAGTTGAATTTGGGCGTGACTCAGATCATCTGCATCCGAATTAGCAAAATGAGAATAAATCCCTTCGGTGATGACATTTTTACATCCCAGCGCGGCTTCCTGTAACGTGTGAGCGTTGTAATAATGAACGCCGATGCGCTCCATGCCTGTATCAATTTTGAGATGCACGAGGGCTTTTTTGCCTAGAATTTCGGCAGCGCGATCAATTTGCTGGAGTCTCTCGACAGAGGATGCGGTGAGAGTGAGATCGTGCTTAATAAAATCGGGGATTTGCTCTTCCCAAATGCCGCCAAGGACAAGAATGGGCGTTTTGATATCCATTTCGCGGAGGAGAATGCCTTCTTCGAGAACGGCGACGCCGATATAGTCGGCGTGCGGCGCAAGGTGCCGAGCGACCATATCCATGCCATGACCATAGGCATTGGCTTTGATAACGATCATCACTTTGGCAGGAAAAACCTTTTCTTTGATGGCTTTCAGGTTCGCGCAAAGATGCTCAAGATTAACTTCAACATGCGTAGGGCGTATCCCGCCGCTAGAGGTAATAGTTGGTTGGTTGAGTTGCATGAGGGGATTATAAGGGATTTTTTTGAATTGGGAGCTAGGTGAGTGAGTTGTTTTCTCTGCGTAAATCCGCGCTCTACCTATTGGAAAATTTCATTAACAAGATAAAACCCAAGAATAGAACTATCTTTTTCTGTAGTATTTAATTATTAGGCGAGGACGATTTCGAAGGATATCGTCTCCGCTGTAGAATCTTAGATAGTCGTATGTCATGTTGTTGTTATCATCTAGTTGAAATCTTAGGCGAAGTTGTGTGATCCCGTAGCGATTGATGCAATTAAATGCTGAACTGTCTAAAAATGCCCAGTACCAGTCTCCTATGGGGATGTTTTGTATTGTGGCTACTGCATCCAGGCAGGAGGGGCTTTGAAAATCGGAGCTTTGTAAGCTTCTGTCTGGTATAGAGCCGAAGGCTCCGTAGCGAATATCTACAAGAATATTTTGGTGGGTTGCGAAGGGATTTGTGCCAGCCATATCATATTTTTTAATCATTAGCACAGCTTCTGTGATAACGCTGTTGTTTGGGAGGCGATGTGTGGGGAATTGTAAAATACTCCTATATTGGCTATTTTGGTGGCTGTCTCCTAAAACCAGAGTGGTGGCTTTGGCGTTTATGGCACCACCCTGATTGCTATTTTCACTTGATTCGAGTACGTAGCCGTCATTTTTGCCGTTGGACGTGAAAGCTTCGGTAATTAATTTCACGGGGATTTTATTGATCGTATATTCCTCTCCTGTGGTGAAGTTACCATTGCCTGTGCCTGCTCCACCCAAAGGATTACCCAGAGTATCAACAATACTGTCGTTATCGAGGATGTCCAGACGTAAGGTGCCACTCCCACTGCCTGTTCCAGCGGTGATCGTGTACATATTATCAGAACCATTGATACTTGTGATAACCGCGTTGATGATATTACCTGTGGAAGAGAGGGAAAAATCGCTTGCGTCCACACCGGAAACTGCTTCCGTGAAACCGACCAAGAAGGTGATTTTATCGGCAGTCGTCGGATTGGAATTCGTACGCAGACTTCCTGTCACGATTGGCGCGGTTCTGTCAATTGTATATACCTCCCCAGTATTGAAATTCCCATTGCCTGCACCCATCCCTCCCAAGGGGTATCCTGCTCTATTTATGATGCTGTCGTTATCCAGAATGTCCAGCCGAAGCGAGCCATTTCCGTTGCCTGTAAAAATAGAAACAGTATATTTGTTCCCGGAGCCGCTGATGTTTCTTAGGGCTGCGCCAGTGATATTGCCTGTAGTAGCTAGGAAAAAATCGCTTGTGTCTACGCCTGTAACGGATTCGGAGAAGGTCAGGGATAAGGTGATGTTGTCGGAAGAAGTCGGGTTGGGATTATCACTCAGGATACCCGTTACTTTTGGTACAGTTGGCGCAATTCTTATTGTATAAACCTCTCCTGTGTTGAAATTTCCATCGCTGATGCTTATTCCGCCCAACGGGTTTTCTCTTGTGTTCAGAATGGAGTTATCGTCCACAAGGTCCAGCCGGATATTGCCGCTGCCAGAGCCAGTATCCACATTAACTGTATAGGTTGTCCCCGAGATGGGAGCTACGCTTGTGATTGCCGCATCGATGATGCTTGGACTGGTTGTGAGCGTAAAGTCATTGAAAGGTGGGGAAATACTTACGCCTGTTACAGGCTCTGAAAATCCGACTATGAAATTTACGCTGGTTGCATCAGTGGGATTTGAGTCAGCACGTAAAATGGATAAAACTTTAGGAGAGAGAGTAACTGTGGAAATATACTCGTACGTACCAATATCGGGCGCAGAGCCGCTAAAGCCGTCATTGATTCCGGGGATAATCGCGCCCCGATCTATATTTGAGCTTGACGAATCTAGAGTGAAGCTACCAGTGCTTAGATTTGTCAAGCCAGGATAATTTTCATGGCTGTTGCATGCAAGACCGGTGGCAGCGCACAACTCTATGGCGGTAGCGAAATCTATATTTTCCCACCTGAAATGGGGACTGTGAGCGGGATACCAGTTGTTATTATCCCAGTCATGGTTGGTGGAGCCGGCACGAACTTCGTAGACGGCATATCCATTGTTCTGGAAGATATTATTGCGCAAAATTGTGTTATGGGCCGGGGTGATGAAGTCCATAGCGGCGATATCCTGCGCCATTGTCCAGAATGTGTTGTGATAAATTAGTACAATACCATCAGAGTTATTAGCCCATTTGATGCCCCGCCCCGTGTAGTTGGCGAAGGTAGAACGCAATACCCACGCGGGTCCTATCGTGACTGGAGCCACGGATACGCCAACGAAGGTTGAATTGAAGATGTTATTTCTAAAACGATGATTGATGCAAGCACCTTCTGGCTCTAGCGCATCGTCACTTATGTGGTGAATGTGATTATTGTAGACATCGATATCGAATGCCAGTGCAGGATTTTCTAATGCGCCAGAAGATCCAGTATAGATGCCATTGAAGAAATGGTGTAGTTCGTTCCCTCGCACAATGGCTCCGATATGCCCCCTGAGAACGATGGCTGTTCCTTCCATTGAAGATCCTTTAACATTATCCCAAAGCCATTCATTTACAGGAGGATCATAGATTTCATTATATTCAATACGCGTATCATTGCCTCGCTCCTCACCACCGGTCCAGTTGATGTATATGCCCAGTTGCATATTGTGAATTTTGTTTTTTCGAATGACGATATGTGACGCGTTTTTTGCGCAGACTCCACAGCCATCAAATCCTGTGCCGTAAAATTGCATCTCGAAGCCCTCGATCCAGAGCCAGTCCCGACTATCCACATCAAAAGCATGGTTAAGATGTGGCACCTGCCATGTGTGATTGGATGGATTGTCATGGCTCCGCACATACAACTTTGATGTGCTGTGATCTAGGTACCAGCCATCACCCCTTGGTTTATTCAGAAGGCTTTGGAGATCTCTATAGTTATAAAAGCGTTGCTGGTCACGTGCCAAATACTCAAAAGAGTTTTCTACCCTCATGAACCAAATCTTTGCTTTACTATAAGGTCTCCAGATATTCCCCGAAAAGGTTTTAGAACCATCTAAAAGCGCACCATTGCCTTCAGCTTTGACTTGTATCCAATTTCCCACACTGCCCGAAGTTGGGAATGTAATCTCTTCATGATAAATACCATCCGCAACCAATACTTTTGTCCCTGGAGTGGCATGGTTTACGCCATCCTGTATATTCTGGAAAGGAGTTGATGCAGAGCCGTCACCGCCGGGTGCTGCGTCGTCATCTACATGCAAGATTGCAGAGGGAATAAACTGAAGTTCTTCCGGCTGAGTAGAGATCGAAGCACTGATTTCAGCCGTCCTACCAACAACCTTAATGCTATAAGCTGTTGCGGGCGATAGTTCAAATAAGCTTCCGACAAGACGGCCATCATCAATGCGCATAAGCCGATGTCCTGTTTGCCAGATAGTTTCATTATTTTGACGATACATCAACTCTGCTGTTTTGGGTAGGTCAACACCGCTGACGACAACGCCAATAGTTTCAATATTGGGATATAAACTCAATTGTGTAAAGGTGGAGTAGCTATTAAACTGCCCCCCACTCGTTTCAACGGGAGAACGCGTAATATTGCCAGGAGCGGCCATCGCCCCTGCAGGCAGAATGCTGACCAGCAAGGCCATCAGTAAAAGCGAAATAGAACCACGCGAAAAAATATTCACATATTTGGTTCCCATCATCCTTTCCTTTCCAAAGGTGGTAATGATAGCAAGGTGTGATGTTCAAGATATTCTATCTCGCTCAATATATGTCCTCCCAATACTTTCTGTGCGTGGCTATTTACATTATCCAAGACTTTCGCTTCTCTCGCAAAGACGGGGATTAGAAATCCCCTTCGAGTCTTTTTCAATCTTTAGAGTGAAAGTCCTATTATCAAAAAAAGCAATATATATACCTTATAGCATTTTTAGTGTGATAACTTTAGAATAAATACATTACAGTTTCTGAATTTTAGGCAGTAGAGCTTTCTTTCTTTTGCCCGCGCAAATCCGCTGCCTGTACCTTGAGTGGGATAAATCCTCTAGCCCCGTGTTCTATCCTTCAGTGATAAAATCCAACATCTTAAACCAATTTATTAGAGGTTTTGTCCTGATATGACTCTTCAACTCACAGAGAGAGACCGCGCAATGCTACGCGGCGATGAGGGTGCGGCAAAAAAGATGGCGATGTCCATTATTATCCGCATGGCAGAGATTTCAAAGGCTGAGAAGCTCTTGGATATCGTCGGTGCGCATATAGACAGCACCGTTTATATCGGCGATGCGGGTCTCGAATTTGCAGAAAAACTGGCATCGTTGGGTGCAAAAGTCGCGGTCCCGACCACTTTAAACGTCAGCGGTATTGATGAACATCATTGGCAGGAATGGGCTGTAGCCTCTGAGTGGGCGAATCCTGCACACCGCCAGATGATCGCTTATCGGAGTATGGGGACGATCCAAACCTGGACATGCGCCCCGTACCAAGCGCCGACAAAGCCCGCTTTTGGGGATCAAATTGCCTGGGGAGAATCAAATGCGATTGTCTTCGCCAACTCCGTGATCGGCGCGCGCACCGAGCGTTATCCTGATCTTTTTGATATTTGCTGTGCCATTACAGGACGCGCTCCTGCAATGGGCTTGCATCTGAGCAAAAATCGTGCCGGGAAAATTCTCTTTCGTCTCGTCGATATTTCAGAAGAACTCCAAAAAAGCGATGATTTTTATCCCGTGTTAGGCAATCTGATCGGGAAATTGGCGCTGGATAAGATCCCCGTGATTGATGGGATGACAATTCGTCCGACGGATGACCAATTCAAGGCTTTTGGTGCGGGGGCGGCATCTTCGGGGGGCGTTGCCATGTTCCATGTGGTTGGGGTCACGCCCGAAGCGCCTACGCTGGAAGATGCTTTTCATGGCAATGAGCCAGCCCAAATCACGGACGTGACGATGGATATGTTAAGAGAATCGCGTCAGGCGCTTAATCATAGCAATTCCAGTAAATTGGATATGGTCGCGGTCGGCTGTCCCCATCTCTCTTTGGTAGAGTACAAAAAACTTGCTTCTTTGGTCAAAGGTAAAAGCAAGCATCCTGACGTGCAATTTTTGATTACATCCAATCGCGCAATGACGCAGCTTGCGCAAGAGGCAGGCATTCTGTCTTTGCTCAAAGATTTTGGTGTGAAAATCACCGTAGATACTTGCTCGCTAACATCGCCGATGCTCCCGCCTGAAATCAAAAAGATGATGACAAATTCGGCGAAACATTCTTACTATAGCCCGGGATTATTGGGCAGAGATGTTGCTTTTGGCAGTCTGGAAGATTGCGTGAATTCGGCAGTTGCGGGGCATATTGTTCAGGATGAAAGATTATGGAAAGAATAGTTTTAGAAGGGAAAGTTGTCGTTCCTGGTGAGGCCCAAGGTGTAGCTTTGGTTGCCAACGAACCGCTCTCTTTTTGGGGTGGCTACGACCAGAAAACGGGCGAGATTATTGACAGGCGGCACGTTTTATCAGGGCAAAATGCAAAGGATAAAGTGCTCGCAATCCCATTTACGCGCGGATCATCTACCACGACTGCCGTTTTATTGGATGCGATCCGAGCAAATACCGCGCCCGCGGCAATTATCACCACCGAGACCGATTTTTTCTTTGCGCTTGCTTCCGTTGTGGCAGATGAATTATTTTCATCCCCGCTTTCTCTGGTCACACTTAATGAAAATGATTTTGCCAAATTAAAAAGCGACGATAATATTCAGATCACGGCTGAGGGAAAGGTGATTGTCTCGGGAGTGGCGATTTAGGTGTTGAAGTGAGATAATAGTTCTATGTTGAAATGTCCAAATTGCAAAGCAATCACAAAACAGAGCAAGTATGGTTTCACAAAATCTCATTCCCAACGCTATCGTTGCCAGCATTGCCAAAAGA
>JAAENC010000239.1 GCA_024224815.1 Chloroflexota bacterium
ATCGCCATCTCACCTCCGAAACTTTGAAACATGAATTACAAAGCAAATGGGGAGTCGATTTAGATAAAAGTCGGATTGATCAATTTCGTCGACAATTTAAGCTAACACGCATTAAGCCAAGCACTGTCAAGCAAGAACTAGCCCAATTTGCCGGCATTGAGATCTTTTCTGCCTTGGCGATTCATGTTGGTATTTTGCAACAATGGAGCGCAACGATTCAGAAGCGTTTAGAGCAAGTCAAACAAACTGAATTTTACAAAGACAGAAGTAGCCGCGAGACTGGTGATCATATCTATGCGCGTCGTCGAGATGGGAGATTTTCGTCACGCTATAACCGGTTAAATAAGGTTCGCAAAATGAAGTTTGCATCGATTGCAGACAAAGTCAAAGACAAAGATTTCTCCCGGCTATCACTTTACCAGACAAAGCCAGCCAGTTTGAAGCGAAAAAATCTAGCATTATTGCTGTTACCGCTGGTAACCAACAATGGTGCCTCTCGCAGTATAGATAAGCCTTTAGGAAACGCCTTACGCTACGCCTGTGGATACAACTACAAGAATGCAACGATTGACAAGTATCTAAGAGAGCTAAAATATCTTCAAGTTTCCACTGAATTGATTAACTGCAATGCTATTTTTTGGAGCAATTTTTGGAAACAATTTGATCCTGCTGATCACAAAGTGGCTTGTTATTATATCGATGGTAATGTCAAAGCCTTGTGGTCGTCGAAACGCTGTCGCAAAGGCAAAGTCACTATGCTTGGCCGTGTCATGAACTGTTTAGAACAAGTGGTTATCCATGATGGTTTCGGACGTCCCCTGTATTTTCGAACCTTTTCAGGCAATGCTGATTTGCAAAGCCATGCTTTGCAATCAATGGCGCAGTTGGATGAACTTATGAATGAAGGGCAAACGGCCCGCACGAACAAATCCAGGTGTACGCGTGCGTTAATTATGGATGGGGGTGGAAATTCTGTTCAAACACTCAGAGCTTTTTCCAAATCGCCATACCACTACATTACTATCTTGGATACCAATCAAATTGGCGAGCGTAAATTTAAACATCTTTCATCCATAGAGCGCTACCAATATGGTAAAGCATCGCTAAACGATTGCCTGATAGAGTTGGTTGATTCAAAGCAGCCTGACTATATCTATGAAACTCGTGCTGTGCATGTTCACTGGGATAATGGAAAAGAATGCTGTTTGGTTACCAGCATAGCGAAGAACATCTTTGATGCTTCGGAAGTTGTGAAGGCATATTTTGATCGTTGGCCTTTTTGTGAGAAACAATATGCAATGATGAAGGCTGCTGTCTGTTTTTATCAGGTGGTAGGATATGGCAAAAAACACGTTAGTGATGAAAATATGATAAACCGGATAAAGAAACATCAAATTGATCTTGAGCATTTGCAACAAGAACTTAAAATTCCACTTTCACAAATCAGTGAAAAGGAACAAAAACTACAGACGTTGTTTGAGAAAGAACGTCGATTAAAAGAGAAAAGCAGAATTAAAGATGGTAACCGATTGCAATCGCATAAGAATCAGGAAGCTTTGGAGACCTGTCAGCGGAACATACGAAAAATTCAACGTGAAATTAAAAAGACGGAGGAACCTTTTAAAAAAAAGTTTACCGCTTTGCGAAAGAAGCATAAAGAATTTGCACGTATTCAAGACAAGCAGATGGTTTATCATGTTGATGTAGAACTTGATCAACTGCTTACCAGTTTCCGTTTGAGCTTCGCCAATATTTTGGCTTTCTTAGCAAAGGAAATTCTTGATGGCACGCCTGTAGAAATGAATACTTTGATTCAATCAATTTTATTTTTGTCTGGAACAATCGAACAGAATCCAGAGGTCCGAAAAATCCATATCAATAAGAACGAAAAAGATTCCAAGTTCATGGAGAAGTTGTCGAAAGGGTTGCAAAAAATGAATGCGCTCGAAATTCGTCACCCAAGCGGTGCGATTTATGAGTTTAAGCTTAGTTGATTATCATTTAAATTCTTTTTATTTCATATTTAGCCGATACTGATGTAATAATCTCTGATTGGGATTGGAAAATCTCTAACTACTGAAATGAAACAATTAATTCGGCCCGGATTTCC
>JAAENC010000240.1 GCA_024224815.1 Chloroflexota bacterium
ATGTGCATATTTCCAATGATATTTTTGACAATAATGAGAACAATAATATTGTAATATACAACGTATACATTTATAAGAGGTTTTAGAAGCGTAGAAATCGACATTTCATTGATCATTATCAAAGGAATGCTAAAAATTGGGAGTCTTCGAAGTTGTTCTCCATTATTTGCTCTACTGATTCCCACATATACAGAAGTAAGTGGTGATGTATAATTTATATTTCCTGTTGATGTAGCTGGTTTAATTACTTGGGATGGTGTACATTCATTTTCCACTTTGACATCTTCATCGATTTCTATTGTTCCCGATACTGCCATTGAAGGTCCAAAAAAAAAATCTTAAATGTTTCTTCAGTGGATGTTTGGCTTGTGATTTGTACTATTTATCACACGTGTAACGTTAAATATGCATTTTTGTAGCATGTGATAGGTAGAAAATTTTAGTTGTCTCATACAAAGAATTTAAATGTGTATTATTTATCATACGTGCAAAATTAATACACATTAAACATATTTCAAAATAAAATCAAATGTATGCAAGGATGAAATGTAATTCAGAAAAATATTCCAACAAAAAAATTATTTTAAACAATACTCACATAATCTAAATCATATATGATTTATTTTTGTTTTTGCATTTTAATACATAAATTGACATTTAATAATTTATTTGTTTTTTTAAGTAAATATTTTGAAATATTTATTTTATTTCTTTTTTCATTAGTTAAATAGAATTTTTTTGATTTCCATTTATTTTTTTTATTGAAAATTATATGATTTGTTTTTATTATCCATGATTTGTTAGACAATTTAATTTTACATTCAATATTTAATTTATATTTTTCATTATTTATTTTTCTTATAAAATGTAAATAAAACCATAGATCAATTGGTATATCATTTGTACCATTATAATCACCAACTTTTATACCAATATCACAGTAATTCCTTAACCCAATACTATTCGATTCTGTCATTTGTGTAAGTTCTTTCAATGATATTTTATAATCAATCTCATCGTACAATAATATATTATTTTCTATTTGAATTGGAATTTTAGCATATGTATAATAATATGATAATTTAAATTTTTTTGATAAATCTAATTCACTTTGTAATTTAATAACAATAACATTAATACATTTTCTTGATGTTAATATCAAAAATTCTTGTAAATTAATTGTATTTACATTTGGATAATCATTTTTAAATTGATTTGTTAATATTT
Organism: Chloroflexota bacterium; assembly: GCA_024224815.1. Taxonomy (GTDB): domain Bacteria; phylum Chloroflexota; class Anaerolineae; order Anaerolineales; family Villigracilaceae; genus Desulfolinea. The sequence goes on from JAAENC010000240.1 coordinate 1,228, forward strand.
TAGGATATTGTGAATGTTTGCCAAATAAATCTGATAATATATTTTCTAAATGTAATATATTAATGTTATTACTATTAATATTTTTATGTTTTTCAAATATTTCTTTAATATTTTCATATTTTTTATTTGTCGAATTCTTTAAAATTTGATCATTTGTTAATAATTTAACATATTCATTATAACAATATTTTTTATCATGATAATGTAATTCAATTGTAAAATTTAAATATGATAATTGTTCCTTAATTAAATACATTTTTGGTAATGATAATACTTCAATCCATAATTCATAATTTTTAAATGAATGAATTGATTGCAATGATATATTCAATGTAATATTTGCATTTTCTATTAATCCCAATTGATTCAATTCTTGTTTAATTAAATAAAAGTTTTGAACCAATAGTATTAAATATGCTGGTAATGGTAAAAATAAATATTTCTCCATCTGATGACAATATCCATGTATAATGAATAATAAATATTTAAATTCATTTGATGACATTTAAAATGTTGACTTTAAAAAAAACTCAAGTCCGCTGCACATTTTCTGAACGTGAATGCATTTTAAAGCAGCACTGAATGATTGAGGTGCAAGAGTCGCTGTCTACAAAACTCATAACAAATATGTACGTATAAAGATGATATATGGAAAAGCTGTAGTTCTCCCATTAAAACAATTAACAAAAAAAATCCTCAAGGGTTCATTTGGGTTTATCCCTCACCTAGGTCCTCGAATATATTGTCTAAAGTATATACAACTTTGATAAATAATTTGAGAGAAACAAATATGTAAGAAGCAATATTAGCAAATAAATGATGAAATATATTAATATTATGTTTCAGTAGGTTTTTTAGGATGGAGTTTCTAAAAAT
>JAAENC010000241.1 GCA_024224815.1 Chloroflexota bacterium
TCCTCTTAGAGAACTCCAAAAGTGCCTCTCTTTTCCTCAATATGAGGTTGTTGAGCCTCTAAACTCAACAACACCTCCGATGAAACACTCAAAAATCTTTCAAAATAATAATAGGAACATGATTAAGGCTTAAGGGGTGCATGTCCTGCAAGTGTTGGGGTGAATAGCCCAATAAGTATGATATTCTGTAAGTTTTTGTAAAATAGGCACCAGAATAAGCCATTTTGGACTTATTTGGATCCAAAACTGTCCAACACCTCCAATAGAACTCTCAAACATCTTTCCATATACTAATAGGAAGATGATTGAAGCTTATTGGGTGCTTGTTCTGCAAGTAGTAAGTAAGTAAGTAAGTAAGTATTTCTAGATTGGTTAAGAGGATAGAAGTTAACGTGAGAAATCGCAAAGCTTGCCGATCTTTTTACAGCGATTTTTATACACGTGGTAAATGGCCTTTTGCGTGCCTGCTCTGGCAAGCGGGGCTTATGACACGAGGTGTATTTTACATCCTGGCAAAGAACCCGGATACTAAAAAAACAACCCACCATGGTCAATTGGACATGGCCCAGAGCGCCAACAAGTTTTTTCCGGCTTTCACGGTGAGCAAACTCCCGGCAACCACCACAGATGCTAGTAGAAACTCTCGTTCAATGAACGACCCTGAGCAGAAAATGGTTCCAACGACACTTTCTCTCGTACGGTTTGAAATGCAAAAATTGAAGAAGATGACCGTCATTTTCGCAAAACAACAATCAACGACACATGTCTGAGTTCACTCAGGCAACTCAAAGACTCCCTGATTTGCGCAGGTTGGCAATTTGACTTGGAAAAAGAGAGCGGTTTCGTATTGCTTCAAACGGCAGCAGCAACGATGTCGCTTCTTAACGTCTGGGGGCGTGCTTAAGGCGCACGTACATCGCTCCATGAGTCTCCAACGACAAATTTTTTGATGGGCTTTCACCGACGGCGTGAGCAAAAAACTTCCGAAGAATAAAAAAAGGCCCGAACCGGTCCATGTTAAGATAAGAATAGCTTGACCCAGCGCGTTCTCTTGGATGATAAAGGATGGTTGAATTGTCTTTGCGACGATGTTCCGTATCCACCCAAACAGCCCTGTAGAATCCTATGTGGTTAGAGTACCACAAATCTTGAGAAGGACAATTGATGCAAAAAGCAACCATTTGAGTCTGCAAGACTGCAGCAGCCAACCGAACTGCTTCATCGTGACCTCATGATGATTTGGGGAAGGTGTGCAGTGAACGAGGGCCATGGTGGCCTGTTGTTGCCGCTCGGGTACCAACACCACAAGCCAAAGTTGGAGAAGACAATTGACTTGATCAACGATTGTCTAA
>JAAENC010000242.1 GCA_024224815.1 Chloroflexota bacterium
AAAAGTTACTCCACCATATCAATAAAACCATATTGAACCGCCTTACTAACGGCTTCGGTTCTGTTCGAGGCTTTAAGTTTGTCTAAAATTTTTCGTACATGTGTTTTGATCGTATTTTTGGAAATGAAGAGTTGTTTTGCAGCTTGCGATGTTGTTTTGCCCATTGCCAGGCATTGCAAAACATCTAACTCACGCGGGGTTAGACTTGGCACAGCCGTTGAATTGTTTGCAGATTTTCCTACTAGCTGAAAAACTTGCCGAGTTACATCTGGTGAGATCACTGACTTATTATCCATTACTAATAAAATTGCATTGTGCAAATCATCAGGTTCAGCGTTTTTGAGTAAATATCCGTCAGCCCCAGCCTGAATTGCCCCCATCAGATCATGTTGTTGTTGAGAAATAGTCAACATGAGCACTTTGCAATCGACACTTGAGCGTAATGCTTTTACTGTTTCTACGCCATCCATTACAGGCATATTCACATCTAACAAAACAAGGTCTGGCTTGGTGCGAGAGATTATTTCAAGGGATTCTTTTCCGTTAGAAGCCTCTCCAACAACTTGAATGCCCTGCATCACAGTAAGAAGGCTGACCAAACCTCGGCGAAACAGCGTGTGATCATCAACCACAACAACACGAATATTGTCGCTCATGGATTCATCTCTTCGCTAATTGGGACGTGTACTCGAATGGTCGTGCCCATCTGTGGCGCACTAATGATCTGAAAATCTGCATTAATGGATTCTGCTCGCTCGCGCATACTTCGCAAGCCATATTTTGAAGAAGAATGCACATCTTCAGGGGCGAATCCACACCCATCATCCTTTATTTCGATAGTTGTGCCGCCATTATGTTGAAATGCAGAAATGGATACAGCCGTGGGCTGTGCGTGTTTGCGAATATTTGTCAACGCTTCCTGAGCAATACGGATCAATTGCGCTTTGATGTTATTTGGGAAAGAAATATTTAATTTGACATTAGACAAGTCAATTGCTATACCTGTCAAAGTTTCAAATTCAGTTGCTGTTGCATTTAGCCACGCAGTCATATTTTCATTGGGAGCACGGCGCAAATTATCAATGGACTGACGAACATCAATGTAGGCATCCGATAGAGTTTGTTGGCATGCTTGCAGGGTTTGATCGATTAGGATTACATCACCCTTTGAAGTATATATCTGCATACGCGCCGTTTCCATTTTTAAAAAAGCTAAAGTCTGTGCTAATCCATCATGAATCTCACGGGCCAAGCGCGTACGTTCTTTAAGTACGGCCCGATATTCTAATTCACTTAGTACATCTTTGTTTTCGGCATTTAGGATAGTTGAAATTTCTTTTGACTCAAAAAGCTCCCGAGCATTGCGGACAGAATCTAGTTCGTGAGAATGTGTATAGAAAGCATCCAACGTCAGGTCGGTCATGCGCACTAGTTCAGCAAGGAAAAATTGTTGGTTCTCAGTTAATAATGGTAGCTCCTTGAAAAAATAGCTAATAACGCCAAACACACGCCCTCTACGTCGCAACGAGACACAATAGACGTTTTTTGCATTAGCAGGCTCCAACAACAATGTGCATCCTGCATCAGATTGCTTTTTCTTACAACCGCGGCAGATGTGCCGAGTAGCTGGTTCCGATAAACGTGCCTGCCAAACAGGATCATGCAAGAAACGCAATTTACCATATTTCAGGATTGGTAAGTTTTGCTGCCATTCACTAAAAGGAACAAAGGCACAGCCCTCAGCCTTTAGAAGATTATTCCCTGAACGCATAGCAGCCAGAATAGCGGCCTCTTCATTATGAGCTTCCATCAAATAGCCGCTAAGGGAAAAGCTGGCTTCTATTTGATTTTTGAGAGACTGAACTTCTTTTTTCTTTTTTTCTCCCTCTATTTTTCCACGCAAAAAAACAATCCCCAAAATACACATCACGCCAAGGAGCAGGATGGAAAGAATGAAAGTGTTCATAAAAAAGATTAGTTAATTGAAATGTGGAAAGTGGACATATTCTACCCCATTAATGATGTTCTCTCCATGAAACCTGAGCATCGAAGTATATACCCCCAAATTAAAAGCTCGATTGTTAGCACTTTCTTGGGCATTTTCGTGTTTTTTTGCTTTATCTTGCTAAATAATCTTCAGCCTCTCCCTCTCAAACTAGTTCACTTTGAACGGAAGATGGAGATTCTAATATTTATTTTTCTCTCGCAGCCATGATCAGTTTTTCAGCGTTTGCGCCTGTCAACTGCCAGGTGAGACACCTTACGCTTCCACCCATGGGACAAACTGCTTCAGCGTTGATCGTGATCACATTCTTTGTTGTATTTTCTTGGATTATCTCAACGGCACCCTGATCGTGGGGCATATTGAATACAGGTACATAGATATTCTCGAAAGTCACCGTCGCATTCAGATTTACGCCACAAGCAGACTCAAATCCTTCCCATTCTCCGGGAGGGTTTGTTTTGTACGCTACAGGCACTTCGATGATCGTCGTTGTCGGGAAAGCTGCGAGAAGTTCATCCATAACCAAATCTCTGAACTCAGGATCGCTTGAGTAATCATTTACGAGAAGTACATCTTCATCGATCCAACTTACCATGCCATCGGAGTGAGCGAGAACTTCTTCATCGGGCTCAAGAATGGCAACTTCGGTAGCACCAAGCAAGTCTGCCAATTCTTCTACTGCTTCTTCGTAGCTGAGATCATTATCTTCCATGAAACGGGTGGTTGTAATGACCCTCCCCGCGTAATTATCAACGATATTGCCTCCATCGATCAGGAGCTCCGTTGCATATCTTTGAACACCGTACTGCTCTGCAAAATCAGTAAAACTCTTCTGAACTTCTTTGCTTTCTCGCTTTGTCATCGATGCCCACGTATATGCGAACTGGACAGGTTCAAGAGGATTTACCGTCGTGAAATCTCTCATCCAAATATCGTAGATCTCGGCTGTGATCAAAATATCTTCCGGCAATTCTTCGTAATATGGCTTTGTGTCTTCATCAACGAGTATGACAACATTATCGTTCCCCATGATCGCATCTGCGTACCTGATCTGGAATTCCACAATACGGTCAAAAGCTGGTTCGTAATATTTATTGTGGACAGAGGGCGCCGATAAGACCAGCAGCATTCTGTCGTTTGAGATTTTATTGGAATATGATTCTGTCATTGTTGAGCCTGTGGGGGTAATTATTTCAGGATTATTTATGGGGGAAGAAGTAGGTGTTTGCGGAGGCGTGCATCCACTTAACCAAACTGTGAGAAAAACAAAACTTAGAAAGAGTAATTTTATTGCCTTTTTCATACGTATAACCTATATATCTTAGCATCTAGAACGACGATTATTTGCCCCTAAATTATTAAAATTTCAATAGGAAATTATATCATTCCCACTTTAAGTGCTTTTCTCAGAATCTTTCCATTGAAGAAAAAAAGGAGCAGGTCTTAGACCTGCTCCTTCAAAACTTTAGAGCTTTCGCTTTCTATGCTCTAGCTGTATTTTCAATCCAGCGGTTTTCTCACAAAACCGGGGATTGCAAATCCCCTCAGAGCCTTCTTCAACCTTTGGAGCGAAAGTCCTAAACCTATGCTATTGCTACTTCTTTTGTCGTGATCTCAAAAGATGGCGGATTTTCAAAATGTTTTTTCACGGCGCACTGGTCAGCCGAGCGAACTAATGCCGGTCTATATTTCTCGGGAAAAGAGGGCGGGACTTGAATTTCCAGTTCGAATTTGCCGACCAGGCCCGTCATCGGGTTGCTGCGCATGCGCTGAATAATGCGAATCCCTTCGGTGGAAAGCCCACGCTGACGGCAGAAACCGAGAACGTAAATCCCGGCGCAAGTGCCCAAAGAAGAAAGAAAAACCGCAAAAGGTGTCGGTGCAGAACCATCGCCACCGCCCATTGGGGGTTGGTCTGTTTTTACAGTATAGTTGGCAAAATGCGCATCTACGCGTGCGCCGCCGGGGAAGTCAATGATCATTTCCATTGTGATATGCTCCTAAAAAAATCAGTTTTATTTACAACACTCTTTTGATGTAGAAAAGCCTAAAAAGTTACAAAAAAGATTTCGGGAGTGGCTATTTTGGTGTGTAAAGAAAATCCTGAAAGCTATTTAATAACCCTGAGCGAAGGAGTGCGTCGCACCTAACTAAGGAGAAAAATGCCCGGAGATGGGCTTTTTGTCATTTAGTCAGCAGAATGCCCATCGACTTAGGTGCGACGCACTCTATTAAAGTAGTCTCTAAAAGCTCCCGCGAGGATTTCCCCCTCAGAGCCTTTTCAATACTCACTTATTTAGCCACTCCCTAGATTTCCCCCTTTTTCGTAAATGAGCAAATGACAGTTATAATCATTATCACCTCTGGCAAAATCTATCCCCTAAACAGGAGAAAAAAATGGCAAACCAAAATAACAGCAAAAAAATATCAAGCATAGACGGTAATATCCTCCAAGACATAATCCTACGTGGAAAACTCATCGCACGCCTGATGGGCGACAACCGCGTAAACGGGCTATACAAACTCCTCCCCTGGGTTTCACTTATTTACCTCATCTCCCCCATCGACTTTATCTCAGGCGCGCTCGTTCCCGTTCTTGGCGCAGTAGATGATGTTGCCATCATGTGGTTTGGCATCGCCTCTTTTATCGAGCTTTGCCCCCCTCACGTTGTCGAAGAGCATCTTACAGCCCTCACCGGCGAAGCCCCCAGCGATGTCGTTGATGGCGAAATTATTGACGACTAGGATTAAGGATATTGCGATGAAAAAATTATTATTGGGATTAATAATCACCCTCGCACTCACGGCTTGCAACAGCGTAAGCGAACCAACGCCCCAACCTGCTCCCCTTATAGCAACACCTCACGTAACCCCAACAGAAACCGCCTCCCCCGTACCCACTGCGGATGCAGCAACTGAAACACCTCTCTCTGCAAAGACCTTCCCCGACCCCATGCTCTATCACTGGGAAATTGTCGAAAAAGGATTCGACCAACCTCTCGACATCCAACACGCGGGAGATGGTTCAAATAGACTTTTTATCGCAGAGCGGGGTGGCAGAATTCGCATTCTCGAAAATGATTTGCTCATTGACGAGCTTTTTCTCGATATTAGCAAAAAAGTCAGAACTAATGGCTCAGAACAAGGTTTGTTGGGTTTGGCTTTTCACCCAGATTACGTAGAAAACGGCTTCTTTTTCATCAATTACACTGACCTTAACGGAAATACGGTTATTGCCCGCTACCAAGTTTCGGGAAACGCGTACCAAGCCGATGCCAAGAGCGAAGCGGTTCTTCTTCATATAGAGCAGCCTTATGGCAATCATAACGGTGGCGGCCTGGCCTTTGGCCCAGAGGGATTCCTGTATATCGGGCTTGGGGATGGCGGCTCGGCTGATGACCCACAGGGAAATGGGCAAAACCTGGATACTTATCTCGGCAAAATTTTGCGCATCGATGTAGATGGCGGCGAAACTTTTGTTGTCCCCGCAGATAATCCCTTTTTGAAGGGGGAAGGCTTGCCCGAAATTTGGGCCTATGGCTTGCGTAATCCTTGGCGTTTCAGTTTCGATTCTTTGACAGGCGATCTCTATATTGCCGATGTAGGGCAAGATATTTGGGAAGAGATCAGTTTTCTGCCTGCCGGAGCCGAAGGCGGTGCAAATTTTGGCTGGAATTTCATGGAAGGCAACCATATCTTTTTGCAGGAGCCGCCCGCAAGTTTGGGCGTGATCGGGGCTGTAGCAGAATATGACCACGACGATGGTTGCTCGGTGACCGGCGGCGTAGTTTATCGCGGCGAGGAATTCCCTGAATGGCAGGGTGTATATTTTTATGGCGATTTTTGCAGCGGGCAGGTTTGGGGCTTGCTCAATGTGGATGGTGAGTGGCAATCAGAATCTGTCTTTTTTACAGGAACGTTGATTTCCAGCTTTGGCATAGATGAAGAAGGCTCGCTATATTTGGCAGACTATAACAAAGAGATACTTTATAGATTGAGTAAATGAAGGTAATGATAAAGAACGCCCTTTGTCATTCGAGAATGTGATGCCTGTCACTATCGCAAAGGTCTGACAACTCTTATACTTCTTTTTGTAAAAAGAAAGTTATCTTTTTCTCCCTCCCTTGTAAAGTGTTTGTAAAACGAACTCGCCTTTTGTGCGGGTTCGTTTGTTTAATGCTACGCGAGCATTAAAAGGCTCTGAGCCCCTCCCATTTTCTTAGAAACTGTTTAATAATTGCCCTTTTGACGTAAACCCGAAAGCTTTCCGTCAAACGCGGTGAAAACGCAGTTTTTATCCTGTAAAAGGACTTTTTAAAAACAAGATTCCGATAAAACCTTTCGGGTTTCTATGATTTATTAAATAGTCTCTCAGAAAAATGCTGTCTTCAACCCCAGCAGGAGCTTTTAGAGAAATCTGCTTTTGTTGTACAATACGAGCGACTTATCCACCCTACCTTTTTTCTTGACCACTATGACAAAAAAACTAAGCCCGCTACTATTTACTTCTGTTCTCAAAGACTATATTTGGGGCGGACGCAACCTTGAAAAACTAGGCAGAAAACTCCCTAAAGATGGCGTGATCGCCGAAAGCTGGGATATTGCCGCTCATAAAGACGGCACCAGCCTCGTAGAGAATGGAGATTTTGCAGGCTATTCGCTTACCCAGCTCCAGGACGAATTGGGGCTGGATTTGATCGGAAAAAATAGCCAATGGGCGCATGAGCGGGGTAAATTCCCCTTGCTCATCAAACTTCTTGACGCAAATCGCCCCCTCTCTGTGCAAGTGCATCCCAACGATGATTATGCCCTGAAAAATGAAGGCAATGAGCTCGGCAAAACCGAAATGTGGGTTGTTCTACACGCCGAGCCAAATGCCGAAGTCATTTTAGGCGTTAAATCAGATACTACGCCCGAACTCTTTGCTGAAGCCATTCAGGAAGGCAAACTTGAACCTTTTTTGCATCATATCCCCGTCAAAAAGGGCGACCATATTTGTGTGCCCGCAGGCTCATTGCACGCGATCATGGACGGGCTGATTATCGCTGAAATTCAGCAAAACTCGAATACGACCTATCGCGTTTACGATTGGAATAGACTCGGCGCAGATGGAAATCCGCGCCCCTTGCATGTGGATAAAGCACTGGATGTGACCAACTTCGCGCAGGTTGAGCCGAGCTTGGTGGAACCCCTTCTAATTTCGGATGAAGATGGGATCCGCCGCTCGCGTTTATGCGAAAACCAATATTTCATCACCGAAAAAATCGAAATGGATGCAGGCGCAAGCTACCGCGGATTTTGTTCTGGTGCCACTATGGAAATTTGGGGAGTGCTAGAGGGGCAAATACGCGTTAATGACCTGACCCTGAACGCCGTCCGTTTTACCCTCCTGCCTGCCGCGCTGGGAGAATTCACCGTTAAAGCGGAGGGAAAAGCTACGTTGCTGAGGACGTATGTGGGGAGTTAGTTTCTTTCAGCAAAACTAGAAATGCTCAGATTACTCTTGTAAAAGCCTGTAACGAGAAAGCAAAAGGGGAATTGCTCTTTCGCGCCAAAAAACAGTTGAGATCATTCCTCCTGACATACCACCATTATCAAATTGCTCAATTCGAATCGAATCTCCCTCTATTGATCCTTTAGTGATGGTCTCAAAGGCGGAACTGATCATTGCTTCACATTCTTCAAGAGATTTGGGTATTTCAATAGATTCAAAATGATGTTCTAACTCTCGCCATAAGTATGGATCACCTCGATATCCCCATTGACTGGGTTCTTCTTCAAAAAGGACTTTCATGCCAGGGTTTGTTTTCATGTTTTATGTTTTTTTTATTGTACAAGATACTGCGCAACTTGTGTTTATATGTCGTACAATGTGAAATGGCTCTTTAAGAATTTCAACAATCAGGGAGGTTCGCTTCACTAGATGTAGCCTTATGGACTAAACCATCCAATTGGATAAATAAATAGATATTCGGGTGTTTCAATTTCCGTCACGCTCCAATCAACAAGACTAATCATTTGAAGTATAGGTTGGCGCCCTGTATTAGCATAAAACAATTCTAAAAAAATCAATTTTTTACTATCTGGGCTCCAAACAGGAGTGCCCATTCCATAATCTCCTGTGTTGAACTTCATTTTGTTTTTCCCGTCGTTGCTAAATATCCAAAGAAAAGCATTTTCTCCTTCTTCGCCCCATTCTGTGCCTGAAAGGGTAATCCATTGGCTATCAGGGCTCCATGTAATCTGATTACCAGACCATCTTTGCCAAGCAGGAAGTGTAAGTGTCACATAATATGGGCTATGATGAGTTAAAAGTTGCCCGTTATTATGTTCTAGGTCAAACACATACAACCCAATATCTCCCGCAGCGTTAGTGTGACCAAGCCATGCTATTAATTCTCCATTGGGTGACCAAGTTGGAGAAACTAGTTCGGGAGAACCTACATCATCGGATGCTTCGACAGTTAAACTATAATCAGAAGGATAAATAACTTTTTGCTCATCTGTTTCCAGATCATATAGAACACCACCATCATACGCAAGAATCTTTCCGTTTGGTGAAAGTGACGGTGGATGTGTAACCCCGTTAACTTCATCTAAAATAGAGTAAGACTTGTCATCTAACGAGATTTTGATGGGGAAGGTACTACATTCTCCTCCATACGTATGGCAATGTCCTTTAAGAATTATCCCAAGCTGAACTTCTTCAGGTTCACCAGAAACGGTAAAAATAAATGATGGCTCTTGTGACCACCAGCCAAAAGAGCATGGCGAATACCCTAAACAACGTTCATACCGCGATGGTGTCTTTGTTATGTTAATCTGTTCTCCAGAGACAATGTCCATCATGAAGACATCATCTAAAGCTCTGTCTCTAGAACCCAAAAAAGCAATTGTGTTGTCATCAGGAGACCATGTAACAGAATCCTCATAAAAATCTGGCGTATTTGTTAGGTTTTTACTTCTCTTGCTAATTAAATCAATCAACCAAATATCACCATTCTTTTCAAAAGCAGCTAGTTTGCGATTATGAGATAATCTTAACCCGCCTCCAACAAAGGGAAACTGCCAATACTTCCCATCATAATTATCTATCCATATTGATGCGCCGCAGTTAATCTCAGTGCACTTTGAAATTAAAATCAAACCTGAAGGAAGAGGAATTTTAGCATTTGATGATGTCGGTGTCGCTACGACAACGGGTTTCGTGTTTTCTATGGTCGGTTCAGTATGGGGGATTGTTTTACTAGGTAGGGGAATACAACCACTAAGAAAAAAAAATACGATTAGAAAATATCTACGGTGACTGTGAATTTTTATAATATTCATTGTCTATGTGTTTTCAACATTTGGAGTTTTAGGGATCCCCCCGTAAGCTATCAAATACGAGTATAGCACAAAATATCCTGTAGAAATCCCTGCGAACATCCCCTTTACGCAGAAATCACCCATACCTATAGCGCATAACGCAAATTACCTCTTGTGATAAAATCCGCCTCGTGAAGAATACTGAAAAAACCTTGTTATTGGCCTCCCAATCTCCGCGACGGAGGGAGTTGTTGTCCTTTATTGGTATCCCTTTTGATGTCGCTTCCGCAGATGTAGATGAGAGCCTTTTGCCCGATGAAAATCCTGCGGATTATGTTTTGCGTTTGGCAGAAGCTAAGGCGCGGGCGATTATTAGCAAAAGCCCCCCTCTGGCTCCCCCCACAAGTGGGGGGAGAACCGTTATCGGTTCAGATACGGCGGTGGTAGATGCCGGGGAAACGCTGGGCAAGCCGAGGGATAAGCGCGAAGCGAAGTCTATGTTGCGGCAGTTGCGCGGGCGTAAACATCAGGTTTATACGGGGATCGCGATTTATGATGAGACATCTGATAGGGTTTTTTCTGAATTATGTATTAGCGATGTGCCGATGCGCGAATATAGCGATGCCGAAATGGATGCCTATATTGAGACCGGCGACCCGATGGATAAGGCGGGGGGCTATGCTATCCAGAATGGTGATTTTGCTCCTGTTGAGCATTTTGACGGTTGTTTTGCCTCTGTGATGGGTTTTCCGCTTTGCCATTTGGCACGCTCTTTGAAAAAAGCGGGAATGGATATTTCTGCTGATCTTCCTGAAGCCTGTCGTTCTTCTTTAAATTATGAATGTACGATTTCTGACGCAGTTTTGCGCGGTGATACTATTGGATAATATGATGATGAAAAGAAAAAACTCTTTCTGGTTTAGTCTTTTAGCTATTTTGCTGGTTTTGACTTCTTGTACTTCCGGTTCTATGCCTAATCCTTTCTCTCCGGATGAGCCGGAGCCAACCGCGACTTTGCCAAGTGCTATTGTCACTGTTGAAAATGCTCCAGATGCACGTGCGGCGATGACTCTTTTCCTTGAAGCCTATAAAGTGGAAAGTTATGCCACGATGTATAGCATGTTGAGCACGCTTAGTAAGGATGCAATTAGCCAGGAAGATTTTGAAACACGCTACAAAGAAGCTTTGAACTCAATGAGTTTGTCCGAGATCGAGACAGAAGTGCTTTCTGTATTGACGAATCCGACTTCGGCTCAGGTTGCCTTTCGTCTTACTTATAAAACCGTTCTTGCTGGTGATCTGACCCGCGATATGGTCGCAAATTTGACCCTTGAAGGTGAGCAATGGTTTGTTCAATGGGATGAAGGGCTGATTATGCCTGAACTCGTTGGCGGAAATAAGCTGGCTATGGATTATCAAATTCCTTCGCGCGGTGATATATATGACCGAGAAGGAGATCCTATTGCGGCACAAGCAGATGCGGTTGCGCTGGGGATTGTGCCCGGGCAAATTTTCCCTGAAGGTGAAGGGACCTTGCTCAATGAGTTAAGCAAAATAACAGGAAAAACCGCCGGAGAAATTCGACAGAGCTATGAAAATGCCGGAGCAGATTGGTATATCCCCGTAGGGGAGGCAACAGCCGATGATGCCGCACGTATTTTGAATATGAATTTGGGCGGTCTTTGGTCTACACCCTATAGCGCACGCTATTATTTTGGGAACGGGCTTTCTTCGCAATCTATAGGCTATATCATTTCCATTCCCGCCGAAGAACTTGGTGAATACCAGCGTCTTGGTTATGGCGGCAGCGAACGGATCGGTTACTCAGGGCTTGAAAAATGGGGCGAGGATTATTTGGCCGGAAAACACGGCGGCTCTCTTTATGTGATCAATCCTGAAGGGCAAATTGTTACACGGCTCGCACAAAGTGACCCTGAGCCGGCATCCTCGCTTTATTTGACGATAGATGATGATCTACAACGCCACACACAAAATTCGATCAGAGGCTTTACCGGCGCAGCCGTTGTAATCGAAAAAGACACGGGACGCATTTTGGCAATGGCTTCTTCTCCGGGTTTTGATCCCAATTATTTTGAACCGACCAATGTTAATAACCAAGCTTTGGGCGAGTTATTAAGCGATTTTGATCAACCCCTTGTTAACCGCGCCACACAAGGCCAATATCCGCTTGGCTCGGTTTTTAAAGTGATCACTTTTTCAGCTGCGCTTTCCAGCGGATTATATACAGAAGACTCCACCTACGAATGTGGCTATGATTTTGTCGAATTGCCCGACCGTATTCTGCACGATTGGACATGGGAACACTGCCAGCAAGAAATCCAATATTCCTACGCAACAGACCCGGAAAACGCACTGGATATTTATTCCTGCTATACCAAACCCAGCGGAGATTTAACCCTTCCTGAAAGTTTGATGCGTTCCTGTAATCCCTGGTATTGGCATATTGGTTTGGATCTCTATTCATCCCAACGCACTACCGATATAGCAGAGATGGCGCGCGCTTTTGGACTTGGGCAGGCTACCGGTTTAGGACAGGTTGCCGAATCCGAAGGTTTAATCGAAGACCCGCAAGATGCAATTGAAGCTGTAAATCAATCCATTGGGCAGGGAACAACATTAGTCACGCCCCTGCAAGTTGCTGTTTTCATGGCCGCTCTTGGGAATGGCGGCACAATTTATCGCCCGCAAATGATCGAAAAAATTCAACCTATTGACGGGAATCCCACGACCATTTTCAAACCGGAAGCGCGAAGCACTTTACCGCTCTCTCCTGAATATCTGCAAATTTTGCAAGACGCGATGGTTAGCGTGATCGAGGATAATCGCGGTACTGCAAACTTCCGTTTACGCGGATATCGAATTCCGACCGCCGCAAAAACAGGCACCGCAGAAACCGATGGCGTTCCCCATGCCTGGTTTGCTGGTTATACTTTGGCAGAAGAAGATACCGGTTTGCCCGATATCGCTATTGCCGTTATTCTTGAAAACGCAGGAGAAGGCTCAGATTATGCTGCCCCAGCCTTCAGACGAATCGCAGAAGCCTATTATTATGGCAGCCCTCAAACGACCTATTGGTTTGAGACCAAGTTTGGCGTAACAAAAACGCCTACACCCATTGGTGGCATCCCCACTAATACACCAAAACCATGACGAATGAAAAGAAATACGAGGGGCGAGTTATAAAATCACAATCGGGCTTTTTTGATGTCAGCCCCCTCTCTGTCTCCCCCTCAGGGGGAGATGAAAATTCCTTCCCCCTGAGGGGGAAGGCTAGGATGGGGGAAGAAGCAATTTCCTGCCAATTACGCGGTCGTTTAAAACAAGGCGGCCGTAAAGGTGATCTCCTCGCAGTAGGAGATCGCGTCCGAATTACAATCCTCCCCGAAGGAACCGGGATGATAGAAGAAATCCTTCCGCGTGAACGCGCTATTGTCCGAATGGATCCGCGCCCGCGCGGTGTCTACCGCCAAATTCTGCTCGCTAACCCCGACCAAGCTCTTTTTGTCTTTGCCTGTGCAAGCCCCAGACCGCGAATGCGTATGCTAGATCGCTTTCTCGTCATTGCCGAGCAGCAAAACATCCCAGCTATCATCATCGCCAACAAAGTAGATCTGATCGGAGAAGAAAAAGCCGACAAACTCTTCGGGCATTATAAAAAAATTGGTTATCGCGTCATTTACACCTCCGCAAGTGAAAAAATCGGCATAGAGAATTTACGCCACGCATTGCAAGGAAAACTTTCTGCTTTGGCAGGGCCATCTGGTGTAGGCAAATCGAGTCTAATGAACACCATGCAAGACGGTTTGGGGCTGGCAGTTAACGAAATTAGCGCAGCTTTAAATCGTGGTAAACACACCACCAATTTCCGACAACTTTTACCCCTCGAGGGTGGCGGCTATGTCGCCGATACCCCCGGCTGGAAATCCCTCGCGCTTTGGGATACTCAACCCGAAGAACTCGACGGCTACTTCCCCGAAATTGCCCCTCTCGTCGCCCAATGCCGTTTTAGCGACTGCACTCATGTCCACGAACCGGGCTGTGCTGTTTTGAAAGCTGTCAATAGCGGCGAACTGCACAATGAACGTTTTAACTCTTTCATTCGGATGCGAGACGGCTTGGCAAATAAACGATACTAATGATCAATTCTTGGAATTTACTCGGACATAACTGGGCGGTGGATATGCTCAGTCAGCACGTTGCCCACGAAACACAGCGCCACGCCTATTTATTTACCGGCTCGCCCGCTGTCGGACGCAGATCTCTAGCTCTGGCATTTGCGCGTGCATTAACTTGCTCGGCATCCCCCGTGCCCGGCACATTTTGTGGAGAATGTAGAGAGTGCCGCCAAATGGGTGCAATGCAACACCCCGACCTGCACATTATCCAGGCCGAAAAAGAAGGTGGGATGCTAAAAGTAGAACAGATCCGTGAGTTGCGCAAAAAAGTGCTTCTTGCACCCTACCAAGCCAAATACAGGATCGTTCTCCTGCTCCGTTTCCAAGAAGCAAATCCCAGCGCGGCAAATGCCCTTCTGAAAACCCTCGAAGAAGCCCCATCCAAAGTTATCCTGCTTCTGACAGCAAATAATACAGAGCAACTTTTGCCCACAATTGTCTCTCGTTGCGAAGTCTTACGCCTGCGCCCTATCCCAACGCCCCGCCTGGAGACTTACCTCTGCGAAAAAGGAGCCGATGGGGAGAAAGCCAAATTTCTTGCCCATCTTTCTGCGGGCAGACCAGGCTATGCCCTCCGCTTATTGGAAGATGAAAGCGCTCTCGAATTTCGTCGTGAAAAACTGGAAGAATTCTCCGGCCTATTAAAAGCCTCTCGCGTAAAACGTTTTGCTTACGCAGAAAAACTCGCCAAAGACAAAGAAGAGTTCCGCGAAACGCTACTTTTGTGGCTCTCTCTCTGGCGGGATGTGATGCTCTCCGTGGCGGGTGATATAGATAGGTTGGTTAACATAGACCAGCACGAGCTGACAGAAAAACTGGCGGGACAACTTGAACTAGCCGAAGCAAAAAAACTGCTCACTACCGCCGAAAAGGGGATTGGGCAACTTAAGCGCAACATCAACGCGCGTTTGTTAGCAGAAGTGATTTTGTTGGATTTTCCGCATCTTTAAGAAAGACGCATAAATAAAAATGCCATGACAAATTTCTTGTCATGGCTTTCCATTTAAATTTTTTTATCGCACAGTTAGCGTAAAATTATTTTCGAAGATTTCACCTGGCCCAAAATGCAATAGGCTTCCATCGTCATCCTTTGTCCCATCTACAATATCGAAATCAGAGTAAGTGAAAACATCTACTTGGTATTTACCGGCAGGCAAGCCTTTTATTTTGACTACATCATAGATCCATGAACTGTTTTCCTCCCAGTAGTCATTGAATTGCCTTGATGTGCCGCATGGCACTTCACTGAGCTTTAAAGGTGTTTTTTGCCGTTCACCGTAGTAACGCTCTCCATCAATATATAACTTAAAGTCGATCGCGTCATAATTCTCTTGGTGATAAGCATTAAGATATCCCCAATATCCATAGGAGATTTCCAGCGCTGTACCTTCTTGTACAGTGATATTCTTTTTGCACGTCCATGATAAGGTGATTTCTTCCTTTCCTGCAAAGAGTTGAAAGCCAAATGCGCCCCCAATCCCAAGAAACACAACGATGAGTATCCATAGCCAAATGGGTATCATTTTCTTCTTTTTCTTTTCAATATCAGGCTTTGGTGCTGGAAGCTCCTCTTTATGGACAGGCATATCACCTTTTGGTTTAGGCTCTTCCTTTATTTTTGGCGCAACCTTTTCTTCTTTTTTTTCTAAAACGACTTCTTCTGTTTTTTCATCTTTTAAAGGCACAGGTTTTGGCTTTGGTGGCTTTTCTTGAATAATTGGAGAAGCTGCCTTATCTTTTTTGACAGTAGATTCTTCTGTAGGCTCTGGTGCCGATTGCGGAGCTACTTGCTCTATTTTATGCCCACAATGCCCACACCATTTGGCTGTATCTTTGATCTCTTCGTTACAACTTGGACATTGCATAGTATTCTCCTTGAAAGTTTCTAGTCTCTAAGGGCAATAACAACTACTATAGACAGGTGGATTTCCTTGGGTAATTACAGAGCCACCAGCTGCAAGACATTCGGATTCGTTTGTTGCATTGGCACATGTAGGGGCGGGGGTATTTGGATCGTCACTTGGGTCGCTACTGTCACAACCACCGACAGCGGGGATGGATGCTTGCCGCTGATAAATAGGCTCAGTACACCCATTTACGTATAGCTCCATTGGTCTTAATGAATCTGGATATCCGGATGGCAGGTTGTTATAACAATGAAGTTTTTCGGTATAGTTTTGATAGTCGCATTTTGTGCTGGATGAACTATCAATTTTAAGACTGTAATCCCAATATTCTCCATCATCAAAAGCATCATCTTCCAGCCCGGGAACACCGCCTGGCATTTTTAGATTTGTGACCAAAGAAGCATTACAGTTATCCATATCTTGAAAGACATGCGACATATTAATTTCATCGAAGTATTCACATCGCTCCGAAGAAGAAGGAGCTTCAGGGACTGATGGGCGTGGTGTATTTGTTGGACGTGGTGTGTTCGTGGGACGAGGTTGACTTGCTGGGCGAGGTGTATCGACCGGACCTGAATTTGTGATTGCTGTTGGGGAGACATAACTGGAGGCAGGAGCCTGTCCAAAACGAGTGATATTTTCAGTGACCTTGTTTTGTAATGGGCCTCCCAGAGCTGCCCCCAAAACCAAGCCGGTTGTCACAAGGACTACCTTGGCTCTGGTACTTAGCTTGACCTTGAAATCGTCTCGTCCAAGAATTCGTCCTTGGTTCATATACCCAGTAAAATCATCGCGATTGATAATCCGCCATTGTCCGGTTACATCGTCTCTGTTGATAATATCATCCCGTCCGATGATACGATACTCCCGCAAATAGTTAATAACATCATCGCGGTTAATAATATCGTCACGATTAATAATTCGCTTGTAATCCTCTTCGCTAATGATGCCTGCCTCGTATAATTCGCGTGCAAAATCATCGCGATTGATGATATCGTCTCTATTAATTATGCGTGAATAATCGGATTCGCTTATAGCACCAGCTTGGTACATTTGGCGAGCCAAATCATCGCGGTTAATAATATTTCCCTGCGCATCTTTGAAAATGGTATTGCTTTTTAGATATTCCACCATATCATCGCGATTGATGATACGCCCGTTCGAATCATAAAAGTTGTAGTCTTGTGCGGGGCCAATTCCGCCTTGTTGGGGTGGATTAGGCTGCACACTGCCACCATCCCCCATACCTAAAAAATTATCCGAGGCAGGATTCAGCGTTTCTGTATAAAATTCTTTTTCCCAAGGGTATGGCATATTATTTTCTCCTGGTATTGTGGCTAATATCCAAGAAACAGTGTGGTAGCAAATGCCAATGCTTTGCTAACGACAAATCCCATAATACTACTAAAGAGAAAACGAAGAGCTGCACTAAATAAAAGTGGTATTACCCGTCGCTTTGGACGGGCTTTCTTTTTGGGAACCACTGTGATAACTTGTCTATACTGAGCAACTTTTTTAGGGAGAATAGGGGTGCTTTTTATAGTGGGCGCAGCCTGAGGCGGCACTGGTTTTTTCTCTACAACTGGAAGCTTTTTAGGAGACGAAGGAGGTGGTGCAACAGTTTCCTGTTTTGAACCACATTCTTCACAAAACTTGAATGTACCTGGGTTTTTATGTCCGCAATCGGGACATTTTCTCTCCCTCGACATTATTTTAGGAATAGGAACAGGGATAACTAGTTTTGTTCCACAGTTGCCACAAAATTTAAATTCAGGTGGGTTTTCATGAGAACAAGCGGTGCAATGAATTGTTTTTAGAAGCGTTTGACCACATCCCCCACAAAATTGATTGCTATCAGGATTCTCTACCGCACAATTTTGACATTTCATTGCTCTTCCTTGTTTTGGATGAACTATATCTTTCATTGTATAGTACTAAAACGAGGTTTTCAACTACTTCTCATATTTCTTGTTCTTTTATTTTTACACGCAATAATCTTTGATAGTGATAAAATCTTTGATATCTAATTGTAGGCAGGAAAAAATCTCGTTGGGAAGATGTTTTTTAGCGGGAGCAAGCCTGAAACAGGTTCGACGCGGCTTTTCATCCAATATGAAAAAAAACTTTTTATTATCACAAAGCAGACCAGAGAAGCTCTTCTCTTGGGCCATTTCTGGCCTTCTTTTTGTAGGGGTTTTATTTCGAGCAAGGCACTTCTTTATAGAACGTTCTCTCTGGCTTGACGAGGCGATGCTGGCGTTGAATATTTTGGATCTGTCCTTTTGGGAGTTGACGCAACAGCCTTTGCCATATCAGCAGGGTGCACCGATCGGTTTTCTCTTTTTCGTGAAAGCGACGACTTTGCTTTTGGGGGATTCTGAGTATGCTTTTCGGCTTTATTCTTTTGGGGCAGGGCTGGCGGCTTTATTTCTCTTGGCTTTTCTGGCAAGACATTATTTGGAAAAAGCAGGGGCGCTTTTCGCTTTGGCATTATTTTCTGGGAGCCCTTATATAGTCTATTATTCATCTGAAACAAAACAATATATGGGTGATATTGCGATAACGGCACTGATTTTATATTTGCTTTATTGGCAACTCAGAGATGATTTTAACCTTCGAAAGAGTGTCTTTTTTATTTTCGTCAATCTTTTCGTCTTGTGGTTTTCTCATCCTTCAGCTTTTTCTGTTGCAGCTACGGGCGCTGTACTCTTTTTGCATTATTGGCGCGAAAGGGAGAAAAAGGGGCTCTTTTTTGCAGGTGCAAATTTGGCACTTTCAGGCATAAATGCGGGTCTGCTTTATTGGTTTCATATACGCCTTCTCTCCGAAAACGATTTTTTGCGCTCCTTCTGGGAAGAAGTCTTTATGCCTATACCACCGACTCTGGAATGGTTCGGGAAAATGTGGGCTGGTATCTTGAGCAATCCTTTCGGATTAAAGGTCTTCTATTTTGGTTTTTTTCTGCTCTTTTTGAGTGGGATATTCTTCCTTTGGAAGAAAAACTGGCAATTTACACTTGCTCTGGTCTTTATCCTTTTAAGTGTATTCGCAGCAGGCGCTCTGCAAAAATATCCTCTTGCCGAGCGGATGATGCTCTTTTCCACACCGATTTTCTTTTTACTCTTCGGTGCAGGAATAGATGCACTATATAACCTGATAAAAGAGAAAAGGCTCTCTTTTATTTTTGTAGCATTTCTTGCAATATATGTATTATATGCTCCCTTTGGGCGATCATTTGAGCGTTTGCGTCAGCCTTTTTATCGTGAACATATTCGCCCCACTCTAAGTTACCTAAAAGAAAATTTTCAAGATGGAGATATGCTCTATTTATATTACTTTGCAGAGCCAGCCTTTCTTTTCTATCAGCCCAAATTTCATCTCGAAGATATAAACTATTTTGTAGGGGGCGAGCATCAGGATAATCCCGATGCCTATATAGAAGAATTCAACGGTTTGGAAGGACGTGTTTGGCTACTCTTCACCCATGTATATGAGGTTGCCCACATCAATGAAGAAAATTTCATCATCGGGCATCTGGAGCAAAAAGCAAAAAAAGCCCAATCACACCGCATTCCCGGGACTTCGGTCTCTCTCTATTTATTTGAGTTTCCTTAGATATTTGTATTGTAAAACAGCATTATTCCCCTTAAAAACACCTTTTTACACTTGACCCGCGCTCCCTCTCGTTCTACAATCTAATTGTCTGACAACTTGACATTTCCCTTATCTATTTAATTCACCCTTTTTACGGAGACTCCCAATGTCCGATTTTCTCGTTCGTGGCTCGCTTGAAGAGCTTGACCCCAAAGTTTTTGAATTAACCCAAATTGAAGCGGAGCGCCAAGTCCGCAAGCTGATCATGATCGCGTCTGAATCGCAGGCTCCGCTTGCTGTGCGCGAGGGATTGGCATCTGCTTTCCAGAATATCTACGCGGAAGGTTACCCCGATGAAGATAGCCGCTGGATGACGGAAGATGAACTTCTTGATCATAATGAGCGTCTTTTACATTATCGCCGTTATTCTGACCCGCGCTATTACAAAGGCGTGGAATATGCTGACACTATCGAGTCGCTCGCTCGTCGACGTGCGGCAGAAGCATTTGCTGCGAATGGCGTGACTGCTGATGAGATTTATGTCAATATTCAGGCGCTTTCTGGTGGCCCTGCAAATAATGCTGTTTACCACGCACTGGTTCAGCCCGGCGATACTGTGATGGGCATGGATTTGCTCCACGGCGGGCATCTTTCGCATGGTTCGCATGTTAATCGTTCGGGCAAAAATTACAATATCATCAGCTATGGCATCGACGATGAGACCGAGCAAATGGATTACGACCATATCCGCGC
This sequence comes from Chloroflexota bacterium, assembly GCA_024224815.1. Taxonomy (GTDB): domain Bacteria; phylum Chloroflexota; class Anaerolineae; order Anaerolineales; family Villigracilaceae; genus Desulfolinea. Next base: position 19,764 of record JAAENC010000242.1, read on the forward strand.
CCTTGCTCTCGAACATAAGCCAAAAATGATCATTGCGGGTTTCTCCTCCTATTCTTGGGTGCCCGATTGGGTGAAATTCCGTGAGATCGCGGATGAAGTTGGCGCGTATCTCCTCTGCGATATTTCCCACATCGGTGGTCTTACGGCTGCGGGCGTTGTGCCTTCGCCAATGGGCATCGCGGATGTGATCATGTCTACCACCCACAAATCATTGCACGGACCACGCGGCGCGGTTTTGATGACGACAAAACGTCTCATCTCCCGCAAAATTGACCGCGCTGTTTTCCCCGGCGAGCAAGGCGGACCCCATATCAATACTTTCGTCGGTTTGGCGTTGGCGTTCAAACTGGCCAAGACCGAAGATTATAAAAACCTGCAACAGCAGACCATTGATAACGCCATTGCGATGGTCGATCAATTCCAGAAGCGCGGATTAAAAGTTCCTTTTGGCGGCACAAATACGCACTTGATCAATATTGATTGCCGCAGCATTAAAGGCGCGGATGGCGCAACTTTGAGCGGGGATATGGCCTCCCGTATTCTCGACGTTGCGGGTTTGGTCGTCAACCGAAACACTATTCCTGGCGACCGTTCTGCACTCGCGCCGAGCGGCATTCGTTTGGGCACGCCGTGGATCACCCAGCGTGGATTTGATGAAGCAAAATCCCGTGAGTTAGCAGATATTATCAGCGATGTTTTGCTCGGTTGTCAGCCTTATTTCATGGATGTGCCCCGTAAACGCAAACCCCAACGCCGAGCAACTATCCCCTTTGAGTTGCTGAACGATGCCAAATTGCGCATCCGTAAATTGGCGCTGGAAGCAGGTATGGATTTTGAACCTGTAGACAGCGGCTACCCCCATTTTTATTATATTGACGACAAAGTAAACGCCAAAGATGGTTGGGTTGCCTATGATTTGATGGGCAAACAAATCCGTCAGGCGCTGGATTATGCTTTGAGCGCAGATCTTTCTGCCCTCGCCGATGGAGAGAGTGCGGCAACCTGCGTCCACACCCCGACCAAGATCGTTAAAGGCACCCTGACTCGGGTCACGAGCGAAGCGTATCGTCTTTCCATCCCCGAAGAAGATGCAACTTTGGCATCCACTTGGCTGCGCGATCTATCCGATGGCTATGTTTCGATGAACGTTGAAAATAGCGAAGATTTCGCCGCATCCCGCGTGCCCGGGCCATTTATCGTCGCCGAATCTGACGCTGATCCCGTAAAACGGGAGGGCAAAGAAGAAAAAGAGAGCTACAAAGCTTTCTTTGCGGGCATTGACCAACTTGAGATTAAAGAGCGCCCCGCGCTGCCCGATTTTGAGTGGGCAGACCCCGCCGACCCACCCCTGCAACGCACCGCAATTTACGAGGTGCATAAGGAATTGGGCGGCAAATTGATCCCCTTTGCGGGTTGGGAAATGCCCGTTTGGTACAGCAACGTGAAAGAAGAGCACCTTGCCACGCGCAAGGCTGCGGGACTTTTCGATGTGGCGCATATGGGCGTTTACGACGTGCGCGGCGACGATGCGGCCAGTTTTTTAGACACGGTTTGCGGCAACGATATTGGCGGCCTGAATGTCGACAATTCGCTTTACACGCACTTTTTGACCCCCGAAGCCGAAGTGATCGACGACACGCTCGTTTATCGCCGTGGCTTGGATGATTTCCTCGTGGTCGTGAATGCATCGAACGATGATAAAGATCGCACCTGGCTGGAATCAGTACGGGATGGAAAAGTTAAGATAGATAATAAATATCCGTGGGCGCGAACCTATGGATATAACGCTGAAATCCGGAACTTACGTGACCCCAACGTGGGCGATGCCATGAAAGTGGATATTGCGCTTCAAGGTCCGAGGTCCCGAGACGTGCTCCTGGCAATGGGCGTGGACGATAAAAACCGTGCCCGTATTATGGGCTTAAAACGTACCCAACTCTGCGATGCAAGGGTCGGCGGCTTTGAGTTAATCGTCTCCCGCACAGGCTACACGGGCGAAAAGATGGCATTTGAACTCTTCGTACACCCCGAACGCGCCGCCGAATTCTGGATGGCGATCATGAAAGCGGGTGAGCAATTCGGCGTGATGCCGATCGGTTTGGGCGCGCGCGACAGCCTACGCACCGAATTTGGTCTGCCCCTTTATGGGCACGAAATGGGTCTCGGCTCCGGCCAAATGGGGCAAAGCGATCTCGGCGTCGCCGAAGGCGGATTTGGCTCCTACGTTAAGACCTACAAACCTTATTTCATCGGACGCGATGCCTATATTGCGAACGAAAAGAAACGCAAAAACGTCGTTGTCCGTTTCACTTTTGCGGACAAAGTTGTCCGTATGGCGCATAACGGCGACCCCGTTATGGACGGTCGCGGCAAAGTGATTGGCTGGGTAACCTCCTGCGCCGTGGATGGCAACGGCTATATCACGGGGCAGGCTTATGTCCCGCTGAAATTCGCCAAGAAAGATACGCCGATCTTTATTTATCAGAGCGCATCCGACAAAGCAGGCAAAGCCCCCGCTGAGTTGAAAATGGGGAATAAGGCTACGCTGCCGAGCAAGGCGCTTGTGGTGACGAGGTTTGCGAAGCTGTAAGAGATAAAAAACAGAATCAAAAAGCCTTCCAAGATCATCCACGTCTTGGGAGGCTTTTTCGTTTAACGGGCGGGCGAGTTAGATGCGTACCCAAGGGGCATGCTATCGCACCTAAACGATGAACATTAACCCCTTCGATGGGCAAAATGCTTGGCGATTGGCAGATTCTTATCGAAATAGGTGCGACGCATCCCTGCGTGGTGATTTTGGTGAGATGGTCGGCTTTGAGAGCAAAATCGGAGAGCCTTTTGAGATTTACCCGCCCGGACGTAAACGTCTGGGCTACATGGCTGAAGCCCCGTTGGGGCTGGGATAGGGTGCTTTAGCATCCTTCCGCTTTTAGCCCGATGGTTTACCATCGGGTGGTGTGTTTTATGAAAATGTCATAGCTTCAATAGCAAAGTCGGAGAGCCTTTTGAGATGTCCGCGTCTTGGTTTTTATGTGGAAAAACGTAAGGACGACCCTTTGTGCTGTGCAGAAAACGTCTTCTTGATGATGGAGATTTAGTAAAAAGGGAATGTTTTCTTTCTATCCAAACGGGTCGCCTCTGTTAATAAAGTTAGGAAAAGATATATCGTTTATAATCATTGAAAAAATGAGAAAACTTAATACCCAACTTGCGCTAGACACTTTATTTTTACTTATCATTTTTGGCTTAATGATTGGTCTTGTATTAGCTCAGGCAAATCCTTATATCACACTGCCAGGTCGGGACAATGGCTTTTTTCTTTATGCAGGAGCTCAACTTTTAGATGGGAAACTTCCATATATTGACTTCTGGGATAGTAAGCCACCAGGAGTTTTTTATATTAATGCACTTGGTCTGCTTATTGGAAAAGGCTCCCGCTGGGGAGTTTGGCTGATAGAATTCCTTTTTCTACTTATTTCATCTACATTTTTTTTTATAAGTACTCGTAAAAAATGGGGACAAGGAGCAGCGTTTTTATCCAGTATTGCCTGGCTTTATGGGATGTCAAGAGTCTTAGAAAGAGGAAACTTCACAGAAGAATACTCCCTTTTTTTTAGCTTCTTAGCTTTGGCATATTTTTTATATGTTGATAGTAAAGAAGACAAGAAACTTGCGTTTTTTCTTGGCGCAACCTTTGCTTTAAATTTCTTGTTACGGGCTAATAATATTGGCATTGCAGCTTCAGGTATTCTTGCCTTGCTCTTTTCGAAAATATTTACTGGTGAACACAAAAAAATACCCCGAATACTTTTGTGGATTGGTTGTTCTTCAGGAACAATATTTCTAATTACATTTTTCTATTTTCTCCAAAAGGGTGTTTTTGTAGAAATGTTCAAGGCGGCTATTCTATATAACCTTTTCTATTCTACAGCTAAACATACACTTAGCTTAAATTTATGGCAAAAAATCAACTATATTGGGTGGCCAGCATACGTCGCATTTGGTGGATATTTTTATACCCTCTATCAAGCAGTTCGAAACTATTCAAAAAACATTACACACCCTTAACCATATTTTTACTCATCAGTTTGCCATTAGAAATTGTTTTGAGCAGTATTTCAGGAAGAGTTTATTTACACTATTTGATCTCTTGGATGCCAGTAGTTGCAATTTTTAATGCAGTAGCCTATTCGGTTTTTGGAAAGTTTATTTTTTCAAATCAGTTTCTTAAAACCTTTAATGACCGTAAATATAGCTTGCTTATCATATTTCCTATTTTAATGTTGGTTTATATAAATTCAGGCATTTTGAAAGAATATAAAAGCACTGCAGCTCGCCTCCTGTATGAAAGAAGGCTTGGAATTGATCGCCAAGATCTTGTAGCAGATTTTGTGAGAGAAAACACAGTCAAAAGCGATACTGTTCTTAGTTGGGGAGCAATCCCTAGCGTTAACTTTCTTGCAAAAAGAAACTCTCCCACGCCATATCTTTTCTATCCAGCTTATGAAAAATCTCCATATACAGAAGAGATGGGAATGTTATTTTTTCAAAAAATCAGATCAAATCCGCCTATAGTAATCGTCGATACCTTTCGCGCATCTCCTGATTATATTTTGTCGCTTGATCCAACTATTCGACAATCACAATTGAAGCACAAAAAAATATTGATTTATCAAAATACACCTTATCAATGTGATTTTTTTATATTTGTAGAAGAGAATTATCAGCGCATAGAAACCATCAATAGCTTTGATATTTATGTATATTCCAAGTAATAATTGAGTCTATTTATGAAAATGTTCAATAGCAAAAAATCTAGGTTACTCAAAATTCTTATTTTCGTGCTTCCTATCTGTTTTCTTTTTTTATTTTATTCTCTTCGAAAAAATAATGTTGTTCTTTATTTGGACTTAGTGCAGGAAGACTTATTTGTTGAGAATATTACATCGGGAATATATTTTATATCCTCACTAGTAGCAGCGAAAATTTCACTATCATTATATAAGCAAAAAAAAAATCTAATAGGTGCTTTATACTTATGTTTAGCACTTGGAATGTTTTTTGTGTCTGGTGAAGAAATAAGTTGGGGGCAAAGAATTATAGATGTAACCTCTCCTCAATTTTTCGTTGAACACAATAGCCAAAGAGAAATCTCAATTCATAATCTTTATCCAATCCAAAAGGTATTGCATCAAAGTTATATTTTAGTAGGTTTATTTGGTGCTTCTTCCTGGCTCTTTTTGTTTAGAATTCAAAAAAAACAGAACTTCCCCATATATTTATTTAGCCCTACATGGTACATATCAAGTTATTTTTTTCAGGCAGCACTGTTTTACATATATTTTGAGTACTTTCGACCTAAAAATGATGTTCTAGGCCTATCTTTTCAAGATCAGGAACCAGTGGAATTAATTTTAAGTATGGGGTTCCTCTTGTTTATTACAATAAATATGTGTAGACAAAATCAAAAGACTAATTTTGAATCTTTCTGATTATTAGAATATGATAAAAAACAACAAAAAAATAAAATTAGATACTACATTAGCGAATTTCATAGTTGTTCAAATTTCAATAGTAACTATCACCCTTATTTTAGGACTACTATCATATATTTTCGTTTATAAAACAGGAAACAATTTATTAGGTTTCTTGCGATTACTAGATATTGGTTCTGAACTAAGCATTCCTACTTTTTTTTCATCACTAAATCTGCTCTTATCGTCAATTATGCTTATAGTAATTTTCCGATACGAGAAAATAAATAACAATAAGGGTTTTCGTTACTGGTTATTCTTATCTATACTATTTCTTTGGTTATCAATTGATGAATCTGCAAGTATTCATGAAAACTTTATATACGTCTATGATTATCTTGTAAATACTAATGTGATTTCTCCTATACTAGGAACAAATCAGTGGCTTCCATTCGGCATTTTATTCGTTGTGATCGTAGGGATTGTTCTTTTTCCATTTTATAAATTGTTATCCAAAGCAACATTATTTGGCTTTTTTCTATCAGGCATAATTTTTCTCATCGGGGCTATTGGCTTTGAATATCTGGGAGTTATAATGCTAGAGACAGGCTTTGTTGATTCCAGAGATGATATTCTGTATATCGCCCGTCGAGTTTTTGAAGAAGGTTTTGAGATGTATGGAATAGCGTTTTTTAATTGTGCTTTATATCGCGAGATTTCAAACCGAAAGATAGTTTTAGTTTTTACCTCTCTAACATCTAATAAAATAACAAGCAAAGATGAAGATGTAAAAGAGGGTGATACCATGCATTGATTTAGTGCAACATTGAATAAAACTTGAGCTTGAAGATGATGTCACCTTTTGAGTAATATTAAAAAGCCTTCCAACTGAACTGCCCCCTAAAGAGCATCCACGTCTTGGGAGCTTTTGTTTTTTTATGGGCGAGTTGGATGCGTACCCAAGGGGCATGCTATCGCACCTAAACGATGAACATTAACCCCTTCGATGGGCAAAATGCTTGGCGATTGGCAGATTCTTATCGAAATAGGTGCGACGCATCCCTGCGTGGTGATTTTTGCGAGATGTTCATATCCGCGCGGGGGAGATGATGGTCGGCTTTGAGCGCAAAATCGGAGAGGCTTTCGAGATTTACCCGCCCGGACGTAAACGTCTGGGCTACATGGCTGAAGCCCCGTTGGGGCTGAGATAGGGTGCTTTAGCATCCTTCCGCTTTTAGCCCGATGGTTTACCATCGGGTGGTGGGGTAACTCCGTGAAAACCGTGTTCATCCGTGTACAATAAAAGCCTTCCAAATTTCGGAAGGCTTTTATTTTTTACAAACTCAGCAAACTTATCTCCACAAATAATCTGGCATTTCACCTACGAAATAAGGCAAGTCTGGGTGCCCTAATTGCTGGCGAATAGCGTGAGCTTCACCTGTATGAAAGAAATAATGATAAGTTGTGCGTAATAGTCGCGTGCCGATATTTTCTCCCGAACGCACGGTCTTTTGCGAAAGCATCTTCTCATTGACCTGTTTGGGAACAAAAAGGGAATCCTTGACGGCTTTTACATCCTGCTCCAAGTGGATATGAAATTGCTCAGATGTGAGTGTGTCCAGAAAAGGATCAGCCGCAGCAGTGACATCATGCCAAATTTTCCACATATCCGCTAATGGCGGGGTCGTTGCCGGTTGGCCGAAGCCAAAGGTTTCATTGAGCCGAGGGTGCGGCACTTTTGATCCGGCGAAAAAGACAAAATAATCTTGCTCTTGGGCAGCCAGATGACCAACCATCCAGCTAATAGAATTCATCGGCATGATCCGCTGGCGAGCATCTTCATCGGAAACACCTTCCAAGCATCGAGCAAATTCGCTTCGAGCAAAACGGAGCTGGGTGATAAGCGGGTGAGTCATATTATTCCTTTCCTTTTTGGGGGGATAAAACTACCGAATAAAAGCTTTCTGCAAGCTGATTGTACACGATAGAGAGAATTTTCATCCGAATTAGACTTGTCATCCTCTTTCATTTTGCTTTTTTTAGAGAAAACCAGTAAGATGAATTTGCTTTCTTAATATACAAAATCACCTTCTAGTAACTAGCGATCCATTATGAAAAACTTCGACCCAAAATATAACGACATCCCCAAAACCGAAATTCACGTTCATCTCGAGGGAGCCATTCGCACCGACACAGTCATCGACATCGCCAAAGAATATAATCTGGATTTGCCCGCCTACGGTGCTGAAAGCCTGAACCCACATATCAAAGTTTACGATCAATGGGAGAGTCTGGATGCCGTACTAAAAGCTTTCGATATCGCACAAAAGAGCATCGCCTCCCCACAGGCTTTTGAGCGGATCGCATGGGAATTTTTCGAGGATGCCGCGCAACAGAACGTCAAATTGCTCGAGCTACGCTTTTCCCCCGATTGGGCATTTAGCGGACACAACCTTGATTGGGACTTGGCTCTGCATGGAATCTTGCGTGCCCAAAATAAAGCTGAGGAGCAATTTGGCATGGCAATCGGGTTAATTGCCATCACTTCTCGCAGCATGGGCGTTGAATCCTGTGAAAAAACTGTAGACTGGGCAATCAAGCATAAAGAGGTAATTCACGGCATAGATTTAGCCGATAGCGAGATACAGAATCCGATCAGTGATTTTGCTCGCCCCGTATTACGTGCCAAAGATGCGGGGTTAGGGATCACGATCCACTCGGGGGAGGATACACCCGCGTCAGCGGTAATAGACACGATTCAAGCCGTGGGTCCAGAGCGTATCGGGCATGGCATCCACATTATAGAAGACATGAAAGCCATCGAGATGGTGATCGAAAATGGCATCACGCTGGAGGTCAATCCGTGGAGCAATTATCTAACGAGCGCTGTGCCAACCATTGAAGCACATCCGCTAAAAAAGCTTTTCGATTTGGGCGTGCGTGTGACCATCAACTCTGACGATCCCGAAATTTTAGAGACAAATCTAAATAACGAATATCGCATAGCCCATGAGATTTTGGGTATGAGTTTAGATGAAATTAGAAGGTGCAACCGTTATGCGGTAGAGGCTTCTTTTTTGCCCGATGCACAAAAAAATGCGGTGATGAAAGAATTGAATATCTAAACCGAGTACTATTTTGACCCTCTAAAAAGTAAAGCCTTCTGACGCATGATACAATCAGACTAAATCAGTCTGATTTAGATTAAGGCCCTCTGCTAAAAAGCCATCTGTCATAGACGAAGATGGCTTTTTCCTTATTTAAAAGGTCGAAAAAATATTATTTCCAGTTGTGCTGAAACAAGCATATTTTGAGAAGGCAAAGCGAAAAGTCTAGTAGGAGAAAGGCAAATGGATCAGTGGATATTAGTGCTCATGGCACTCCCTTTTTTACTCTTTGTGGTCTTAATGGCTGCCCTAAGACTTAAAGAAAAAACAGGCTGGCCTTCATGGACAGGCTTTCAAAGTAAAACTCTGTGGGATTTTATGAGCTTGCTAGTTGTCCCCGTTATGCTTGGTAGCATGGCACTGATATATGGTAGCTACGATGCAAGCCGCCAATTTGCGATCGAAAATCAGCGTGAAGAAGCTCAACTCGTCATCGAAGATAATCGCATCAACGAAGATATCCTCCAAAGCTATTTTGATGATATCTCTAATTTAATGTTGAATTATGAGTTAAGCGCGGAAAACCTTGCAGGAACAGAAGTTCATGAATTTACTGATGCTCAAATTATTGCGCGTGCGCGGACCTTGGCAACAGTCAGTGTTTTGGATGGTAAAAGAAATGGCTTACTTTTGCGCTTTCTGCTTGAAACAAATCTTTTTGATTTGCTTCACAATGAACGCTTATCGATCAATTTAGAAGATGCTATTCTCTCTGAATATGATCTAAGTGGTGCTAGTCTGAACACAAGCAATTTATCACAAGCCGTGTTGGTACGCACAGATTTTAGTGAAGCCTATCTTCTCGATATTAATTTCCAAGGTGCTAACCTTCATCAAGCGAATCTTCAAGGAGCAGCACTTTTCCGCGCCGATTTTAGCGAAGCAATATTGACAGAGGCAAATCTGGAAGGCGCATTTTATGACATAAATACCATCTGGCCCGAGGGCTTTGACCCTGTTGCCGCAGGTGCTATTGAAACTACTATAGAAGAGTGGGCGAAGAGCTTGAATAACTAATAGCCTAGATAGCTAGTGCTTTGTCAAAGCATAAACTGAAGTATAAGATTGAAGCAATCTAGCTTTCATTAAATCATATTTGACAAATGCTGTGCCGACCATTGAGTCTCATCCGCTAAAAAAACTTTTCGATTTGGGCGTGCGTGTGACCATCAACTCTGATGACCCCGAAGTTTTAGAGACGAATTTGAATAACGAATATCGTATTGCCCATGAATTTTTTGGTATGAATTTAGATGAAATTAGAAGGCGCAACCGTTGTGCGGTAGAGGCTTCTTTTTTACCCGATGCACAAAAAAATGCGGTGATGAAGGAGTTAAAAATATAAATTGGGTGGTACCCTACATCGATCTCTTAAAAATCCTTCCAAGACCATTTAAGTCTTGGAAGGATTTTTCTTTAGTAAAACCTTTTATAGGTCAATTTTCGGAAATAATCATATCACCAGGCATGAGTACTTCGGTAATGCCACTTCCTTTTTTGAACATCGTGTGTCGATTTAGAATAACGATGATCACCGCCGCGATGCCGAAAAGGAGGTTATCCCAGGGTTGCGCATCGGGCCAGATGGGATTCATCATCTGAAAGTGATAGAGATAGGCTATCAAGAGACTGCCGCGTGAAGCATTGAAGAGGGGAGTCATGATAACGGAGAGAGCGATCACACCGCCAAAGAATGGGATAGCAGCCCAGGCACTATACTGAAGACCGCCACCTAATAAAAAGGCAGGGATATGCCAGGCGGCCCAAATGATGCCAACGACTAAACCAGCCCAAAAGGGTGACATCTTGCGCTGCAACAAAGGCAAAGCGATCCCACGCCAGCCAAACTCTTCGAGCGTACCGAGAAAGAAAGCTGATAGAAGCGCAGGAAATACCTGAGTCCACGGGGAAAAGTGGAAGGAATCGTTAATCGTCCCATTCAGTGCGGCGCTAAGATAAGCGATAACGGGGATACCCAAAACAAGGTATATCCACCATACGCGAGGCATTCTCCATAAAGTCAAACGTCGGAAGAAACTGCCCAGTCCTTTCAGTCCGTAAGATTTCCAGACCAAAAATACGCCAGCAATGCCAGGTGCATATACCGCAAGGATATATAAGGGGTTGCTAGGGGTGAGTTCACCAAAGATCGCGGCAACCTGATCGGCAAAAAGAATTAACACTGCAGCGATTCCCCAGGTTAGGGCAAAGGTTATTGCCAGAAAAGCTTTTAAGGTTTTTGTAGTCATTTTATTTCTCCTTTTTTTATTAGCCGGACAAGTTTTCGATCAAAAAATCAAACGAGCCTTTGGGGGCGCGCAATTGTGCTTCGAGCAGAGCAGGGAAGGATAATGCGCGACGCATCAGGTCTTCCGGTTGCCAGGGGTGGATGCCCAAATCCGTCAGGAACTGGATACCGGAGAGCATAAATTCGGCACTCTCTAAAGGATATTCCGTTTGAAAAACACCCTCATCGCATCCTTGCTGAATGACTTTGGCATATAAGAGAGCCAATCCAGAGATCGTTACCGCTAGTTGACGGGTTTGCATCCCTGCATTCCCAGGGCGGTGCAACTGCTCAATAATTTCTTCTTTTTCATCAGCTACTTGTCCAGAGGTGATTAAAAGTTGCATTTTATCGAGTGCGGTGCCGGTGCTTTCATCCAAAACAGCTTGCATCTCAGCCAGATAGTCCACCACCGATTGCTCGATCACCGCCTCGAGCAGATCTTCCTTCGATTTAAAGTAGTGATAGATTGTGCCTTTGGCTATGCCCACGGTATCCATCACATTTGTCATCGTTGTTTTTTCATAACCTTTTGAGCCAAAAAGTTTGACAGCTGCTGCGATAATCTCTTGTCGCCGTTCTTCTGGTTTCTTTACAGTTCTAACCATTTATTTGCTCCATTTACATTCATTCTCAATTTCGATGTAGGGCATTCTACCATATTGACCGACGGTCGGTCAATGGTGAGTTTTTCCCCCACTTATAAGAGAACGCAGACTAAAAACCTATTAAAAGAAAAAGCCTTCCAAGATTATCCAAATCTTGGAAGGCTTTTTTTAGTTCTTTTTTGCCTAGTGGTATCAAAGTAAGTGATGATTTTGCGAGCGAAGCGAAGCAATCTCATCGCACATAGAGTAATTTCCCAAAAATGGGACTGCTTCGGCGATGAAGCTGCCTCGCAGATTCATGTTGTCACTTACTATAGAACCACTACCCTTTTTTGGTATCAATTCTCTATCATAAAACTGACTTCATCGGGATACATAAGCCCTTCGTTGCCAGAAGCGCCAAAAGCTAGCGCTGAAAGTGTGTGCGTGCCGTTCTCGTATTGACTTGTATCCAAGTCAAAAGAGTAGCCAAAATTTGGTGCGCCGTCGTTGTCCGGGTAATCACTCGCGACATCGGGGCGTGGGACGCCGTAGAAAGCATCGCCGATATATTCACCGTCAAGATAGAGCTCGATTCGGTCAATTGGGGCATCGTCTAATGCCCAACCGGCAATAATATAGGTGCCTGAAATCTTTTCATCGGGGGCGGGGGTATCGAGATAGCCAAAGGGAATGCTATTGCCATTTTCGCTTTCAATTATTGGGGGTGGAGCTGTTGGGCAGAGATTTTCGTTTCCTGCTGCGCAGAATTCTACTTTACCGCCGACCATTGTCATCAGCACATAAGTGTCTAGCAAGATGTCGGGGTTCTCCGAGATGGGATTCTCAGAGAGAATGATCACATCGGCAAGCAAGCCCGGGGCAAGTTTGCCCACTTCTTCATCCCTAAAAAGGGCATAAGCTGATTCGCGCGTCATCATCGGCAGGGCTTTTTCCACCGTCAGCGTATCATCCTGGAGCCATTCTGGAGAATCACATACCGTGCCGCGATCTTCGGTAACTTGCTTTCGTGTGAGCAATCCATAAAGTTCTAAAATTGGGTTTACGGGGTGAATGAAAGGGTCATCTCCGTGCCAGGCAATATGCATATCCGGATTTGTGTCTATTAATGTATTCCAAGCCCATTCCCACTGGTTATATGGGGCAGGTGAGGGATTATCAAAAGGGGTGCAGGCGGGAAAAGTGCCGAAAATGGTTGCTACGATGCCGATTTCGCTATAACGCGGCAAAAGATCGGGGCGCAAAATGGCGTTATGCTCAATGCGATGCCGAAATGTATTTGGCGCACCGTTAAGGGCGGATTCGATGCCATCTAATGAAGCTTCAATAGCGCGATCGCCAATAGCATGAATCGCGACTTGATGACCAACTTCTTGCGCTTCGCTAACTACACCCGCAATTTGCTCGCCAGTTATGAACAGGTTTCCCAGCCCCGAGCCGGGGAATGTCTCGTAGCTGAGGGCGGGGTTTTTACAAGAACCACCGTCGGCAAATATCTTTACGCCGCCGATTCTTAACATTTCACCAAATTCTCGTGTTGAGGGTACATCTTTCCACCAAGTGCCGATAGGGTCTCCGCAATTGGTGTTGTAATTTAGATATAGGCTGACACGGGTTCGCAAGCCACCTTCAGCATGATAGTTTTGCAGCCCTTCCAGAAATTCAGGGGTGGTGTACATATTGGAAAAAGTCGTGATGCCATTCTCTAATGCGAGTTGTTGCATACCGTTCCAATCCATGCCGTAGTGGTCTGCATCATTTAAGAGATGGGTATGTGCATCGACAAAACCGGGCATTAGTGTTCGGCCTTCTAATGCGATCAATATCGTTTTCTCCCCTTGTAGCATCATCAGATCTTCATCGCTGCCAACTGCGACGATTTCTTCCCCTTTAATCGCTAATGCTTGCGCAGTGGCTATATTCTCATCCATTGTTAGGATATTTCCGCCATGAAAGATGACATCTGCCGCTTCTTCTGGTGGGGCAACTTCTGGCAAAGTTGTCTCTTCTATCAATTCAGTGGGGGATGCTTCCTGAATAACTGGCTTTGTTGGGCTTTCTTCTGGGCTAGAAAGACCACAAGCAGTTATGAACAAAAAACTTAGTAATAAAATTCTTCTCATTTTTAGACCTACCTTTAATAATATTATTTCATTGTACTAAAAGAATTTTGTAGGTCAACAGTGTTTTTCTAAATCAAAAAACCTTCCAGGTTATTCAATTCCTGAAAGGTTTTTGTTTTTAGAGATAAATTCTCTCTATTTTCTCTGTCGCCGTTTCGTTCGCTTTCGAGGCTTTTCTCCTGGCTCTACCCTTGGCGGAGCGAGGATATAGCTTTCTCTCCAATTCTCAGCAAAGGGGAGTTTTATCTTCTTATAGCGTACCAGAAGCATAACGATACCCGCTAACGCCATTACAGCCGCTACGAGAGTCGTAATACTTGTATTTGTTCCGGGGATTCTCGGCTGGTCGGGGCGGAAAAATTCCAGCCAGACGCGCCCGATTCCTGCAAGGAGGAGCCATGCCGCAAAACCTGTGCCGGGTTTATCGTTTTCTTTATTGCGGCGTAACCACCAAATAATGAGACCGGCAACGAGAAAATTCCAGAGCATCTCATAAGCAAAGGCGGGGTGAAAACGAATTGTTTCTGGGAAGAGAGTCATATCGCTATATTGTGCTAAGCGATGCGATGCATCAATGGGAATGCCCCACGGGAGCGTGGTTGGCTGCCCATAAAGTTCCTGGTTAATAAAATTTGCGGGTCTGGCTACAGCTTGCCCAACAAGAGCCGCTGGGGCAAGAGAATCGAGCAAAAGCCACAGATCAAGTTGGTGCTTTTTGGCGAACCAATATAGGGCTACCGCACCAAATAACATCCCCCCATAAAAGTGCAAGCCACCTGCGGGGATATTAATGATCTGCCAGGGATTTTGCATATAGTAGGGATTCCCGCCCAGGGTCGCGTTCGCCACGTACCACAGGCGTGCGCCCAAAATCCCAAGGGGGAGCAAGATAATGATCGCATCCCAGAGATATTCTTCATTCTCTCCACGACGTTTTATTTCTTGTGCTGCGAGCCATGTTCCGGCCAATGCGCCAGACATCACCAAAACGCCGTACCAGCGTAGAGCAAATTCCATACTACCAATATTGAAGGAAAAAATTACAGGATCAATCATAAACACCTCGTGTTATTCCTTGTGGCAACGCGGAGCATTGTTGCCAGAACTCAAGTTTGAATGGGCGGATTATATCACTAGAGAATGATATACTTTTCCCCATCATAAAAGGCAAAAAGGACTCAAAAATGGACGATTTTCTTTGGTGGCGAGATGGGGTTATATACCAGATCTACCCGCGCTCTTTTAACGACACAAATGGCAACGGGCTTGGCGATCTCGCTGGCATCACCGCTCGTCTCGGCTATCTTGTCGAACTCGGCGTAGATGCTCTTTGGCTTTCTCCTTTTTACCCCACGCCCGATGCCGATTTTGGCTACGATATCAGCAACCATGTGGATGTAGATCCGCGTTTCGGCACATTGGATGATTTTGATAAGTTGGTCGAAGAAAGTCACAAAAAAGGAATCCGGATCATCCTTGACCTTGTGCTTAATCACGTTTCCGATCAGCATGCCTGGTTCCAGGAATCTCGCGTTGATGATACCAACCCCAAACATGACTGGTTCCTCTGGCAGGATCAAATCCCCAACAACTGGGAATCGGTCTTCGGTGGCAAAGCCTGGACCTACGACAAAAAGCGCGGACAATATTATTACCACATGTTTGTCAAAGAACAGCCCGATGTTAACTGGCGCAAAGCAGAAGTTCGCAAAGCCCAAATGGATGTGGTCCGTTTCTGGCTCGAACGCGGCGCAGACGGTTTTCGGCTGGATGTTTTTAACGTCTACTTCAAAGACGACCAACTTCGCAACAATCCTAAGAAATTTGGGCGTAGAGCCTTCGAGCGGCAGCATCATATCTATGACGGCGACCAACCCGAAATGGAATCTGTGCTCGAGGAAATGCGCGCCATGCTCGATGAATACCCCGAACGCTATGCCGTTGGGGAAACATTCTTTGCAACACGCGAGAAGATCAAACGCTATAATAGGGCAGGTAGATTACACGCCGCCTTTGATTTTGAATATCTCTGGAGCAAATACAAACCCGAAAAATTCCTAAAAGCGATAGAAAATTGGGAAAGCCTCGCCGAAGAAGCAAATATCTTCCCCAATTATGTCCTCAGTAATCACGATACGCCCCGCCCTGCAACACGCTACGGAAAAGGCGAAGATGATGGGCGCATAAAAATTGTTATGGCAATGCTTCTAACCATGCGCGGAACCCCTTTCCTTTACTATGGCGAAGAGATCGGCATGCGCGATATATCCTTAAAACGTAGCGAGATCATGGACCCGCCCGGCATAAAGTATTGGCCTTTCAACAAAGGGCGCGATGGTTGCCGCTCTCCCATGCAATGGGATGATTCTATGAATGCGGGCTTCTCCAAAACAAAACCCTGGCTGCCTGTACACCCCAATCATAAAAAACGGAATGTAAAAAACCAGCAAAAAGATGAAAATTCTGTATTCAACTTCACGCGCAAATTGATCGCGCTACGAAAAGAATATAAAACTTTACGGCAAGGTGATATTATTCCGTTCACAGAAATGCCAAAAGACATGATGGCCTATCTTCGCAAAAGTGATGATGAAGAGATTTTAGTTCTGCTGAACTTCAGCAAAAAGAAGAAAAAAATCACCTTGCCAAAAATGTCTTGGGAAGTCCTCTTCTCTGAAACGCGAAATGACATCAGCGGAAATACAATTATGCTCTCAACGCATGAAGTGCTTTTGTTGAAAAAGAAATAAGTTGTGAATTACTTCTAATATAGATTGGTTCATTCTTGAAGAATGAACCAATCTTGCTGATAAAAATGCCAAAAGAAAAACTAAATCTCTCCAAATATAAGATTACCGCCGTAATCCCCGCTTATAAAGTTGAAAAACAGATCGCGGAGACTTTAACGCGCATTCCCGACTATATTTGGCAAATCATCGTTGTGGACGATGCTTCCCCTGATAAGACGGGCGAGATCGTTGAGCAGGCAAAAGCCAAAGACTCGCGCATCACGCTGATTAAACACGCCAAAAATCAGGGGGTTGGGGGCGCAATGCTTTCGGGGTTTAAAGAAGCGTTGAAAATCGGCTCGCAAGTTATTCTCAAGGTTGATGGCGACGGTCAAATGAGTGAGTATGACCCTCGGTCACTCCTCGAGCCGTTAATTCGCGGCGAAGCGGATTATGTCAAAGGCAATCGTTTTCGTGATTTCAACGCGCTTAAATCCATGCCCTTCATCCGCCAGATCGGCAATATGGGTTTAGGATTTCTCGTCAAAGCCGCAACGGGATATTGGGATTGCTTCGACCCCACGAACGGATTTTTTGCCATTCGGCACGAAACCCTAGCGCAGCTCCCCTTGGAAAAAGTGCATAAAAGTTATTTCTTTGAAACCTCCATGCTCGGCGAGCTTTACCTGATTGGCGCAGTCATTCGAGATGTGCCCTACCCCGCCGTTTATGGGGATGAAGAGTCGAATTTGTCGGTCCGAAAAACGCTTTTCGAGTTCCCGCCCAAATTGACCTATCTCTTTATTCGCAGGATGCTGATCAAGAATTTTCTCTTCGACTTCAGCATGGAATCAATCTACTTGTTGACCGGATTCCCCATGCTTGTTTTGGGCTTGCTCTTTGGCATCGTCAAATGGATCAAGTACTTCAACTTGGGCATTCCAGCCCCAACGGGCACAATCATGATCCCGGTAATGCTCGTTATGCTAGGTGTACAATTGTTGCTCTCAGCCGCAAATATCGACTTGCAATCTGTCCCAAAAAAAACACTTTGTAATGGCGAATTAGAAGGAAAAAATGAAAATTAGAGAAACTTTAAAGCAATATCCCAAAGAGAATTTAACCCGCACCCCAACACCTTTGCAGTTTTTGCCGCATCTCAGCGAAGATCTGGGGCTTAACTTTTATCTCAAACGCGACGACCTGACCGACTTGGCATTAGGCGGCGACAAGCCCCGCAAATTGGAATATGAAATTGCCCAAGCGATAGAAAAAGGGGCAGATTATCTCGTCACTTGCGGGAGCGCACAAAGTAACCATGCCCGTTTAACAACAGCCGCTGCTCGTCGTTTGGGTTTGGATGTGGCGGTTGTTCTCAGCCACGATCAATGGCACGCTATTCAGGGAAATTTGCTCACCGTTTATCTGATGGGCGCGCGTGTAGAAATGATCCACACCGAAGACCATTGGGACCTGGAAGAACACGCCCTTAATCTCGTTAAAGAACTTGAAACGGATGGGCGCAAGCCGCACTATATTCCCGTTAGCGGAACAACGCCACATAGCTCGCTGGGCTATATCAGCGGAGCACTCGAAACCTTGGAACAAATGGAGGAACAAAATATTGTTCCTGATGCAGTTTATTTGCCCTTTGGCACAGGCGGTATTTTTACCGCTATGATGTTATCTTTCCGTGAAAAAGGCATCGAAGCCCCTTTCTTTGGCATCAGCGTTAATCGCTCTCTCGATTTATGTTTTGCGAATTTGGATAAATGGTGGGCTGCCCTCTGCGAATTACTGGATGTTGACCCGGACCGCCCTCGTGGAGAGTTTCGTCTTTACGATGAGTTTATCGGAAAAGAATACGCCGACCCTACCGAAGCCGGTTTGGACGCGATCCTGAAAATGGCAACAGCCGAGGGCATTTTGCTTGACCCCGTTTATTCAGGGAAGGTTTTCTCTGGATTTTTAGACCATTTCGAAGCAGGAGATTGGGAAAAAGGACAAAACATTCTCATGCTCCATTCTGGCGGCGTACCAGCCATTTTTGCCTACGCAGGCATTTTAGAAGAGCATATGCGTAAGCGTGGAAGACTTTAACGCCCCTTCTAAATCCCCCCGCAAACAGGGGGAAACCTTAAGAAAACAATATGAACAAAAATAATTTCAAAAACTACAAAGCACAATTCGTAGATGCAACCAGCAAAGTATTAGCAGCTGAACATGCCGAAAACCTGGATGAAGCCGCTTTCCCTGCGTATAGCAATCCCAATCATCTAATGAGTTTTCTTTTTTGGGAACGTATTTTTCGAGTGATGAAAGATGTGGAGAAAAAAGAAAATTTGGGAAGTGTTCTCGATTTTGGTTGCGGTAGTGGTGTAATGCTTCCCTTTCTTTCTGAAAAAGCGGATGAAGTCTACGCTATTGACGTTGACTTGGATCCATTGCATCGCCTTGAAGAACATATTTCTTTTGCGGAGAACGTTCATTTTGCAAGTACGCATAAAAACATAGAAAAAGGCTCGCTCGATTTAATCATCGCTTTGGATGTTCTGGAACATGTCGATGATTTGGATGCTATCTTTGCGGAGCTTGCTTCTTTACTAAAACCGGGTGGTGAGATTATTGTCTCTGGCCCCACAGAGAATATTTTTTATAAACTCGGACGTTTTCTTGCTGGGTCAACCTATTCTGGTGATTATCATGTTAGAAATATATACGATATTCGGCGAAGAAGTGCAAAATTTCTAAAAATTAAACCTATTACGACCTTGTTTTACCCTGTTCCCCTTTTTATTATTTATACAGGTATATTGGAGTAATCTTTGAAGAGGCACTTCCAATCTTTTTTTTCATCATTAAAAATCTCCCCAGTTGAGATTTTTCTCTTATCTTTTCTTATGATTTTTGGTGTCTTTTCTCTAATAAATTTACCGATTGGAGCAGGATACGATGAAGAAACTCACCTTGTTCGCGCTTGGCAGATGTCTAACCTGGATCTATTGCCCAATAAAGTGATTGAAGCTCAAACTCCTTTTCCAAAAATTTATTGGGATCTTTCCTATAGAAGACAAGAATTAGTCAGGCCAATTGAAACCGGGTTTTGGGAGAAATACGGTGGTTTAACCATTGATTCTCAGGAATATGTCTATGGGGTGACGACCCGATCCGTTTACTCTCCTTTGTTATTATTTCCACAGGCTCTTGTTCTTCGCTACGCAGGACGGAGCTTGAATTTGCCAGCCCTCCCTGTTTTTTATCTTACTCGTTTAGCAGGGTTGCTTTCTTACCTCGTTCTTGTATGGTTTTCTGTTCGTATAACTCCCTATGGGAAATGGGTATTTGCTATTTTGTCTCTTTCCCCAATGGCTATCTTGCAAGCTGTTACGATCAGTGCTGATACTATCTCAAATGGGATAGCATTTCTCTTTATTGCGGGTACATTGTCTATTAGCCAAAAAGAAAAAATCGGTTGGAGAGAGTGCTGGAGCATCATATTTCTAAGCTTTCTCCTTTTTGCAGCAAAAGTTAATTTAGTTTTTTTAATATTGCTTCCACTTTTATTGCTCCCCTTATTAAACTTTAAGAAAAAAAGCATTTATGTTTTTCTAATTATCGCTATTGTCTCTCTCTTTATTATCGAAGTGCTCGGATGGAGCATAATAGCTTACCCTCGCTTGGGTACTGCCCCAGATGGAACAAACCCTGTAGGGCAAATAAAATTCATTATTGAGAATCTCACTTTTTTCATTAAAACTTTATTTATAGATATTTTCAAATATGCTGGTTTGCGATTTAGAAACTGGGTAGCTCTCTATGGTTATGATTATTGGCCTGTGCCACAAATAACTTACTCGTTTTATATAGGAGCACTCATACTATCACTATTTTTGGAGAACGATAGAGAAAGAAAAGCAACTTCAAAAGAACGCATTATCTTTTTTATACTATTTTTTATTGGTTATATTTCTACGATCACATTAATGTACCTTTCTTTCACGCCTGTAGGCAGTTCTGTGGTTATTGGTGTACAGGGGCGTTATTTTACCGTGGTGATGCCCTTGCTTTTTTTAGCTTTAGCCCCTAAAAGACATTTAGAGCAAAAAATGAGAAGTTGGTTCCAAAGAGCGTTTCTTATCTTTAGTGGATTAAGCTTACTCACTTATATTCTTGGTCTCTGGCTTTCCTATCAAGTTCCTTGTGGAAGTCAATACTATAAATCTGGCCTTTGCTTTCAACCAAATTATAAGAATTTTTCACCGGAAACAATATATTCACCTCCTCTTTCTGCCGATTTAGCATTAACACAAGAAATTGCGCCGGAGTGTGATGGTATGACATCTGCACGTGTTTGGGTTAATACAGAACAGAGTTCTGCAGAAAACTCAGTACAGTTTTTTGTTTTTAGAGAAAACGGAAAATTACTTTCTGATGAAACTGTTTTGGTCAGTGATTTACCTCTATCTGGATGGCACACTCTTAGATTTGAGCCAGAATGGGATTCTTCAACAAGGATGTACGATCTTATTATTCAAAGTGAAGACAAGAACATAAGTGATGGAGTGCGAATTGCGTATAGTATACGTCCTGAGTATCCCAATGGAAAACTATATGAAAATGAAAAGAGTACTGAGCAGGATATTATTTTTCAATATGGTTGTATTGCTGGGTGGGAGAAAAGGCAGTATAAACCCCAACAGTAAGTACTACTAGTATCACCCATTATTTGCTTTTTCTAGGGAGGAAAGTATACTAACGCTTAAGATGAATCAAATTCCCTATATCCCTGGTCTGAAATTAACCAAAGCATCTCCTTTGGCGCGATTTTTGCCGCCCATCGAGGAGGGGATTGGGGCTGCGTGGCTGGCTGGGCATGTGGGGGAAAATGCTTGGGTACTCGACCCTTTTGGGGGCTCGCCTCAGCAAGTTGTGAGACAAGCGCGAGAGGGATATCGTGTTTTGGTTGCGGCGAATAATCCTATTGCGCGATTTTTGCTTGAGATGAGGGCAAATCCTCCTGCCGAATCCGATTATAAAGCTGCGCTCGCGGCTTTGGCGATTTCGAGAAAAGGGGGCACACATCTTGAATCCCATCTGAAAGATCTATATCAAACAGAATGTGCAAAATGCAAGCAAATGGTAATTGCGGATGCATTTTTGTGGCGCAAAGATGCCGATGTGCCTTTTGCGCGGGTTTACACCTGCGCAAATTGTGGGGATAAAGGCGAACGATTAACAACCGCTGCCGATGAAGAACGCGCTTTAGATATTTTAGCGAGCGCAAAATTACACAGTGCGCGTGTTTTAGAACGGGTTGCACCGCTCGGTGACCCCGACCGAGAATATGCCGAAGAAGCCCTGCACGCCCATTTGCCGCGCGCTATTTATGTGCTCACAACGCTAATAAATCGCCTGGATAGTTTATCGCTAACGCCAGCGCGCCAGCGTGCGCTCACGGCTTTATTTTTGACCACTTGCGATGCGGCAAATACGCTTTACCCACATCCGGATGAGCTCTCGCGCCCCAAACAATTGCGCGTGCCCGCTCAATTTTACGAGCATAATCTTTGGCTGGCGCTTGAACGCGGCATAACCCTTTGGGCAAGTGAAAATTCGCCTATTCCCTTGACAATTTTCCCTGAATTACCACCAAAAAGCGGCGGCATCTGTCTTTACGAAGGCAAATTAAAAGACCTTGCCAGTAAGGAAAATATCCCCAAATTTGATGCCGTTCTAACAGCCATCCCGCGCCCCAATATGGCATTTTGGATTCTTTCTGCGCTTTGGTCAGGATGGCTTTGGGGGCGCGAAGCAGCCGAACCCTTTAAGGTTGGTTTACGCCGCCGTCGCTACGATTGGGGCTGGCACGCCGCGGCTCTTCAGGCCGCTTTTGGGCATCTGGGAAAACTTTTACCCGAAAAAACGCCCCTTTTTGCCTTGCTCGCCGAGCCTGAACCCTCTTTTCTCAGCGCAGCACTGATCGCCGCCTCGCCTAAATTTGCGTTAAAAAATCTTGCCATCCGTACAAAGGATGACCCTATCCAAATTCTTTGGGAGCGTACAGATTCCTTCCCCCTGAGGGGGAAGGCTAGGATGGGGGTGGGATACGCGGTCAAAAAACATCTTCTCGCCCGAGGCGAAGCGGCAACTTATTTACACCTCCACGCTCAGGCATTATCCGAATTCGCCCGTACCCAAAACTTGCTTCTGCCGCAAGAAATAGCAGATAACGCCCTCGACCGCATCCACGCAAGAATAGACGAAGAACTGCGCACGCACAAAGGTTTAATTCGTTACGAAGGCAGCGAAAAAAGCCTTAGCACCGGTTTATGGGGGCTTTCCTCAGCAAAGGACAGCGAAATCCCTCTCGCCGACCGCGTAGAAAAAGCAATTGTGCGCTATCTGAGCCATAACCCCAATAAAAATTTATTTGAAATTGAAAAAGAAATTTACCCACAATTTGCAGGATTATTAACCCCGTCGAAAGGGTTGGTCGCCGCCGTTTTAGATTCCTACGCCCATCTCGAAAATAGTCGCTGGAGCCTTCGCTTCAAAGATGCCCCCTCCGCCCGCCACGCCAACTTAGATGAAATGCGCGCTCTCATCACAGATATTGGTCTGCGGCTGGGACATCAGACTAAACAAATAAACGATAAATTACTCATCTGGGGAGATGAGAAAAAACCGGTATATATTTTTCATCTGATCGCTTCTGCCCTCGTGCAGGAGATATTTGAAGATAAGACCTTCTCCCCCGACTTCCGCTCCCGCAGCATTATCCTGCTTCCCGGCGGGCGAGCGGGATTACTCGCCTACAAACAAAAACGTGATCCCGCCTTGCGTGCAGCTTCTGAAAATTGGCGTTTTATCAAATTCCGCCTCTTGCGCACAGTTGGCGAGATTCCCATAATCAACGCCCAAACGTGGGAAGAGCAAATTGGCAGTGATCCTGTTGAAGAAGGAGAAAAAGGGCAATTGATGATGTTTTAGATGAAATGGGGAGAGAGAGTATTGCCATGAAGAAGAAATTGAATGTTTTCAAACTCATCCAGTCTAAGCCATTTTTACATTTAATTACCGGGAGCGTGATATTTCTCTTGGGCATCCTTATTTCAGACATCCCAACGATGGTTCTTAGTCAAGGATGGCCTACAACTGAGGGAAAGATTATTTCTCATAAATTTCAAGGTCAAAAGTTTAAAGAGTATGGTGGAGGCTTTTACACAAAAATCGATGTATTTATTCACTATGAGTATTCTATTGAGGAGATTTCATATACTTCAAAAGCGATAAACTCAATAGACATCCCTTTTTATCTTTATCCGGAAAGCTATGCAGATCGGTACCCAATCGGGAAAGATGTGATCGTTTATTACAATCCGAAAGATCCCGCTGAAGCTCTTCTTGAACCGGGATTTGTTGATGTTCATAAAGCATTCGATGTCTTTTCTTACCTATTCTTTGGAGCGGGGATATATTTTATTAACCGCGGAATATCGAAAATCAAGAAGCAGAATAGAGATTATAGAAAGATTGAGATTGGGCGGAGATAATCTGGTTAGGCTATCAGGAACCCGTCGAAGTAGAGGCAAAAGGCAGCTAATGATGTTCTAATTCTGGAATGATAGAATGAAAATAAGCTTTAATTTATTGGTTTACAGGTAAAGGAGAAAAAATGAAAGTCAAAGCCACAGTTTCGATCAAAGGAAAAAAGGAAGATGTATGGAACGCGATCACGGATATTGAAGGCTCTGTTGAGCGGGTTGGTGCCATAGAGAGCATAGAGATCCTGGAAAAACCAGAGACAGGGATTTTAGGATTGAAGTGGAAAGAAACTCGCACTATGTTTGGACAGGAAGCCACAGAAGTGATGTGGATCACTGATGCAAAAGAAAATGAGTATTATCAGACAAGAGCTGAAAATCATGGGGCCGTTTATGTCTCAAGATTGGAGGTCGAAGAAGTTGGAAACGAAACGACACTGACAATGGGATTTGAAGGAGAGCCGCAGGGGCTTGGCGCAAAGATCATGTCCTTTTTGACCGGCTTTATGTTCAAGGGCGCAACTGAAAAAGCACTAAAACAGGATCTGATAGATATAAAGGCATTTGTAGAGAAATCTGCTAAATGAAGACATGCCTTAGAAGATAATAGGGCGACGGTATAATCTTATCGTCGTCTTGTTTTGAAAAGGTAGTGCTTGCTAATGCTCGTTGGTAAACAGGAACTTAGGAGGAATACTAAAATGACAAGTTTTTCTGATGAATTTGATCGGCTTGTTAGAACTCACTACAAGTTTTTATGTGATGAATATGGCTTTGAAATTGAGAAGGTTAAAGATGAGCATTATGTTGCTAAAACTGAAAATGTTAAGGTCTATATAGAGCTTGAGCGTGGCATTAATTTTGTAGTCGGGATAGAACCAACTGGAGAAAGTGCAAATTCTTTGCTAAGGCAGAATATTCTTCCAAGAAGAATAGGCGTTGTTATTGTTGCCCAATACTATGATTCTGATTTTGACTACAAGTCGGAGAGGATATTTGAGAAAAGATTTATTTCTAATCTTCCTAATAAACTTGAAAGATGGTCACTTGTTTTGCAAAAATACTGTATAGAAATGCTGGACGGTGACTTTTCTGACTATGATTCAATTATAAAAAAAGCGACAGAAAGTTGGAATAAAAAGCATGGAACGCAATAAATCGCTTTTATGATATCTAATCAAGTATGTATTGGATAGTGGAGATTTTGACTTTTATAAACTATCTTCTCCTCAGGTACAATACTCTCTATGACTCACACATCCGAATTTGATATTTACCACCCAGAACCGCTTCTTATTGTCGTCTCCGGCCCCTCCGGTGTCGGGAAAGATACCGTTCTGCATTTAATGGAAGAACGTGGCGATCAGCCTTTCCATTTTGTTGTTACCGCCACAACGCGCCCCATCCGTGAAGGTGAAGTGCATGCCAAAGATTATTTTTTCATTTCCAACGATGAATTCGCAAAAATGATCGAAGATGACGAATTACTCGAATACGCCATTGTCTATAACGACTATAAAGGCATCCCCAAACAACAAGTCCGTGATGCTCTCGCCAGCGGAAAAGATGTCATTATGCGCCTCGATGTACAGGGCGCAGCAACGGTCAAAAAAATGGCCCCGGAGGCAATTCTCATTTTCCTGACCACAAAAGACGAAGAAGAACTGGTAAACAGGCTCAGAGCGAGAAAGACCGAAACCGCCGAAGGCCTAAATCTTCGTATCGCAACCGCTCGTCAAGAGCTAAAACGCGCAACTGAATTCGATTATGTCGTCATAAACCAGGATGATGAACTTAACGAAGCCGTAGATACCATTCAGGCCATCATCCACGCCGAACATCATCGCACACATCCCCGAAAGGTCAGTTTATGAACGAAACCCCGGCCCCCGAATACGTCCAGGAAACGCCTCCCCCTCGTCAAGTCAGCGTAAAACTCCCCTCTGCGCCTCCGCGCGTCACCTACACCATTATGGGGATAACTATCCTCTTTTATTTGCTCCAAATGGCAAGTGAATTCTTCCTAAATGGCGATTATCCCGCCTATTTCGGGATGAAAATTAACGAATTCATCCTTCACGGAGAACTTTGGCGTCTTCTCTCTCCCGTTCTCTTACACGGCTCGCTGACGCATATCGGCTTCAATATGTATGCCTTATTTGTCATCGGCGCAGGGATGGAAAGTCGCATGGGACATCTTCGCTTTTTGATGCTCTATCTCGTTAGCGGATTTGCAGGAAACGTTTTCTCCTTCTATTTTTCGGATGCAAACTCCCTCGGGGCATCGACCGCGATTTTTGGCTTGCTTGCCGCCGAAGGCGTTTTCCTCTACCTAAACAAGAGTCTCTTCGGCAACCGCGCCCAAAAGGCATTAACCCAAATCCTTATGGTTGCAGGCGTCAATCTTGTTATTGGCATGTCTCCCGGCATCGACAATTGGGGACATATCGGCGGCTTACTCGGAGGACTGATCTTCTCCTGGTTTGGTGGCCCCCGCTGGGAAGTAGAAGGAATCCCTCCGCTCGTCCAACTCAAAGATCGCCGCAATATGCGCGATGCGATTATCGGCGCAGCGGTGGTAATGGGTATTTTTAGTGCAATAGCACTTCTGAAGTTTTTCTAAGAGACTGTTTAATAAGTCAAAGAAACCCGAAAGGTTTCCATTAGATACATAAAAACACGGTTCTTTTCTCGTGAAAGCATCTTTCTTGAGCCATATTCCGAATAAAACCTTTCGGGTTTGAATTCCAGAAAGAATTATCAAACCGCTATTAAGAGATAATAATAAAGATGTGCATTGCATCCGACAGGATGCGTTGCACATCGGTTCTAACAAGAGAAATTTGAGTTTGTAAACCAGAATTGCCACGTACACCTCCTCAATAAAAAACATCCATGCAACTATTCTTCTCCCCTCTAACGCTTGTTTCCCTTTCCTTCCTCGGCGGGTTGGTTCTTGCGCGCGTTATTTCTTTAGAAACAACGCAATGGATGCAAATAGGGTTACTCACCCTTGTTTTTGCCTTTCTTTCCCTTATTTTTCGCCGTCTCCGTGAAAGTAGCAAAAGCCCCGCTTTCCTTTTTAAACTCTCCCCCTTTCACTTTTTACTGCCTTTTTTCCTTATCTTTGGCGCCTATTATTTTCAGTTCAACCAACCCGATGCCGAAGACCCGAACAACATCATCTGGCACACAGATAGTGAAGGCGAGATACTTATCGCCGGTGTTATTTCTGACCCACCCGATTATCGTGACAATTACACCAACCTCCAAATTGATACCCAATATATAGACAGGCCCGACAAAAAGAATCACCTTTATGTGCAAGGCAAAATTCTTGTCCGTGTAGATGCTGGCGAAAACTATCATTACGGAGATCACGTTCGGGTGCGCGGCATTCTCGAAACCCCGCCCGAAAATGAAGAATTCTCCTACAGAAATTACCTCGCCCTAAGTGGCATTCACGCTTATATGGCAAATGCAGAAGCGACCTTCCTCCCCGAAGAGCGTGGGGGACATCCAATAAGAGTTGCCATTTTTGACCTTAAAGACCGCGCCCTCACCAATACCTACAAGCTTTTTCCCGACCCCGAAGCCTCTCTCCTCGCGGGCATTTTGCTCGGCGTCGAAAGCGGTCTCCCCAAAGACCTTCAAGAAGCCTTCAAAGATACAGGTACAACCCATATCATCGCCATTTCCGGTTTTAATATCACCATTATCGCCGCGCTGCTCATTTCTCTCTTTGGCAGACTCTTTGGTAAAAATCTTGGCGCTATTGCTGCGCTGATCGGCATTGGCGTTTACACCGTTCTTGTAGGCGCAGATGCGGCAGTTGTGCGAGCAGCCATTATGGGTGGTGTTGGTTTGCTTGGCGCGCAATTTGGCAGACGACAAAACGGCATTACTTCTCTCCTCGCCGTCGCTGTTATCATGGCGCTTTTTAATCCCCTCATTCTTTGGGATGTCGGCTTTCAACTCTCTTTTGCCGCAACCGCTGGCTTAATTCTCTACGCTGAACCGCTTTCTGAGTGGTTCGTACGCCAAGCCTCACGTTTTATGCCCGAAGAGAAAGCGCAAAAAATCGCTGGCCCCATCGGCGAATATATCCTTTTCACCTTTGCTGCCCAATTCGCGACCATGCCCATCATGATCTATCATTTTGGGCGCATTTCCCTCATTTCCTTCATCGCAAATCCTTTTATTCTCCCCGTCCAACCTGCGGTGATGATCTTTGGCGGCATCGCGCTCATTGCCAGCCTGCTGATTTTGCCTTTGGGAAAATTCCTGGCTATTTTTGCCCTACCTTTTACAACCTACACCATTCGGATGGTAGAATTTTTCGATGGGATGCCGCAGGGCGTAATCGTGCTCGGGGATACAAAGCTCGCCCTCGTTATCCTGATCTATTTAGCGATGCTCGCGTGGACTATAGCTGGCTTCCGTTTAGGGAAATTTTCTACACCCATAAAATCTACCGCCGCTTTCGCGACCCTAATATTGCTTACCATTCAGGTTTGGCGCGTGGCTTTTGCCCTCCCCGATGATCGTTTGCACCTTATATTTTTAGATGCCGGTTCCGCCGATGCGATTTTGATCCAAACGCCAGATGGAAAAAATATCCTCATCAATGGCGGAGAGAAAATATCTACTCTTTCTTCCGATTTGGGTGAGCGTTTGCCCCCGCTCCACCGTGAACTGGATTGGCTGATCGTCGCTTCTCCGCAAGAAGAAGAGCTGGCCGCTCTCCCGCGTACTTTAGAAAGATTCCCGCCCAGAGAAGTTTTGTGGAGCGGAAACCGAGAAGCCTCTTATGCCTCCCGCGCGCTCGATAAATATCTCTCGAATAACGGTATCCCGATTACGATCGCGGAGACGGAACAAAGCCTGGAATTGGGGGAAAATCTCTTTTTACGGATTCAAGCCTCGGGCACGCGCGGCGCGGTTATCCTTATCGAATGGGATTCTTTTCGGGCTTTATTACCGATCGGGATGGATTTTGATAGTTTGGAAGAATCCAAAAAATTGGGTGAAATTTCTCTACTCCTTTTAGCAGATTCTGGTTATGCACCACTTAATCCCCCCGAGTGGATCGATGCACTACAGCCGCAAATAATTGTCTTGAGCGTAGCCGCAGATGATGATTTTGGCTTACCAGCCCGCAGCGTTTTGGATGCTGTGGAAGGCTATAGCCTATTGCGCACTGACCTGAAGGGCTGGCTGCATATTACGACGGATGGTGAGCAAATGTGGGTGGAGAGTGAGCGAAAACAGGACTAATAGTTGCTTGTATTTCTCTTGTTAAGAGATAAAACTGAAGCGGGTATTGTTCAAAAGAAATAAGCTTCTTGATTTCAGGGTAAAAATGAATACACAAGCGCTCTTTGTTTTGCAGATTTTTGTTTATACTAGCATTCCTTTTTATTTAACGACATTAAAACGGTCTGCTGCTTCAATTGGATTTTACGTTTATCTCAGTTTAGTGATTGTCTTTTGGGGGGGAACAGGGGCTGTGTATTCTTTCCCCCTTACAGAAACGATTAGCATTTCGAATGAAAATATTAGTTATGGGGCTTTCATGTTGACAATGATTTTATTTGTCATGCTTGAACGTGAAATGAGCGGGATACGTAATATGGCTCAGCTTGCCTTTGCAGTTAGTATTTTTAAAAGCCTGCTCTTCTTTACAGTTGATTTATCATTAAGAAATGATTTGATCATAAAACCTTATGTAGCTGATAATGTGTTTTTTCATCTCCCCATGAGTACTCTGTTTCTTGGGGCGGCACTTATGTTTCTTCAACTTTTTATCATACTATCCATTTTTAAATATCTCCAAAAAAGAATTAGCAAGATACTAACTCTCTCATTACTCTATACTGCAACTTTTATTATTATTATTTCTATGGATGGTGTTTTCTTTCCATTAATTGAGCTTGGCTTCTCTCCGGAGCTTAAGATAGGCATCCTTGGCGATATAAAAGGCAAATTCATTTTAGCAATATCATATGGCCTTCCACTATTGCTATTTACACTTGTTTTTCATAAAAAAATAGCAGGATATTCGGAGATGAAATTTCACCTATCTGGTCTATTGGATTTCTCGCGCGATAGATTGATAGAAGAAGTCAATCTCCAACGTGAGGCTGTAGAAGCGAGCGAAAAAAAATACCGCGAATTGGTGGAACTTGCTCAAGAGGGGATTTGGGTGATCGACAGTGATTCCAGAACGACATTTGTTAACCCAAGTATGGAAAAAATGCTGAACTATGATGAAGGTGAAATGCTTGGCAAAGAACTCTTTTCTTTTATGGATGAACGCGGGGCTGAAATTGCTAAGAAAAAATTGGACCTTCGACAAGAAGGTATCGCAGAGCAATATGATCTTGAATTTATTAGAAAAGATGGCGAGCGTAGAATTGTTACAATGCAGGCAGCTCCGATAATAGATGAAGATGGTGATTACGCAGGGGCAATCGCAGGCGTAATTGATATAACAGAGCGTAAGTTTGCAGAAGAAATTTTACAGGCTGAAGCACAACGCAATGAGAAAATTCTGAATACGATGTTAGATGGATTCGTTTTCGCTGACGCGGATGGAAATATTCTCAGAGTTAACCCGGCGTATTCTGAGATGATGGGGTATAGCGAAAAAGAGTTGCTTCAGATGAATATGCGAGAGCTGGATGTAAAATTATCTTCAGAAGAAGTTGACCGCCGTATTGAGCAGATGGTCAGCTTCGGCTCCGATCGTTTTGAAACGCAACATAAACACAAGAAAGGGCATGTAATTGATCTGGATATTAGTGTTTCGATGATGCAACTTGGTGAAACGCCCTTGGTGGCAGCTTTTATGCGCGATATAACGGAGAACAAGAAGGCTGTAAAAACATTAGAACAGAGTGAAATGCGCCTTCGAAAATATTTTGAGCAAGAGCTATTGGGGATGGCGATCACTTCAAGTGAAAAAGTCTGGATAGAGGCTAATGATGCCCTTTGTGAGATGTTTGGCTACTCACATGATGAATTATCTGAGTTGACTTGGGCAGAGATAACGCATCCGGAAGATCTGGATACCAATTTTTTGCTTTTTGAGAAGATGATGGCTGGGGAAATAGATAGTTATTCTCTAGAGAAGCGTTTTCTCCGTAAAGATGGTAGTCTCGTATATGCTGAGTTATCAGCTAGCCCGGTGCGAAAAGATGATGGCTCTTTAGATTTTCTAATCACCTTGATCAATGACGTCACTGAGCGCAAGCAAGCAGAAGATCAAAAAACGCAATATATGTACGAATTGGCTATTTTGAATGAATTAGGGAATATGATGAGAGAATCCCTCTCTCAAGACCATATTGTCAATACAGCTATAAGTGGTATTCTTGAAGCAACCGCTTCTTCTATGGTTTTTTTGCTTTTGCGTAATGGAAAGGATTTTGAAGTCGCAGGGAAGAAATTTTCTCACTTAGAGAATGAAAATATAAGATTGCCAACTCATATTGTTGAAAGCTGTTTATGTGGATTGGCTATTCGAGATAATCAGCCCGTTTATTCAAAAAATATTCCCACAGATAAACGGTGCGCCTGGAATGAATGCAAAGACATAGGCATGATCTCGGGGGCAACTTTACCTCTCTATAGTGATGATGAAGTTATTGGTGTACTCGGGCTAGGGAATACTGAAATTCGAGATTATGAATTGCAATCATCTTATCTGGAAACTTTGGCATCTACAGTTTCTCTTTCTTTGCAAAATGCACGGCTTTATCAGAAGGTGCGTGAAGATGCCGCTGAGTTGGATAAACGAGTAGAGGAACGAACGCAAAGACTCAATAATATGGTTGAGCTTATGAGCGGACGTGAAGTTCGAATGGCCGAGTTGAAAAAAGTAATTACCACATTAAGGACTCAGTTGAAAGAAGAGGGAGTAGAGCCATCTGCTTATGATCCGCTTTTGGGTCCAGATAAAGAATGGTGAAAAAACAAAGCGCGATGAGTATGCTCATCGCGCTTTGTTTTTAATTATTTTTGGCTAATCAAATTCTTAACGAGTTGATCTTCTTAACCACACCCAGCCTGCGAGCCATCCCAAAGCTTCGCCAAATAAGACGAAGATAATGACTCCGCTAACTCCGCTTGTGATGATAGGTTCAGCAATAGGAAATCCGAAAGAAAGATAATTGTAGGCTACAAGCCCGCCCAATAGTGTGGAAAGCGCCCAGCGTAAACCCCAACGTGTAGATTCTATTTGTTTGCCCATAATAAATGCCAGCCATGCCCCAAGTGCCCAAAGCAGAAAAGCGAGAAGCCATGCGCCAACGCGAAGTTTTCCATCATCAATATAAGGAGATGGTGGCGGTGTGGGTGTTGGGGAAATAGTTGGAGTGGGCACAGGCGCTTCGGGTGAAGCCGGTGGGATAATGGTAATTGCTGCCGCGACTCCTTCGTCTGATATGTCGAGACGGAGAGTTTCAGAGACTGTTGCTTTTCCACTGGAAACGCGGATATTTAAAATCCCTGTTTGATTGAGTTGGAAATCAGCGCGGGCAGTGCCGCCAGATGTTTCTGTTTCGATTAATTGCTGGATACCACTCTCGTTGCCCGTGTTGAGAGAAAAAGTGACCAGTGTCCCGTCTGGAACAAGGTTCCCATTGTGATCAAGAATAGAGCCGGTGCGGACTGCGAGCGTATCACCAACCTGAAACATCGGAATCGGTGTGGGGGCGGGTGTGGCGGAATCCGCTGCGGGGGTAGGAGAAATTTCAAGGGGCTGATCCAAGTTTAGGGTCAAGAGTTGATCCGGCGCAGGTTGGGTAGCGGTATCCAGATCGTATCCTATCCCAGAGATAGAAACCGGCGCAGCACCGGCGGGAGTCAATTCCTTGAAAAGAAGGCGTGCGGCAATATCCACAAAAGGGGAAGTATAAGAATAAAGCCCATAGTAGGCTGTCAATTTGGAGATGTCTGTGGCATCGAGGGCGTAAGGTGCGGTGAAGGAGAAAAGAATGACCTTTTTTTCTCGCAAAATGGTCTGGTTTTCGTTCAGTAATTGTTGTAAAGTTGATAGGCTGGATGTATTGGTAAGAGAGATGATGACCCAATCAGCTTGTCGGAGACTATTGTCAAAGAAGATGTCTTCTTCGTTTTCGAGAGAGAGTATGTAGTCGGCAAAGGAGTAGGAAGAGAGATTCCCTTCGTTGATCTGGGCTCCGCTTTCTGTGCCGTAAAGACGGGAAACTGCCTCGGGAAGCGCTGTAGCTGAGAGATTTTCTTTTGGCTCACAGGTACTGCATAGTGTTGTTATTTGCGTATCTGTGATAAAGATAATCCGTTCTTCGAGCGCAGGCGGGGCAGGGAGAACAGTATCGAGAGTGTCAATATTGGGGCTAAGTAGCGTGGCTGCATTTTGAGCAACATTGAAAGATGCTTCTATATTTTGCCCAATTTCAGTAATTCCACTGGCATTGGGGCGTACTGTTGAGAGAGAGAAAGAAGAGTAAAGCTTTAGTTTTTGCGTCAATATGCGTGTGAGTGCTTCATCTACGCGCGTGGCAAAGGCTGAATCTTCGTTATATTTTTGTGTGAAAAAGTCAAAACTTTTGGCAAGAGATTCATAAGTATCGGCTGTATCAGAAGAGAGGATATTGCCCATATAAAGTAGATCGTTGCCGGCGAGAAAAGCATCGCGCGCAACAAGATGCGCGGAAAAATCATTGCCGTCCGGCGCATAAAAATCGCGAATAGCGCGGCTACCAAGATCATCGCTGATCGTCAGACCGCCCGAACTGCGCCATTCGTCAAAAGGAGCAAGGGCAAGTATTTCGTTGAGTGATTTTTCATCGAGGCTAATAGGGCGCGTTGTAGGGCGAATATTGCCCTGAAAACCTTCATAGCGAATATGCGGGATTAATAGACCATCTGCGTTATCAGCCGATGAAAAAGCACTTGTTATATAAGAGAAGGGTGCTAATTCAACATCTTCGAGTTCTTCAGCACTTTTGCGAATAGTAACGATCTCTTCTTGTGTAGGGCGGTCTGTATTCCCGCTGCCAGGAAAATGCTTTGCTATGACCAGTATTTTGTCTTCGCTGCCAGTATGCAGGCCGCTAATAAAGGCTTTTCCCATTTCGCCTACCCAATATGGGTGGCCGCCAAAGGAAAATGTACCCATATCACCGTTATTTGCAGGGTCAGGGTTTTCGAGAATATCGAGAGAAGGCCCTAGATAAAGGTTAATGCCTAAAGCCGAAAGTTCTTCACCTAAAACGGAGCCGTTTTCTAGAGCAAATTCTGTATTCCATGTTGCGCCCATTGCCATTGGGCTAGGCTGAGAAGATAGGTCGAGCAATATTTGATCTTCTTGTGAGATACCCATAAAAAGCGGAATATAAACCCAATCATTTCCTCTTGAAAAATCCCAAGTCTCTTTCTGCAAGTCAGCTATAAGCTGATAGAGTATTGCCACATTCTCTGGTTCTGCGCTGAAATTATCGTTTTCTCCCTTTAAGATGATGCCGCCAACAGGATATTTGGCAAGAAAAGCCGAAATCAGTGCTTCTTCTTCAGCTTCGCTATTGATCGTAGACCCTTCAACGCTAATTAAGAAAAGCTGCCCGATCCGTTCTTCGGGCGTCATCTCTTCGAGCAGTGCAAGAACTTCTGGGGGCGGAGGGTTTTCTTGAGCCTGAGCAGAGAGAGGGGAAAAGAAAGAGCTAATGAAGAAAAAAATCAATGCCCAAGAGAAAAAAGGATGTTTATTTCTCATAGCGTGCCAAAATCTCAGCGTGAATTTCAGGCTGAATATTCCCCCCGGTAACGACAATAACGCTCGCTTCTTGCGGTACTTTTTTGCTCAAAACCGCCGCCAGCCCTACTGCCCCGGAGCCTTCAATTTTTTCTCCATACTCTGTCCATGCAAAAGCAAGTGCCTCAGCAACTTCATCTTCTGAAATCAAAATAATTTCATCTACATATTTTTTGATAAGCGGAACAGTAATGGAATTTGCCTCTACAGCCCCCCCTAATCCATCTGCCAATGAAGGAAGGTCTTCCACATTATCTTGCGTATCATGATAAAAAAGCCCATGCATAAAAGCGGATGCAGCAATTTGAACGCCGATCACGCGCGCATTTGGGGCTTGCTCGGCGAGAAAAGTCGCGATACCCGCCAATAAACCGCCACCGCTAACCGGCACGATCCATGTCATTTCTGCAGTCTCTGGGCGTTCTGCCAAAATTTCACCCGCTATAGTGCTCTGCCCAGCAATCACATGCCCATCATTGTAGGGAGAGATCCAAACAGCATCATTTCTTTTTGCAAATGCCAAGCCTGCTTCTTCTGCATCGTGATAGCCACCCTCAACAAGCTCTACGCTTGCACCAAGTTCTCTCATTGCGTCAATTTTGACTGCAGGTGCATTTCTGGACGCAAATACGCGTACATCTGCTCCGATCATTTGCCCGGCTAATGCGACTCCCTGACCATGATTCCCTGCCGAGGCGGTTACCAAGCCCATTTCACGCTCCCAATCTTCGAGGATAAGCGACCTATTTAGCGCGCCACGTGTCTTAAAAGAGCCTGTCTTTTGATGGTTCTCCCACTTAATAAATAGATTACGTGCTGCATCGTGCGTGAGTGGTGTATTGTGGATTTTTCCAGCAAGACGTTCGGAGGCGGCTTTTAGCCATTCGGGAGGAAGCATATTTATTTTCTTCTTTCTGTGAGATATTAATTCTTACGTAAAGTTTTCACCGCTAGAGCGGGGTCGTCTGTAATAATGCCGTCTATACCCCAATCGGCAAGTCGACGCATTTCGTCGGGAGCGTTGACTGTCCACGTATATACGCGGCGGCCAATGCGCTGTACACTTTTTATTTGCTTTTTAGATGCATTCTGTCGCGGAGGATGAAGTGCCTGATAATTACCCCGTCTAAAGGAGAATGTGCGGAGTATCCAGCCGCCAAAATTGTTCATGGTTAAAAGTCCGCGTGCTGTTTCGGGAAGAATTTCTGCTGCACGCCTTAAATTTTTGGGGAGAAAGGAAGAAAAGAGAATCTTTTCTTCAAGTTTGTGTTTTTTTATAAGCTCAACTACTTTTTCTACGAGCTTATCCTCGGGAGTGCTGTAGTTTGTCAGCTCTACATTGATAAAGAGATCTTGAGCAACGCTCTCAAATACTTCGTTAAGAGTGGGGATACGTTGCCCCTCTCCGGCATCCAGCTCTTTAAGGGCTGCCAAGCCTAAATCCGCGACTGTCCCTTTTCCATCCGTTGTGCGATCTACAGTTTCATCATGAATGACGACGGGGATCCCATCTGCGCTGAGTTTAACATCCAGTTCGATGCCATCTGCGCCTTGCTCGCGCGCTAATTCGAAGGCGGCGAGTGTGTTTTCTGGGGCATGGGCAGATGCGCCACGATGCCCAAAAATGGATGGAGTGGGAAGCGAATTGAAGGTCATTTTTAGAGATCAACAAAATAAGCTTGGGCGGCGAGGTCTATTAGCTCGCGAGTCATAACAGGTTCGACAGAGAGATATTGTGAAATATCGAGGATCTGGTCGCAAATATCGCGGGGATGAGATGCGCGGAGCTTTCGATTTGGTTTGATATACCATTCCTGCAAAAGATAGGCGAGGCCTTTATCGTTATATTGCACTTTTTTGGATTGGGCAACACGCCGGAAAATTTCTCTATAGCCTTCAAAGGAGGGGTCACCGATTTCGATTTTATGGCGCAGGCGGCGTAAAAATGCTTCGTCTACGAGGTCTTTGGGCGGGAGGTTTGTAGAAAATACAACCAATACATCGAAAGGAACTTCTAGTTTGCGTCCGGTGTGGAGGGTGAGGAAGTCTACGCGATTTTCGAGAGGCACGATCCAGCGATTGAGTAAATCGCGTGGGCGAACTTGCTGCCTGCCGAAGTCATCGATCAGCAAGATACCGCCATTTGCTTTAACCTGGAAAGGGGCTTCGTAGAATTTATTGGTGTCGTCAAAAACAAGGTCTAAACCTTCAAGGGTTAACTCACCACCAACAACGATGAATGGACGGCGAATTTTTACCCAACGTGGATCGCGGCGAATGCCTGTTTTGAGCGAGCCTGTACCACGTTTTGTTGTTCCTTCTTCTTTGACAAGCTGATGATTAACCGAGTCGTACATTTTAATAACTTGCCCATCGACATAAAGAGCAAAGGGGATATACATATTTTGGCTCATGACCAAGTTGCCGAAAGAACGCGCAATACTGGTTTTGCCGTTGCCAGGAGGACCGTAAAGGAAAATAGATGCACCAGAATTAAGTGCAGGACCTAAACGCTGAAAAGTATCTTCTGAGAGAACGAGCTGAGACATCAATTGGCGCATGGATCGGGATGTAACAACAACACGTCCCTGTGATTGATTGCGAACGGCATTATTATATATTTCGATCGGCACAGGTGCAGCACCCGCGTATTGGCTGCGAGCCATTGCCTCTTGAGCGCGTTCATTTCCCTTACTTGTCATTGCATAAAGATAAGAGCTGGAACCAAGACCCGATTGTTGGGCAGATTTAATTTCTACCAGTTTTTCTTTTTTCAATTCAGCCAGAATTTTATCCGTTACACCAGCAAAGGGCAGGGCAAGCTCTTCTGCCACTTTAAAGCCAGAGAGATATCCCTGTGAATAGAGAATTTTTAGCGCCAGGTCTTGCAGCCAAAGAGCAGGCAGACCTGTATCTTCTACACTGGTAATTGTTGGGGGTAAAAAACCGGTTCCGCCACGGAGAGAATTTGTATTTGCCATAATTGAGTCCCTTTTGTCAAGGATAAAAAAGAAGTACAGAATTATAGCATGGGGAAAGAAGATATTATCTTGCGCTTTCGTTAGGGGAGTGGCGATTTAGGTGTTGAAGTGAGATAATAGTTCTATGTTGAAATGTCCAAATTGCAAAGCAATCACAAAACAGAGCAAGTATGGTTTCACAAAATCTCATTCCCAACGCTATCGTTGCCAGCATTGCCAAAAGA
>JAAENC010000243.1 GCA_024224815.1 Chloroflexota bacterium
ATCCGCAAATATGTAAAATGGCAGATGAAGAAGGAAGAACAGTTTGCCGGTAACCAAGATCGTTTGTTTGATTAGATGAGTACCATCGCACCTTCTAGGTGCAACACTTCAAGCCACCACCTTTGGTGGTGGTACTTTACTAAATTCTTTATGATGGGTAGGTTCTTTGTATGAAAAAATCTAT
Source organism: Chloroflexota bacterium (assembly GCA_024224815.1). Taxonomy (GTDB): domain Bacteria; phylum Chloroflexota; class Anaerolineae; order Anaerolineales; family Villigracilaceae; genus Desulfolinea. Next base: position 185 of record JAAENC010000243.1, read on the forward strand.
TTCCATTCTTATCGCTGAGGATAAGGCGATTGTTCGCCAAGGTCTTGTTGCTATTCTTTCCTTTTACGGACATATCAAGGTTATTGGTCAGGCAAAAAATGGCGCAGAGGCTCTTCAATTGGTAAAAGAGTTGTCTCCTGATGTCGTTTTACTAGACTTGGTTATGCCTGTGCTAGATGGCTTGGATACAATTCCGAAAATCGTTGATATTGCGCCTAAAACGGGAATTTTGGTGCTGACCAGCTTCGGGACTGCGGATAATATTTATAAAACCATAAAATTAGGGGCCTTAGGATATTTACTTAAAGATGAAAAACCAGAAATATTAGTAGAAGCAATCCACGAGGTTTCTGAAGGTAGGCCTTTTATCCCTCCGCATATTACGCTTCAAATGATCCGTGAAGGCGAAGGCTTTTCATCGCAGAAAAATAACAGCTCTATCCTTACAAAACGAGAGATAGAGACTCTTAGGTGGATCGCCCAAGGGTTTTCTAATGAAAAAATAGCTAAGAAAATGAGCGTGCAAGAGCAAACAATCTCTAAATATGTGAGTATTATTTTAGATAAGCTTAATCTTGAAAATAGAACGCAAGCGGCTTTATATGCCTTGCGTGAAGGAATAGGAGAGCTTGGTTCTGATGAGCATAAGGCCTAGAGAAAAAATCAAAAAGCCCCTCATTATGAGGGGCTTTTCAGTGCTGGGGGCAAAGGATTCGAACCTCTACTTACTGTTCCAGAGACAGCTGTCCTACCATTAGACGAGCCCCCACTTCAGCGGCAAGGATTTTACCATGTGCGCATAAATACGTCTAGCAAAACACGCTCGGCGCGTGCTTCTTTGTTATAATGGTGCGATAAAAATCCAAACACAATATTCACATTCACGATATTTTATTATTTGTGATAAGGACTACACCATGACAGAAGAAAAGACTCTCCCTTCCCATTTTATCCGTGAAGCTGTTGCTGAAGATCTCGCATCAGGGCGATTTAAGCACGTCGCTACACGCTTCCCACCGGAGCCGAACGGCTACCTGCATATTGGCCACGCGCGCGCCGTTATCATTGATTTCAGCATTGCTGAGGAGAATGGTGGTTTCTGCAACCTGCGCTTTGACGACACGAACCCCGTCAAAGAAGATGTGGAATATGTAGACGCGATCAAAGAGGATATTAAATGGCTGGGCTTCCAATGGAAAAACGAGTTCTACGCATCTGATTATTTCGATGAGCTTTATGAATATGCCCTGCAACTGATCAAAGAGGGCAAAGCCTATATAGATGAGCAGACGCCCGATGAGGTGCGTGAAAATCGTGGTACGCTCAAAGAGCCGGGCAAAAACTCTCCATACCGAGACCGCCCCATTGAAGAAAGCCTTGATCTTTTCGAGCGCATGAAAAATGGCGAATACCCCGATGGCTCTATCGTTTTGCGCGCCAAAATTGATATGGCCTCCGGCAACGTCAATATGCGTGACCCGATCATGTATCGTATTTTGCATGAGCCTGCACATCACCGCACAGGAAAAAAATGGTGCATTTACCCAATGTACGATTTCGCGCACGGGCAGAGCGATTCTATTGAAGGCATCACCCATTCCCTTTGCTCTCTTGAATACGAAAGCCATCGTCCGCTTTATGATTGGTTCATCAACGAACTCGATATTTTCCCCTCCAGGCAGATCGAATTTGCACGCTTAAATCTGACCTACACTGTGATGAGCAAACGCCGTCTCGTGCGTCTCGTCAAAGAGGGTTATGTGAAAGGCTGGGATGACCCCCGTATGCCAACTTTAACCGCCTATAGGCGACGCGGCTATACGCCCGAAGCCATCCGCGCTTTTGTGGAAGCAACGGGTGTTGCGAAGAAAAATAGCACCGCCGATGTTGGTCTCCTTGAGCACCATATTCGACAGGATTTAAATACCCGCGCCGAACGACGGATGGCCGTGCTTGACCCGCTGAAAGTTGTTATCACCAATTATCCCGAAGATAAAGTGGAGATGCTCGAAGCAGTTAATAACCCCGAAGATGAATCTGCCGGGACAAGGCAGATTCCCTTCTCGCGTGAGCTTTATATAGAACGCAGCGATTTCATGGAAGATCCGCCCAAGAAATATTTCCGCCTCGCTCCTGAACGTGAGGTTCGCCTCCGTTATGGATACTTTGTCACGGCAACGGACATTGTCAAAAACGACGCTGGCGAAATTGTAGAACTCCACTGCGAATATGACCCCGAAACCAAAGGCGGCTACGCTCCCGACGGACGCAAGGTACGTGGCACAATTCACTGGGTTTCTGCTGAAGAGGCTATAGATGCCGAAGTGCGCATTTACGATCGGCTTTTCACTGTCCCGAACCCGATGAGTAAGGATGAGAGCAAAGAGTTTATCGACTACCTTAACGCCGATTCGCTCGAGACAAAGAAAAGTTGCAAAATGGAACCAAGCCTAAAAGAGGCGCGTTCCGGCGAAAAATTCCAATTTGAAAGACTCGGTTATTTCATCGTCGACCCCGACACAACAGATGCTAATTTAATCTTCAATCGCACCGTCACCCTGCGCGATAACTGGGCGCGGATCGAGAAGCAGCGCGCGAAGGAAAAGATGGAAGAAAATCGGCGTAGAAAACAGGAAGCGAAGAGAAAACAAAAAGAAGCGGCGAAGAAAGCAAAAAAATAAGAGAAAGCCTTGCAGAGAGTATTCTTCTGCGAGGCTTTTTGCTATATAATTTCTATAGATGTTTTTTATGGACAAAAGGATGGCTCTTATGACTGACGAAGAAAAAATGGCTCATGATGACAAGATCAAACACTTGGAATTTATTCAAGGCGCAGTGACGCGGATGGCTGATAATTCTTTCAAGATGAAAGGCTGGATGGTGGCGATTATTTCTGCGTTATTGGCTATATATGCCGATAATAACGCATAAGCGGTAGATCATCATCTAAGTTTATCAACCCATTACCAAACTCTATCCCTGAGCACTTTGAAGGGCGACAATTTGAAATTCAAGAATTAACGGACTTTATTAAAAATGATCATCAGAAAATTCTAACAATCATAGGAAGAGCTGGCAGTGGAAAAACGGTACTTGCTTGCCGAGTACTTCAATCGCTCGAAACTGGAAAGTTTCCAAACGATCTTGGTGAATTTAGTATTGATGGTGTTGTAAATTTGAGTGAGCTTAATAGCTACAAGGTAAATGTGGTTAATATATTTTCTGGGTTACTTCAACTTATTGATCATGAGCAGGCAGTAAAATTAGAAGAGTTATATAAAGAAGGAAAATTTTCGACAGAAGTCAAGATTCGCGCTTTGCTGAAAGCTTTGCCTGATAATCCAATTGTTCTTTTGCTCGACAATTTTGAAACACTTTTAGAGAAAAGCGCTAGTTCTCTTCGCGACAGCGAACTATTGGATGCATTGAAAACAATTCTGTTAGTCAAAAAAAATACTCTCAAAGTGATTATTACTACGCGTGTACCTCCACGTGATTTAGTAGAAATAGAGCCAGGAGAGCATCATATTTTGCATTTAGATAAAGGGCTTGAATATCCATATGCAGAGAATGTTCTTCGAAAATTGGATAGGAATGGAAGAGCTGGCTTCAAAAATGCCAGTGAAGATTTATTTAGGAAAGATTCGAGAAGCAACGTTAGGTTTTCCACGAGCTCTAGAATCCTTTTACTCCGTTGTTTGTGTTGATAGGCATACAGATATAGAGAAGCTTTTATCAAAAGGACTTCCGGAGACAGTTGTTGAAAAGCTTGTAGGTGAAGCATTTGATCGCTTGGATATTCTAAATCAAAAAGTGATGCAGGCTCTGGCTGTTTACAATCGCCCAGTTTCATCAGCAGCAATTGATTACCTACTTCAATTCCATCTCCCTGGAATAAACAGTGCGCCATTACTTGATCGGCTTGTAAGCATGCACTTTGCGAGACGAGAAGCAATGCGCTATTCCTTACACCCTGTTGATAGGGAATTTGCTCACAAAAAGATACCCCAGCTTGATGAAACAAAAAAGAAACTAGGTCAAGGGGCAAGAGCAAGATTATGGTCTCGATTTGCCTTAACGTTACGTGCTGCAGACTATTATCGAGAGGCGCGAAAACCAGTAGAGGACTGGAAAAGCATTGATGATTTAGCACCTCAACTGGCAGAATTTAACCTTCGCTGTACTGCAAGTGATTTTGATTCTGCTGCAGTTGTATTAGCCGATATCGATTTTAATTATTTGCTTCTCTGGGGACATTATAATTTGATGATCGATTTGCACGAGAAACTTCAAGGAAAGGTGAATGACGGGCAACTAGCACGAGCAAGTGCGGGCAATCTTGGCCTTGCATATGCACAAATTGGGCAAGAACGGATTGCTATAAAAAATTACGAAAAAGTGCTTGAGTTAGCACAGCAGGATAAAAACAGGCACCAAGAAGGTGCGGCACTTCATGGGCTTGGCAATCACCAGGCCTCCTTAGGCAAGACAAAGAAAGCCATCGAGTATTATGAGCAGGCCTTGGTCATTTTTGGCGAGATCAGTTACAGAGGCGGGGAAGCAACTGGACTTGGCAATCTCGGAAATGCTTTGTTATCGCTTAATGATTTTCAGGGGGCTCAACAATTGCTCTCCGAAGCCACCCAAACCGCAGATGAAATTCTAGATGCTGCGGCACAACTTGAATGTAGAAGAAACCTAGCAAGATGTTTTCTTTTTCAAAATGATTTTAAAAATGCTCAAAAGATTATTGATGCAGCACTTCAATATGATGTCCCAGAGTATACTTATAGAGCAAGCCTTTTAAAAAGCATTATCCTCCTGCGCCAAAATGAGTTAGAAAACGCAGGAGCCGCTTTTCACAAAGCCCTCGCCCAAGCAGATGAAATCCTAGCCAAAACGCCTGAGCTTTATGGTGCTTTGGATGCGAAGGGTTTGGCTTTGTGCGGATTGGTTTTAACCACAGATGACAGTCTCCTAAGAGACGATTATCATCTTCAAGCAATTGAAACCTTCAAAAAAGCACGCCAGATTGCTCCCCATGCGGGTGTCGTGAAGTGCGTTTTGCGGCTTTTTGATGAGTTGGTGAAATGCGATAATGATGGGGCTTTAGAAGAGCTTAGAAGGTTGGAATGCTGGAAAGTTGAAGCTTAGAAGAGTAAAGGCACCCTATACGCTGCACAAGAATCGAAAGTATTTGAGCAAAAAGAAAATCCCCCTTTTTACTCAAAGGGGTCGCCCCTGCAACGATTAACAAAAAACTTCCGAACTCTTATAAAGTTCGGAAGTTTGCTTTTAAACTGATTACTAATTACCGACCACTGCTTACTCTTCCCCTGCCATCAACTTGACTCGTTCCCAGGGAGGTAAATTGGATTGCTCTGCCAGATTTTTTCGCAACTCCATCAACTGGTCGCGGAGAATTGCTGCTTTTTCGAATTCCAAATTGGATGCGGCTTCCTTCATCCCCTTTTCAACTTGGGATATAACCCGCTTCAACTCTGATTTAGGCATGCTTGCGCCATCAACATTGTAGGCGGCTTTTGGCTCGGCAACTGCCCCCGCCTTCTCTGAGAATTGATCAGTTATATCTCTTATAGATTTCATAATAGAGATAGGTTTAATATTATGCTTTTGGTTATGCGCCATTTGTTTTTCGCGACGACGGTCTGTCTCGTCGATGGCTCTTTTCATCGATTTGGTCATCTTGTCAGCGTACATAATCACTTTTCCGTTCACGTGTCGTGCGGCACGACCGATGGTTTGAATCAGAGCGGTATCTGAGCGCAAAAAACCTTCTTTGTCAGCATCAAGAATAGCGACAAGAGAGACTTCTGGCAAATCTAAACCCTCACGCAAAAGGTTAATACCGACAACTACATCAAAAACGCCCAAGCGCAAATCGCGCAAGATGCTGACGCGCTCTAACGTATCAATTTCTGAGTGCAGATATTGAACTTTGATGCCCAATTCAAGCAAATAATCAGAGAGATCTTCTGACATCCGTTTAGTGAGCGTTGTCACCAAAACACGTTGCCCGATCTCTGTGCGCTGATAAATCTCATTCACCAGATCATCAATTTGCCCTTCAATTGGGCGTACATCAATCGGTGGGTCAATCAAGCCTGTTGGGCGGATAATCTGCTCAACAATCGCTTCCTGATGCAGCATCTCATAAGGCCCCGGTGTAGCGGATGTGTAGACCGTGTACCCCATATGGTCTTCAAATTCTGCAAATTTAAAGGGCCTATTATCTAATGCAGAGGGGAGACGGAAACCATATTCGATCAAAGTCTCTTTGCGAGAGCGGTCACCTTTATACATACCCCGCACTTGCGGGACAGTCATATGGCTTTCGTCCATGACCAGCAAATAATCGCTGGGGAGGAAATCCATCAGCGTCCATGGCGGGGTTCCTGCTGAGCGTTGGTCAAAATGACGTGAATAATTTTCAATGCCTGAGCATTGCCCGATTTCGCGGAGCATTTCGAGATCGTATTTTGTGCGTTGTTCAATGCGCTGCGCTTCGAGATATTTTTCGTTTTTCTTGAAGAAGTCTATTCTATCTTCAAGCTCAACACCAATATCTCCAATTGATTTCTTACGTTTTTCTTCGTCTGTTAGATAATGTTTGGCGGGAAAAATCTCAACACTTTCCGGCTCAGAGAGAATTTCTCCTGTCAGCGCGTTGAATTCCATGATCCGCTCGACTTCGTCGCCGAAAAATGCGATTCTGTAGCCGCGTTTATCCATATAAGCGGGCATAATTTCGAGCGTATCGCCGCGTACGCGGAATCGGCCGGGACGAAGCTCGAGATCATTCCGTTGATATTGGCCATCGATCAAGCGTCGGATAAGAGCGTTCCGCCGAGTCAATTCCCCGACCTGAAGCTCAACCGCTCCACGCGTATATTCTTCAGGATTCCCTAATCCATAAATGCAGGAAACAGAGGCGACGATAATCACATCCTGTCGAGACATGAGTGACGTGGTCGCGGCAAGACGCAGACGCTCGATCTCCTCGTTGATATCGGTCTCTTTTTCGATGAAAAGATCACGGCGCGGCACGTAGGCTTCGGGCTGGTAGTAATCGTAATAAGAAACAAAATATTCGACTGCGTTTTCAGGAAAAAATTGCTTAAACTCTGCGTAAAGCTGCGCCGCAAGGGTCTTATTATGCGCCATGATCAGCGCAGGCATTTGCAACTCTTGAATGACAGATGCGATTGCAAAAGTTTTCCCTGTGCCGGTTGCGCCAAGCAAAACCTGGTGACGTTTTTGATCCTGAACGCCCTGCACAAGTTGCGCAATAGCCTCAGGTTGATCGCCAGTGGGGATAAAAGGTGCTTCAAGTTTGAATTCCATAAGTGTTTTGGGTAAGTTATTGGATTAAGCTGAACGAGTGTTCTATTTTATCATGCAAAGAAGTTGAGGTGCAAAATTTTAAGCTCGCGCAATAGTTTTATACAGCAGAGTTCTCCCCCTCCCCACTCGAAGGCTTGCTTATTTACTTATTTTTGTTTTTAGGGAGTGTATTTACAAGAACGAATGACTACGCGCAACTCAAAATTAGAAGGAAATCTTAGCGGAATTCGCCTTCGTTTTCGATGTACTTCAAAAAAGCGGCAACAACTTTCGGGTCGAGATGTGTACCGGATTGTTTTTTGATATATGCTAATGTTTTTTCGCGTGACCACATCTTTCTGTAGGCGCGGTCCGAGCGAAGCGCATCCCATACATCTACGACAGCAAAGATGCGTGCCGCAAGTGGAATCTGCTCTCCTTTTAACCCACGCGGATAACCTGTTCCATCCCACTTTTCATGATGATAGTATGGAATATCCATTGCCGGCCTTAAATACTCAATTGACGAAAGCCACTCATACGCCAAAGCCGGGTGCATCTCCATCACCTGCCGCTCATCGTCGTTAAGTTCGTCCGGCTTTTGCAGGATGTGATCAGGAATGCCCATTTTACCAATATCATGCAAAAGGGCACCGCGACGTACGTGTGTCAGGTCGCTGCCGCTAAACCCAAGCATTTTCGCCAGCTCTACTGTGGTTTTGACAACTCGACGACTATGCCCTTCCGTTTCCATATCACGCAATTCAAGCGCTTGCGCCCAACCTTCGATCGTAGCATCATAAGCTTCAAGAAGTTTTATATTAGACCGCTCAAGGTTTTCAAAAAGAGCAACATTATTAATCGCAATAGCAGCCTGCCCGGCAAGCATTTGTAGATACTCATCCCGCTCAACACCTGAGTCTAAAGCAGAGCGATGAAAAATTTCCAGAACGCCAACCAAAGCGCCCCTGGTAATTAATGGAACTCCATAATAAGAAAGAAAGCCTTCTAAAGCATAATCAGGGAAATCGAAAGGGTTAATTTCACCTTGTGTTAGATCAGGAATGAAAATAGAGTTCCTTCGCAAGATTTCTTTGCCTACTTGTCCTCTTCTCAAGCGTAGGTTTGTAAGTTGATCTTCTTGTGTACAAAAACCTTGTTTATGCACTAAATCAAAAGTCTGTGTGCTTTCATTATGCTTTAGCACTGCGACAGCATCAACATCAAGGTGAGATATTACATAATCTAATAGAATATTCATCGTGACTGATAAATCAAAACTATTGATAATCGCTTGATCAATTTCCCGCAATGCATCTAGTTGTTTGATATATTGCTGAATCGCATCCAACGCCTGCTTACGTACAGTAATATCAGTAATAAAACCCTCCAGGAAGAGCAATTGCTTACCATTAAACACCCCGCTTCCCTTTTCCCAAACATATTTTTGATCGCCATTTGCTGTAATAATACGGTATTCAATCTCAAAGGGGGATTGAGTGTCCAGCGCTGCCTGCACCTTGTCCCAAACATCTTCCTGATCTGCTGGATGAATCAAATCAGCATATGCAATATCATTATTATCCACCAACTCCGATGATTGATATCCGGTTAAGGCATAACACCCACTACTCAGGAATTCCATTGTCCAATTCGCATCATTCAGACAGCGATAGGCTATTCCTGGTAGATTAGCCATCAATGTCGACAACTGCCTCTCTGATTCTCGCAGCGTTTCATCCGCCTGCTTGCGTTCAGTGATATCTCGTAAAACACCTTCCGTTTTCACAGGCTTTCCACCCTCGTCAAATACGATATGGGCTGTGATGGAGGCAATAATTGACTCTCCGTTTTTTTTCTTCAGATGTAGTTCAAAATCATTGACCGAGCCATCAGCCTCCATGGCCTCATTCAAAGCTACGTACTCATCTTGATCGGCATAGAAATCTAACACATTTCGACCAATCAACTCATCAGGGCGGTACCCACTGTGTTTCTCAATGGAGGGGCTAATCCCAGTGAAACGGCCAGTAAAATCTGTCTCGTAGATCACATCTTCGACTCTTTCGTAGATATTGCGATATCTTTCTTCGCTCTCTCGTAGCACTTTCTCAGCCTCTTTACGCTCGGTAATATCACGAACGATAGTTAGCACTAACCCGGCATCCTGTCCATGCATCGCAGCAGTACTAACCTCAAGCGGAATCCGCGTGCCATTGTGGTGTATATTCACAGTTTCAAAGACACTGCCGCCATGTTTTTTCATCTCCTGCTTGATGACAGTTCCTTTTTTCCCACGGATCTCAGGAGCCTGTAATTCTGGCACCGTCATTCCCAACAGTTCATCGCGGGTGTAACCCATTAATTCGCACGCTTGGCGGTTGATATCAACAATCTCATCGTTCTCGTTTTCCAAAAAAATAGCATCGTTAGCATGCTCAAATAATGTTCGATAACGCACCTCGCTTTCTCGCAGTGCGCCCTCCGCCTGCTTGCGCTCAGCAAGCTCAACATCTAGCTGATTATTAGTAATTTTCAATTCGGCAGTACGCTTCTCCACCTGATTCTCAAGCTCTACCTTATGCTCTTCTAGACTTTGTGAATATAGTAAATTGTTAAAATCACCTTCAATAATCCCTTTTAGTTCATGCAGAAGTTTTTCATATGCTTTGGAATATCGTCGGGTTTTATTATCTAGAATGCATAACGTCCCGAAAACCGAACCATTAGGCCAAATGAGAGGTACACCTAAGTAGTGAATCATATTAAGCTTAACGTCCGGATTGTTTTCCCAATCAGGATCATCGAGAGCGTTTGGTACAAGCAATTGTGCTTGCTCTGCCATAACGGTCTCGCAATATAGCCCAGTACCTAGATCTGCCATCTCATGAGGTTTATATGGATTGCCCTCTGTGAGACTACTCACCAACACCTCAATCTCTTCAGGAGAGACACGCATGATTAATGCAGTAGGCACATCAAATATCTCAGCAATTAAATTGATCGTTTTTTGCCATTTTTCCATATATCCTTCAGGAACGGCATGTTTTTGATACTCACTTTTCTTCACTCAAAGGCTCCTATTACACGCAAGATTCTCAGCACAAACTATTTTAGTAAAACGATTTATGCTAAATTGCACTCTATCTCTAAAGCCCCAAGAAAAATCTAACACTATCATTATACTTGTTTATAAATGCAATAATGACGACAAGCATTGCGGGGAGTGGCGATTTAGGTGTTGAAGTGAGATAATAGTTCTATGTTGAAATGTCCAAATTGCAAAGCAATCACAAAACAGAGCAAGTATGGTTTCACAAAATCTCATTCCCAACGCTATCGTTGCCAGCATTGCCAAAAGA
>JAAENC010000244.1 GCA_024224815.1 Chloroflexota bacterium
AACACGTTTGACCCGTCGAAGCCGTTGCTTCACTCGTTGTATTGAATGGCTTAATAGACACCTAAAAGCTTTTGCTCATGCCTGGAACCAGAGACAAATCCACAATCGTGCTCACCCTTACAACAAGAAGCATGTAATTGAATTTATATGCCTTTGAAACTAGCCACTCTGAACAAAATGGTAGAAAAAAAGTCGAGCGCGTTCAACGCGCTCGACTTTTTTGTTATGAGAGAGCTTTTATTTTCCTAACTTTGCCTTCATTGCTTCGTTCAATGCAGGGACGATTTCATGTAAATCGCCGACTACACCATAGCGTGCAGATTTGAAAATAGGTGCATCGGCATCTTTATTGATCGCGACAATGACCTTGCTGTTGCGCATTCCAGCGAGATGTTGAATCGCGCCGGAGATTCCGTTTGCGATATAAAGATCGGGGCTAACGACTTTACCCGTTTGCCCAACCTGTTTCGCGTAAGGAACATAATTTGCATCTACAGCCGCGCGGGAAGCACCAACTGCAGCATTAAGTGTTTTTGCAAGTTCTCCGATCAACGAAAAACCTTGCTGGGCGCGCCAAATTTCGGCTTCTTCATCGCTCATCCCATCGGGAGGGGATAAACTGGGATTATTGGATGTGCCTCGCCCGCCGGATACGATCACTCCGGCGTCTGTAAGGCTAACTCCGCCCCCAGCTTCTGCGTAGCCCGTTACAGTGGATTTCTCGTCACCGACCGTGATTTGGGCTTGCGTGATATTTCCCGAACGTCCTGCTTCGGCTTCTGGCTTGGCAAAAACGCGTCCACGGAGGGTGATGATCTGTGGGGTGGCATTGCAGACTGTTTTTTCGAGTAATTTTCCGGCGTAAACGGGGCGTGTAGCCACGACTTTTTCGCCCTCCAGTTCCATTGCAACGACATCTACTAAAACGCCTGTGTTCAGGTCAATGGCGACCATGCCAGCCAGTTCACGCCCCCGAGATGTTGTGGGGAAGAGTAGCAAGCCAGGAGCTGCGTCTGATACGAGCGCGGATAGGGCTGTAGCATAATTTTCAACGCGGAAATCTTCGAGGGCAGAATCTTCTCCCAGCACGACTTCATCCGCGCCATATTCAAAAGCAGTATTTGCGAGGGCTTCTAAGCCTGCGCCAAGTACAACTGCGGTGACATCGCCGCCGAGTGTTTTTGCTGCGCCGATGGCTTCCCAGGAAGAAGGGACAGCTTCGCCTTTAAAATGGTCAATATATACCCAGGTTTTCATAAGATTTTCTCCGCCATAATTCGTTCTGCGAGGGTTTCGGCGATTTCGGCAGGACTGCCGCCTCCGATCATTTCAATTTCGATATCGCGTGCTGGTGGGTTGAGTGTGTCGATATATTCAACGAGAGGGGCTGGGTTTTCAATGCCAAGTTCGGCTAAATCCCATTCGGGGATATTTGCGCGGGAGGCTTTGCGAATGCCCATAAAGGATGGGTAGCGTGGTTCGCCATATTCTTTAACGAGGCTGAAAACTGCGGGGAGTGCGGCGCTGACAGTTTGCCTGCCTTCTTCTACGGAGCGTTCAACTTTTACGTTTTCGCCGTCTACTTCGATGGATGCCGCGAGTGTTAGCGCAGGCCAGCCAAGAACGCGTGCAGTTTGGGCGGGGGTGATTCCTGCGTCGCCGTCTATAGCTTGTTTGCCGAAGAATGCCATATTTACATCGCCCACTTTTTGAATTGCGGCGGCGAGAATTTTGGCTGTTCCTTGTGTATCGACATTGGTAAGCGCATCGTCGGAAACTAAAATAGCTTCTTTGCAGCCCATTGCAAGAGCGTGTTTAAGCGCGGTTTTGTCGCCGCCCATGCTAATTGCGGTAACGTCTCCGCCCATATTGAGCGCTGCTTCTACAGCAAATTCATCCCATGGATTGATGACCAGCGGTGCATCGCCCCAAGTGGCTTGCCCATCTTCGGCGACAAGCGTTGCCGCTGAATCGGGCACTTCTTTAATACAGACTACGATTTTCAAGATACTCCTCCTTTGTAAATAAAGGTTTCAAGTTAGAAGTTGCAAGCTAAGGTTGTGATTTATGGATATGTTTTGATTTTCGCATTATATCACAAAAAAACTACCTACCGTTCGGTAGGGTTTTGGGGGGAGTGGCGATTTAGGTGTTGAAGTGAGATAATAGTTCTATGTTGAAATGTCCAAATTGCAAAGCAATCACAAAACAGAGCAAGTATGGTTTCACAAAATCTCATTCCCAACGCTATCGTTGCCAGCATTGCCAAAAGA
>JAAENC010000245.1 GCA_024224815.1 Chloroflexota bacterium
CGAGGAGGGTCGGGGTGAGGTCCGGAAGGGGCGGGAATGGTCTCGTGATGTGGCTAATGCCAAGTAGAGTCGGTTTGGACCGGCTTCGAGTCGACTAGACACGGTTTTGGGGCGAGTTTTGGCGGTTTCTGGCCATTTTTGGCCATTTTTGGCCCCTTTTGGCCCCTTTTCGCCCATTCCCGGCCAAGTCCCTGCTGGAGAACCCCATATTTCCGTGGAGGAGGGCCGGTTTGAGGTCCGTATGGTGCGGAAATGGTCGCATGTTGTTTCTAAGATCAATTGGAGTAGGTTTGGACCAGTTTGGAGCCGAGTAGACACGGTTCTGGGGGCGAGTCTTGGCGGATTTGGCCATTTTTGGCCATTTTTGGCCATTTCGCCTGAAATGCATAAGGCCGAAAAGGGCCAAAATAGTCCAGGCGTGGGTGGGGGGGCCAAGGGACGAAATTCTGACTAACGGTCATTCGGGAGTATCTGTTGTCGAAGAAATTTTTGAAAAAAATGGGTTTTTTTGAAATAAATTGGGTGGCACAGGGGGGTACAGGGGGGTGGTGTTCCCTGGTGGATCAGTGGGGGACGGGGGGTGCTCCCTGGTGGGTTCTGGCGGGGTACTGC
>JAAENC010000246.1 GCA_024224815.1 Chloroflexota bacterium
TGTCTGACCTGTCAGCAGCTGCTGCTATTTTATTTTTTTCAGCATTAACATAATGAATAAACTTTTTTGCAGTAGCATTGCAATGTGCTGCAGTAATGTTGTTATTTTTACCATTACCTAATTCAGTAATTAAATTAAAAATAGTTTCAAATACACTTCTATCATCATTATGACTTTCATAATCATAAAAATGATGAGACCATGGCACTGTATTCCAAAACTGAGAAGTACTATTTAACCAACAAATACGCTGATTTCTGCAGATTCTACGAGTGCTGTATATAGGTGATAGTTGTGATGTTGTTGTTTGTTTACTATTACTATTATTACTATTATTATTACTAGTATTGATAGTTTGATATCGTTGTTGACATGTTTCATTATCATTTTTTTTTCTTCTTTTGTTCGTATATGATTGATGTTGTGGTATTTTTGTTTTTTTTGTGTAGTGATGTGTAGTATTTTGGTAATTATTGTTATTTTAATTTATAATTGGTTTGAAATTTTTATTTTTATAATTATTTTTAAATGATTCATGTTTATTTTTAATGACAAATTCATGATATACTTGTTTTCTTTTACTTTGATTTTCACTACTTTTAAATATTTGTGTATTTGAATTTATTGTATAATTGGATTGAAAACGTCTACTTGTTAATGAATCAGTCATAGAATTTGATTTGCGTGGTGTATTGTTATTATTATTTTGTTGTTGTAA
>JAAENC010000247.1 GCA_024224815.1 Chloroflexota bacterium
ATCTAAAAATAAATGTCGATCATCATCGGTTATAAAGATGTTTTGATGGTTGTTACCGCGAGAAAAAACGTGATAAAGCGCACCTTCATATTCAATTCGCCAGGGACGAGCCATGGGCCTTCTGTATCAAAAACGCTGGTAATCACTAATCAAGCTCTGACCCCATATCTGCTGATAGCGATGGAATATGCCGATGCCACCGGCTCCGGCTGTTCTTCCTGTTCAGGGTCAGGCGGTGCATCCAACCAACCGTCCAGGATTGCGTATCCGACATTCGCCAAGGAGTTCGTGTATGACAAACGGGGCCGCAAGGCCATTGAAAAAGATGTTTTGAGCGAAACGGAGACCTACCTTGCGGATTTCGACTACGATCCGGCCGGTAATCTCATCGCACGAACGGACAAGGAAGGTCGAGAAACCGGTTATGCCTTCGATGATTTGAACCGGCTGAAAACCGTTACCGATCCACTCAATCAGGTGACCGAGTATTTCTATGACAACCGGAACAATCTGACTGCTTTGACGGATGCCAATGGCAACACCACTTGGTTCGAGAAAAAGAAATGGGGTCAGGGCTTGATCTGTGATTTAAGGGCCTTTACTTGTTTTCGAAAATTTAGCTCCTGTGCCATTTTCTTTTTAATGATTGTCACCCTCCGACTTACCGCTGAATGGGTTAAGCCCAATAAGTTTCCAATCTGAATATTTGTATATTTGCCCTCTTGCCATAATAGATAAAGAAGAATATCACGATTTAACTTGTCGGATTCACTGACCCTGGCTGAGTTTCTTATTGTTTCCAGATCACATTTCAATAGCTTAGATGCCTTGCTTAATAAATCTACGGGATCTGAATCTTTTTTGATGCTTTTTTGCTGTGGAATGGCAGGATCCGGTTCGTTGACCATATAGCGGTCTTTAATCCTTTTTACAAACTTTCTAGATCCATAAAGGAATCCATGATGAACATCTTCCCA
>JAAENC010000248.1 GCA_024224815.1 Chloroflexota bacterium
ATTGGAAACTTATTGGGCTTAACCCATTCAGCGGTAAGTCGGAGGGTGACAATCATTAAAAAGAAAATGGCACAGGAGCTAAATTTTCGAAAACAAGTAAAGGCCCTTAAATCACAGATAAAGCCCTGACCCCATTTCTTTTTCTCGGCAAGAACCGGTTTGATTACCTTTTCACGCAAAGTTAGTAATCCCGCTAAGATACGGATTCCGGCAGGTTTTATCCGATAGCAACGGGTTTTACTAATCCGCTCGACAAGCTTTTTGCCGCGCAGCTTCATCAGATCATAGGCGGCTTGGCGATAGGTGTAGTCAGCGGCATCGTCCGGGTGTAATTGGCGTGTTTTTTCTGCAAGCTCTTTGACAGTAAAACCTTGAGGGTTGGGAGCCAATGCCGGCACGGCTTCGCTGACGGCCTGTATACGGGGTTGTTGCAGATCTACACCGGCCAATCGGCGATTGCCACGCTGGCTGGGCTTAATAAGACTATCAAGTGCGTCATCGGGCAAGAAGCTGCGATGGGCAGCCTGTACGACATTAAGAAAGCCGATCGTCATTTCCTGAAGCTTGTTCAGCATGATCGGGAGTTTCTCTATCAACTTGCCGCAACGCAAGCCTTTGGTGTTATGTGCGATGGCTTCCATGCGCAATACCCGTGGGCCTTTGTCATAGAGTTTCAGGGTCATCGGTCCAAAATGCAGCTTGAACACGGTCAAATCATGAGCGGATTGGTCTAAAATACGTTGCAATCGTTTTGGTTTTTTGCCCTGGCGGTTATGTGGACGATTTTTGTAACCGAAAATGGTGCACAGCTTCGGTACGTCCAGGTATTGTCGGGTTCGCTCTATCAGGCCCTGGTAGACGGCATCGAGCACTGTGCCCCGGGTAAAAAGCAGGTTGCGGCTATATTCGATCTGATAAACCGAATAACGGTAACGAAACTGCGAGCGCAATTGTTCGTCCAAATCCAGAGAAAAACACAGACAGCTTGAATATGCCCAACGGTCACAGAGCTCAGTCAGCCGCCCTATAGTGTGATCATCACACAAGGTATCTGCGATCTGATCCAAGCCCTGGAACGAACCACCCACAAAGCAGTTACCCTCCTTCTGTACGGAGATAGTCTGCTTAAGGGCCTGACGTTCGACCCATTCGTGACCGTTGAGCATAATCTGCATGCCGAATGGCGGATGTCCATTGATTTTAATGGTGATATGGCCCCACTGAGCATCGATAATATGAAAGTAATAGTGATTGATATAAGGCCAGGGTGTCTTACGCTGCAAGTGTGGTTGGCCGTTTTTGGATTGGGTTACTTTCCAAACCAATCCAGGTGCTTTGGCAACTAGGATTAGAAACAGTCCCTGATAGTGTGGATTTTGTGGCAAATAGGTTTGTGCCAACTCATGTTTGCGTGTTTTGGGGGGACAATAAATGACCGGCACCGCATTTTTCTTGGCCCAGCCGCGCAGGCGGCGGCTGAATCGACCAGCCATGAGCTGCAAATGTTTTCGGTCCAAGCCGTCATCGGAACCGTTGAGATTGCGCCACCAGGTTCGAAAGCCACCGCCTTGTTGTCCAAGGGGGAAGTAACCGTTGAGCACAATGCGGTCGACACAGTCATAATGGCCATCGAGAAGATCTTTATAAAATAGATCAAAAAAATTTTC
>JAAENC010000249.1 GCA_024224815.1 Chloroflexota bacterium
AATCAACCAAAGGAGTCTGAGTCCCGAAGAGTGTTATGAAGCCTTTAAAAGCATGGGGATCAACTATGGTCCCGCGCACAAGGGCCTTGAGACAGTGTACGTCGGGGATAATGAAGTTTTGGCCAAACTGGCATTGCCATTTTCCGTGTTAGAGACAAAAGATCAGTTTACCCTTCATCCCAGTCTTTTGGACGCGGCGCTTCAGGCTTCGATCGGAATCGGTTTTAATGACGAACTACTGAACAGAACGCCCGGCAGCATACCCTTACGGCCGTCGTTGCCGTTCGCGCTGGAAAGCCTCGAGATCATAGATAGCTGCAAGAAATCCATGTGGGCGTGGGTACGCCGCTCTGATGAGGATCCGTCATCAAAGGTTCAAAAACTGGATATCGACCTGTGCGATGAGCAGGGAAATGTTTGTGTGAGGATGAGAGGGTTTTCTTCCAGAGTACTTGAAGGAGACGTGTCAGAGAAATCTGAAAAGATTGGCACTTTAATGCTCAAACCGGTGTGGAAGGAAAAAGCTGGTGGTTCGGAGCAAAAGGGTCCGGAGTACACAGAACACCGGGTCTTCATATGCGGTTTAAATCAAAAGATTCAAACTTTACAAGATAAAATGCCTGAAGTAACTTTCGTCAATTTGGAATCCAGCCAAAAGACTTTAGAAAAACGTTTTGAGGACTATTCGCTGGAATTATTTGCAAATATTCAAAAGATTCTTCAGGAGAAACCGAAAGGAAACGTATTGCTTCAGGTTCTTGTTCCGGCTAAAGGACCTAAACAGGTCCTCTCCGGCTTGTCAGGACTTTTGAAAACAGCGCGTTTAGAGAATCCCAAGATTTTTGGACAAGTGATTGACGTAGGAGAGGACGATTCCGTAAAGGATGTGCTCGATAGACTGCAGGACAACAGCCAATCTCCGGAAGATGAACAAATCCGCTACGAGGAAGCCAACCGTTTGGTCGCCTCTTTTGAAGAGGTGGCAGGTTTAGAAAAAGGTCAAAACATTCCGTGGAAAGAAGGGGGTGTGTATTTGATCACCGGTGGAGCGGGAGGATTGGGTTTGATTTTCGCCAAGGAGATTGCCGAAAAAACCAAAAACGCGACATTAATACTCACAGGCCGTTCGGAGTTGAACGAAGAGAAAAGGGCAAAACTGGAAAAACTTGAAGCTTTAGGGGTAAAAGTAGAATACAGAGCGGTGGATGTTTGCGACAAAAAGGCCGTTGAAGGACTTATC
>JAAENC010000250.1 GCA_024224815.1 Chloroflexota bacterium
AGGTAGTGTATTTATCTATGGCCGCTGTCAAGGATGCCTCAGGCGGTTTGACATAATGAGCATCCATACCCTTCAAGCTATGGCCTAAAATCGTATCACGGTGGGCCTTATTCACGCCGGCGTCTACCATGTAAGTTTTTACGGTTCTCTATAACGCTGCGATAGATCATGCCGGTGTCTTTTAAACAAAAGCAAGCCATTGGCTCACAGTAGAATTTACATAGACTAGTTTTTTATTTCCAAGTAGTAAAGATTTTTCAGATTATCCGATAGAAGAGATTTCAAAGAGAGGGTATAAAGTAAGGGATTAGCAGGTATGATATTTTGATTGAAGAATTTCATTCCAATCGTGTTTGATTGGCCGCAATCTTTTTACTGACGGGTAACGACGCATCATTTTATCTGCAAGGCCATCGCCTATTTCATCAGCATCAAACCCACAGTAAATTTCAAAACCTTTATTGATGAAAGTTGTTAACCAGGCAGGTTTTGGATTTGCTCCGGAGGTTGATAAGGTTATAAAATCACGATTAAGTGCAAAGCAGGATAGTGCGTCTATGGCGGATTCACAAAGCACCATTTTGTTTGTGTGTGATCTTTTAATATAGAAGCAACCCAGGTCTTTTCTTGAGCCGGTTGCCATACCACGCCATCGTTTCGTTGTTGTTCCGCGAAGCTCTGCTCCGACAACTGATTTTTCTTTTCCAAGTAGTAAAAAAACGGCATTAGCTCTTTTATCGGCGTAGAGTTTACCGGATTTGACAAGCAAATTTATCAATTCAAGCGGCACAAAGCGATCATATTTAAGATAATTGGTTATTCGTGGAAGCTTTTTCTCATCTTTTTTGGGTAGCCTTAGAGCCGGTTGTATCGCCGGTTTTATGTTATTTGATATTTGGTTGCCGGAGCTCGAAAAATTATCAAAAAGCCAACTGACTGCACTTTTAAAGTCATATTGTTTCAAGTGAATGATCAGATCGATTGCACCGCCGCCACCGATACCCCCATCAGACCAATTGATAAACTTTTGCCCTGTTACGCTGATCACCCCCTGGCAGGTACGCCATTTGGCCTTATCGATATTATCTTTAATGGCTCCGGTTCGGATTAAGATCTCTTTGAGATCAATGCGGCGAACCATGTTGGCCTTGTTTTTTATATCTTCATATGTATCTGACAATCAGTGATATCTTTTTTTGCGAACCGAGTCTATGTTTGATCGAGCTTTTGACGCAGGCTGGCACAATTTTTCATGTTGATAATGTGACTGTTTTCGGTCAAACGATCCATCAAGGCCGCGGTTAAATTATCGTTTTTCAAAAATGACGTCCATTGACTAAAGCCAAGGTTGGAGGTAATCAGCGTGGTTTTGCTTCGATGTCTTTTTTTCATCATCGTAAAGAACAGCCCCACTTGAACCGGCTCAACTTGCACATATCCGACTTCGTCAATTAGCAGACAATCATAGCCGACCAATGTGTTCATCACTTTGGCTTCGGAATGATCGGCCACGGATTGATAAAGCATCTCGATGAGCTCAGGGAACAAAATGAAGCGTCCTTTATATTCGTGATCAATGGCATGCATCAAAAAGGCGATTGCAAGACCGGTTTTGCCAACTCCAGTGGGTCCGATCCAGATGATATTTTGATGCTTTGACATATAGTCAAATGAGTCATACAAGCTCAGCAGCTTCTTTCGATTCAGTTTCGGTTGTCTTTTAAATGGGAAGGTTTCCATGACGTATTTTTCCGGGATCTTTGCCCGAGCAATCCGCAGCCGTCTGGCATTGTCCTTTTTGATTGTATATTCTTGTTCAATAATATATTTGAGCAATCGCACATGAGAAAAATTTTGTTTCCGACCAACGCCAAGATATCTGTCCCAGTTTTCAAGTAAACCGCCCAGGCGCAGATATTTAAGCATTTTGATCAACTCGTCATTCATCATCATCTTCGATCATTTTGTCATAATTGGATAAATCCACATGGCCTGCAAAACGACCTTCATAGTAGGCTTGCCTGTTTTTGAATTCAGAGTCGATTGGCGCACAGGGCATGTCATAATTGCCTTCTTTGATAAGTAAGACCGCGATTCTCTCAAGCGTGTTGATATCTTTGATCCGATATTTTTGGGCCCGTTGGATGGTTTTTATCAATAAAGGCAGCGCCATTTTTTTATATAAGCCATACAGTTGCCGTATAAACCGGTGTCTTGTTTTAGCGCCTTTTTCTTGAAGTGCAAAACTCAGATAAGCATCGATCTGATCGGCAGCGGTTCGCAATATTTTTTCTTCCCCGGCGGTGGGTTTTTTACGATACTTGGGCTTATGTTGCGCCTTGGGCTGACCTTTTGGACTGATTTGCTTATTTTTGACGCCATACTCAGCCAGTTCATAATGCCCCAGTAGTTTGCGCTGATGATAAATTTTTAAATGATCGTCGTACTGCAACACCTTCACATTATGGCGCTGGGTGCCGGGTATCCAATAAAAGTTGCCGTCAAAGGCCGCATATCCGTACTGGTCCGTGCGCCTGTCATAAACCTGATAGGGTGGCTCCACATAGGCCGGCAGCTTATTAAGATAGGCTTTTTCATACTCAAAGGCGGCGGCTGGGATCAAACGGGTTTTGCCAGTGGGTCGATTCGCCGATCGAACCGTTGCCCATTCAAAGGCCTGAGCGTTGAGATCTTGCAGACTTTCGAATTCACGACCGGCAAAAAAATTGCTGACGATCGTGAAAAACCCTCTTTCATTGCCGGCCTTTCTGTTGGGGTGCCTGACTTGATGGCAAACAAATTTAAATCCGTAGTGTTTAGCAAATTGTTCCATCTCGGGCACAATCACCGCGTTTTTACCCGTACCCCGAAAACGGGCTAAATTCGTGTTGTCAATAATGCACACCTGTGCCGCATAACCCCAAAAACTTAAGGCTTCGTGAAAAAAGCATTTCATTTTAAAGCGGTTAAATGACGGGTAAAACTTTAAATAGCGCACCTTGGCGTAGCGAAAATAAAGCAGACTGCCCTGAAGCAATACGCGTTTGTCACCTATCTGAACTTTATATGGTGAAGTGTCTTGCTGCATTTCTTCACCGGGTTTGTCGGGGACCTGATCGCAGCGTGGGTTGATGGGTTTGCCAAGGCCCAGTTCGCGGATTTTTTCAGTTAAAGTGGAATATCCAATCTCGATGCCTTCTTCTTCAGTCAATTTTTCATGCATGCGCTGCACCCAGCCATCACAATCTTTATAAAGCTCAATGAGAAGTTGTGTATCGATCTGGATCTTATCGCTTCTGGTTGTTTGCGGCATCACGCCTTTTTGTTTAATGATATCACTGACGGTGCCCCGATTCACACATAAACTGCGTGCAATCTCGCACACCCCCATACCTTCCTTATGGAGCAGATAGATCGCTGCCCGCTTGTCCGCACTTATCATGAAACTGCCTCACTGATTTGGTAAAAATCTGCATTTGCCTTAAAATACCTGCTGTCAGCAGGTTGGCCTGAGCAAAAAAGACTGCGTTTTGGAATTGCTCAGACTGGCTTTTGTTTATGACGCGCTGCATGTAGCTTTGCACAATTTCAAGATCGCTGAGCATCCTGCGTTCGACTTGGCTTAAACCGGTTGTCGGCACCGATGTGTGTTTCAAACGACTCAAGGCCCATGGCAGATTGCCTTTTTTAATTTGTTGCCGGATATCTTCGCCGCCTTTAAAATATCCGTTGGCCAGTATTTCAATATCACGGATGCTAAGCCCCTTGCCGGAAACACAATTGACAAATGCATCAACTTGCTTCTTTTTGATGCCGTTCATACGCATGAACGTACGAATCGTATACATATAGGAATATACGGGAAACTTTCCGCTTAATATTTTATCCATCACCGCTTGGCTCATTTGTCCAATCAGCCCAACGCGCATACCCACCCAGCCTTTGCTTCGCTCAAGATGTTTTGCGATCTGTGAAACCGACATTTTATGAACGCTTTTCAGCTCGTCAATCAATCGGGCTTGCTCCAGGATGCTCAGCGTTTTGGCATTGGCAATGCGCAAAAGCTTTATAATCCCCATCGCCTCATCACTATCTAAACTCTGATAGGGCACAATAGCGATATTAAGTTTTTGGGCGCATCGATATCGTTTAAAACCGTCGAGCAAAATCCGGCAACCTTGCTTAGTCTCAACGCCTTGCAGACAATCTCGAATGCCATGGGCAACCATTGAGACCAGCAACTGCTGCTCGGCACTATTTGATCGCATGCGGCAGCTTTGATAACGTAAATCCAAACTCGTAATTTCTACCTGCTTTACCATATTTATTCACATCTGCGCTGCCGTTTTAAACTCTTCAATGCGCTGTAGATCATGGCCTCAGATACTGGTTTAAATTCAACTCGATAAAATCTGAGCATTTTATAGCAATCTGCTAAAACCCACCATAGCAAAGCAGTGTGGAAACTATAAAAATATCAGAT
>JAAENC010000251.1 GCA_024224815.1 Chloroflexota bacterium
ATTGGAAAATCAAAGACGAAGAACAATATATTGACAAAGCGGGTTGGGTAGACTTGAATTGCGACAAACTTGGGGCGAGCGTTTTAGCGTTCGATATTCTTTATAAATGTACTATGTAATTGGAAGGGCGGACGGTTCCGCATATTGGTGGGGACCGTTCACAAAAGAAGAAGCAAACAAAAACTATTTAGACAGGGAAGGGATGTATGATATTTTAAAAATTGTATTTGACATAACCCCTTGATACCAAACGACTTAGGTCGGCCGGGGCGGGCGGCATCGCCCTAAGTCCTTATGCAGCAACGACTTACGACGATTCCGCACAGCAAATACCGTACCAATAAAAAATGCTCAAGATTGGGTTGACATATAGACGATATATACTATAATGAGGCAGTACCAACCACGTTTCTCGGAGATACTATGCTCAAGTTCAGTAAAGCAAACACCAAACTCAAGCAATTGGAAAATGTAGATGAATTATCGTCATATTTGCAAAATAAACGGAAGGTCTATTCGTTCGACCTATTATCCGGTTGGAGTTGTCCATTTGCAAAAGATTGCCTGTCAAAAGTCCACGTTATTGACGGTCGCAAGAAAATCAAAGATGGTCCCGATACTAAATTTCGCTGTTTCTCTGCTTCTCAAGAGGTAGTATATCCGGCGGTTTATGATCGCCGCAAAGCAAACTATGATGGCGTCAAAGCGATTGCCAACTCTTTAGAATGTGCCTATGCTATCAGCGAAGCACTACCCAAAAATCTTGGGATTGGTCGTATTCATGTGGGTGGTGAGTTTTTTAATCTCAAATATATGATGGCATGGATTAGGGTCGCAGAATGGAATCCCACCCGCCTATTCTACGCCTACACAAAATCCTTACAGTATTGGATTGCTTGCCGCGATTTAATTCCAGACAATTTAGTTTTTACCGCATCCCGTGGTGGTCGTCAAGACCGTTTAATTGATGAACATAATCTGAGGGAAGCAAAAGTTGTATATTCCGAGCAGGAAGCGAAAAACCTAGGTTATGAAATTGACCACGACGATTCGCACGCTGCCCGTCCAGATTTGCGGGATCAATCCTTTGCTCTGCTTATTCACGGGGTACAACCGAAGGGGTCCGATGCTTCTGCCGCTATCAAGCAACTCAAAGCGGATAAAGTTAAATTTTCCTATGG
>JAAENC010000252.1 GCA_024224815.1 Chloroflexota bacterium
ACCTTCTTTTCCAACGCGAGAATCGTAAACAAAATCATCTGGCAATTCTCCGTTTTCTGCGGACGCAGCTACAATGTCTTTCTCCTCGCTCTCCCAGCCACCGAAATGTTGAACGCCGCCCAATTGCGACATACGGGAATCGCCATTCTTCCACCAAAACAAGGGGGCAGAGAAAGGCAGTTGTATTCCTTCGCCTTCTGGATTTGGGTTTACTGCTTTAATATCACTTGGTAATTGTATATTCATTTTTTCCTCATTGATTAGTTTTGTAAGTCATTGATTTCGTTTAGTTCGTTTTTGGTTTATTGTATTTTGCGCTTTGTCACCTTCCTTTTCTTGTTTAGCGTTCTACGATATTTAGCGTTGCGTAAAATAAAGCCAATACCGAGATTACAATTATTAAGACTGCGCCTGTGATTGTCATCAGAACACCATCTCTGAATTTTCAGACAACTCTTGCGCTTCGCAAGCGTGGCATAGCTCACTTGTCAAACCGTTGTCATAGCAAGTGTGGTCTCGCATTGCGTGAATA
>JAAENC010000253.1 GCA_024224815.1 Chloroflexota bacterium
GCCTTGAATGAACCTTTTCCATAAAAACAACCGTCTGTACAGATTACATGCAGGTGGGAATTAAAATTTTGAAAATCACCAAAACTCTGCACAGCGATCGCAGCACCGGCTTTGGCATCGTCATAGGGTACAGCTTGAGTCAAATATAGATTCAGTACCTTCCATGCGCAGCGACTCAGTTTTGCCAGAAGACGGCGATCGAACATGAAATAGATTCGCAGCCGTTTGGGAATGCTGAACACCCATTGCCGATGCGGCACATATTTTAGCACTTCTGTGCATAACCATTCGCCGAATTCCACCACCCCTGGCCCAGACCGATCACACGCCGGATTGATCCCTCAAAGACTTCCGAGCATATCATATTCCACGTCTGCAACAATCGATCTCGTCGCGCCAGGGCGGGCCGCTTCTGATGGCAAGCCTGCCCTGGCGCGACTAACTCCATTCCAAGGTCAAGATCTAAGTTTATTGCTCATGAAGCGATCCTTTGAAGTTGGTCGGG
The DNA here is from genome assembly GCA_024224815.1 of Chloroflexota bacterium. Lineage (GTDB taxonomy): Bacteria > Chloroflexota > Anaerolineae > Anaerolineales > Villigracilaceae > Desulfolinea. Next base: position 506 of record JAAENC010000253.1, read on the forward strand.
TAGCCAGGTCTGGGCCAGGGACGGACAAAAATGCCTCCTTTTACAAGAAAATGCCAATAAATATTCATGTCCACAGTCTTCACATTTAATAAACATCAAAATCAATGGCGGCAGGGCTCGCGTTTAACATATAGA
>JAAENC010000254.1 GCA_024224815.1 Chloroflexota bacterium
CTGTTTGATCGCATACTGGAAATAGAAGAAGCGCGCTGAAAATCTAAGTATAAATTAACAGAAATAATAATGGCCGGTATTGCGATGTTTATCTTCAAAGAAGGTTCTCGCAACGCTTTGACAATGACCGGAATGAAGGCTGCTTTAAAGAGAATTACCAGAATATATTTAATCAGCGTCTTCCCCACATGGACACTGTTGACGATGTGATGCGTCTTTTGAAAGAAAATGAATTAGAAGAACTTAAAACATGGATGATTAAAATCATACTGACAAAAAAGACGCTTCATAAATTTCGTTTCTTAGATAAATATCATCAGGTGGCAATTGATGGCAGCGGCATGATGAGTCACTCTAAAAAACATTGTGATCACTGCCTGACCAAAACTTCGAAGAAAGGAAAAACCACTTATTTTCATTAGACATCTTTCCAAAATATTTCTTGTTATAATGGGCTTTTCATAATATTGATGCCTTTTGAATGTATCCATAAAATATGAATTTTGCAGAATACAGAAGGCAAGGTGACATCAATGGAAACCTCATATGCAGAACGCTTGAAACAGCGAACTGGTAAGAAATTTCGGCGGGCCGTCGGCATTCGTCAGAGAACATTCCGACAGATCTGCCGCCAGACGCGTGGTTATCTTGAGCAGGAACGGCGTGATCATCCCCTGAAACGGCGGGGAAAAAAATCAGAAAAATTGAGTATCGAAGACTGACTGCTGCTGACGCTCCTGTATCTGCGGCAGTATCATACGTTTGATGAGTCAGGAGAGGCGTTTGGGATCAGCGAATCGTATGCGCAGAAAATTTTTCATCGCTTTCTGGATATCTTGGTGAAGCTGTTGCGGCTGCCTGGTAAGAAAGCCCTTCTGGAGAAAGGGATCAAGGCTGTCGTGATCGACGTCACGGAGCAGCCGATGGAACGTCCGGTCTGGAAGCAGCGCCAGTGGTTTTCCGGAAAAAAGAAACGTCATACGCTTAAAACACAACTGATTGTGTGTCAGAGCACTCTCCAGATTCTGCTGGCAGTGTGTGACAAGGGGCGGACCCACGATTTTAAGATACTCAAAAAAGCTCGCCTGCGCATCTTGAAGGAGGTTAAAAAATACGGGGATTCCGGGTATCTGGGGATCGCGAAGCTCTATGACAACTGTACGACGCCTCATAAAAAACCGAAAGGGGGTGAACTGACGCCGAAACAGAAGTGGGAGAACCGGATTCTGTCCCGCTTGCGAATTCCTGTCGA
>JAAENC010000255.1 GCA_024224815.1 Chloroflexota bacterium
CAGTAGAATACACAGAGCTTCCATGCCACGATGTCCCGTGCCAATACTTTATTTCTTTATCTTTCATAATTTCTATTTATTTGTATATTTATTTAATAATCTACTTGTTATATTATATATTGCTAAATCATATATTCTATAGTAAAATTCTTCATCTAAATCACCTACACATCTATCATAATCTTTTATTGTAGGATAATGCACTTTTGCTTCTCCATCTTCTTTTAAAAATTCTTTTAAATATGATTTAGAATCTTCTTTTAATTCTTCTAATTCTTTTAATAATTCTTTTGTCATTATTTCTCTTGTTTTATTTTTATTATTAGTGTTAAAGTCTTTATTAAACCTAACACTAAATACATTGTTATTATACTTATCATTTCTTTATAATTATTAATTTATAATCTTTATATTTGTCTTTTAATAATTCTTTTCGAGCATAGTTTTCAGCGTTTTCACGTTGTAGTGTAGAATACTCAGAATATCCTTCTGGTCCACTATAATGAGTCGTTACGTATCCACTATCTACTATAATTTCTTTTCGTTCTGGCATACTTACACTAAATGTTTGACTCATCCAAGCATCTTTTAATTCATTTCTATTTTATAATTATTAATTTATAATCTTTATATTTGTCTTTTAATCATTCTTTTCGAGCATAGTTTTCAGCATTTTCACGTTGTAGTGTAGAATACTCAGAGTATCCTTCTGGTCCACTATAATGAGTTGTTACGTATCCAC
>JAAENC010000256.1 GCA_024224815.1 Chloroflexota bacterium
CACAAATCCTCAACCTGGGAGATAAAGCCCGCTTCAAGCTCTATTCTAATTATTTGCTTCTTCATGGCTTCACCTCTTTTATTATCCAGTTCTGAAATCTACAAAGCGAGTTTTTGAAATTAACCGCTTCCGCCATTGTTCTAAATCTCTTTGTATAGATTCGCTGCTTGCTTTCTATTCTGAATTTTTTCATTAGAATTTTAACTCCATTAATCCGTCGTCATATCCTTGGCTGAAATCGCCCGCCGTTTTACAGTCTTTAAACGATTGTAAAAGCATCCTATACTTATGCTCTGCGCGTTCCCTCGTCTCATCCTCTAGGATATAGCAAGCTGTTAAGTATGGCGCTGACTTTTCGACCACCACGAAAACAAACTGGTCATAATCCAATCCACAAAGCTTGGCAACGTGCATATAATGAACCGCTTGAATGTCATATCCGTAATCCTTGGCACTCCATTTGAATTTTGCGGGTGAGGCATCTTGAGCCGTCTTTAAGTCAAAAAGAATATTTCCGCTTTTTGGTGCATAGTCAAATTTAGCTTTTAACAGTAAACCAGTTTCGGGATCTTCGACAAAGCCGGCAAGTTCTGAACAATCTACATCGCGCCCTAAATACTGGCCATAATAGTTGTTAGCTACTGAATCAGCCATTTTTAAAATCGCTTCATCCTCACCGGGTTTGATTGCAATTTTACCCATAGATTGAGCCGACGCAATTAGCTCCTTTGTCGCTTTGGCGTTTCTATTACCTTCGACAATGGCCCACCCTTTAACCTTCTCTAAAACTAACTGGTGAACCAAAGTCCCAACATCAAAAGCGGTGCTTTTCTTTTCGGGAGCTGTCAAGCTTGCTTTGTAGTGCGCGGGACTCTTAGCAAACTGCTTTAATGCCGAAGCGTTCAAACCATCGGCGGC
>JAAENC010000257.1 GCA_024224815.1 Chloroflexota bacterium
AATCCAATTTTTCCACATAATATTTCTATAGTATTTAAACCTTATTATATTCACTTTCAAAAATGTTTCCATAATATCAGTGCTGAACAACGCTATATTTGTATGTTGTTATTGTTGCTATGTGTACGAAGTATGTCAGAAAAGCGGGTGACAACATACCAGAGAATGCAGAGAGACCAATACCTGTTGGATATGTTTCTTGTGCACAAATTGCAAATAATTGTTTGTGGCAAATTTTTACTACTGTGAGGTGGTAACAAAATTGCTCTTTCCGTCGCTGTCAACTGAACATATATATATATCATATGTTATGGTATATTTGGGATAGAAATATTAATATGTGACTATTTATGAGGATCAATATGTATATTTTATTACTTAACCAAATTTTTATTACAAAGTTCCATTGAAATTAGATTGTAAGTGTATCCAACGTTTTGCATGCCAAATGAATTTTGAATTTTATAAAGCACCATATACAATACTTTAGATACAGATGTTGCATGTGATTGGTTGGATTGGATTGTTGAAATTGTTGCGATTCCATGTTCACAGTTTCATATGAAACCATTCAATTTCTGAGTATTGATCTCTTATTTAGGCACTATGAGGACTACGTATGTAATGTATTGGCGACTTTGAA
>JAAENC010000258.1 GCA_024224815.1 Chloroflexota bacterium
AATCCGACAATCTTAAGGCCATATAGGGTATATCAGCGTGTGTTCTCAAGCTGTTCTCAGGAACATAATGAGAACATGACTCTATTAGTTGCACATTGAAACTTTTAAAATCAATTGTAGTGGGCCTCTGATTTGCTCTATAAGCCGTCCAAATAATTGATAGCTATGCTCGCGTGTTTTGATCTCGTCTCACAAGGCTATATAGGGCCATTTATGGCTATTTTTGATTTTGCCAGTAAGGTATATATCGATTGTCTAGAGCTATAGATTGATTGATATCTATAGTTTTAAGCTATTGAATAGGGAGTGGAATGGATGTGTATATATGGGATAATTTTCCCATATCGTGTGAGTCATGTCCTACAGTCTGTAGTCCTTATGTGGCAATGTTCTTGGGAACAAATATGGATGGGATGGGAGTGTGAAAAGAGGATATATGTTATTTCATATATTAACAGTCTCTAATATAAGGATAATATGATATACGTTATTCCATATATTACTGGATACTTATATATGGAAAAATGAATATATGTCTTTTCGTATGTTCACACGAATAGGGAGGGCAAGGGGGGTAGGGGGCACTACGATGGAGAGGATTACAGCTTATAAATTTCTCATAGAAAAGGTGGATATCCTACCTTACGAAAACAGATTGACAGATGTATTTTCTTACTAATATTCTTTTAACAAAGAATATCTCTTACGAAAATAAATTGACAGATCTCAGATTGAGGATTATGATTCTCTCACTTTCTACAATATTCTTACTTAAGGGAATAAGAATACTTTTAAAGAATACTCTAAAAGAGTACTTTAAATATTCTTTTACCAAAGAATATCTCTTTAAAACCATAATACCCCCGATTATGTTGTAGAGAATCTAAATATATCTTTTTATCTTTATATCTTTTTAAATATTCTTTTAATAAATATTCTTTATTTAAAGAATATCTAATAAAGAATATATCTTTTTGTTCCTAAGAACAAAAAAATACTAATTAATATCTATTTAATATCTATTAAGATTAATATTCTTTTAAGATTGTTTACATAAACAATCTCTCTTTTAACAAATATTCTTTATTTAAAGAATATAATTTAAAGAATATCTCTTTTTGTTTTCTTTTTTTGTTTTCTTTTTGTTTGTAGTATCTCTTTTTTTGTAGTATCTTTTTTAATATTGTTTTATAAAACAATATCTCTTTTCTTATTTGGAGCAGTTCATCTGTATACC
>JAAENC010000259.1 GCA_024224815.1 Chloroflexota bacterium
ACTTCTACACATCACTTTTGCAAAACCAGAAGCGTTGTGCACTGCAAAACTCTGCAAAACTAGCCTATTTTTCGTTTCTTTGCAAAACGAATTGGTTTTGCACAAATTTTAAACAGGTGCTACACACTATTTGGAATCAGATAAAGGACAAATGGGACAATATAAAGAACATACCTGAATAGTATTTGTCAATAATCAATATTTCGGAAAGAAAAATTGATCTGAATATTGGGATATTTTCATAAAAGTTGGTGAGGAAGTCGTGTGATTGTTGAATAGCCTTTGTTGACATTAAGTGTTGAACAGAAATGTGTGTTATTTTGAGGTGTAAAACTGAAAAGTCTTTGAATCGAGTAAAAAAGCATGTCGACAAAGGAGAGTTTATATTTGATTTTGAGGAATAAATGTATTCAGTTACAGCATCATGAGGATGATATAAATTATCAATATCAGCTTTGCAGCATTGTTATTAATGAATCAAAATCAAATTGCCGTTTTCAGAGCATTGTTTCTGCTCATAAATCATCAGGAGATGATCCTACAACAAATTGGTTTAATGAAACTCCAGGTGCAATAAATCAAAGAAAGCAGTTGTGATATTTATAATGGAAAATGAGGACGTCAGTTTCAATGTTAAACTATTTAGATCATCATGTTACATGATGAGATTATTGTCTCCATTAAATTCAAATTATATCAATGAAATTACAAATGTGACTGTCATTATTAAGTGTTTAATATACACATGCAATTCAATTGAACAAAAAATTATCCAA
>JAAENC010000260.1 GCA_024224815.1 Chloroflexota bacterium
AGTATACAAGTCACAAGCAGCCTCAGTTATTTCAGCTTTCGAATATAAGTCAAATGTGTCTAAGTAATAATGAACTAATTAGCACTACTGCGCAATTTTGATTAATTTCGCTATTTTTTTCTTTCGATGTGACTTGTATGCCACAAAGATACGTTTTTGTTTATAGGCTACTAATTCGATTACGCGTTTACTATCAAAGCTACTCATTGGAAGAATAGCTTTTAGTAAAAGACAAACCTGTGGTAATGTCAAAGCAGGGGCTTTTTTTTAAACTTATGCCTGAGTCTTAGAAGGAATAGTTGAGCGATAAATACAAAGGTCATATGCCGATGCCATGCTTGCCATGATCGATGTTCATAATCTCCCATACCGATTTTACTTTTTCCCTCTTTGAAGCATTGTTCGATTGGCCAACGCAATATACAGACACGCGCCATCTCATCAATAGGAGTATCAACAGAGGCATTGCTGAAAAAATATTTGGTTTCACCGGTATCCAGGCAAGAACGTAAAAAAAGCCAAGATTCTTTGTCAGGTAAACCATCACGGGATTCAACAACACGTAGCCGAGCAATTTTAGCCACAACAGGTCCTTTGGCCCCCTCATCCAAAATGACTGTTTCCCACTCCAAGGACTGATCCTTAGCAATCTTTCTTAACTCTTCCGGCTTTGACTCTCCATCCTTTAGTTTCGTTTTTGTCGGATATCTTCCTTTCCCACTGTATGGTGGGACATGGGTTTGTGGTCGGCTTCGCCAAACATGCGTATTGGATGGAACTTCGGCCAAGTAAAACAATTCTTCCGGTAAATTGTCGATAAAATCGGGGCTATTGCCAAAGATTGTGTCGCAAGTGATCCATTTCGCAGGAAAAAGATCAGATGCGTAAATTTTATTTACCATTTCTACTGCCAGCTGGGGTTTTGTTTTGAAAATGGTGTCATCTGGGATTTTACACTTTTGCCATCTATCCTGGTAATCCTGTGTAAACCATAGTTCCGGCAGAAATATCTGGCGATCTAAAAGAGCATAACCTTTGGGGCTTGAGTAACCGATAAAAACACCGGATTGACAATTTTCAGTTTTACCCAAACGACCGCAGTACTGCCGGGCGACACCAACAGAATCCTTACCTTTTTTTGGAAATTCACTGCTGTCAGCGCTCAAAACACCTAAAGGATCAGCCACGGTTTTGGCTGTTTCTTTTTTATGAATTTGGGCTAATCGATCCGTGTGCCATACACCCGTGGAAACAAAATGCTGTAGCGATCTCACGCGTTGTGTACTCATCAGATTAATGGCGATAGGTTCCATGGATTTTCTTTCTATCGGGCTCATCAAACCCTGAATGTAGCATTGGCTCAATTCGGTTTGTTCAATGCGTTTGA
>JAAENC010000261.1 GCA_024224815.1 Chloroflexota bacterium
AGGTAGGACCTTCATCTTCTTGTCCACCATGTGACACGGGAATCGTTGTTGAGGCATTCAGCAGTGCTGAATTGAGTTCCTCTGTTGATTTCCTTATCTTGACAGCTTCTCGCTGGCCTCTGTCACCCACCACGCCACCCAAGGGCATTGTTGCGCCTGCAGGCAGCCTTCTCCACCACCAATGTTTGGCCGGTCGAAAGAGCAAAATTGCGAAAAATGGTCAAAAATGGCCATTTTTCGGTGCAGGTGCACTCAGGGGGCCCGAGAAAATGGTCCTTTGACGAAATCTGGGGGTGGCCGCATGGTTTTTTGGACTCCTCGAGGTTGCGGAAATCCAAAAAACCATGCGGCCACAAAATGCCGCCGTCAAATGACAATTTTTTTGGCCGGTAAAAAGTGCAAAAATGCAAAAAATGGTCAAAAATGGCCATTTTTCAGTTCATGTGCACTTGGGGGGAATGGTAACCTAAAGGGCATTTTGTGGCTGCATGGTTTTTTTGGACTCCTGAGGTTGCGGAAGG
>JAAENC010000262.1 GCA_024224815.1 Chloroflexota bacterium
CTCCGCTACAGTGACGAACGTCATAGCAGCAGAGGGCGTGGGCGAGTAGTATTTTAGAAAAAGGAGTGAAATAATGTGCGACACGACAACACAAGAATGGATAGATCAATATGATGAGCAACAGCTTCGAGCCGTGAAAGCGGAGCAAGAAGCCGACCGCTTTCGTGCGGCGTTAGAAGAGTTGGTAGCATTAATGCAAGCTATTATCGAAGAGAATAATCTTTGATTCGGTGAGAAAGTGCGCCTGGAAACAGATTGCTTGAAAGAAACAACGAAGTAGATTATAATATTGGAGCTGGTGAGAAAATCGGCGAAAGCGGAGTGGACGCCGCTAAACAAGTGAAGCCATTTTTCTGAGTGTGCTTAGTGTGACTGCCAACTTGAGCAGGACGTCCACCTAGCACTAGCACACTCAAAAGAGTGGCTTTTTATATCTAAGGACGCAAAATGACTAAAAATTTAATTGTAAACATCCTTGCAGAAGATCAAGAGATTGTAATGTACCGAAAAGGGTTAAAACGAATAACAGGAACGGTACACTCTGCAATCTTACTTTCTCAAATGTTATACTGGCACAAAAAATCAAACAGAAAGCCTTTTTACAAATTCAGAGCATCATGTCAACATGAAAAATATAGAGAGGGGGATAGTTGGGCTGAGGAGCTTGGTTTTTCCCCGTCTAGCTTTGATAATGCTCTTAGAAGAATTGGTACTAAAATCACGAAAGGGGTATCTAAAACGCAAGCATACGAAAAACAAGATGCAACGGGGATAATTGTATATTGGACAGATGCAAGCAGATTAACTTGGTATTCGGTCAATGAGGATTTACTAGGTAATTTGCTAAGTGATAATTACCTAGTAAATAGCGAAGACACAATTAC
>JAAENC010000263.1 GCA_024224815.1 Chloroflexota bacterium
AGCACCTGGAATTGTCTCGCATGGTTCGCCAAGAAATTGGTCGAGTTGCAACAAGAGCTAATCTGATTTTGCTCTCATCTTTTGGGTACACAGTCTCAGCGATTGCGGGCATTTACCAAACAAGCAAGGTGACCATTTACAAATGGTTTGACCGTTTTGACGCAGAAGGGCCCATGGGTTTATACGATAAGCCTCGTTCTGGGCGTCCTGCAAAAGTAACGCAAGCTGTTGAAGATTTTGTAAAAAAGGCCTTAGCAGAAACACCTCATAAATATGGTGAAAATTGTACAATCTGGACCGTAGCCTTGCTCCAAACGCACCTAAAAAATGAATTAGGACTTCAATTGTCAGGGAAAGTTACCCGCCAGACGATCCATAATTTAGGTTTTCGTTGGCGGCGTCCCCGCTGGGCGGCAGTCCGTAAAGACCCTTTGGAAGCCCAAATCATGCAGGGGATCGCCCGAGTAAGCTTAAATAGAAACTTTGATGTTCAAGCTTGGCTTCAAGATGAAACCAAATTCAGAACCTTACCTCCCTTGCGGCAAATGTGGATGCAAAAAGGACGACAAGTCCGCATACCTACACCAAAGGTCAATGAGAAATTCTACAGCTATGGTGCGCTTAATTTAGATAATGGTGCTTGGTTTGATGCCTTTTTTGACCAAGTAAATTCCAATTCAACCATTGCTTATTTGGACGCGTTGTTAAATACTTATCCGAACACTGCGCATATTCTTATTTGGGATCAAGCTCGTTACCATACTTCGAGAAAAGTTGAAATTTGGATTGCAAAGCAAGAACGTTTATCTATTCTTTTGCTCCCGAAATATGCGGCTGAATTAAATCCCGTTGAAAGTATTTGGAGAATTGTAAAACAACGTGTCGCGGCGAACTTGACTCGCCTTGTTGATGCTCTGAAAGAGGCTTATTTGGCTTTTTTTGAAGAGAAAACAGCAGAAGATTTATTACAATTTGCTGGATTAACTTTATAAAGAAACTTTCGACTACTTACTTAGTACGGTCCGGCGTAAATTCATGACCCATCAAAAACGCTGGTTTTACGCTCGAACAGAGCAGTTCAAAGGGGTCACGAACTTCCGCCCAGGTGTACTAG
>JAAENC010000264.1 GCA_024224815.1 Chloroflexota bacterium
GATTCAATTTTAGAAGATAGTGGATTTGATAAAGAATTAAATAAATTAGAAACGGACGGTTTTATATGGATAGATGATAATAAACACAATATTAACATTGAGTTAAAAACAAAGGAAGAATAACCTTTATAATGAAGCTTAATCAATAAAGAAATTAAACAATTATGAAAGCAACATCTTTAAGAATAGGTAATTATTTATGGTTAAACTATTTAGAGAATGAAGCGGATGCAAGTATTATTCAAGTAGAAAAAATAAACAAATTTACAAGCATTCAAATAGATAAAAAAATATTAACTCCTATACCACTAACAGAAGAATGGTTAGTTAAAACAGGAATGTTTAAAAACTCTAAAAACTCATATTCAGAGATAGATAAAAAAAACAACGAAAACAATAATATTCCTCTATTTGAGATAGATATAATTTCTGGAATGTTTTTTCATAAAAGAACGGGTACAAGATTAAAAACAGTGCATCATTATCAAAACCTTTACTTCGCTTTAACCAATAAAGAAC
>JAAENC010000265.1 GCA_024224815.1 Chloroflexota bacterium
AGGTAAAGTAGTTGAAATAATACATCAATGGAGTGATGATTATTACCCCAGAGAAATGACAATTGTCAATAAACTTGATCGGAAAAAGTTTACTATGGCATGGAAATGAAGATTTTGAGGCTAGATACAAAACTAAAGGCAGGCAGAAACGTGAAGAAATAGCATCTGCCTCCGGCGAACACGACTGATGAGGCAATTGCGGGAAATATAATCTCAAAAGATATTTGAATTGCATGATCAATTTTCCACAATAAGGTCTAATACATAGTGTCTGGCCGAAAAGTGCTAATGCACTGATAATGAGCAAAAAAGCGCTAAAAAATGCGGTGAATTCTGGATAAGATTCGTATCTTAAGTCAGTTGTAGTTATTGATAATCAATCACTTACGAGGTGATGTTTTCCACATTCTGATCAAGATTCAACTTCATTAAGATGCGAAAAAGATTCGAACAGCAGCTCAGCCTGGGCATTATTCCGATAAGCGAAGTGAAAATTCGGGAAAAGTCTCGTCATCAACTGGCCCCGTTATTGAAGGCTTTGCAATATATCTTTGTGACCCCGGAATTGAATAGTAAAGTGTTCACGATATTGGAAGAGCACATTATGAAAAACAAGAAACGGACAGGGCGCAATGGAATGAGTCTGTGGGAGCTCTTTGTCTTGAGCCTGGTTCGGCTTAATCTGAATATCGACTACGATTTTTTATTGGACCATGCCAATGAGCACCGAACCTTGAGAGGGATCATGGGAGTGGGACGAAGCGATTTTAAGGAGGGTAAAGAATATCACGAGCAGACCCTACGCGATAATGTAGGCCTGTTAACGGAAGAGATTCTGCGGGAATTAAACGAGGTGATCGTGGAAGCCTCTCACGGAGTGATAAAAAAAAACGAGGGAGTCGAGGTCTTGGAATTATATACAAAGGTTGATAGCTACGTGGTGGAGACCAATGTCCATTTTCCAACGGATATCAATCTGCTATGGGATAGCGGACGTAAGGTTTTGGATATCATAGGCCATCTTCTGAAGAGCGGTCTCCAACTGAGGGGTTGGCAAAAACATCGGTATCATCGCCGCAAGTTGAGAAGTAGCTACCGCAACTGTGCGGAGATCCATCGTAAGAAAGGAGCCAATTATCAAGATCGGCTTAAAGAAGCCGCCGAAGCATATCTGAGTCGAGGACGCACCCTGGAAGTCAAGGCCCGTCAGAGTGTTATAGAGGGAGCCGAAGCTTTGAGCAGTGGGCTGCTGGATGTTGTTCAGTTCGCCCTGTTGCAGGACTTGCAATACTATTTGAGGATGCTGGAAAAGAACATTGACTTAGTGGATCGGCGGATATTGAAGGGAGAAAAGATTCCGCATTCAGAGAAAGTGTTTTCTATTTTCGAGCCGCATACCGAGTGGATCAGCAAAGGGAAGATGCACAAATCAGTGGAGTTGGGCCACAATACGGCCATCGCCACGGACCAATACCATCTCATCCTGGATTTTGAAATCATGTTCCAGACCAGTGATGCGGCAGTAGGAATGGACATGGGTAAACGCATCATCAAAAAATTTGGGATCGATTACCGGTTGATGAGCATGAGTTTTGATCGGGGCTTTTATTCTTCACTGACCAAAGAGGTTTTATCTAAGGATATCGATCAAGTCATTATGCCGAAAAGAGGCAGGAAGACATTGGCCGAAGCCGAAGAAGAGCAGGAGGAAGATTATCAGCATCTGCGTCGGGCGCACAGTGCGGTGGAATCGAATATCAATCAGTTAGAACACAACGGCCTGGATCGGTGTCCGGACAAAGGCGCCAAAGCATTCAGGAGATATATCGCCCTGGGCATCGTCTCCTATAACCTTCACCGTTTGGGCCGGCTGCTGATCCAGGCCGAACAGGCAGACAAAGAAAAGGCTCGAAAAGCAGCCTGAAACAGCAAAAAGACGCAGAGCAAGGGAGTAGTCTGCCTGGGTGCAAGTAAATATATTGTTATGAACTTGTTTTGACCTGATTATCACCACAAATGATGAGCATCAAGTTAAAATGATAAAATTTGATGCCCGGGAATATCATTTTTTCAGCGTGGCGCTGGAAATGATGGTGTTTTCGGCCAGACACTAAGTAAGGGGCAACGCGAAAAAGAACCTACCGCGCGCTCTATAAAGCTGACCTTTTTCTAATTCAATTACACCATAACAATGATCTACCCCCCCATTGCGTAAACTCTCCTTGTTTAGTCAATATCTTCCACCTACCT
>JAAENC010000266.1 GCA_024224815.1 Chloroflexota bacterium
CCCTATTTTTGGAGACTTTTTATAAGTACACCGATATATATTTTTTTTTTTTTTCTGCCTTTGAGCCGGAATTCCATGCGCGGATATGTGGGTCTACCATGGGGGTTCCCGCGCTGCGATCGTTCTACCACGTAAACTAGATCCGGTGCTTTTCAAAAAAGTTACCAAAATAAGGTCCCCCTGTTTTTCGACATTTTTCACTACTGTGTCCTAAAATGGGTCCCCACATGGGAATCCTCGGGAGCGATCATGTGATTGCGCGCTGTTGTCACCCACCCATACCAACCCAGGCGTCTCAGGAATATGTTATTAGGGTCTTCTAACACTCAACTGGATATAATCGAGGCTACCCCTGCAGTATGGGTGGGTGACTGCTGCGCACGCAATCACATGATCACTCCCGAGGATTCCCATGTGGGGACCCATTTTAGTGCAAAATAGTGCAAAATGCCTAAAAATGGCAAAAAATGCGATTTTTTCCAATAGAACTGCTAAGGATTTTCTGCAGGACCCGCCCGGCGGCCGGGTATGATAATTATAAACATGTAAGACTACTATATGTTTATAATAATCCGACCCGCTCGGCACCGACGCACCCCAGAGGATCCTTAGCAGTTCTATTGAATTTTACGGGGGGAGGGTATACTTCAACATCATTCAGTAGGTGGGGGTCGAAACGGTTTTCGGGAGAATTCTCCAGTTGGGGAAGGGGGGTCAAAAAATTCTCTAAGTTATTTTCCCATGTAAAGATTTTTTGGTCCCAAAAGGATTCTTTAAAAAAATAATAAAAAAAC
>JAAENC010000267.1 GCA_024224815.1 Chloroflexota bacterium
ATCTGTTGCCCACAGGAGCGGCCTCATAATTCCATTTGGATTATCATATGAGTATTTCAGGGGAGTATCTTTACTTATGGCAGCTTTGATTTAAGCGATTTTAGAAAACCAGATGTTCCTCTATGTTTAACTGCGTAGCAGCGCATTGGGCTACAGCCTGAGCTAGCCAGTTCGGCTGATGAGCGTCCGAACTGATGACAAACTTGAATTGATTTGTGAATGGGCCATAGTACTGCTTCCATTCAGTACGCCAGATGTACCGGTTATTGATTTCAACCAAGCATTCAGAGGGCACCTGATTCAGATTTGTGTGAAAAACGTTGGGATGAGCAATAATGACAGGCTTGCCGGTCGTGAGCAATTTGTCCAGAGAACGATAGTCAGCATTCTGATCCCTGCAGTGAAAAATGTAATAGTCGACATCATAATTTGTTGCTTCATCGACCCAAGGGTGTCCGTCCACCTCGACACCAACTTTCAATCCGACTTGGCGAATTTCTTTTTCGTAACCTTCAAAATCCCCGTTCACCAGGCATTCAAAATGGTCGCTGATGCCAACGATGATAGCATGCTTTACATCAGCAACGAGGGCAACGGTCTGCTCGGGCGCGACGGAGTTGTCACTTGTCGAGTAGGTGGTATGAATATGCAAGTCTTGTTGCAGCATCGTAAGGCCTATAGCACATCGTTTTGAAAAATCGGCAACCTGTCTCCGCGATTCGATTTCATACTGAATACATGAAACACATCACGGAATCAACCGCCATTATAAATTTTGGCCAACTCAGACATCATCGGTCCGTCCTAAGTGGCCGAGGAGCCAATCTGTATAATGCATCGGCTAATATAATGAATTTTGGCTTACCTAAATCTATATGTAACGTGCCAAGGTAACATTGTGAAGGACTCTAAGGGGTTGTGCAATAGACAAACTAAGCCACAATAATGATAAAACCAAAATGTTAAGATTTGTTGAACAGATCCACCAAAAAATTAAACCAGGATATTTTAGGTTCGCTTAACAAACCTAAAACGTCCGGCCATTGTGGGTTTTTCCTGGCCAATCTACAATCTGCTGAAAGTTTACATTTCGTGCCTCCCTCCATAGTTCCAGAAGACCTTTGGATCATTGTAAATTGGGACAACCAATACGCAATTTTTATACTGGATAAAATAGCATTTATTTATCCAGGTTTCAAAAGGGTGTAATTGGTATTATTCCAAAGCCGCAATCCAAATACTTAATAAAAACATATAGTTAAAATTAAAATTGACCGCATTAAACTAAATTTGGTGATAAAATTACAAAAAATTGCGGGACTTTTTAGCAATAATCTGTTAGCATCTAGAGGTAGAACTTTAATTATATAATTATATCAATTAGTTATAAAGTTTATAAGGCTACCCCATGGATGCAAAACCAGTCACCATAACAAGTGGTGCTCCTGAATCAGTTGAAGAAGCAATCGGTGAAATTCGTGCATACTGTGATAAGTGCATAGCTTTTTGCACCGGAACGCACAAATTAAAGGACTTTTATAGCATTGAAGCTGATTTAAAAAAACATGTTTTTTATTTTGGGTGTTTATTTTTAAAGCTTTATCTGCTCGCAGCGCAGCAAAGACTAAATTACACAAAATGGTTAGAAGGCGGATTATATTATCTTAAGAGCAAACCGAGTGGACGAACAATTAAAACTTTTTTTGGAGAAGTTCGATATTGGCGAAATTACTTAGTTCGAAAAGGAGAGCATGGTGGCGGATTTTTTCCATTAGATATTGCTTTAGGATTAACACGAGATGGTTTTAGTCCTTTGGTAATAAAGTTGGTTACCAAATTGGCAACCAGAATGAGCTTTGGAAGTTCAGTTCTTTTATTTAAATGTTTTTGCAGTTGGACGCCTTCAAGCGAAGCGATCGAACATCTTGTAATCGGGTTAGGTCGCCAGGCAAGTGCATATATGGAGGTTGCCCATTCCGTTGAAGGCGATGGAGAAGTCTTAATAATTGAATGTGACGGTAAAGCCACGCCAACAGCAACCGAAGAAGAACTGTCTAAGCGCCGCAAAAAGCGCAAGTGCAAAAAGAAAGGATGTAAATGTCAGCGTCATCGCGGCCAGGCCAAACGTAAAAGCCGTAAGAGAGCTCGTCGTAAAAAAGGAGATAAAAGCAAAAATGGCCGCAGCACAACAATTATCGTTATGTACACACTAAAAAGGGGCCCTGATGGATTACTACATGGTCCCATCAACAAAAAAGTATGGGCGTCATATGCACCGCGCAAGGTGATGCTTGCATGGGCTCGCAGACAAGCAACCAGACGCGGATTCCCACCTGGGACGGACAAGCGGATCCATATAGCCGTTGATGGAGAAAGGTGTCTTAAGGATGGTTTGTCCGAATTATTTCCGGAAGCCACCTTCACTTTAGATATTCGTCATGTAGAAGAAAAGATCTGGAAAATCGGTCGCGCTTTTTACAAAGAAGGTAGTAAAGAATTAGAAAGTTGGGTTGAGACAAAAAGAACTTTTTTATACGAAGGGTGCGCATCAGATCTTCTCTCTGATCTAAAAGATATGAAGAACCAATTATCAAGCCGTGCCAAACGGGATAAAAAGAAAAGAGAACTTCTGCAAGAAGTAATTAACTATATGCAACGGCGTTTAGAGATGATGAATTATAAAAAGTACATTGAAGAAGATTTGCCCATTGCTTCGGGAATAGTAGAAGGAGCTGCACGTTATGTAGTTGGAGAGCGAATGGATTGTTCTGGTATGCGATGGATTCCAGGCAGAGCAGAAGCGTTGCTTCACCTCAGATGTATAGAACTCAATAAAGATTGGGATAAGTTCTTTGGGTGGGTGTACGAACGCTGGAAAGTCAAATTGAGAGGAAATGAAAAAGTAATAATTAGATCAAATAAACCCATCGATTTATTATCGTATTCCACCTCAACTATACCAGATGATGTATAGACTGATTGATCATATACAATATATAGAATCAGACGAACTGCACCCATTTTAAATACTCCTTGTCCTGATGCACCAGAACAAAGTCATCGACATAGCGACCATAATAGCGGATGCCTAAATCATGTTTGATAAAATGATCAAAAGGATTCATATAAAAGTTGGCGAAGACCTGACTGGTCAGGTTTCCTATGGGTAAGCCGCAATGGATTGCCGAGTGAAACAAGCTCTTGTCGGGCGGCAAACCCTGCCACGCTCCACGTTTGCTTTTGACGATGCAGTTTTGGGTGGGGTCGTAATCGATTGTTTTTTGGCACAGTTCTAATAGCAACTCTTTATCGGCCCTCTGGTATTTTTGCTCAATAAAGGCATGTAGTTCTGCAAGCAGAAGGGTTTTGTTAATGTGCATAAAAAAGCCTTTTACATCCAGCTTTAGCACATAACAGTCTTTAGTGTAATTTTGCGAACATTTCCTGATGAAACGGTCTACACGTTTTATGCCCAAATGCGTGCCTTTACCGGTACGGCACGCGTAACTGTCATAGATAAATGCTTTCTCAAACAGCGGATTCAGTTTATTGACGATAAGATGATGTACTACCCGGTCGCGAAAATCGGCGGCGAATATCTCTCTTTTTATGGGTTTGTCGACAATGAAGGCAATGGACTTCCCGGGCCGGTAACTGCCATTATTGATTTCAGCACACAGCTTCAGTAAATTGGCTTCATAATCGACCTCAAAAGCGAGGGCATTGAGGGTGTTGCGCTTATTGTTGCGACAATCAAAATACGCTTCAAAAAGCTCAGCAAGCTCTATGGCAGGCTTTAGGTCTTGCGCAAAATCAAACAGAGACAGTTGTTTCATAGACCTTATACCGCAGAAAACACGGGCAGTGGCCCAAGCCGCTGCCCGTGTAACTCTCATTGATTTTGTTTAAAACCCCGAACAGCACGCACTCTGAGTGTGTTGTTCTTATTGTTGTTGTTCTGGTTGCCATTGTTGAAGTTCTGGTTCCACGCGTTGTTGCTATTGTTCTCCGAGGAACTCCAATAGTTGTCATTAGC
>JAAENC010000268.1 GCA_024224815.1 Chloroflexota bacterium
AGCGCCGCAAAATTAGAGGCGGATCGTTATCTTCATCGATTTGTAATCATCTTTGATAGGGAAGGCTATAGTCCGCAGTTTTTTAAAGAGCTGTGGCAAAAACGAATTGCCTGTCAAACCTATCACAAGTACGCTAAAGATGATTGGTCCGAAAGCGAGTTTGAAGAACATCGAGTTGGCATGTCATTGGGTCAACAGGTGAAGATGAAGTTGGCCGAACGGGGCATTTTTTTAGCCAAGAAGCTGTGGGTGCGAGAGATTCGCAAGCTGACCGAGAGCGGTCATCAGGTTTCGGTTTTGAGCACAGATTATAAGTCCAAAATGACGATTATAGCGAGTCATATGTTTTGCAGATGGTCTCAGGAAAACTTTTTTAAATATATGAGAAAACATTTTAATATTCAAGGACTTATTGACTATAATACTGAAGCAGTTGATGGGACCAAAAAGGTTGTTAATCCAATCTATCGAAAATTGGAGAGTCAGGGCCGAAGTAAGTCAGCTAAGTTGAGCAGAAAGAAGGC
>JAAENC010000269.1 GCA_024224815.1 Chloroflexota bacterium
CCACGGCGGGCACGGCCGGGAGCGTGGTGGTGTCGACTGGTGCGGCCACCGGGGGCGCTGCGGGGTCGGTGTCGGTGGGCGTGGGGTCGACGAACAGCGGGTCGGGCGGGTCGGTGTCTGTGAGCTCCGGGTCGTCCACCGCCACTGGGTCAGTCGGCGGCACTCTGCTGATGCAGGCCGGGTCCGGAGACTCGACGGGCGGTCTGGTGAGCATTTCCGGCGGCTCGACCGCAACGGGCGTGGGCGGCTTCGTGAGCATCGCTGGTGGCTCATCCGGCACTGGGACCGGTGGGAGCGTTGTGATTGAGGGCGGAGCTTCGACGTCAGGTGAGGCCGGGCATGTGAGCATCGGGGCTGGTGACAGTGGCACAGGCTTCGATGGTGGCGACCTGATCCTGGAGGCGGGTTCCACGACTGACACTCGGTACGAGGGCGGGCACGTGTCGGTGGTGAGCGGCGCCGGGTCGTCGTCGTCGTCGGGTCACGTGTTGGTGTCGTCGTCGGACGCCACGTCTGCGGGCGTGAGCGGGTGGCTGACGCTGTCGACGGGCACGACGCAGTCGGGTGCGTCGGGTGCGGTGTCGGTGCTGAGCGGCGCGTCCACGGCGGGCACGGCCGGGAGCGTGGTGGTGTCGACTGGTGCGGCCACCG
>JAAENC010000270.1 GCA_024224815.1 Chloroflexota bacterium
CATTCAATCAGTACTATTAGTGCATATTTTTTTCCGTTGATATGCTTGTACCAGTTTGTTTAACATTATTTAAAATCTAATATGGCATAGCTACTATGAGATCAAAGTTGTAGGTTCGTATTGAAATAAAAAATATGAATTTTTTGGTATATTCCTCATAACATCCAGCACAAAATATTTTCTCAATTGCTCTACCTAATAAGATGGAATCCAAATTAGAATGTACATTAAAAGACATTCTTAAGAACCTAGATGAAATGTGGTATAAATGTCTGGATATTGACAGGAATCTTAATTAAACCAGGCTGCATGTATTAATATGAGATTCTTATGGATTATAATTGCATTCCGGAGTTATCCGGTGAGTTCTCTCCAAATGAATCTTTTTCTAGATGAATCTATGCATAGATATGCTATGAATGTCCGCCATTTCATCATTGAATGTTGATGAATCTTTTGAATGTAAAGTTCTATGTTCAATCTGATAATAAATATCATTAAATATATACATTCAAAAGATTTAGCAGCATTTATTGGTTGAATGTCAGACATTCACAGCATATCCATGCATAGATTCATCTGGAAAAAGATTCATTTGGAGAGAACGAGCCGGATAACTCCGGAATGTAATTATAATCCATAAGAATCTCATGTTAATACACGCGGGCTGGTTTAATTAAGATTCCTGCTAACATCCAGACATTTATAGCACATTTCATCCAGGTTCTCAAGAATGTCTTTTAATGTACATTCTAATTTGGATTCCATCTTAGAGATTGCATATATAATTTAAATATTGTATTTGATAAAACTGAGACATTAACATGTGACAATGCAACAAATATATTATTTATAAAAGCATGTATAAATATTAATGATTTTGAAAGAGCGAATATTAAATATAATTAATAAAAAAATAAATGGAAATTATAATCAAAATGTTGAACTTATGACAACACTTATTGATTTTTATGGATGTAATAATATTAAAAAAGCATGCAATAAATATATTCAATTGAAAATATAAATGCAATATTTATTATATGAAAAATATGAATTTAATTATAATATAATTCATAATAATATTATTAAAGCATGGAGGCATAAA
>JAAENC010000271.1 GCA_024224815.1 Chloroflexota bacterium
GTACCAGCGGAGGGAGTTTTAACCCCTGTTGCGACTACGGATTACACCGTCAATACGCAAGCAGACGGCGGTGGCGCGGATATAACAGCCGATTGTACTGTGTCGCTTTCTGACTTTGGCGATACAGCAAAGCTGGATATTGTCAATACGAATGTTGCTGTTGGTTATGTTACTAAATTGCAAGTCAGGGGCGATGCGATTTACGAGAAAAATAACGCGGATATTACATATCCGAAAGATATTTCTACCGTTACACAGCCGCGTGAATTATTTCTTGATTTGATCTGGCAGCAAGATTTAAACGTGGCGAAAGATTTGTCTGATTTGGTTGGGCCGTTCATGGAAACGCTACACCCATATCCTGTTATAAAGATAGAGAATAGACCTGAATTGCAATACTCGCCTGATCTGTTTGACATAGTGACAGCAAATATCTCGCACATCGGTGTATCGGGCGAAAGCTACAGGGTGACAGGAATCGAACATAAGAGTTTGACTAAAAACTGTCAAGGCATGCAAAGTAAGTTATACTTAGAACCATATATTAGTTTTGAAAACTTTTGGACTTTCCCAATCGCAGACTTTGGGACAGACACAAAATTTGGAGCATAATGACCAAGATATTTACAGCGAAAGATTACGCAAAAA
>JAAENC010000272.1 GCA_024224815.1 Chloroflexota bacterium
AAAAGAGGTCCGGGCCAAAAAAAACAACCTCAAAATCGCCAAAACCGGCCCTGAATGGCTTGAAACCGCTGAAATTGGCACACGTCAACTAGTTTGCGCCAAAGGGAATACTGCCATCAAGCAAGGTGACCGTGGTAGTTGTCTGTGCGGAGCGCAGCGTAGCCTGATAACTACCACGGCTTTCTATGCTAAATATCTCTTTTTTTAACCTCGATTGCCGTCTTGCACCAACGGTATGCCCGCCCCCCTTTTTAACTCATTGACCGTGCATTTGTGTTCATTGGTTGCGTTGGTTGTAGCTTCGTTTCTGTATGTTGCGCTCAAATCGGTGTCATCGGTGGTCATCGGCGTCATCGGCGTCATCGGTGTCATGCCGGTTTGCATGTAGTTTAAAAAGAATAAGAAGACTGAGTGCGGGTAACATGACCATCGGTGGGATGCTGAGAATAACAGTATTTAAGTCATGTAAAAATGGGAGAGATGGTGGTACTACAAAAGAAGCAGGGGTCGGCGGGTGGGCTTCAGGAAATCTAGAGATCGAGCGATTATGTTTTGCATTTCGAGGGCCATTTTTCTTGGGAAAATCGAAGGAGTCGGAGCTTCAGGAAAAATTACGTGCCCCCCAAATGTAAGGCGCGGGATTCAAACTCAGCTGGAATTATTGGAAAAGGTCTTCAAAACGTGGAGAT
>JAAENC010000273.1 GCA_024224815.1 Chloroflexota bacterium
AATCTCATTCAAATTATCATCATCATCCTCACGATAATTATATTCGTCACAGCGACGTTTTATTCTGTATGTTTTTATTTTGTCTGTTCTATTTTTTGAATGTGATTAAATTTGTATACTTGCACTTATATTTAGGAATTTCCGTCGCATCCACCCCAAATGATATCTGAAAGTATGTAATGTATTTATTATAAAAAAAATAAATATATGATATGATGATATTAGAATGATAACATTCTTACCCCAATATATATAAATAAATATGATGATTATTCACCCAAAATGTTATCATTTATGACACCATATCGTCCGTGGTTAAAGACAGTAAATCCGTTGCATTATATAGTGGTGTATAGTGTATGGGAATTTACCACATTAGCCTAGTACCCTTTTGTGGCCCACTGTAGGCGGTACGCACGGACGGTGTATATGGAGAATTCATATACTATGGCGATAAAATCATAATGATTTCATTGTTTCTGATTTTATATTTTTTAAATTGAAAGTTTTTTATATTTTATATAATATAATTTATTTTTTAATATAATATATTTATTTTTAGGTTCTGATGATGATGATGATGATGATGATGAATTTATGCTTCAATTTGATGATTACATACGCTATATAGCAACCCAACGCACACAATCAACTCTTTCATCGAACTTATCACCATCGCCAACACCTACATTATCACAACGTTAAGTTTATATATATATATTACTAATAATATATAACACAAAATATAGTTGATAAACAAGAAACATTTCATGGGATGAAAATGAATTTAGGAACATTTCCAACCCAACAATCACAATCACAAATGGAACCAAACAACCGTAGACCCCCACATCGTAAAACACCACCATCACCACCACCATCTGATTTTAGTTCGGAAGAACCAAACAACCGTATACCCAGTCATCGTAAATCGCCACCACCACCACCACCAAAAATCTTATCTTTATGTACATCTGATGATGATGATGATGAACAATCGGATGGACATGATAATGATAATAATAATAATAATAATAATAGTGATATATCGGTACGAAATTATAGTACTGTATATGAAGAAGGATATAATAATGGATATCATGATGGATATACAATGAATGAATATTTAAATGGTGGTGATGATGATGAATTTAACCACGGATACAGCGATGGTTATCACGACGGACATGCTGATAATGGTGGTGATGATGATGAATATAATATGGATAATGATAATGATGAATATAATATGGATAATGGTGGTGATGATGAATATAATATGGA
>JAAENC010000274.1 GCA_024224815.1 Chloroflexota bacterium
GAAGATTCACTGCCGGTGGATGGCGGAGCAGCCATGGAGGAGGAGAGCCAGCCACCGGAGACTCAGGACGCGTCGGGTGACGACGAAGACGGGTCGGGGGAGGATGATGATGTCGTTGGTGGAGACTGTGACGGGGCGTCAATGGATGAAGACGCAGTGAGTGCGGAGGAGAGCGAGGCGTCGGGAGGTGAGGACGCGGCGGATGGGAACACTGGTGCATGGCTGGTGGATGGATGCCAAGCTACTGGGAGCCAGACCAGAGGCTCCATGGACTATGGCACAACGGACGAGGCCAGTGACGAGGGGTCGGAGGACGACGGCGAGGCGAGTGAGGAGGAGGACTGGCAGATGACGGGCGACAGCGCAGCCAGCCAGGACCAAGTCGAGGAGACAATGGACGACGGAGGATGGAGTCCGAGGAGCGAGACGCCAGAGGATGATGGCGCCTCGGACGAGGAGGAGGATGGGTCGCTGGCGGGCGACAGCGCAGCCAGTGCGGAGCTAGAGGGGTCGACGGTGGACAGTGGTGAATCGGGGGAGGTGGAGGGTGACCCGGCGGCGGATGATGAGGAGGCGAGTAGGGAGGAGGACGAGTCGGCGGAGGAGACTGGCGCAACTGGCGGAGCGCTGGGTCCAGCGGCTGCAAGCGCGGCGGGGGACCCGAGTGTAGGACAGGTTCACAGCACGATGCCGCAGCTCGAGGTGGAGGTGCCGGCGGTGGCAGGAGTCACAGGGCAGTTGCCCGGACCGAACCGGACAGCGGAGCCACCGACGGGCGAGGAGGGGGACATGGATGCAAGCCACGGATTGGAGGGAGATGACGCGGAGGACGTGACGGGAGCGATGCCGGAAGCAGGAGGCAACGAGACGCCACTCTCCGACGGAGAGAGGGCGTGTGGGGACGGGCGGTGCAAGCGGTGCTCCACCAGCTCTCCGGACAGCCTCGCCAAGGGAGCCTTTCTGAGACA
>JAAENC010000275.1 GCA_024224815.1 Chloroflexota bacterium
TACGTCTTGGGTGTCATTGCCGGGTTCGATTTTGATTGTGCATTTTTTCATATCAATTGTCGCTTTCAGTAAAGGTGACTGATTTTTGATGGTCTCGTAAAAAGTCAAATCAGTTATGCAGCAAATTTTTGGAAATATTAAGCGCAATAACCGAATCTGACAGAAATTGCTTTCTGATTATCCCAAATCAGGATCATCAGCTCTTTGACAATACTGATATCGTTATCCAGGCAGCAATAACAGTCCGACTATACTCCGACAGCACTCCGTCTATGCCTGAAGACAGAAATCAGTCGCCCTTCGGACGGCAGCAGCCCTGAAAAGGTTAATTCCGGCAGCTTTTAAAGTGGCGCAATATCGCACCGCTTTAAATCCCCGCACTCGGAGTTGCTTAACCCCGGTTCGTCGGTCAAATTCTGACATCGTAGCTTCGCTGCCTGCACGCCAGCGGTATCGGTCTTTGAATTCGTCGGTCTGTTCATATTGTCTTCGCTTGGCAAGGCGCATCTCTTTCGAGTTATAGCGAAGATAATAATATTTTTTCCCGGCTTTAA
>JAAENC010000276.1 GCA_024224815.1 Chloroflexota bacterium
TTCAAAGCGTGTTGATACCTCCTCCAATATGCCCACCGATGCGGCCACTCGCTCCATAACATGCGTGCAACCGGTGCCCATTTCCGCTTGGCTATCCAATGCACTGCGGTGACTTTTGGTGACAACACTCTCTTTTTTTTTTATCCGGCTCAATCAATCGACCAGAATAGATGCAACGGTAAAGCGTATCAGGCTTTAACTTTAACGCCTCACAAATCTCTGATCGGCTTTTTCCTTCATTTAGCATCTCCTGCGCCCGATCCATTACTTCCGGGGTTAATACGTGCGCTGTGCGTTTAACCACCCTTTTTCGAAAAAATCCTTCCATCCCTTCTTCTCGATATTTCTTTACATACCGCTTTACACTATTGGCACTTACGCCAAAGGCTGTGACGATATCTATCTGCTTACAATTGCCATTTATATATAATTGACTCGTTATCATTCGGAAGGATGCCAAATCATCTTCATGATGCGAAAAAATTGGCATGGTGGCATTAAAATAATACACGTGCCCATCTTCTTTTTTAAACGCCAAAAGGTCATTTATGCGCGTGCTTTCCCTGGGGAATATGGGAAGTAATGTCTGGATCATCTTTCTTGCTCCCTGTAAAGATTATGATAATATCAATTCTAAGTATCAAATCAAAATCCGAAAGCATAGAAAAATTTTAAACCGGCTCGTATGGTGTCAATATAAACACTCACACGTATTTGTTATAATTACAGATGGTTTTGTAAAATAATTTCAAAGCGAGGCGGCAATAACAGAAAAACAGAGGTCAGTTAGTCTGAAATTAGTGAAGTTTCATAAGAGCGGCGCCGCTGGCTGCAAGCGTCCAGTCTGATCGGAAAAGAAA
>JAAENC010000277.1 GCA_024224815.1 Chloroflexota bacterium
CTGGAGTTTAGACGTGTGCTTTTTCGATTTAAACACATAGGCGAAAATGACCTGTGTTGACCTTTAAATGACCTTACCCGGGTATATGGCGACGCACTGATGTAGTCAGTGTTAGTATGTATTTTGTTTCCCTGGTATTCGGGCTCTCTTGTTTTTGTGTTTTGATTACCACATTTTTTGTGTTTTGATTACCCACAGTAGTCCCTGGTAGTCGGGGTGTACTCTCTCCGAAATGGGAAAAGTCTACCAAAGTCTACCACCGACGGGTTATAGGTCTACGCTATGCGTCGCCAAAAATTATTTTTGTGGTAAAGAAGAAAAACAATAGTTCTAATTATTATTTTTTCAAATTCTAAAAAGGAGATTGTAGATATTTTTTTCCTTTAGCCATCAAAAATATAAAAAATATATATTTTTTATTTTTCATATTTTTATTTTGATCCTAAAGGCTCTTGTAACCAATATGTAACGACTTACCATCTACGTAACTTTTTTTTAGCCTTACCATTACAGGGTAAAACAAGCCGCGTTACCCGGGTATAAGGCGACGCACTGATGTAGTCAGTGTTAGTATGTATTTTGTTTCCCTGGTATTCGGGCTCTCATGGGCGCCACGTGTCCACAGTACTCAAGGTGTACTCAGAACGAAATGGGAAATACTCAAGGTGTACTCAGAACGAAATGGGAAAAAGTCTACCACCGACTGGTTATAGGTCTACGCTATGCGTCACCAAAAAGGCAAAAAAGGAAAAGAAAGTAAAGCAGACAAGAATA
>JAAENC010000278.1 GCA_024224815.1 Chloroflexota bacterium
ATTTTGTTAAATATACCATAAATGTTGGTTTACAATAATTTGTATAATAACATTGTCCAATTTGTCCCATTTTCATAATAAAATATTCTATTACTATCTTTACGCATTTCGCGTAATATTAAATCATCTAATTTCCATTCATATTTTATATATTGTGGCAATGGAATGGGTTGACTGTATACCAAATAATCTGTCCATTTGCCATTATCAAATCTTTCACCTTGTTCATGATAATTAACACCAACAATTTGTATATCCATTCCAAATACTAATGAATTGACATCTCTATATTCTGATAATTTCGAATCACATAATGATGAATTTCCGAGTAGAAATTGTGAACAATTTGAATTAAATGTAATATGTTCTTTATACATTAATTTATTTTGTAAATAAACATGACAAGATGTTACAATTTCCTCAATATCTTTTGGTTTTGATAGCATTTTAATAACAAGTGAAATGTATCCTTCATCATCACGTTTAATACCATTTGGATATGCAATGCAAATAAATGTAATATCATGGTATTTTATCTGTGGAAATTCAAATGGTTCAGTATGATTTGCATTTAGAAATTGATTCAATATTTCCGCTCCAAGTTTCCATTCAAAGGTTTCTTCGTAAAATAAATAGCATTGTTCACTTATTATGATTGTTCACTTATTATGATTTGATAAAATATCCTTAACTGCAACAATAACATCCCCCCATAACGGGATTTGTGGCCACAACAGGAATCAAACCTGTGTGTCTGGAAAATTCCAGCGCTCTATCATTGAGCTATGTGGCTATAATGTGTGTAATAAAACATCAAACCTGTTTCCATAATATCTGAATAATTATATCTTTAATATTTATCCAATTTTTTCAGAGTCAACTTTATATATGATTCCTTTTATATTCAACTTTTTTATTATAATAATGTCTTTACATAATGCTCCTAATATTATTCCTGTTTGTCCCGAATCAAATAGACCAATATCTATATCATTTTTATTATCTTCACCTTCATACGTTTTTACCGTTTCCAAAATATGTCACATAAAAACCCTATATATTTGTATGTGTTTTTGTTGCTATTTATGTAAAATAATTTCAGAGACTTAACTTTACTTGACGGTTCCATTACGTTCCAACACGACATATCATTCAGGAATATTTTTTGGTCATTCTGCAGCAATAAATATGTCTTTTGATTTTTTCTCCGTGACTGATAAAATACTGGACCACATTCCTGTACAAATCTCCTTGTAAAAAATTCTCTCCAAACAAATGACCAATAATGAATAGAAATATTATAATCCATCTTATTTTACTATATACCAATGATTTATCCATTATCCATGAA
>JAAENC010000279.1 GCA_024224815.1 Chloroflexota bacterium
AACCAAAATAATCTGATGCGATATGCCGTGAACATTTAATATCTAAAAATAACTTGATCAGTATTCATCAGTATTCATCAGTATTGATCAGTATTGTCCAGTATTTATCAGTATTTATCAAACTAAAGCAAATAATTGCAGATGATAAAATAACAATGCTCATCAAAAATTGATTTTTGTTTTAATGTTGTTTGTTGTATTTTTTTGAATATTACGTTTGTTTGCTGAATTAAGAATTTTCGTTGTTTAATACAATTGAATTAACAATTATATCGAGATACAAGTAAATTTAATTAAACAATATACAATTTCAACACATTACAGTTATTTTGTTCCAAAATGATGCAATTTTAATAACAAATATGCACCTAAAATTTCATCACAAGTATCTTTTATGTTTTCAAATTTCATCCATGTATTTTTCCATTCAATGATAAATTTCTTCCTCAATTTTGTTATTTTCTTTATGTCGTTTTTATAACATTTGTATGTTTCAATATTGGTTGTTATTGTATCTTTCCATTGTATTAAATAATAAGATTTGCCGTTTGTCACTGTATCATCAATTATTTTATTCACTTCAAATGTATTGCTCATGATGAGTTGAAGATTTTGGAATGTTTTATTTGAAAACTGTGATATGTTATGAAATTGAAGAAAATAGAAATGAATCAAAAGACGTTTAAGATTATGAAGAATATAGTGTTGTATTGTTTTGAGTACTGTTTCTGATGGTAGTCAAAGATACAAACTGTATGGATTTGCACTATTTTTTCAGAAACCAAAATAATGTGATGCGATATGCCGTGCACATTTAATATCTAAAAATAATTTGATCAGTATTCATCAGTATTCATCAGTATTGATCAGTATTGTCCAGTATTTATCAGTATTTATCAGTATTTATCAAACTAAAGCAAATAATTGCAGATGATAAAATAAC
>JAAENC010000280.1 GCA_024224815.1 Chloroflexota bacterium
AAAAAGTCACTTCAAAATGCTAAATTCTAAAAGCGAGCTTCAAAAAGTTGCAAAAAGTGCATTTTTGAAATCCTAAACCCTAAACCGTAAAAATTGCTAAAAAGTCACTTCAAAATGCTAAATTCTAAAAACGAGCTTCAAAAAGTTGCAAAAAGTGCACTTTTGAAATCCTAAACCCTAAACCCCAAAACATGCAAAATAAGAGATCTCGACAAAAAAGGGGCAAATAAGAGATATGCTCAAAAAACCATTAAATAAGAGATTTTAAGGGTTTTTGAAATCCTTGCTTTTTTTGTGAAAATAAGTGATTAAGGGCCTTAGGTCAAAAATCTGGAAAAAGAGCAACAATTTTCCCTCTCTTAAAACAAAATATACCTGTAAGGTTCCGCCCGCTGCAGCCGCCGCCGTCGGATCCCTTTTCTCATTTAACCTTGGCAACGCCCCTAATAGCAATACGTACTCCAGAGACCAAGTAAATTGACCAGAAAAAAAAACAAGGATTTCAAAAACCCATAAAATCTCTTATTTAATGGTTTTTTGAGCATATCTCTTATTTGCCCCTTTTTTGTCG
>JAAENC010000281.1 GCA_024224815.1 Chloroflexota bacterium
ACATTTTCAGTTGATGAATGGATTGCTACAAATTGTGTCGACAAACGATCAAACAAACATCATTTACGCTTTCATATGGTGCTCAGTGACATGTGAATATCAACGCGACATCATCAAAATGTACAATGTGAAAAATATCATTCACTTTAAAGTAACGAATATCAAGAACATTATTATGTCTGGTAGCAAAAAAAGTCACCTTCACAATTGCCTGATATTTCATAAATAGAAACAACTGATGGTTATTATTCATTGTATAAAATAAAATGGAATGGTTGGGTTTTTTGTGTATCAAATTTGGTTTATCTGGCACAGCGGAGCAACATAGTACCAGAAACATACATGTTGGAATTGTTTCTGGTTTGGATAGTAGTTTCATAATAAATTATATTCAAACAAGATATTATGGTTGATTTATTTGCTGCATATGCTGTGTCAACCAATACTGGAATTAAAATTCTAATATTCTAATTATTTCGTTATGTAAATAGTCAAAATGTATGTACAGATAATCCGTGTTATTTGCAAAATGTTACC
>JAAENC010000282.1 GCA_024224815.1 Chloroflexota bacterium
CGCAAATATGTAAAATGGCAGATGAAGAAGGAAGAACAGTTTGCCGGTAACCAAGATCGTTTGTTTGATTAGATGAGTACCATCGCACCTTCTAGGTGCAACACTTCAAGCCACCACCTTTGGTGGTGGTACTTTACTTTGCAAAGTGTGCTTAATCTTGATCATGTAGATATGCGACTTTTAACATTCAACGTTCTTTTGGTAGTGATGTGGATTTGGTATTGGGGAGCTCAACTTATCAATAATAGATAATGAGATCACATTTTACTCAATAACTCATCCAACTCCCTCACCAACCTCGCCGCATCCTCCTTCGAGAAGACCATCGGCGGCTTGATCTTGACGATATTATGCAGCGGGCCATCGACACTAAGCAGAATTTGACGCATCCGCATCTCCTCGACGAGACGATATGTCTCAGCGGTGGCAGGTTCGAGCGTGGAGCGGTCCCGCACCAGTTCGATGCCGAGAAAAAGCCCCTCGCCGCGCACATCGCCTATTAAGGGGTAGCGATCCCGTAGTTCCAATAATCCTTCTTTCAAAAAACGCCCAACATGCAGAGCGTTCTTTTGCAAGCCCTCCTGCTCGATTACATTCAAAACAGCCAGCCCGACGGCCGAAGAGACGGGGTTACCGCCGAAGGTGTTGAAATATTCCATCCCGTTGTTGAAGGCTGCCGCAATTTCTGGCGTGGTGACCACGGCCGCGAGCGGATGTCCGTTGCCGAAGGGCTTGCCCATCGTGACGATATCGGGCACAACGCCGTGGCTCTCGAAACCCCAGAAATGCGTGCCAAAACGACCAAAACCGTGTTGAACTTCATCCGCGATGCAGATGCCGCCCACCGCGCGCGTGCGGGCATAGATCGCTGCCAGATAGCCAGCGGGGAAAACGACCTGCCCGCCCGTGCCGATAATGCTCTCGCTGATGAACGCCGCAATGCCGCGCTCGTCGCTATCGACCGCATCAATCACCGCCTGCGCATCGGCGGCGTAGCGCGTAACGGGGACATCGTCGTCGCGATAAATGCCGCGATAATCGCAGGGCAGCGTCAGCTTATGCACCCAACTCGGCGCGCCCGCCCCACCCTTGCCGTCAAATTTATAAGGCGAAATATCCACCAAACTCGACAAATTGCCGTGATAGCCGCCCTCCAGCACCAGCATATCTTTTTGCCCCGTATACGCCCGCGCCAACCGCAGCGCAAGGTCGTTTGCCTCGCTGCCAGAATTGACGAAAAAACAGACCGATAAAGGGGCGGGCATGGTCGCCGTGAGCCGCTCCGCCAGCCGTACAATATTCTCATGCAAATAGCGCGTATTCGTGTTCAGCGCCGCCGCCTGCCCCGCCAACGCCGCTACCACGCGCGGGTGCGAATGCCCCACATGGCAAACATTATTCACACAATCCAGATAAGCTTTTCCCGCAGAATCGTATAAGATTTGCCCCTGTCCACGCACAATATGCAGCGGATTTTCATAAGACAAACTCAAAGCAGGGTTAAGAGATAATTGCCTTTTTTGGATGATCGCCTGCGGCGCGAGCCGCTCGTGATTTTGGCTTGCTTCCGCTAGTGAACGATTGCTCGGCGGACACATGCTACCGATTAAGAGCGTCGCATCTTCAGGGTTTACGGCTAATAATGCATCTAATGCGTGCCAGGCTCGTTTTATGCTGCTCTGATGATATTCATTCTCAGGGTCGCGTCCCGATGCAATGGATGCGCTAACGGCCAATCGTGCACAAATCAGATCATAGATCAGGCTGATTTCTGTTGCCGTGAGTGGGATGCTGCTGTGATACCCCGCTGCAAGATGCGCAACAACCTCGAGCGGATTCTCTTCCCCGAGCAGGGCATAGGCCGCGCAAATCGCGACTTCGTAAACGCGTGGCGCGTAGCGGAGATCGCCGAAATCGAAGATGCCGCTGATCAAACCATCCTGTACAAGGAGGTTTTGCATATTGGCATCGGTATGGATAACTTGCTTATGCAGATCTGGCAAAACAGGTAAAACGCGGGTTTTGAAACGATCTAGAACGCGAGATACAAACTCTTTATTTTCTGGGGATGCAATGACGCCCAAGCGTGGTTCAATGGCTAGATGTGCCAGAGATAGATCCCAAATATCGCCCTGCTTACGCATATGCGGATGTGTGAAATTGGCCAGCGCAAGATCGAGTTTGGCGATATAGGCACCCAGCTCACGCAAAAGCGTTGGCGACTTGGGGATAATCTCTTCCAGCAGTGTGCCCTCCAAAAAACTGACCATGCGCACAAGATATTCATCTCCCTGAAATGGGGTACGAAAAAACATCTCGCCATCTTTGTTGGGAATGGTATGTGGCACATTCTCAAATCCCTTTAGATGTTGAAGAGCAGCATGTTGAAATTCAATTTCTTCTTGCTCTGTCTCCAATGATTGAATTTTCAAGACAAACTTTCCGCTCTCGGTGGAGAGCAGGAAATTGCGGTCGATATCGCCGCCCAGAAGCTTTACTTCAGTTTTTAGGTCATAATATTTGGATGCAATTTTGACAGCATCTTTTTCTGTTAAAGGGGGGAGGGGCATGGGGGAACTCCGTATATATGTGTGAAAAGTGCGTTGCACAATGCAACGCACTTTATTCTACTTCTTCATCCGTTCTTGTCCAGTTCGCGTGTCATGTGTTGGATAGCTGAGTATATCTCCCCATTTGAATATTTCAGGATAGAACTCAGCAACGCCAAGAAGACCTGCAGCCCATAGAAAAGCGCGATCTCGTTCAGGAATTTGAGATAAATGCAGCCACTGTATATCGATTAAAATGAGTTCCTGTGTTCCCGCGGCAACTTCTGGATCGTGACCCAGCGACGGAATTTGGTTGCCTATATCGACGAGGTATGTCTGGGTTTCACCTTTTCCAAAATGTGACCAGCGGCTTGTTTCACAGATAATGACTCCATCAACGCAACATTCTTCGCGTAATTCCCTTAGAGCAGCTTCTGCCGGTGTTTCACCTTCTTCAACACCGCCTCCCGGCAAAGCCCACCAAGTCTTTCCATCAAGACGATGCTGAGCCATCAGTAATCTCTCGTCTCTATGAACGATACATTGTGCTCTTGCCATATTATGATGCCTTCACTAATTTTTGCCCATCTGAGCTATCTTGTACATCCCAGCCGAAAGATGCGATCTTGTCACGTAGACGGTCGGATTCTGCGAAATCTTTTTCGGCGCGGGCTTTTTGGCGGGATTCTGCTAGTTTCATCACTTTTGCCGAGGGTACGGGAGCAAGCTCCGAGTCAGGGGCGTTGCGGATGAAGTTGAGGGCGGTGGGTGAGATGTCTTCGTCCAAACTGGGAGTTTTGAGCGTGCCGAGTTCATCCATCTCAAATTCTGCTTTTGCGGGGTAAATTTTAGTTTCTTTTCCATCGCAGATGGTGACGGAGCTAACACCGCTGATGCGACATTTTTGCGTTTCAAAATCGAGAATGATGCCGGTGTGTTCGTCTAGCCCGATGATGGTCTGCTTTGGGGGGAGTTGCGTGCGCCAAATATCAAAACGTTCACGCCCGACGAAACAGCGGCTGGTATCGACATCTGCGCCGCCTTCGGCGTTATTCCAGTGCGGGATAAAGGAGAGGGCGAGACCGAAATCGGCGAAAAGATTTAGACCCTTTTTGACGTGGATATCTTCGCCAACTTTGAAAATTTCATAAACGGGGAGCGCGTATGCGCCAACGGCGATGGTGGCTGCGCTGGCAAAAACGAGTGTTGTGCCACGACGATGACGCGCGCGGATAATATCCCAGGCGAGCGTATTTTTGAGTTGGCGCACGGCATAAGTCGGGCTGCCGGGGCCCATAAATATTAAATCTGCGGAGAGGAGTGGGGCGAGGATTTCAGCATTATCGGGGCTAAAATCTGTGCCACGTTTGCGGGCGGGAATAATGTGGATTTGCGGGGCGTAATTTTGCAAGCGTTTTGATAAATAGTCACCGACTTTTTGGGCAACGAGCGAGGAGTTGAGTTCAAATCCTGCTGTGGTTTCCATGATGGCGATCTGTGGAGGGTGGTCGAGGTCTTTGACGAGACTCTCGAAGATGCGTCCCCCTGCGAGAGATGTTTCGCCAGAACCGAGAAAGGCTATTTTTCCTAACATCTTTTTTACCTCTAATTAAACCGCCAAGGTGCGAAGAGCGCCAAGGTTTTTTTTAGGGTTTTCTTTGCGTTCTCTGCGCCTTAGCGGTTAAGTTTGAATTAGCTTGCGTGCTTTTTGCCAAATTTGATCGAACATTTCAACTGTCAGTCTTCCCGTCTGCGTATTTTGACGGCTGGGGTGGTATGAAGATAATAACCATTTTCCATTGGGGAGTTGATGCAAGGCACCGTGACCGAATTTATAATCTTTTTTGCGCAAAGAATAAATGCGCAAGATGCGGTCGAAGGCGATTCTGCCCAAGGCCACAAAAACTTTGGGCTGGATGAGTTCGATCTCACGTTCGAGAAAGGGCTGGCAGGTGTGCAGCTCATCTGCTTTGGGTTTGTTTTGGGGTGGGGCACAACGCCCGGAGGCAGTGATCCACATATTGGCCAGTAGCAAGTTGTCGTCACGAGCGACCGAATCCGGTTGGGAGGCAAATTCTGCTCTGTGGAGGGCGGGGAAAAGAAAATCGCCAGAAGCATCGCCGGTAAATTGTCGCCCAGTACGGTTTGAGCCGTGTGCGCCGGGGGCAAGCCCAACGACCATTACATCGGCGTTTGGGTCGCCAAATCCAGGGACTGGTTTTCCCCAATAGTCATGATCGAGGTAGGCTTTTCGTTTTAGACGAGAAACTTCTTCGCGCCATTCTACAAGACGAGGGCATTTTCGGCAGGAAATAATTTCTTGCGTGAGCTTTTCTAGTTTTTTCATATTTTTTTGTACACGGATAGCACGGAGTTTCACGGATAGAAAAGAGAGTTACAGATTGTTTTTTCCGTAACCCTCGAGCTTTCTCCGTTCTCTCCGTGTTTTCCGTGTACCATTTAAGAACTTCTGACCATTTCTTTTGTATGTTGGAAAAGCTCATCCACATTCTTGGCTGTGCCCCCACCTTGTGCAATAGAACTGTCTCCACCACCACGCCCTTCGAAGGGAGCAAGATGTTTCTGGAGCAAATCATTTGCATTAACATTTGTATCATCAGCGCAGGCGGTGATGAGTGAAAGTTTGCTCCCATCGAAGGATGCCAGCACAGTCACCATCCCGGGGTAGGCGCGCAATTTCATGGCTAAAGAACGTAATTCACCGGCATTTCGGTTCTCGAAGAGACTTGTCGCCAGCCATTTATCGTCAACAGCTTCGGCGAGTTGCGCCATCTTCGATGCTTCAATTTCCAACTTCATTTCGCGTAGTTTTTTCAATTCATTTTGCGCGCTTTTCAACTGCTCTTGTTGATTTCCAACGGTTTCTTTCAGTGCATCTATGCCAATGGCTAAAAGCTGAGCACTTTCTTGCGCTGCTTTCTGTGTTTCATCAAAATATGCCAGTGCTTGCCAACCCGCTACAAAATGGATGCGCGTTTTCTGGTTAATTCGCTCGGTGCGGACGATTTTCAACATCCCGACCATGCCGGTTTGGGGGAGATGTGTGCCGCCACAGGCAGAATAATCGTAGCCTTCGATCTCAATCACGCGGATCTCTCCATCCACTTTTGGGGGGCGGCGAAAAGGCACGCTCTCTTTATTTTCTACAAAATAGGCTTTTATTTCGCGATTTTCAAAGACCATTTTATTGGCCGCTTTTTCCACGCGGGCAATTTCTTCGGTCGAAAGTGTCCCTTTGTTGAAATCAATTGTTGTCGGAGCTTCTCCACTGATATGCGAAGAAATTGTCTCCAGCCCCAACTCTGTCCAGAAGGCAGATGAGAAAATATGCTGTCCCGTGTGGTGCTGCATATTTGCAAAACGACGTTCCCAATCGATTTTAGCGGGATAGCTGCCCAAATCAATTTCTTTATCAAGGATATGAATAATTTCCTCGCCCTCGATAATCACGTCCACAACGCGCGCTGGACCGAGTATGCCGGTATCGTGGGATTGTCCCCCGCCTGTCGGGTAGAAAAAAGTAGATGGCAGAATCACGCCAAAACCGAGAGCGTGCTTCCGTATCTCTATCACCTCGGCGGTGAATTCGCTTTGCATTGGGTCATCAAAATAAAGTTTTTTTGTCATAGTCATATTTCTGTCATTGCGAGGCTGTTTTATCGTCGAAGCAATTTCCTGTTTTGTGAGGGGGACTGCCGCGTCGCAAGTGCATGCTCCTCGCAGTGACAACTAGATAATTATCATCGCATCGCCAAAGGAATAAAATCTATACCCTTCTTTGATGGCGGTCTCGTACGCATTTAAAATCATCTCTCGTTCAGCAAAAGCACTTACCAACATCACCAAAGTGGATTTTGGGAGATGAAAATTTGTAATCATTATATCAACTGCCTGAAATTTGTAGCCGGGCAGGATAAAGAGCGATGTCGCGCCGCTCGTGGGGAGAGTTGTTCCCGTTGTGGATGCAGATTCGAGCGTCCGGACGCTGGTTGTGCCAACCGCAACGACTCTACCCCCAGCTTTTTTAGCATTATTTATCTTTTCTGCCATCTCGGGCGTGACCTGACACCACTCGGTGTGAATGTGATGCTCTTCAACATCATCTTCGGTGACCGGCGCAAAAGTATCGAGCCCAACGTGCAGCGTCACTTCGGCACGATTTACGCCTTTGTCTTTTAGTTCGTTTAATAAACGCGGTGTGAAATGTAATCCTGCCGTGGGCGCAGCCGCTGACCCCGGCTCTTCTGCGTAAACAGTTTGATAGCGTTCCGGGTCATCGAGCTTCGCGTGAATATAGGGCGGGAGCGGCACATTACCAATTTGTGCAAAAAATGGCTCAATTGGCTCATCAAAACGAATTAAACGTTGGGCGCCTTCGAGTACGTCAATAATCTCTGCGTCAGGTGCATCTTCGAGAATGACCTTTTTGCCAACTTTTAGCCCTTTTCCGCCAACGAGCGCACGCCATGTTAAATCATCATCTTTGCGGAGGAGCAGAAGTTCAACTTTGCCGCCGGTTTCTTTTTTGGCATAAATCCGTGCGGGGATAACGCGCGTCTGGTTGATAACAAGCAGATCGTTGGGAAGTAGATAATCACCAATATCACTAAAATAACGATGTTCTATTTTGCCGCTCTCACGGTGCAAAACTAGCAAACGGGATGAATCCCGTGGCTCGGCGGGAGTTTGCGCGATAGATTCTTGGGGGAGATGGTAGTTAAAGTCGGATGTTTTCATGTATTTATAAGGGCTAAAGCTCTTACTTATGAGAGGAGCCCCTTGTAGTAACCGCTTTAGCGGTTTGGATTGTTTATAAGTCATCCCATCTTTTGCCAAAATGAGATGATGGTTTGTATTTCTTCCAGTTTTCTTGAAGCCAAGCTTTTCCTTTTTCGTCTTCGTAAAGAAATAAGCTTGACCATTTCCAAGCATACACATCTTCTACTAGACCGTGTTTGACTGGATTGTAGTGAATATAATTCAACGACCTCTGTAAATGTTTTTCGTTTCTTATTGCTCTATCTGAAAAACGATACCAAATTTTTCGTTTTCCTGTTAGCTTATCTTCTTTATTCCATTGATACGAAGTTGAGCCATGAATATATCGTAGGTTATCAGATATGATTTCGAAAGCATCAACGTTGAGCAGTAGGTGGTAATGATTTGTAAGAATTACCCAGGCAATAATTTCAGCACCAATTTTTTGAAAATTATTCAGTACGAGCTTTTCAAAAGCGGTTCGTCTTGTTGGGTTTTCTAAAATATGCTGATGTTCGTAATTGGCAGCTGTGATTAAATAAGTGCCTTCTTCACGAAAGGGATGTGGTGGAGAGTGTGCAGGGTAGCCTTGTTTTTTACGCTTTTCGACTACTTCTTTTCTTTCTTTGGCGGAAAGGTTTCTGTATTCGTAAGCCATATTTTAAAGATTGTAGTATCCGCTTTAGCGATTATAAGGGCTGAAGCCCTTACTACGAGGGTTATAATAATTTCCCCTGCTGTTCTTCCACGTGATATTCAAAGCCTAAATGCTCGTAAGCCAAGCGTGTAGCCACGCGCCCTTGTGGGGTGCGGTCCAGGAAGCCGAGTTGAAGAAGATAAGGCTCAACCACATCCATAATGGTGTCGGGTTCTTCGCTGATGGATGCGCCAATTGTATTTAAGCCAACGGGACCACCGCGATATTTTTCAATAATGGCTTTGAGTACGCGTCTGTCCATATCGTCTAGACCAAGTTCATCTATGGCAAGCAGATTTAGGGCCTCGTTGGCGACATCTTTGGTAATTGTGCCATCAGCGCGGACTTGGGCGTAATCACGGACGCGGCGTAAAAGGCGTAATGCAACGCGCGGTGTTCCGCGTGCACGCCGACTGATCTCTTTGATACCCTCTTTGTCAGATGGAACATCTAATAGTTTTGCTGCGCGTGAGACAATGGCTTGCGTGGCTTCGAGATCGTAATACTCTAAACGATATACTGCGCCAAAACGTGCGCGCAAAGGTGCAGTGACGAGTGCCAAACGAGTTGTTGCGCTAACAACGGTGAAGTGGGGGAGTTTTAGACGAATGGAACGGGCAGAAGGGCCTTTCCCGACGATGATGTCGAGAGAGAAATCTTCCATTGCGGGGTATAAAACTTCTTCTACAGCACGACCCAGGCGATGAATTTCATCAATGAAGAGAATATCGCCCGCGCGGAGATTTGTTAATATCGCAGCGAGGTCACCGGCACGTTCAATGGCGGGGCCTGATGTAACGCGGATATTGACATTCATCTCATTTGCCAGAATGTGCGCGAGCGTTGTTTTGCCTAATCCCGGTGGTCCATAAAAGAGAACGTGGTCTAGTGCTTCTTCACGTTGTTTGGCGGCTTCGATCAGAATCGCGAGATTTTCTTTAACCTGATATTGCCCGATCAGGTCTCCGAGATGTTGGGGACGCAGGGCATTATCGACTCGGTCGTCTGGTTTGGCTTCTGGGTCTAGGGGGCGATTATCGGTAGATGTCATAGGGTGAATTATACCTGAGGGAAGCAAGCAAGTTGAAATTAAGAGTGCAATTCCAATGTGAATTTTTGAAGAGCGTGTTCTTACGACGAGATTGCTTTGCCGGAGGAGCATCCTTCTCGCAAATTCATCCATAAGGAAATAAAAAAGACTTGCATTTTTTTCGCAAGTCTTTTTGTTGAGCTAATTCGGAATATTATTCGTCATCTGGCAGTACTGTGGTGATGAACTGTAGCTGGCCTATATCTATGGTTTTTCCTGCTTCGACGAGGGTGGGGAATTCGTAGCCTGCATGGTCGTTGGCTACAATCAGGATGCGCGCACCTGCGGGGATATTTTCGAGTAGAAAATATCCATCTGTCTCAGTTTTGGTTTCAAGTTCGGTGCCTAAGATGAATATATCACCTTGAAAGGGTTGGCCTTTATCGTCAAGGACGAGACCACTAAGGCTGCCTTTACCCGCTAAAAGTTCGGCGGCGCTGCTTTGGAAAAAGGAGAAGCTGATAAAGAGCACGAGAAGGGCGAATAAGGTCAACAAGATTTTTCTGAGACGATTTTTCTTTTTGGATGGGTCAGAGAGATTTTGGGGAATGCCATCTTCAAATTCTTTGAGTGAGGGGGAGTTTTCAAGGGCCATGATTATTCTCCTGTTTTGGTAGAAAGTTCGCCGATAGTGATGTTGTCGAAGCAGACTTTTGTGCCGTTCCAAGAGCGCAGCCCAACGCCGCCTTCGGTATAGGTATCATCTTGACCGACAAGGACTTCTTCCCCGTCGAGAGTAACTGTGAATGTATTCCCTTCTACGTCGAGTTGTAAGTCGTGTGGCTCGCCGTGCCAATCGTATCCAGGCATTTTTTTGATCGCAAACGGGCGTGTTTCTCTGCCATTAATCCATTTGCGCATAATAATTGAGCCGCCCCGCCAGCCCGGATCGTATTGAAGAATATAGCCGTCTGTGCGACTGCCCATATCTGTTCCCCTAAAGAAGAGGCCATAGCCATTTCCTTTATCTAATTGTGCGCCGTCCAATTTGATGGAGTAATCTTCGTTATTTGCCATATTCTGAGAGCAGTTGCTGAAGTTTTTTGCGCCTCTTGATGTACATAATTGACCATCTGAATTTGTCCAGGAGCCGTATTGTGACGACCAATTATCTGCTGATGCAAAATCATCTTCGCAGTAGATTTTCTCTGCTCCACAGTCTTTCGTGCTGCCCAAGGCTTGGCCAGCGCGACAATAAGCTTCGCTGAGCGTGTAGCCTGTCAGCTCTAACGCAACGAGTACGCCAGAGATGATGATAGCAGCGATAAGGACATATTCAACGAGCCCTTGTCCTTTAGTGGATTGTTTTGCGATGAACTTTTTCATAAATGCCTCCTTTTTATATATCTATGAGCTTTTTTTTGCACGTTTACGCGCGCGTTCTGCAACACGCTGCCAAATTTCTGATGGGTTTTCCGGGCGTTTTTTCTTTTGTGATGCTTCGCTCCAGTGGAAGGATAGATCCTCCAGCAAT
This sequence comes from Chloroflexota bacterium, assembly GCA_024224815.1. Taxonomy (GTDB): domain Bacteria; phylum Chloroflexota; class Anaerolineae; order Anaerolineales; family Villigracilaceae; genus Desulfolinea. The sequence continues at coordinate 10,590 of JAAENC010000282.1, forward strand.
GCGCGGAGCGGGGTTTCTATTTCATCTAAGATCGGTGGTTTTCCCATCGTAATAGCAGAAACAATCGTATCTGGTACATGGGGAATAACGATGGAAATTTCTTTTTTGAGCGCGCTTTCGATTTCACCGCGCGGGAGACCTTGGCTTTGAAAATTCCAATTGAGAACAAGGTCAATTTTTTCTTTGGGATAATCGAGCTCGCTAAAAACACTTAATGCCATTCCCGCTGCGCGGACAGAGGCCATCTCGGGAGAAAGAAGGAGCAAAATCTTATCGGCGGCATCTAGCGCGGTAATTGTTGTAGATCTGAAATCATGCGGGAGATCGAAAACCAAATAGGGATAGCGTGTATCTAATAACTCGATAACGCGATTTACTTTTGTGTCTGTAATTTGGTCTGCTTCAATTGCGCTGCGTGGTGCAGCGAGAACGCGTGTTCCGTTGGGATGACGAAGCATTATTTGCTCTAGCAATTCGGCATCCATCTCCTCTTCTGGGATTTTTGTTAAATCTCCCCAGGTATTCCGAAGTGATAGGTCGAGCATGAGCGCGCTTTGTCCGTTGACGAGCGCTAAATCCATCAGAATACTTTCATCTTCCCAGAGCTGGCTTAGCCCAGCGGCCAGATTTGTCGCTAATGTAGAAACGCCAACACCACCGCGTAAAGAGAAGACGGCAATTTTATGGCTAGTACGATCTGTTGTGCTTTCTGTACGAGCATCAAGATGGCGCAATAAAACTTTTACGCGTGCGCGTAATTCTGCGGGGACAAAAGGCTTTGAGAGAAAATCATCTGCCCCCACTTCGAAGGCTTTCAGGCGATCATCTACATTAGACAAAGCCGTGAGCATGATCACAGGAATATTAGAAAGATTTGGGGTTTCGCGAATCTTTTTGCAAAGTTGGTAACCATCCATATCTGGCATCATTACGTCTAAAATTGCAAGGTCGGGTGGGGTTTTATTTGCACGCGCCAATGCTTCTTTTCCGTTTAAAGCGGTAGATGTTTGGTATCCCTCTTTTTCCAGTACAGTGCTGGCAAGTTTCAGGTTAAGTTCGTTATCGTCCACTATCAAAATATGTGCTGTCATGTTTTTATCCTTGAGTTTTATTGAGAAATAAAACCACTACCTATGGTAGTGGAACCATAATCGGTTCTACCGTTGTATAGAGTATGACGAGTATTATGTATCGACCTAGAAGATGCGAAACTAATAG
>JAAENC010000283.1 GCA_024224815.1 Chloroflexota bacterium
AGAATATTGTTTTATGCCCTTGCATATTTACTAAGGTTTGTGCGGCAAGTGAAGAACAACGATATTGAAGCCCGGAAGAAGGCCAAAATCTACCGATGTCTTCGCTATTCTAAAAAGGGTTATTCGTTTTATCCGCAAACATTGGCGCCAAACAAAAATAATAACACGTGGCGATAGTCATTTTTGTTCAAAAGAACAGATAGATTAGGCAAAAAACCAATACAAAGTCGGCTTTATTACAGGGTTGACCGGAATTAAGAAACTACATAAGCTCAGCGAAATGACAAAAGAGTGCTTAGAAATTGTATGCTGTAGAAAAAAAGCCTGTTACATAATACCACCCGTTTAGTTATAAAGCCAGCACATGGGAATCAATTGCGGATAGAATACAATCATTATTATGGAGAATATTGTTTTATGCCCTTGCATATTTACGAAGGTTTGTCCGGCAAGTTAATAACAACGAAAATGAAGCCCGGAAAAAGGACAAAATCTACCGATGTCTTCGCTATTCTAAAAAAAAAAATTCGATTTATCCGCAAACATAGGTACCAAACAAAAAAAATAACACATAGCGATAATCA
>JAAENC010000284.1 GCA_024224815.1 Chloroflexota bacterium
ATAGCGTTGGGAATGAGATTTTGTGAAACCATACTTGCTCTGTTTTGTGATTGCTTTGCAATTTGGACATTTCAACATAGAACTATTATCTCACTTCAACACCTAAATCGCCACTCCCCATTTTGCTTAGTAAAAGCGATTATTCACCTTTACAATTTCAGTTCTATCAGGAGATATAAGTTTTCTTCGTTTTTAAATTTCAATAGGTCAATTTTATCAACACCCCTAACCTAAAAGGAGCAAGATATTTTCAAAGAATATCTTGCTCCTTGGTTGACAAATGTTTTTTTTACTTGCTCTCTAATAATATGATCAGTCCATCAATAATCATGCCAGATAAACGGCTATTCATCATATTTCCGCTTTCGCCCTTTGCTTCCCGCTCGGCTCTGGCCGTTTCTATTTCTTCCGGAGACATGCCTTCTATATTTCTTCCACCACCTTCTAGCCCAGGCACGCCTGAGCCGCCACCACGCCCTTGCCCAGGCGTAAATCCTTCAGGAGGTGTTTCACCATTTGCCATTTCTCCCATCAAGGCATATTCTTGCATAATCGCACCCATATCCTCACGAGTCAGATTCATTGTAGCAATAGACGCGATCTGCTTACTGGTCATCGCTTCTTCGATTTGGAGAATCAGCGCGGCAATTTCCTCTTCTGCAGCAGAGCCACTTTCGGTCAAATTTTTGAGTACTTGCCATAAAGGGATTAAATCTGTGGCTTGGGCGGCATCTACTGCAAGGTCTGTTCCCTCAAGGTTAAAAGTCCCTATCGAGAGTTGGAGCTGGATGGAGAGCGCATTTTCATAGTTTGTGCTAAGAGCGCTATTTACCGAGGCGGTTTCAGGCGTTACACCAGCACCGCAAGCAGAGAGAGTAAGGGAGAATATAATTAATAGAGCGAAAGTTATCTTTTTCATTTCAATTTTCCTTTTATGTAGGGACGGGGCTTAGACCCGCCCCACTTTTTTTATTATTCGTGCCTTAGTGCTTCAATTGGGTCAAGTTCGGCGGCTTTATTGGCGGGGTAATATCCAAAAAAGGCGCCTACCAGCGCGGCTGATCCAAAGGCGAGAAGAATTGATTCGGTCACGATTACAGTACGCATTTCACTAACAGAGCCAAATATCCACGCGCCACCAATGCCGAAGATCACGCCGATGAGGCCACCGACCAAGCTCAAAAGCAGTGCTTCTGTCAGGAACTGCCAACGTATATCGCTCGGGGTCGCTCCGATAGATTGTCGAATCCCGATTTCACGTGTTCTTTCAGTCACACTAACAAGCATGATATTCATAATCCCGATCCCGCCTACAATAAGCGAAACACCAGCTACCCACCCCAGAAGAGAGCGAAAAGCGGCTGTGGTTGCTTCTTGTGTGCCGATAATATCCTGCTGCGTGGTAACAGAGAAATCGGGCTCATCCAGAGAAACATCATGTAATTTGGAGAGTAATAACTGAATTTGCAAAATGGTGTCGTCCAAATTGGCATCTTCATTTATCTCAACATAGATCAGCTTTACCCTGTCTCCCATAATCCTGGCAAACTGTGATTGGGTAAATTTGTCAAGGACAACAGTGATCGGTAAATAAAGCCGTTGATCGTAATCAACATCACCTACCAAGCCTTTTTCTTCCAAGATACCGATGACAACCAGACGGGTTGTTCCAACAGTAATATCTTGCCCAATCGGATCTGCTTCACCAAAGAGCTCTTCTGCCAAAGTAGCGCCGAGAACAGCTACTTTTTGCTTGCGATCTACTTCTAATTCGTTAAAATAACGTCCGTCTGATAAATCCATATCGCGAACAGAGGGGAAATCTGCTGTTGAGCCCAAAAGAGTGACGCTATCAAGAACGACGCCATTGGCCTTGATCGTTTCTGTTGCACTTTGCTCAACAACCACTCCGCTGACCCCTTCTACATTTTCTGCAATCGCTGCGGCATCATCATAGACTAACCCACCTTCGGGTATTCCTCCGCCTGCTCCACCACGTTTAAAATTTGATTGGACAAAAACAAGGTTGGACCCCAAGCTTGTAATTTGCTCACTAATAGCGGCTTCTGTACCTGCACTGATCGCAACCATCACGATTACTGCGGCAACGCCAATAATAATGCCCAGCATAGTCAGTAAGGATCGAACTTTATTTTTTAGAATTGCAGCCCATGCAATATTGAATACTTCAGAACTTTTCATTTTGCTGCCTTCTTTCCATTGCTGATAACTTTGTCAATTTTTCCATCACGTAAATGGATCGTTCTTTGTGTATAAGTAGCGATCTCAGGATCATGCGTCACCATCACAATAGTAGCCCCCTCACTATGTAAACGATGAAGTAAATCCATAATTTCTGCACCCGATTTACTGTCTAGATTACCAGTTGGCTCATCCGCCATGATCAGCACAGGCTCATTGACCAACGCTCGAGCGATAGCCACACGCTGTTGTTGTCCGCCGGAAAGCTCCTGTGGTTGGTGCTGCATCCGATCTCCCAATCCGACCATCTCAAGCACCTTTACAGCCATTTCTTCGCGCTCTTCCGTTGTTCGTTCGGTCTCTCGGTCATATTGCAGGGGCAAAACAACGTTATCCAAAGCTGTGGTACGTGAAAGCAAGTTATAAGACTGAAAGATATAACCAATTTTTTTATTGCGGATGGCGGCGAGTTCAATCTTATCCAGATCGCTTACATCTTCATTATCGAGAAAGTATTCGCCAGAAGTAGGGCGTGAGAGACAGCCCAATATATTCATTAGCGTGCTTTTCCCAGAGCCAGAAGGACCCATAATGGCGACAAATTCGCCTTCGTATACGCTAATGCTCACACCGTCCAGTGCGGCCACTCGCGCATCGCCCATACCATAAATTTGGGTCAGGTCTTTTGTCTCAATAATCATGCGAGTCGACATTACTTTTTCTCCTTTGTCGTCTCAATATCAGTATCTGTAGCCACCTTACCTGTAGTTACTACATCGCCAACTTCAAGACCAGAAAGAATTTCAGCATAGAACAAATCCTGTAAGCCGACTTCGACCACACGCAATTTTGGCTTGCCATCTTCTATTACAAAAACCGTATATTGACCTGGGGATGCCTCTTTCAGTGCCTCGATGGGGACAAGGATTGCGTCCTCAGCACGTCCACCTATCACTTCAACAGCCGCTGCAGACCCGATTGGAAGCTTGCTACCGTCAAAAGAAGCATCGCCTACTCTCACAACAGCGCGCACAACGGAGATACTTTGCTCTGTGTACAAAGCCGGGTCAACTTGCACAACTACGCCAGAAAAGGTTTTGTCTGGCAACACGTCAAAAATCACATCAACAGGATAACCTACGGCTATCATGCCCCAATCCGTTTCATCGAGAAAAATTTCAAGATTAGCTTCGCTGGTATCGGCAATGGTCATAATCGCAGAAGTGCCCACGGTATCACCTAGGTTCGCATCAATATTCATTACTATGCCTGAGATGGGAGCATAAAGTCGGGTTGTATCAAGATTCTCTTGAGCAGAAAGCAAATCAAGCTGCACATTTTCCAGCATAGCTAACATGCTTCCTGTAGCATCAGCGGGGATTTCTTCGCCTTTAATTGCGGCAAGATAATTTTCTGCTTCTACAAGCTCGGCTTGGGCAATGGTATAGCCTGCACGCCCCTCGAGAATATCAAACTCTGTGGGCTTGGCAATATAGGCTTGCGATGTGCGCGTTGCAGCAACTTTGAAGTTGTCAGGAATATAATGATTTTCATAATAGTCCCAGTTGCCAGCGAGCACATTTTTGGCATTTTCAAGTTCAAATTCCGCAGCAGTAATTTTCTCATCATCGCCCGTTTTTTTTGCTTCTACTAATCCGGTTTCGGCAGTAGCAACACGCTCTTCTGATTGAAGAACATCCCAACTAATGAGGTAAGCAAGATGTTTTTTTGCATCCGTCAGATTAAGTTCTGCTTGGGCGAGGGCTTGTTCAGCAGTTGCAATCGCAGCAGGGGATGTAAATTCTGCTAATTCACGTTCAGCTTGCTGGAGTTGAATTTCTTCTGCGGTATTATCTAATTCGGCGAGAAGATCGCCTGCCACAACGGTATCCCCAACAGATGCGGAGAGCGAGAGCAATTGTCCACTAGAACGGAAGCCGAATGATGCCTCAGCGACTGGGGTCAAGGTTCCTGTCCCGCTGGCGTAGAGAGTCAAATCCCCTTGTCGAATTTTGGTAGTCTGCATTGTGGGGGTGTCTGTGACATCAGCATCCGCTTGAAAATTTTGGAATGCGTAAAATCCACCTAATGCTAGAAGGATAAAAACTGTGATTAATATCCACACGTTTTTTTTCTTTGAGAACATATTCTTTTCCTTTTCTATAACTTGATTATCAGCCAGAAGTATAATGAAGTTATGTGAATGATTTGTCAAGGAAAGATGAAGAATATGCAAAGAAAAACACCCCATTGCTGGGGTGTTTGAACAAATAAGTAAACAATTTGTTTTTAGTTCAAAAAAGTAAATGTTGTTGAAACAAGAAAAAAAAGCTCTTCAAGATCGCTAGATGAAGTGCAATTACCAGTTAACCCACCAAGGGATGAGAGCACGATTTGATAATAAAGATCACCATTCTTTACATGTATCGTATAAGAGACCACATTTTCTCTTAAAGCTCTAGCTAAAATGGCTTCTTTGCCACTAATTACCCATGGGGTATAGAAATCACCGGAGTATTTATACACAAGATCTTGTAGCTGATCATCAATATGCCTATCTTCGTAGTGAATGACCAGAGTAGTTCCTCCAGGTATTGCTCGTAATAAATCATCCATATTCTCCACATCTTCAAAGTTTGTAGCTGGAATATTGCCAACAATTGCTTGTGTAAACGATAAAAAGTTCGGGCTGCTCTGGTTCCCCACGATGTATCCGAAAGGATAAGCAAAACAATATGTCCCATCCGACGCAATGTATGTTTGTGTGTTTTCTGCAAAACAGCTCACAGGAATAGTCACATTTGCACTTGATGTTTCTTCAACATAAGTAGCCGTAGGCGGGATACAGGAAGACAAAAATATAATAATGACTATTATAGAGAAATAAAGCTCTTTACGCTGAGGTAACAACATCGTTTCCTCCTTGATGTTTAGAACAGCTTTTAAATTACTCCCTTGTGCAGAGATGTACCAATAAAATATATTCCCCTATTCTACACGAAATTAATAACTTTTCACCCCTCTATTGACCGTTTTCCTTACTAATGAAGCTCACTTTCGTTTAAAAGGGGTGGTCATCAGGAAGCCAAGAGCGATCACAGCTTGCCCGATTCCCACACCTGTGGCTTGAAGGGGACCAAAAAATGGAACATCAGGGAGGGGATGTGACCCCATGCCAAAGACATCTGCCATACCCGTAAAAACCGCGAATACATAGCCTGTTGCAACCAGACGTAAGCCAATATCGGCAACGATAGAGCGCTCATCATCTCCCCATAAGGCAATCAGCGCAATATACCCCCCAAGACAAATAATACCCAAGCCAACAAGAAAAACTGCGATCTGCACGAAGCCAACGACGGGGCTACGATCCATCCCAAAAAATTCGGGTTTTGCGCCTACTGTAAAAATAAAAAAGCCAAAAAGCGTGGCAAATAGCCCAAAGCGGATCGGAGTGAGAGAAAAAGTATGTTTTTCTGATTTTGTCATGAGTTGGGGAGGTTTTTCTTAAGATAGTTGATAAAATTTTCGCCCAAAATCGCGGCGATATCGCTTTCAGTATACCCGCGTTCTTCGAGCAGTGGGGCAATTTTTTGTAGGTCAGCGACAGTATCGATCCCGCTGGGGACAGAGTCGAGACCAAATCCGCCGTCAAAGTCGGAGCCAATCCCAACGTGCTTTGCGTCACCTGCGAGCTGGCAAATATGGTCAATATGGGCAACAAGATTTTCGAGCGTAATATGAGCACGCCCGTCTGTTTTTTTCCAGCCAACTTTTAGAAATGCATTGAAAAGAACAACGCCTATCACGCCATCACGCTCGATAATGCCACGGATCATGCGATCTGAAAGGTGTCTATTTGTTCCTGAATTGGGGAGTAGGGCTGCAGCGTTGCTATGGCTGGCAATGATTCCGCCTTCATAAATATCGAGGGCTTCGAGGGCGGCTTTTTCATCCATATGGCTAAGATCGAGGGTAAAGTTATATTCTGCCATCCCGGAGAGTAGTTCTCTGCCCGCATTTGTAAGAGGGCCTGGTTCGTGCCAACCGCCACTGTAGCGTGTTCCGACCCATGCTGGCCCGATAATACGGAGGCCAAGTTCCCACCATTCTCCTAGTTCTTCGGGAGAGCGAATGCCTTCTGCGCCTTCCATGAGCAAAACCATCCCTGTAGGGGGGGCAGTAGGGGGAGGCTGTTTTTCTTCGGTATGCTGCCATTTGGACAGGAGCAAGTTCAAATCGGGGGTGTTGCGGATGATGTCAAATTTATCGGGGTGCTCATCTATTAATCGTCTGTATATATCTATCTGGTCACGATAGAGTCGATGGGCTTCATCCGTATTTTTGTAGCTATATTTCGCCAAATCATCGCTCTGATAGCGTCTGGGCGGCGCAAATAGGGTTGCGAAAATAAGGGCGATTTTTCCTTGCTGATATTCGGGATATCCAAAGAGAGTCTCCCCAGTATGATTGACTGTGGGAGCGTTTTTTTCAAGGCGGCGCGTTTCTGCTACAGAGCGGGTATAGTCTCGCCCAAAAGATTGGATATTATGAGCAAGGTCTTCGTGCGCGTCTACGATAATAGGCATTATTTCAAAGGGGGGTTTAAGGATTAAAAAAAGAGCGCACCTGATTGGGTGCGCTCTCGTTTATCGGGTTCATTTTTTTGAGAAAACAAGAGTTTTAGGCGCGTCGCCCGCCCTTCAGCTCATCTTGTAGTTTTTCAAGGGCATCCGTATCACCTTTTGCGGCGAGTTCGGCTTGTTCTATCCAACCGGATGGATCCATCATCTGTAATTTAGCTGCAGCCAGAACTTCACGGAGATTCTCCAGATCGGCATTAGCCAATTGAGCATAGGTTTCGATACCAGCGGCATTCAAAACACTTTCTACTTTAGGACCGATACCTTCCAGTTTATTCAATGCATCTGGCGTAGCAACTGCTGCTTCCGGGGCCTTTTCTTCTACGGCTGCTTCTTCAGCAGGAGCTTCTTCAACCGAAGTTTCTTCGGCAGCTGCTTCTTCAACAGGTGCTTCAGCAACTTCTTCGTCATCGCCTTGAAGTGCGGCGGCGAGTGCTTTCATGTCTTTGTCGACATAAGCTGCGGAATCGACTTTTCGCATGCTCAAACCAATACGGCGGCGGTCTGCTTCAATGCGGATAATGCGCAAATTGACAACATCGCCTTCGTTAAGTTCTTCTTTGGGGTGTTCAACGCGTTGGTCGCTGATCTCAGAAACATGAATGAGACCTTCAATATCGTCACCGATACGAGCAAAAGCACCAAATTTGGTCAGGCGAGTGATTTTGCCTTCGATCAATTGACCGATCTGGAATTTCTCAATGCGTGATTTCCACGGATCATCCTGCAATTGGCGTAAAGAAAGCCCAATGCGGTTTTTCTCTTCGTCAATGCTGATAATTCTGACTTCAACTTCTTGGCCAACAGTTAAAACTTCGCTGGGGTGTTTTACACGTTCCCAAGAGATTTCAGAAAGATGAACAAGACCATCTGCACCTTGAATATTGACAAAGGCACCGAAATTAGCCAAGCTGGTTACACGACCGTTATAGCTTTCACCAACAGATAAGTCTGCAATAACGCGTTCTTTAACTGCCTGACGAGACTCATTGCTCGCGGCACGTTCAGAAAGAATTAAGCGACGGCGTTCTTTATCTACTTCGATCACACGAACGACAATAGATTCCCCTTGCATCTTTGCCCAACGTTGTTCTGGTGTTGCGCCAACAGCCATACTACGGCGCACAGCACTAACCTGTGAAGCAGGAACAAAACCACGCAAGCCTTCTACATCAACAAGCAAGCCGCCTTTGTTATAGCCGCTTACCTTGCCTTCATAAGACTCTTCACTCTCAAGCATATCGGCAACGATCTTCCATGCGCGCATTTCAACAGCACGAGTATAGGAAAGAATCACATTACCGTGCTTATCTTCAGGGTTAAGAACATAGGCTTGAATTTCTTGTCCGACCTCGAGTGATTTGATCACTTCAGGAGACATATCATCCAAGGCACGTCCAGCAATAACACCTTCTGATTTTGCACCAATGCTTACTAAGATTTGGCTAGGTCCGATACTGGCTATAACACCTGTACGAATTTCACCCCGTTGTGGTAAGTCAACTTTATATTCTTCTGCATCCAGAAGATCAGCCATGCTTGGCATTTCTTCGTCATCACCATCATCTTCTTGTACATCAACAACTTCTTCTTGCTCTTGTTGTACTTCGGCGACAACTTCTTCTTGCTCTTGGCTCTCTACTACAACTTCTTCTTGCCCGTCTAAGGCATCGTTCTCTGACATCATTCAACAGCTCCGCTTTCAAAAATTTGTACGCCGCATTATACAGGCTAAGCAAGAACTTGACAAGCCTTGCTCAACGCTTATAATGCTCTTTATGCCTATTATTTATCCTTTTACTGCAATTGTCGGGCAAAATCGCATGACGCGTGCCCTTATACTCAACGCTGTAGACATTCGGATCGGCGGCGTATTGATCCGTGGGGAACGCGGAACAGCCAAATCTACAGCCGCCCGCTCTTTAGCAGCGCTACTTCCTGCTGTTAATATAGTAGATGGATGCCGCTTCGGATGTAACCCCGAACATTCGGCAAGTTGGTGTACGGAATGTCGGGAACGCGCCCAACCCGAAGGCTTGCTACCGTCTAAAGAAGGACCGATTCCTTTTATCAACCTCCCCGTTTCCGCAACGGAAGACCGCGTGGTCGGCACCCTCGATATTGAGAAAGCCATCCAAAAAGGCGAACGTCATTTTGAAGCCGGTGTACTTGCTTCTGCCAATCGCGGACTCCTCTATATAGATGAAGTGAATCTCCTCGATGACCACGTAGTAGACGTCCTACTTGATTCTGCCGCAATGGGCATGAATATTGTTGAACGTGAAGGAATCTCTTTCTCTCATCCCGCACGTTTTATTCTTGTCGGCACAATGAACCCCGAAGAAGGCGATTTACGCCCTCAACTCCTTGACAGATTTGCCCTTTCTGTAGATATTGTCGGGATTCGCGGCGCACGCGAACGCGTTGCCATTATGGAACGTCACCTCGCCTTCGAAGAAGACCCCTCCGCTTTTCACGCCGCATGGCAAGAAAAAGAAGAAGAGCTTTCAAAAAGAATTTCTCACGCACAAGACCTTCTTAGCCAAGTCACCTATTCCAGCCGAGATTTGCTCTCTATCGCTGCGCTAACATCTTCCCTTAATGTAGATGGTCACCGCGCCGATTTGGTGATTCTAAAAACAGCCCGCGCCCAAGCCGCTTTTGATGGACGTACTGCCATAAATGATATGGATATTGCGCTCGCAGCAGAATTAGCTTTGCCCCATCGCGTTAATAGTACGCCTTTTGGGCAAGCAGGGATGACGCCAACACAATTACAGGAACGTATTGAAGAAGTGCGTGAGCAAGCCATTGCCGAAGAAGAAAGCCGAGAAAAATCGGAAGGCGAAGGCAGCGAGGAAAAAAAAACTTAAAAACTGAAGATGATGCTCAGGAAGGGCCTCCCCAAGGCCAACCTGAAGCAGCACCACAAGATGATATTTCTGCCCACACCGATGCAAATTGGTGGGAAGGGGGGCAAAAAGTAAACCCGGGCGAAGAATTCAAAGCACGTTCTCTCAACACCCCTCTCGACAAATTATCCCGTCGTCAATCCGGACGGCGGTCTACAACCCGTACCGAGCGCAAACAAGGGCGATATATCCGGTCTACGCCAGCGAATGGCCGCAAAGATGATATCGCCTTCGACGCGACTTTGCGCGCCGCTGCACCTTTCCAGAAAGAACGTACTGAAGAACGTAAAAAAGTAGCCTTTGCGATTAAAAAAAGCGATTGGCAGCGAAAGATCCGCGTCAAAAAATCAGCGAACTTAGTGCTATTTCTGGTCGATGCAAGTTGGTCGATGGCGGTTGCCGAAAGAATGAACGCGACAAAGGGCGCAATCCTGTCCCTTTTAACGGATGCCTATCAACGTCGCGACCGAGTCGGGTTAATCGTCTTTCAGAAAGATCGAGCAACACTGATTTTGCCGCCAACAAATTCCGTTCAATTGGCCCAACGCGCATTAGTAGATATTCCCGTTGGGGGGAAAACGCCGCTTTCGGCTGGATTATTGATGGCATCTGAAATTTTACAACGTGAAAGCTACACGCACCCCGATGTAGAGCCTTTATTAATTGTAATGACCGACGGCGCAGGGAATGTTGCGATCGGCAAAAAGCCGCCAAATGAAGAGGCTTATTTATTTGCTGAGAAAATCGCCCAAAAGGATATTCGCAGCATCGTTGTTAATATGGAACATGACTCTTTTGACCAAGGCCTAGCGCAGAACTTGGCCAACCACCTTGATGCCCCCTGTTTCACACTAGATGAACTGAAAGCAGAAAATCTCTATAGGGCTGTTAAAAAGGAGATGGTGGGGTAGTCTGTAAACGATTGCTGACCATGCCCCACATTTTCCCAACGAGAAAAGCCGCTCCAAAGCCAGCGATCATCCCGGCGGCAATACCTGCGGCCATCCCCCAACCCTGACCGGCTTTAATCCCTACAGCCTGCCCGGCATAACCTCCAGCAAACCTGCCTAACCACATTGCTGCGCCCATAGCGAGCGCAAGACCGAGTAGGTCAAGAATGGTGTTACGAATAAACTCAGAGCGCGTTATTTCACCTTCTTTGTGTTTTTCTAAATTGTCATGCACAATAAAGGTTATTGCTGTACCGATACCGACAACAATGACTACTGTTGAGGCAATGCTTGAAGAAATAGGGAAAAAAATCAAGGTCATCAGAAGCACAATGAGTAACAGAATGGAAATGATGGGAGCATGTTTTTGAAGAAAATGCATAGTCATTGTTTTTTTCTGCGAATTCGTAAAATTATCATTCCTAATAGCGCCCCTAAAGCCCCTAAAGCCACATGCAATCCAAAATTTGAAAGTTGCATTTACTCTCCTTTTAGGTTATGTAAAATTTGTTGGAATTCCGAACGCATATTTTCGTTCATATCGTTTTTATGGTTCAACCCCTTTTCTAAATCTTTGATAGCGTGTTTTAAGTCCCCTATTTTTGAGTAGCATACTCCACGTGAACATAGGGCAATAGCGTCTTTTGGTTGAAGCCTAAGTAGTTTTGTCCAATCATTAATAGCTAAAGTATATTCTTCTGTTTTTTTGTAGATTACCGCGCGAATAGCATAGCCTTCTTTTTTGCATCCTAATTTAATAGCTTTGCTTATATCTTCAATAGCCATTTGATATTTTTGTCGTTCATAATAAATGAAGCCCCTATTTAGATAACTAGAGCAATCGCTTTTATTACCTTCGATGGACTTATTATAGTCAGCTAATGCAAGATTATATTCGTTCTTTTTCATATAAACTACACCACGATTATAATGCGCTAGCCACTTGTATTTTTTATCGTCAACAATCTGAGTAAAATCCTTTATAGCTTTATCATAATCTTCGTTGTCTAAATACGAAAGACCTCGATTCATAAAGGAATCCAAGTTGGAAGGGTCTAGCTTTATTGCTTCTGTCAAAAGCACTATGGCCTCATTCGCTTCACCAGCTATTGATTTGCTAGTTCCTTTTCTATATAAATTACGCGCTTTCCTTTTCTTGCGCCAATTATTAAACATATATACTCCTAAGTGTTTTATATGCGTTATTTGTTGCCAAATTTTGCTTTAGCAATATCCGCTAACATATTTGTAGTTGTTTTTAGAGTGTTGGTAATCTCGGTAAACAGTGTCTTTCCCTTACCCTCTTGAACAATATCAACAATCATGTTAATGTTTGTTTTCAAAGCCTGAGTAATACCATGTTTCTCAAGGAGCGAACCCGCTATAATTCCGACACTAGCGGTAGCCGCGACAGTTAGAACTAGAGGAGCAGCAACAGTAGCACCTAATGCAAGAGCAGCTGTTCCTAGGCCTCCAATGATTAAAGCTGATCCTACTCCAACAATCATAGATAAAGAAAAATCTACAGCTGTGGATGTTGCAAACTCTTGATTCTCAAATGTCTTATCAGAGAAATCTTCCAAACTAGTAGCATTTTTTCCATAATCCCACAGATTTGTACCGATAGATGTTAGACCAGCAAAGCCGATAGAGCTTTTAGAAATAGCACCACGCACAAGCCCTTCTGATACAGTCCGCGCTATTGTAGAAGCATGGCGGTTGCCACCGGGTGTTAATCTTATGTCGTCAATCCCTTCAAAATAAGCTCGACTATTTCGATTTGCCGCTTGTGCAGGAGCACTCACACTAACACGACCAGTTTCTTTAAAAAATTTAAAGCGTACATCTCCAACAGCAAGTCCTCCCTGCCAAGCTTGATATGCTGAAATACCATTGTCAGCATGTTCTGAGATAAAATCTCCTGCTTTTTTCCACCAAGGTGGTTTTTGAGCAGCTACACTTGCCGCTACTGGCGGAATGGTAGGATTAAGCAATTTCTCTTTGAATCCAAGCACTTTTTCACGCATGGTTTCTTTTCTTTTCTTTTCTCTGATCGCTTTATACTCCGAAATCACAGCAGCATTTGCCTTGTCTTGCCTCTCATGCCACTCTGCAATCCCAGCATAGGGGTCTTCCTCTGGTTTCTTATTGTATTCAGCCAGCCATTGGCTTGTTTGTTGAGCTATCCATGAGCTTTTTGCAGCCTGCACCTTGACCCGTTTGGCTTGGTTATATCTTCTCGCACCAGCAGCCCAGACTCTTTTCTGGTACTCCCTTTCCGCACGCTTTCGTGCCGCTTCTTCTTCCGCTTCACGTCTTTTTCTTTCCGCGATCTGTGCAGCAAAAGCCCCAATCGCTGCAGAAGCTGTTGCGCCCCAAACTACAGCAGAGCTTGGGCTCGATGATGGAGAATTAGAAGGCGTAGGTGTCTCAGATTTGCTCCCAAAAGTAAAGATACTTTCCTTTTTTTCTTCTTCTTCTTTTTCTTCCTCAACAGGAAGAGCTTCTTCTTCAATAATTGCAACTACTTCTTGTCTTTCTGTACTTTCTTCTGTCTCAACTGCTACGATTTCCTGTACAGGTGTAGGTGTGAAAGTGGGCAAAGGAGCAGCATCCGGTTGGGGAATGATAATCTGCCCCGTCTTCTCGCTCATATTTCCGGCTTCATCCCAAGCACGCACCATAACAGGATAATTGCCAATCGGAGCCAAGATACCGTCTGCAAAGGCTCTATCCCAGAGAATGGTATGGGCAAAAGAGTCTTGGTCAGTGGACCAGTGCTTCTCGATTTTCTTCCAACGTCCCTGAGAATCCATGATCTGCATCTCAATATCTGTAAAACCACTGGTCTTTTCTTCGGCGCGGAAGGTAATACTTTCCCAAATATACCAACGGCTGGGTAAGTTGATATGCGGGGCACTTGTATCTACTTTGAAAGAGTATAAGGCTGTTTCGCTGCTATTACCTGCTACATCTACCACTTTGAAGATCACGCTATGTTTTCCATCTTCAAAAATAATTGGCGCAGTATAGGCTGTCCATGCGCCACCATTCGATGATGACTCAAAAGTCCCGATCCCGGATGTGACGTCGGATGCCGTAGAAGATGCCTGAACCGCCGAAATATACCAGTTTGCAGAACCCATTGTTCCGGAAAGTGCCCCATCTATTGTTGGGGCAACGGTATCTACACTAATCGGTAAATCCACTGTGGCTATATTGCCTGCTACATCTATGGCTCTGATTTTCAGGAGATAAACGCCGTCGTTGTAGCTTATTGGGGCAGTGTAGGCTGTCCAATTTGTATTATCCAGAGATGTCTCAAAAGCACTTAAACCGGAACCTGATTCTGTAACCGAGGCAGTTACTTCGGCGGGAGAAATGAACCAGCCATTATCCCCATTTGTGCCGGTCAGAGAACCATCAATCACGGGTAAAGTTGCATCTCGTTGCCAGGATTTTGAGCCTCCCGCTGTTGTTCCTTGTGCAGATGTTGCCAGATAATTCACTGTGCCTGTCCCTTCAGGGAGTGGGATGGAGCAATTTACACTTCCGGCTTCTGGGCCGCAAGAAAAGACATCTCCGTTGAGATCGCCGCTGATGAGTACATTTTCCCCATCCGGTTCTGTGGCGACAAGATCAAGACTTTCATCACCTATACACCAACCGTTTACACCCCAGGCTGAGCAAGTCAGAGTTGCGCTGATTGTCGGATCTGGCGGCCCTGTGCAGACATATTCCTGTCTAACGCAAGCACAAACATCCCAAGGGTTATTTCTTCGCTTGCATCCTGGAGGAACGCGTTCTACACAGACCCAGCTACAGGTTCGTAGCAGAGGGCTGGCAGAGACAGACTTTAGATTTGTATTTTGGGGCGAAAATTGAAAAGAAGAATATTCTTCTGCAGGTGAAGAAATAGCAAAGAATATTGTAACTATAAGAGCTGTAAGAAGAATCCAGCGACGAGCTTTCTTTAGATTTGGAAGTATAGACATTCTTTTCCCTCCTATTTGATATCGTTAACTAGTTTTGTAAAGGTAACGATACTCAGTATAAAATATTCTTATCATTAACGAAAGGCTTTTGAGAAGACCTTACAAAACTGTAAAGTTCTAATCATTTCCAAAGGCTATTAATTTATAAACCACGAACTCCCTTTAGTTTCTAAAGAGGTTAGAGTTCTATTAGACCAACCAGCGTGGGCTTGACTTTCGGCTCTTCAATTACGTAAAATAGGAGTATAGCAATCCGAAAAGAAGCGTACATAGGTAAATAATGGAATATAAAGATTATTATAAAATTTTAGGGGTCGATCGAAAAGCCAGTCAGGATGAGATCAAGAAAGTCTATCGCAAGTTGGCGATGAAATATCACCCTGACAAAAACCCGGATAATAAAGTAGCAGAAGATAAGTTTAAAGAGGTCAACGAGGCGCATCAGGTATTGAGTGATCCTAAAAAACGCGCGCGTTATGACCAACTTGGCTCGTCTTATTCGCAGTGGGAGCAACGCGGCGCGCAGGGCGATTTTAATTGGGGCGATTTTTTCGGTGGCTCAGGCGGCGCCCCACGCGGGGGTGGGAGACAAGTCCGTTATGAGGATGCAGGAGATATGTTTGGCGGGGGCGGCATGGGTGCTTTTTCAGAATTTTTCGAGGCGATGTTTGGGATGGGAGGCGGTATGGGGGGGCAACCACGCCAAAATCCACGTGCGTCCCGTCAGCGTTATGAGCAGCCGGTTAATATCTCTCTAGCAGAAGCCCATCAGGGCGCTATCCGCATTTTAGAGAGTGAGGGCAAGCGAGTCCAGGTAAAAATTCCGGCTGGTGCCAAAACGGGTACAAAAGTGCGCGTAAAGGGGAAAGCGCCAAATGGCGGCGATCTCTATTTGAAAGTGAGCGTTGATAAAAACGCGAATTTTGAGCGCAAGGGAGATAATGTCCACACCCAAACCAATGTGGATCTTTTCACCGCATTATTGGGCGGAAAAGCGCAGGTAAAAACGCTAAATGGCAATCTTTCTCTCACAATTCCCGCCGGCACACAACCTGAGCAAGTTATCCGCCTTTCGGGACGTGGCATGCCAAAATTGCGCACGCCAAAAGAGAAAGGTGATCTTTTTATACGCGTAAAGGTCAAGATCCCAAAAGACTTAAGCGAAGAGCAAAAGAGCTTGTTAAGGGAAGTGGCAGGAAAGAAATAGGGAGCGGATTGCGTCATAAAGGCATCATGCTTTTGCATTTTAGGAGAATAAATGAAAAGAATATTGGTAATTTTAACGGTACTCGGTATAGCAACGCTCGCTTGTCAGGCTACAGGCGCATTAGAGCAACCCGCTCCGCCTGTAGAAAACAGTAATAATGTAGAAGAGGCGCAACCACAGCAAGAAATCCTTTATATCCCCCCGCCTGAGCCGGGCAGTTTGAGCGCCCTTTATGAAAGCACCTTACCCGGCGTTGTTTCTATTCGCGTTTTTAGCGATGCAGGCAGCGGCGCTGGCTCAGGTTTTGTTTTTGATAACCAAGGCCATATTTTGACCAATTTTCACGTTGTGGAAGGTGTCACAGAAGTAGAAGTGGATTTCTCATCTGGATTCAAAACCTACGGAACCGTGATCGGCACCGACCTGGATTCCGACTTGGCCGTCGTTAAAGTAGATGCTCCGGCAGATGAGCTTTATCCCCTCCCCATTGGCGATTCCGATCAGCTGCGCGTTGGAGATACAGTTATCGCCATCGGCAACCCTTTTGGTTTGAGCGGTACAATGACAACGGGCATCGTCTCTGCTTTAGGCAGAACACTCGATTCCTTGAACGATGCTCCGGGCGGCGGCTTTTTTACCGCCGGAGACATTATCCAAACCGATGCTGCCATTAACCCCGGCAACTCCGGTGGTCCGCTTTTCAATATAAGTGGTGAAGTGATTGGTATCAATCGCGCTATTCGTACCACCAGTTTTTCAAATGATGGCGACCCCGTAAACTCCGGGATCGGGTTTGCTATCTCCATTAATATCGTTAAACGTGTTGCCCCCGCTATTATTGCCAACGGATATTATGATTATCCCTATATGGGCATTTCATCCATTAGTGATCTAAATTTGCACAGCATCGAAGCGCTGGAACTTCCCCAACAAACGGGTGCCTACGTAACGGGTATTTCGCCTGATAGTCCAGCAGAAAGAGCTGGTGTGCAAGGTCCAACTGCAAACGAAGAAGGCCTTCCTATCGGCGGCGACCTTATTATTGGCATTGATGGGATAGAAGTGCAGCAATTTGATACTTTGCTGAAATATCTGATCAACAATAAAGCTCCCGGCGATCTGGTGTCCCTAACTGTCTTAAGAGATGGGCAAGAAATCACCCTCGAAATGACGCTGGATAAAAGGCCGTAGAGAAAAATAACAGAGATGTGCATTGCATCCGATAGGATGCGTTACACATCGGTTCTGACAAGAGAAAATTGAGTCTGCAAACCCGAATTGCAATATCATGCCCT
This sequence comes from Chloroflexota bacterium, assembly GCA_024224815.1. Classification (GTDB taxonomy): domain Bacteria; phylum Chloroflexota; class Anaerolineae; order Anaerolineales; family Villigracilaceae; genus Desulfolinea. The sequence continues at coordinate 17,205 of JAAENC010000284.1, forward strand.
TGCGGTACGCACTTTTCAGCTAATGTCTCTAGAAAAGGGTGCGTCGCACCCTCAGGCATATGTCTTTGCGAGGCAGTTCTATCGCCGAAGCAATCTCCTTTACAGTCTTGGAGACTGCCACGTCACAAGTACATGCTCCTCGCAGAGACATTTTCTAAGAACCTGAGAGACTATAAAATATCCACCCACTAGAAAAGGAGACCTATAGAAGAAAAAACCCTTTACCCCAACTCAAACTAAATAAAAAGGAGTAAAAATGTTAAGCAATCAGGCTATTAACGAATTACTGGACTATCAAAGCAAAGAAAAAATACTCAGTATTTATCTAAACCTCACCGATAAAACCCCAGAAGCCTATAAATTGACCTTACGCTCCATGCTAAAAGGGATAAATATGCCCGAAGACGAAGAGGCTATTATCCGCTATATTGAACACGAATTTTCAAGAGAAGGGCGCAGTCTCGCCATCTTCTCTTCTGCCGCAGAAAATTACTTCCGCGCTTACCCGCTCTCTGTTTCGGTGCATAGCCGTATCCATATCGGGAGCAAGCCTTATGTGAGTCCGCTCGCGAATATTCTCGATGCCTACGGTTCTTACGGCGTCGCATTAGTCGATAAACAAGGCGCACGCTTTTTCCACTTCCATTTGGGCGAATTGGTGGAACAAGAAGGCGTACTCGGTGACGATGTTCACCAGGTTAGGGGCGTGCAGAGTAGCAAAAATCCCGTTAAAGAAAACCTAAAAGAATCTGCCGAATTTGCGATGGCATTTTTTGGAGAGAAAAAAGTGCGCCGCATTCTGCTGGGTGGCACCGACGAAAATCTGGCCCAATTCCAAAATTATTTACCTAAAAAATGGCAAAGCCTTGTCGTTGGCACTTTCTCTTTGGGGATGACAGCCAGCCCGCACGAGGTTTTAGATGAAGCGATTAAAGTGGGCGCGGCCGCCGAAGTAAAACGGGAGGCCGGTCTCGTTCGGCAAATGAACACCTCGGCGGCAAAACACGCTGTGGGCGTGGTGGGCTTGCGAGATACACTCCGCGCATCTCACGAAGGACGGATCCAGACCCTATTGGTCGATGAAAACTATCATGCCCCGGGCTATAAATGCGCTGGTTGTGAACATCTCGCCGCCGAAAAACAGGATAGCTGCCCCTTCTGCGGCGGCAAATTTGAAAAGATCACCGACGCAGCAGAAGTCGCCGTCCGGAAAGTGATGCTCGCTGGCGGCATGGTCGAAATTCTACGCGATAACCCCGAAATGGCAGAAGTGGGGATTGGTGGGTTGTTGAGATATTAATATCATCTGTAGGGGCGGGTCTTAGACCCGCCCCTACAGTGCATAAAAGAAATCGGGTTGCGGTTGCAACCCGATTTCTTTTAATAACTAATCTTACGTAATGATGATTAATAGGCTGTCGTTTTCCCTCATTCTATCCTTCTTCGCATTCAGCCCCTCTCTTTTCGGGAAAGGGCAAAGGGCGAGGGCAGTTAAAGACGACTTTACCACTACCATCTTTTTTAAGCTTCTATGTTAAGATAACAAGAAATTTTGCAAAAAAATATTATCAGATATTGGCTCTGGAGAAGAAGTATGAAAATAGGCTTTACCTACGACCTTAGAAGTAAGCATCAACCCGACGAAAACTCCCCAGCCGATTATTATGGAGAATACGAAAGCGACGAAACGGTAGCCGGGATCACCGAAGCGCTGATAACGCTCGGACATGAAGTGATACAGATTGGCAATATTAGTGCCTTGGTCAATTTTTTAGGAGAAGGCAATCGGGTTGATCTTGTTTTTAATATGGCCGAAGGCAGATATGGCCGCACTCGCGAGTCTCAAGTACCCAGTCTTTTAGAAGCCTACCAAATTCCTTATACCTTTTCTGATTCTCTCACTTTGGCGATCTGCCTTGATAAAGGACGCACGAAAGAGATTCTTGAACGAGCGCAAATCCCAACGCCCGCTTATCAGATTTTAAAGCCAGAGACAAATATCCAGACAATGATCGCCTTTCCCCTTTTCGTAAAACCCCTCTATGAAGGAACTTCAAAAGGGATTAACGAAAATTCTGTTATTTATGCAAAAGATAAACTTATTGAGCGCACAAAATGGCTCTGGTCAGAATATAAGCAACCCGTTCTGCTCGAAAAATACCTCCCCGGGCGAGAATTTACAGTGGGGATATTAGGCACAGGCAAAGACGCTCGCGTTCTCGGGATGATGGAAGTTTTGCTGAATGAAGGGGGCAAGATTTATGGTTTTCAGGAAAAAGAGAATTACACGCGTCTTGTTAGCTATAAATTTGATATTGGGGAAGCGTTATACGAGAAGCTCGCCAAAATGGCCCTTGCCTCGTGGCGCACACTCGAATGTCGTGATGGCGGGCGCGTAGATATTCGCCTCGACGAAAAGGGAAATCCCCATGTCCTTGAGTTAAACACCCTCCCGGGATTACATCTACGCGATTCCGACCTGACTATTATCGCCCACTCACTGGGCATGTCCTTTATCGAGTTAGTAGATGAAATTCTCCACCACGCCATGAAACGGATGAAATAAAGCGGAACGCCCTCCTTTCAACTTGCTCACCTTTGTATACGCTTTCTGCTATAGGAGCGTTTAAACAAAAAAGCCCAGTTTAAAAACTGGGCTTTTTCACTTTAGAAGTTGTTTAATAAGTCTGAGCGTAGGAGTGCGTCGCACCAATTTCGACGAGGAAAGTGCTTGGAGATGAATATTTTTCCATATTATCGGCAGAATGCCCATCGAGTTAGGTGCGACGCACTCTACAAAGTCTCTTAGAAAAATATTTACTTAATATACTCATCCATCGCGGCCGCGGCTCTGCGCCCTGCCAGCATTGCTGTAACGACCAAATCGGGGCCTGTGGCAGCATCACCTCCGGCGTATACGCCGGGCATAGACGTCGCGCCGGTCTCTTCATCAGTCGTGATCAAGCCCCAATTATGGGTTTTTAAATCTGGCGTCGACTTGCTAATTGTCTCATCGGGCCAATAGCCCAAAGCCAAAACAGCGGTATCCGCTTCCACAAAGAAATTCGAGCCTTCTATCTTCACTGGGCGACGACGACCAGAATCATCCGGCTCGCCCAACTCCATGCGCAAACATTCAACGCGGGCTAAATTCCCATCATCATCATTAGCAATAAATTTGATAGGCTGGGTCAAAAATTGATACTTTGCCCCTTCTTCCCGCGCCAATTCACGGTCGTGGGCGCCACCGGGCATTTCCTGCTCAGTTCGCCTATATAGACAAGTCACTTCCTCCGCTCCAAGCCGAAGCGACGAGCGCAAAGCGTCAGATGCCGTATCCCCGCCACCGATCACGACCACTTTTTTGCCCAGATTTTTAATCGGCTCCAAGCCTTTCGGGAGATGATCTGCGCTCACATTTGTGCGGATGAGAAACTCGGTTGCCAAATGGACCCCAGGCAGATCTGCGCCTTCAGCTTTGATGGGTGCGTCAACTTGCGTGCCAACCCCAATAAAAACAGCTTCGTACCCATCCTGGAATAATTCCGCGATAGTCTTATCTTTGCCTATCATCGTATTATAGACAAATTCAACGCCCGCTTCTTCCAGGTTTTTCACCGAGCGGAAAACAACGCCTTTGGGCAGTTTAAAGTTAGGGATTCCGTAAGTGAGCAAGCCTCCAGCAGAGGGTTTGGATTCAAAAATGGTGATTTGATATCCTTTTTGCACAAGTTGTTCTGCGCAACCAAGCCCAGAGGGTCCCGCTCCGATAACCGCTACTTTTTTTCCATTTGATTTCGATGAGGGAATAGTGTAACCCCTAGTTCTGTATTCATAATCTATAACGAAACTCTCCAGCATTCCTGTTAGCACAGGATCGCCCCCCTTTGTTTTGTTCAGCACACAAGCGCCCTGACATAATTGCTCATGAGGGCAAACTCTTGCGCAAATATCGGGTAAAGAACTGCTTTGTCTATAAAGTTCGGCCGCTTTTAAATACTCACCTTGCTCTATCATCCATAAGGCAGAGGGAATGTCGTTATCACAGGGGCAAGCAATGACACAAGCTGCAGGGTCAGGGCAATGGATACACCGAGAAGCAGCCATTTGAGCGCATTCTTCTGAAAAGGGGATCGTTACATCGTCAAAGTCGTTAATCCGCTCATCTGGAGAGCGAAGCTGAACGCCATCGCAAACGGTTAGTACACGTGATTTACGATCAATACTTAAAGATTCGCCGGGGATAGCTCGAGACATTTGGAACTCCTTCACAATATAAAGTGTAGAATTCTCTTGCTATCATCATATAGAAGAAGCTTTTAGTCTTGTTAGTTCCTTTTGTCACAAATAATGCTTCGCTTTGTCACAAAAACAAATTTCAACGCCCTGCAAATAAAAGAGCCGTTGCTTAGAAAAAGCAACGGCTCTTTTATTTATTTTTTTGACAGACATCACCCATATCTACGGCTCTGATTCTATAAAAGCTTTCAATATCTCCAACTGCCCAAGATGAAAACTCTCGTGCCAGTGGAAGCTGTCTATATGTTCATAGCGTGTCTTTTCCCCACGATAATTGTTGAAGTTTTCATCCAGCCATTCTTCGCTGATATTTTCCAGTGCGCTTTCGAGTAGGGAAACACTTTCATCAAGATAGGTTATCAGCTTCCCAAATTTTATGGATGGCGTTTCCTCGGACACGGGTTGTGTGTCTTGATGGTAGAGTTCACGGATTTCTTCCTGCCACGCATGTTTTGCACCAACAACTTCTAAAACATGACTGCGATTGGTGACGATATGCCCCAGAATCCAGTTCATACAATTGTGTTTGAAAGGTAACTGCAAAAGGCTTTCTTCGTGGTTAATGTCATCGATGAAATGATGCATGATTCGGTTGTGGAATTGATATTTCTCGTAGAGCATTTGAGCGTTTAGGGTAAGCATAGGATTTTCCTGGTCGATAAACTGTTTAGAATTCATAAAATTCTCAGTTATTTCATTGGATATTATTTGCGCTTGCGAAGTATCAAAGATTGATAATGTAAATTAGAAGAAGCGATTTCGGCAATAAAAATGCGTTTGAAAGAGTATATATTGAACACTTTTTTGACAACTTTTTTAATGGACTCATCATCAAAGAATGAGAAAAAACGCTTTGGGCGGTATCTATCATCTTCCCAGACACCTTCAGAACTATAACCGCCATAGACACCCATATAAAATAATCCGTTTGGGTTTAGTTCAACACAGAGGGTAATTCTTCTTTAGGTAAATGCAATAAGCAACTCAAAGCGTAAATAGAATCAAAAGAATTATTAAGAGAGTCTAGATTAGCAAAGTCCATCACTTTTGCATCAAGACCTTTTTCCTGACATAACTTGACCATTTCAGGGGATAAATCTGTACAAAAAACGTTCAACCCTTGTTTTTGAAAAAAAGCACTGTCTTTTCCAGATCCAGCACCTATTTCCAATAGAGTTTTTTTCTTTTCCTGAGCTAAAAGGGACAGAAAATTTCCCCGCTCTTCTAATTTCCATTCATGGATAGCTGTGTCATCACGTTCTTGAGCTTTTGTATTATAGGCTTCTCGAAGAAAGCTTCTTAAATCTATGCCCATCTACCAAAGCACCAAACCAGACCACCCTACAAACCACGCGTAAATAGCAGGGTAAATGGCAAAGCCGATAATGCCGCCCAAAATGCCCAACACCGCCCCTGCCAGAATATCTGATAAATAATGTACGCCCATCGCCACACGTCCCAGCGCGACGAGGGGGGCTAGAATCACAAGAAGAATTGACATCCACAAAGGGCCAAGAAAGATGCCCATTGTGCCGAGCAAAAAGGAGCGTGTTGCGTGCCCAGATGGGAAAGAGTGCGGGTCGGTGCTTCGATAAATATCGCCCCATTCGCCTTCGGGTCGTTTGCGGCGAATAGTAAATTTCAATATCAACACGATGGCGGCCATAATGATTAGCGCGCCTAATAAAACAGCTGCCCATTTTTTCCAGAAAGCGTTGCCAAAAATCCAGACTGTGACTAAGGCCACAGCCCAAAACCAGGAATCTCCGGAGTGGGCGAAAAAGGCAGCAGTGGTGCGCAAGGGGCCAGGCTCTTCGGCGATACGCATTTTTTTTGTCAGTTCAGCGTCGAGGGTGAGGAGGTCTTTTAAGGTCATAATTTATATAAAAGTAGGGGCGACCCGTTTGGCTAAGAAATAGAATTTTCTTTTTGCCAGAGCTCTATTTCTAATATAATTCTGGCAAAAGCACATAGGGTCGCCCTTACGCGATTATTATTTTGTTTTTTCTAAATCAGCACGCAGCATTTCAAGTTGGTGGGGTTTGTCTACATCCATTGCAGTTTCGGCGTAATCCCAGACAAGGGCACGGGCGTCGATATTCAGTTTTTTGGAGACGCGAGAAACTGCGTCCGCCAAACCGATGCGTCCAAGCAGTAGCAAGACCAATGTCCAGATACCGACCGATGCTGCCTGTTTAAGGGGCTGTTTTCTCTTACCGATCAGCACATCCCAAACGGCAAGGTGTTCGGGATCCGTCGTCATCGTATGGTGCGCAATGTGAATATCTGCGCCGCAAAGCTCCATATCTTTTAATTTTGTAAAAGTGCGGTTAGCGTTAGGATAGCGGCTTTCCATCGTTTCTTTTTTGACAACGCCGTAATAAATATCATGACGAGTTTCCATTGCTTTATCGACAAGCCAGTCGATCATCTCGCCGGTTATAGCCGGGATATCGGCTGAAGCCGAGATAACATACTCAGATTTAGGGTTGATCTCGCGCATTTTACTAATGCCGGCCTCGATATTTGAGAGCATCCGCCCCTGGTTAGGGATGTGGTACGTGGGTTTGGCGCAGGTAACGCCTCCAGCATCATCTAGCCCGATGATGATCACATTTTCGACATTTTTAGCGCTGCCTAGCGCATCGAGCACCCATTGCACCATTGGTTTTCCGGCAACTTCGAGCATGGCTTTGGGAATGCCTTGGGTATATTCGTAAAGAGGGTCTTCAGGTTGGGGAATGCCCCCGGCAATGACAATTGCGTCCATAGTGTCCTCCATATCATTATGAGTGAAACGTGACAATGACAGGTTATTTTAGTGTTTTTTGCGTAGGGGCGGGGTGACCCCGCCCTTAGATTTAGTTTAATTCCCTAATCTCGGGTTTGAAATCAAGTGTATCGAGCATTTCGTTTAACTCGTCGTTAGTGAGTTTACGATTTTTGCCCGAAGCAGCGATAAAAGCGGCTTCCATCATATTTGTGCCGAAGGAGCGGCCGTCTATAGCGGGTGTACCTGTTACGACATATTTTACGCCAGCCTCTTTGAAAAGAGCCATATCTTCTTCGGTAGTCGTATTTGTGACGATGACTTTTCCTTCGAGCTTATCGGGCATATGGCGGACAATATAGTTATTGTCGCCACCAATGACGCTGGCCCACTGATAATATTTCTCAAACTTTGGTTCTCGTACCGTTTGTTTATCGCCGGTCGGATAGATCCAGGAGAAGGGCAGGCGCATCACGATGGGGTAAAGCGCAGATGCGAGCAATTTTAGCTGGCTTACTTTTCGGAGCGGGATGGGAATACCGATCCCGAACATTAACTCGCCGAAAATACATTCATAATCTGCTTCGATAAAGCCTTTGGTCATTCCCCAACGATCTGACGCAGCGGTGAGAAGAACACGTTTAGGGTCAATATGATCACCGATCTCTTTTTCGACAAAGTCAGCGAGTCTATATTCGAGTGTGTTTCGCAATCCAGATCCATCGACAACGGGGGTTTTCTTCGCATCATCTGCAATCCAGGCCACATTATGATAGCGGAAGAATTTACCGGCAAATTCGGTACCAAAATCACCACCGCCGAGACCAAAAGCATCTATAGTGCCATCCATTTCTTTAAATAATTGAGCGGCTTTCTTTAAATCGCCATCAGTGCCGATGCGCTCAATGCTGATCTCTTCGCCGTTCAGTTTTACTGTCACGGCTTTATTTCGTTTCGATGAGCCAATGCTCACACTCACTGCTCTTTTCATAATTGCTCTCCTTCAAATCAGTCCTTTTGGATTACTGATTATACCTATAATAAAGCAAAAACTCAGCCAGAGTTTGATACTGACTGAGTTAGCGTGAAGAATGATAAAAGATGAGTGATGAGTATTTTTTCACTCATTACTCGTCTCTCATCTTATTTTTGCATTAAGCCAGCTAAAACTTCTTCTGATTTGCCTTCGACAACATTGTGCTGACTACCACCATGACTATCCATCGTCACGACAACGGGGAAATCTTTCACATCGATTACCCACATCGCTTCAGGAACGCCAAAATCGAGTTTGTGAACACAAAGCACTTCTTGCACAGATTGCGCAATTAAAGAAGCTGCACCGCCAATTGCATGAAAATAGACAGCGGGCGTATCCTGACAACCTTGCAGTGTTTTTCCTGCCATACCACCTTTGCCGATCACGCCTTTCAGATTGAAATGCTTCATCACATCTGCCTGATAAGGTTCTTCGCGGATAGATGTGGTCGGCCCCGCCGCGATAAATTTATAGTCGCCGCTTTCCACACCTGAAACAACAGGGCCGCAGTGGTAAATTATCCCGCCATCTAAAATCGGTTTAATCGCTTCGTATACCGCCAGATCATCGGCAGTTGGCTCTTTTTTCTTCGCAATAAAAGCGTCATTCATCCATTTATGAACGGCATCGCGCCCGGTCATCATCACGCCAGAGAGCAGTACAGTTTCGCCAACTTTTAAATCGCGAATTTCTTCGTCACTGATGGGAAGAGTTAGTTTTTTCATTATTTTCTCCATTTACCACAGAGCACACAGAGTTCACAGAGATTTTTAAAAAGCTCTTTAGCTTTTCTCTGTGTTCTTTGTGCTCTCTGTGGTGAAAAATCAATCGTAGCTAATTTCTGTACCGTTCACCGTCATTTTGCGGCGGCGATAGGCCCAGCACATATAAGAAACTGACACAAAATAGCTGGCGGGCAAACGATGCAGCCCTTTTATTTTCGTATCCAGCACGGTCGTTTTGCCGCCAAATCCCATTGGGCCGATACCCATCTGATTCGTTTCTTCGGTGATCTGTTTTTCCATCGCATTTAATTCTGAATTTGGATTCTTCTCGCCAATTTTGCCGAGCAAAGTTTCTTTGGATGCCAAATAGGATGCGCCGCGATCACCACCAATAGCAACCCCGAGAACACCCGGCGCACACCCTTTGCCCTGGGCTTGGTGCACAGCATCGAGAACAACTTTCCGTACTCCGGCAAGGTCACGACCGGCACCCATTTCCGTATTTGGGAGCTTATACTGCGCGCCGACATTTTCGCATCCGCCGCCTTTGAGCATTAACTCGATGGTCAAGGGGAGATTTTCATCCACTTCTTCAAAGTGGATGGTAGGGTAATAATCATCCCCTGTATTATTGCCCGTATTTTTACCGGTAATGGTATTCACCGAGTTTGGGCGCAGATAATTAAGCTCAGTCGCTTTGATCACGGCATCTTGTACCTGCTTTTTAAGTTTACGGGTACTCATCCCTTCGGGGTAGTGGATGTAAAAGAGCAGTGTACCTGTATCTTGGCAGATCGGCGTAGAGTTGCTCCTCGCCAAATCCACATTTTTTAGAATGGTATCAAGCGCACCCTGCGCAGCGGATCCGGTTTCTTCATCCGCATATGCTGCACGCAGCTTTGTCTCCACATCTTCCGGTAGATCGGTGGATGTGCGTCGTATCAGCTCGAGTATTTCTTGGGTCAGGTCTTGCATGGGACCTCCAGATTGAGTAATTTAATGATGGCTTTATGATACTCCAAAACAGCACGAGTGCGAGTGACAAAATACATAGAAAACAAGTCACAAAGAAAATTTAGCTCACTTTGGTACGAAGATGGGCATAACTTGGTATATAATGTTTTCTCATACATTTTTTAAGAAAAATATTTTCCTGTACGACATTTACTTGCAGGGAAGTAAAGTACCACCACCAAAGGTGGTGGCTTGAAGTGTTGCACCTAGAAGGTGCGATGGTACTCATCTAATCAAACAAACGATCTTGGTTACCGGCAAACTGTTCTTCCTTCTTCATCTGCCATTTTACATATTTGCGGA
>JAAENC010000285.1 GCA_024224815.1 Chloroflexota bacterium
ATATCATATAGGCTACAAGTGATTAAAAATTAATTCACATTTCATGTATATTAAGTAAAAAAAATATAGTATAAGAAGGATTGCATAATAGCTGCGAACAGCAGGAAGTAAGCTTTCTTAATTATTCCTTATCAATACAGCAATTTTGCCTGGCTATTATGAGATGATGATCAAAGTGAAAAATATTTAGTTTTAATAGAACTATCTATATTTCTAGAAACATGTGATTGCATAATACTTGCGAATAGGGTGTATAAGTATTCTTTATAATAGCAAGATGGACTTTTTTTCTGAAACCTTTTTCATTCTGATATTTGTTATAATTATGATGTTAGAGAAAATATTTCATTGAATTATAGAATTATATAAATAAATTAGAAATATATTATTTACCTGGAAGCCTCTCCTTGTTTTCTATGTGACTTTGATTATGTGACCTTGTCTCTCCTCAAGTACCTTACTTGGAATGAGGTCAGAATGGTATTTATTCTATACTCAACAT
>JAAENC010000286.1 GCA_024224815.1 Chloroflexota bacterium
GCGAGGCGGGGGATGCCGATTTATCCCTGCTTTCCTACCTGGATTGCTGTGAGCATTCTTTTATCGAGTATCAAAAACGCGTCAAGGATGCCGACTACGCCAAAAGTTTTAGCTATTTGGCGTTTCACACCCCTTTTGGAGGCATGATCAAGGGGGCTCACCGCAATCTGATGCGCAAAATGGTTCAGGCTAAGCCGGAAGAGATCGAAGCGGATTTTGAGCGTCGAGTGAATCCCGGCCTGACTTATTGTCAGCGCATAGGCAATATCATGGGGGCTACCACTAGTTTGTCTCTGATCAGTATAATTGATAATGGTAACTTTGAAACACCTCAGCGGATTGGCTGTTTTTCCTACGGTTCGGGCTGTTGTTCGGAGTTTTTTAGCGGTGTTGTGACCCAAGAAGGGCAGAATCGTTTGCGCGCTCTTAAGATTAAAGAGCAATTGGATAATCGGCACGAACTGTCAATGGAAGAATACGAAGATTTGCTCAAAGGCAGCAGTGCATTGAAGTTTGGCACGCGCAATGTGACTTTGGACACAAGCTTCATTCCACAGGCCGGAAACGCCAACGGAAAAGAAGTTATGTTTTTAAAAGAGATCAAAGAATACCACAGGGAGTATGAATGGATATCATGAATAATTTGAAAAAGATCGCGCGTTATGTAAAAACAGGGAAATTTCCCTGGGAAGGAGAGTAGCCCTTATGTCAGACCTCGTCGTTGAATGTAAAGACATGGGATCGGGAGTGATTCAAATCAAGATGCAAGACAAACCATTTTAAGAGAGGAGATACACATGAAAACATTTTTATTTCCAGGGCAGGGTTCTCAATCAAAAGGGATGGGAGGAGCGCTATTTGATGAATTCAAAGAATTAACCTATAAAGCAGATAAAATTTTAGGCTATTCAATCAAAGAACTCTGCCTTGATGATCCC
>JAAENC010000287.1 GCA_024224815.1 Chloroflexota bacterium
CGATAGTGCCTGTTTGTGTTCTCAAAGCATCAACCTGCGGGGCTTCATCGTCGTAGAGAAAGGTGGGCGTGCCATAGGTCGTATATATTACTTTCTCAACAAGATTCCCGGTACTATCGGCAATACCGATTACCGAGCCGATGGTATTTTGCATCGGCAAATACGAATTAAAGGTGCCGTCCTTGTCCTCATCCGTCTCTATCTCTACCGGCTCATCGATGCCGTTTCCATAGGTATAACGCTTAAAAACATGTCCATCCTCATCGCGTTCTTCCAGTATTTGATAGCCCTTGTAAACATAACGGGTGACATCTTCGCTATTTGGGTCGGTGACGGTTTTCTCGACGCGCCTTCCCAATGCATCGTACTTATATTCGACATTGACCCCGGTTCCGGTGATTACCTCTATCAACTGGTTCTGCCAGTTATAAACGTACTGGTAATCAAAGTCGGTGAGGTTACCGTTTTTGTCATGACTGAGAGGCTTACCAGAGAATTGTGTCAATTGAAATCGCTCATTAACACTTGTCTCATTGGCCTTCTCTATC
>JAAENC010000288.1 GCA_024224815.1 Chloroflexota bacterium
AATTAAAATCGAACAAAAGATAAAACAAATTTCGAAAAAAGCATTCCCGGCTTTTGCGGATTTGGCTTTCGACCGACGACAGAAGCGCGTCGGTCTGTTCCGGAGAAAAGACAAAAGGAATGTAATTGTTTTCGGAAAGCGCCGGGATGTCGGCCACCGGATTTTCCGGCATCTTTTCCATCCGGACCATGTAATCGAAAAAACCCCGAAGCCAGATGAATATTTTGTTGACCGTGCCCGTTTCCGCATCGACGTCATGGCGGAAATCCAAAAAGTATGCCGGCGTCAGGTCGCGGAGCGACGAACCGTTTTTGACGACATGCCGGTCAATTGTCGACAAAAACCATCGCGGATTCTTGTACCGATACCCGGCGGCCTTGCGAAATTCGATGTGATTTTCCAGGTCTGCGGCGAGAAAACTCTTGAATTCAATCATCGAACAACACCTCCCGCATCAGTTTTATATGAATATGCAGATACCGTTTTGTCGCCTTGATGCAATCATGGCCGAGCATTTCCCTGATTTCGAAAATCGACGCCCCGCTCTCCAAAAGGTTCTGCGCGTATGTGTGCCGCAGCCAATATGGTGTTCCCGGCACTTCGGCTTTTCGCATGACTTTCGAGATCGCGTCCGACACCAGTCCCCCGGTTACGGGATTGTGCGGCGGAGACAGGGAGACAAACAGATTGCGGCCGGCCTTTTCCGGCCTGGCCCCGATCACATACGCGGCGACGGCTTTGACGATCTCTTCCGGCAACGGAAAACGGACCGGATTGTTCCCTTTTCTTTCGGGAACGGTCAGTTCGCCTTTTTCAAAGGAGAGGTCGGCCATTCGGATGCGGGCGATTTCGCTCGGACGAAGACCGGTGGTGTAAGCCAGACGCGTCATCGCATGGGCGCGAAGCCCCTCGTTCGAACCCAAATCCGCAGCCCCGAACAGTTTGCGTATTTCGTGTTTCCGAAGAAATTTGGGCGGATTTTCATACGCGAACACCGGCGCCGCAACGATCATGGACGCCAAATCACGGCGGATCACCCTTTCTTCAATGTGCAAATACCCAAGAAACCCTTTCAGGATGCCACGGACATCCGAACATGTGCTCGGCGCAAGGTCCCGTGTGCGGAATTGCAAAAATTCGTCGATCTGTCCGATTTTCAGTTCACGAAGGCGGATGTTGCGATCTTTCAACCAGGCATCAAATCGGCCCAGCTCTTTCCTGATTTGGATGATGCGCGAATCCTTTACAGACCGTGTTTTCCGGAACCTTTCGACATATCGTTCAAAAACGTCGGGCAGAGGAACGGGTTTGGCGCGCGGCGGTTTCTCCACAACGCCCGTTTCTTTCAACCATCCGGAAAATTTGAACATGACACCATGCGCCTTGGTCAGTTTGCACCGATCCAAAAATGCGGCCCGGTTTTCGGGCAGGACGGCCTTCTTTCCCGGCATCCCGAGGTCCGCCACAAACGTTTTGAAATGTCGGAGTATCCACTCATGCGTCCCGACGGTCCGGTCGGAAAAGCCCTTTTCGATCATGAACATCAGGTATTCATCCGTCAGTTGCCGCAAATATTTCACGAAAATCCCCCTGTTTTGTCAATACTCGCGCAAGAGCCTTTTGAAGCCGGTCCACACGATTTTTCAGTTCCCCGATCTCTTTTTCCAATCTTTGAATCTGGTGCGCCGCGCTCTTTTCGTCCGGCGGCGGTTCGGCCATGGAAGACAGAACGGAGGACAGGGAAGCCAAACCGGAGGCGGCGCGTTTCGCGGGCGCGGCGGGTTTTTCCGGCATTCCGGATTCAAGAAGTTTCACCAGAAAATCCGCGCCCGGGCGAAATTCGGTCTTTTTGACCGCCATCACCATGTCAATCGGATTAAAATTATTTTCGCACGAGAAACAGCGGGCGAGATTTTGGTTCTTCATGACGGATGTGTGAAAGGAGCCGCACTTCGGGCATTCGAACCTGAAAACCCCGGATTCCGTTTCGCACCGGACACCCAATTCGTTTTCAATCAGGCCGCGAACGGGGATTTTGTTTCTCAGATCATGCAAAAGCGCATTGGACAAACGACCGTTCCCGGATTTTCCGCGCCGCGAGTTTTGGACGCGGCTGTTCGCCGATTTGCCGGGATCCCGAATTTTTTCGCTGTTTTTCAATGTTTTGCTCCCCGATTCGACAGAAATTTGCCGATTGCGACGGAGCATGACACAAATCACGGAGGCCGTCGAACCATCTCCTGTGGTCTTGAAAACCGGGGGGTGAGACCGACGGGAGGGGGGATTTCATGAAGCCGCGGTTCGGCAACCGACCGCAAACGGACGAGTACCGGACCGCCGACCAAAACAGTGCGAAAGGATGTCAAAGTCGGCCGGCAGTTTCCGAATGTTTCCGGAAACAGGCCGGCAACCGCGGACAAAACGGCGATGACACTTTCCACGCGTCGTTTCAGCCACCGGAAATCCGACGCCAAATCAAAAAGTTTTTGGCCGACGCCCGCCTCCGCAACCGCCGTTGCGAATCCGGGGGAGGACAGTATCCTGTTTGCCGTTGCCGGCGAACAGTCGCATCCCAAATCGCGGGCGACTGCCTCCGCCATGAGAACAACGATTTCGATATCGGCAAGTGTTCCGGGAAGCCGGGATGAAAAACAATCCGGAAGCAGACTGAAGGTAATGTTCCCGGTATGGCAGAAAATCCGAAGGATTTTCACCCCTTCCGGAATCGTGCGCGGGTATGTGCCGTGCCGGGTAATCCGGCAGTTCGAATTCGGATGAATCGGGCACCGGACAACCACGATGAATTTCCACGCTTCCGTCCGAACATATTCTTCGGCGGACAAGTCTGTGGGACATCGAATTTGCATTTCGGGACAGAACAATATCACAAATTTTGGGAATTTTCATTGAAACGGCGGGTGTTTTCTGATATAAATTATACTGGTGGCGCTGGTGGCGCGGTCGGCCCGCCTGGCTCGCCTGGCGGGGAAAAAGCGGGGTACTTTTTTATTTTTTTTGTTTTTGGCGGGATAAGCATGGGTAACGGCATTACGCTTGAAAAAGCCGCAACATAACATAACTCGCAACATAATGCCGGTTAGAGTTCTGGCCAACGATACCTATTCAGAATCGCTGGAATTATGGAAGAATAACGATCCGGATGTTTATAAAAATCGATTTATTCAGGCCGCCGAGAGGATTCGAAAATTTACATACAAAACTCCGGAAACGGCGGTTGAAACCGCTTTCGACATTCTTCGCGAAGTTACCCAGACCGCTTCCACAAAATGGAGTATTGTCTTTGATATAAAGAATTTTGCGATTCACTACCGCACGTTTTCCAATCCGAATATCCGGTATCTGGATACAAAATCATTCGATTTTTCATGCAAAACGCCTGTTCAAGTGCTAGATATAAACGGCGCGAAGTTGGGCGACATTGGAAATG
>JAAENC010000289.1 GCA_024224815.1 Chloroflexota bacterium
ACCGCGACATTTACATTTACCACGCAAATATCACTTTCCGTCTTATCATCTTTACCTCAACCTATCATTTTCCGTACTAGATATAGTTACGACGCGGCTACTAATTGCTTCCGGTATAATCAATTAAGGAGTGTTCATATATTAGCGAGTTTTAAAGTATAATATCACGCCCAAAGAGGGGATATTGGTGTAAGCTATCGGGGACTGATTCATTAGTCTAGATAACAAATATATAAGCACATATTTTATGATATATTTATATTTTACTGGTATAAAAAGATATACAGGGTTTATTGACGTAAGCTATCATATGTGATAATGGGTGAGGACTGTTTCATTAGTCTAGATAACAAATATATAAGAACATATTTTATAATATATTTATATTTTACTGGTATAAAAATATATGCAGGGTTTTTTCTCATAAAAATTCCTGAGCTTATATAATTTTAAATATTTGATTTTTTTATTAAATATTTATTCGTTTTTGGTCAAGGAAACTAGGTTGCCTCGCATCTTTTTGGGGTCTGCCAGATTTTGACTTTTTTTTAAAACACAAACTACATGATTCGTGAGAGTCAAACGTAAACGTGTGTTCATCCAATCCTTTTTTGCGAGCGAAGCGTGCCCACCCTCCCCGCGAATCTGTTTTATAGACTTTCTTTTCGTCCAATTTTATTCAAAAAAAAAATTTGTTTGATTTTTGGGGTCTGTCAGATTTTGACTTTTTTAAAACACAAACTACATGATTCGTGAGAGTCAAACGTAAACGTGTGTTCATCCAATCCTTTTTTGCGAGCGAA
>JAAENC010000290.1 GCA_024224815.1 Chloroflexota bacterium
AGAATTTGGCGTATCTGGGGATTCAAGTGAAGACGCCTGCGCTTATTGCCTTTACCCAGAACGTCCATGTGCTGATTTTTCATATCCACATCGCCAAGATCCAATCCGAAAACCTCGCCTACTCGAAGCCCGGTTTGGTACATCAGGGCATATACAGCATAATTTCTGATTCCGAGGCAATTATCACGGTCGATGGCTTCAAAAAGCAATTGTATGTGTTCATGAGTCAGGGCATCCGGCCGGTTGCGATAGCCCTGCCGGACTTTCAGAACATTAGAAAACGGCAGGCTTTCGGCCGAAGCCACATCCATCAACCTGAGAAAATTAGAATAACCACGAAGCGTAAAAATTTTACGGTTTATCGAGCCTCCGCAATTGTTTCGATTATCCTTGAGATAGTATTGAAAGCCGACAACAGAAGGACCAGTGATGGACTCGTGATTCTGTTCGGATATGAAAGAATTAAACAAATTCAGATCGACCCGGTTGCTTTTCAAGGTCTGGTCACTGGCACCGTAGATATCTTTGCGCCAGGCGAAAAACGCATCCATATGATGGAAAAATACATCGCTATTTACCGGCATGAAAACCTCCTCTCTTATATTCGTATCAGATCCAGGGCGGATTTTTGAAGTTCATCTGAAACATGTATATAAACGGCGGTTTCCGAAACATTGTCATGTCCGAGCATGACCTGCACATCGGAAACTGGCACATTGTGCTTGTACATTTCGGTTGCAAATGAATGACGCAGCACATGAGGAACCACCCGCTCGCTGACATCCGCCAGTTGTGCATGCTCCCCAATCATTTTTCGGACCCGGCTGTTGGAAATTGAGTTACCGTTAATAATAGGAAATAGCGGATCATTTTTCTTTAAGTCCATGGCCGGATCATTCAGATATTCGGTAAAGGCGTCAAACAAGTTATCGACAACAAAAAGTGCGCGTTGCTTTTTATTTTTCCCTTTAATTCTCAACAAACCGATTCGGTTTGAAGAGTCGGGTTCGAAACTTTTCACTTTCAGTGAAGTCAGTTCGTTCAACCGGAGGCCGAGCGCCCAGAATATAGCAACGATCAGGAAATTTCGTTTGCCGATCCAGGTAGAACGATCAAATACACCGAGCAGTTTGAATGCATTTTCAGTCGAGATTGGTTTGTTCTTTTCACTTTTTGTTCTCCGGATCGGCGGCAGGGCATCGACTGGATTTTTGTTTACGATTTTGATCTTTTGCAGAAATGCAAAAAATGTTTTCAGCGCACATCGATGGTGATTGAGCCGGCTGGCGCTCACGCCGGTTTTTTTAACTTCCGCCATCCAGTTAATAATATGCAAGCCCTTGCAGTTTTGCGGTTCGACATGAAATCCGACCTTTATATAATACGTAAAAGAAACAATGCAGGACACATAATTTTCGACAGTGCTGTCAGCAAACATGGCGAGTTCCGACAGCTCCATTCGGTATTGATCAATAATAGCAAGCATGTTTATTCCTCCTTTGCCGGTTGAAACTTCATGAACGGATGCCTTCTCATGTATTGGGCATATTTGTCCGGGTTCAAATGCGCATACTTGAGAGTGTTTTTCCTCTGGGAATGGCCCAACACGGATTGAGTAATATTGGTCCCCGCCACCTTGTTCAAATGCGTGGCCGCCGTGTGCCTGAAAAGATGGGCATGCAGATGTTTGTCAATGTCCAAATGGTCCGCGGCATGCCTGAAAAGATGTTGCAGCGTACGTGGGGATGCGCGTTTATGGCGCTCTGTAATAAAAAGCGGTCCACGGTAATATGGCATATGATCGAGATATTGCCCGATAACACCGCAAATAATTGCGGGCAAAACGACAGGCCGGTTTCGTCCCCCTTTTTCTGTAATGCGTACAAGGCCAGAAAAGATATCGACGTTCTGGATGTTCAAGGAAATGATTGTACTTGTTCTGAACCCGAGGATGCCAAGCATCATTATAATGGTGAGATTCCGCAAACCGATGAAGGAATTTGCCGATTGGCAGAAATATTCGAGGAGCCGGTTGTATTCATCGATGGTCAAATACACGGGGATGGTTTTTTCGATTTTGGGATATCGCAGTCCGGAAGCGATATTTTCAGCGATTACATTGTGCAGCTTCAGATAATGAAAGAACTGCCTCAGCGCCCATACCCTGGCTTTTTTCACATGGACTGATGGGCTGTTATATCTTGTCGTGAAATCGAGCAAATTACGGTATGAGATGCCCTGAATGTCCCTGGGTGGATTTTTATTGAGAAAGATATTGAATTCATTCAGCCGTATCGATAAGGATTGTAGGGACTTAACCGAAAATTTGACAACTTTACAATACTTGAGAAATGTGGTAATGTGGGATTGAAGCATGAGGAAACCTCCTTTTTCAT
>JAAENC010000291.1 GCA_024224815.1 Chloroflexota bacterium
CCCACGGGATTGGAGGGCCGGTGTTTCAGGCAGTATTTTTTTAAGTGGTTGAAATAATTGCCAAAAAGACGGTGAAAAGCTATGATGGCAAAACTCCGTTGGATTTCAAAATGTTGCCGCTGCTTTCGACATTTTTGTTAGCAGAGATGGCAAATTGGGCTTTCTCAGTACTTTTTTCATCCTCGTAGATATTCCTTGAAGACCTTCACTTTTTTTCATTTCTTGCCTTACAAGCTTTTCATCGATTTCAGCAAATCGCTCCTCAAGAGTATCGTGGCCGTTAAGAATGATTTTCAAATATTCCGGATTCGATAAATTCTTCACTAACGGTGTATCGGCAAGCATGGCCTTTATCACTTTATTTAATGATTGGGTTCCAGATTTACTCCGGTACATCCTTTTTATCTCTCGAAAGAAACGCTCCAGAATATTATTGGTCCGTTGCGGTTGAACTAAAATCGTTTCTCCACTTGCAGTTGTAACCATGATTGGATCGGCAAAGAGTTTCTCCCAATACTTATCAATCTGCTTGACCATCTTCTTGTAGTCTACATTTGCTTCAGCAGCGGCTTTGATTTTATCTGAGTTACGAAAAATGGTCACTGCTTCTTCAATTGTTTTGATGTCCACATCTTCACCATCATCATTTAATCCTTTTTTACCATCTGAAGCAGCTATACGCATCGCATCGCGCAGTTCATCAAATATCTGCGTTTTTTCCTCCATTCTGCTGACAACAGTTTTTAGATTTTTGTCATTTAAGGCCCGTGCTAACACGCGATTCAATTTGATAATATATCTATCCTTTTTCTTCTTGGCTGATAAATTTTCCACGATACTGCTTGCTGCCTTCAGTCTTTTATAGAAAATAAGATGTTCGCGATCAAACGGAAAGCCATATCCATTTAATTC
>JAAENC010000292.1 GCA_024224815.1 Chloroflexota bacterium
AGTTCTATAGATACACTGTTTAGTAGTATCTCATACATACTAGCCATTTGAACACTCTACAGTATCGATACTGTACTATCCAATAACACAGTAAGATAGGAATGAAAAACGGACAGAAAAAGTGTTTTTCAGACACACGAAAAACGATACAAAAATTAAAATTTAAAAATAATAATCCGTCACAAAAATAATAAAATTAATAAAAATAATAAAAATCCGTCACAAAATAAAAATAATCAAAATAATAAAAATCTGTCACAAAAAAAAACCAATCCAAATCCAAATGAATCTAATCCTAATTCTAATTCATTTAATCCTAATTCTAATCCATCTAATCTTAATCCTACATCTAATCCATCTAATCTAATCCAAATGAATCTAAAAACCAATGTCCGCCTAATCTTTATCCATAAATAAATGGATTTAATATCCTAATATCGCAGATGGACTCATTGCAAATCCAAATCCAAATCCTAATCAAATAATTATTTTTTTAATAAAAAAAGTATATAACAAATTATACAATAATTTTCAGTGTTGTCAAGTCAAATAAAAAAAATAAATACATACATTGTAGGATTGGTTCAATCGGTTTGGCTACAGCAGATGGTGGTTTAGATGGTAATTTTGCTGGATTAGATACATGGTGTTTTGCTGAATGAAACAAAAAAAAAAACAATTTCAGTGCAAGGATTTTTTTAAAAATATAAATACATACATTGTGTTGTGTTGGGATATGATTTGGATGATTTGGATTGATTTGGATGATTTAGATTGATTTGGATGATTTGGATTGATTCAATTGGTTCAGATGGTAATTCTGGTGTTGGAATATGTGGAGATGGTTGATATGGTGTTGGAATAGGTGGAGACAGTTGATATGGTGTTAAAAATCCATCCTAAAATTATTATTATTATATTATTATTGTTTATTTTTATATAAAAAAAAACAATTTCAGTGCAAGGATTTTTTTAAAAATATAAAT
>JAAENC010000293.1 GCA_024224815.1 Chloroflexota bacterium
ATATCTACGGTGTCGCCGTCCACCACCTTCAGGACACGATATTGACCTGCCAGGCATGGCGAGACAAGAACGAGGCTCAGAACCAGCGAAGTTGCAAATATTTTTTCAATTGTCTTAAGTTTCATTTTTACGTCGTCCTCTCTGCTTCAGTAGCGTGGCCATGCTGCGGTTGCGCCGATCAGAGGCGATTATAATTTCGAGCCGCTACAGCTACCCTTAAAACACAATTTATTCGATCACAAGCTTAAGATATAACAAAATCAGATGATTATATATTTTTTGAGCGTTCTCATCTTCTGGAAACTTTTCTTTAATTAAGGTTGCAAGGCTCAAGCATATTTGGCTGTCAATATTGCCATCTGCTGACAATTCATGAGTTTTTTTATATTTTTTTAAAGCTGTCTTAACAGAATTGTTTTCCAATCCATCAATTTTGAACCCATTGTAACCCAACATATTTAGAGCTATCTGCACCATTTTTACATCTCCGATATTATATTTCTTGTCCGAAACAGAGGGCGCAGAACTATCTGTGGATGGTGAGGAAGGAGAAGGAGCGTATGTCCCATCTCCGACATTATATTTCTTGCCCGAAACAGAAGGCGCAGAACTATCTGTAGATGGTGAGGAAGGAGAAGGAGCGTATGTTCGCGATGAATAATGGCTACGATGGCTACGATGGCTGGAATGACTTCGATGGCTGCGATGTCCGGCAAACAACATCTGACCGGAATAAATGTCTTTGGCGTGATTTAAAAACAAATCGGTTCCATTTGATTGTTTTAAGGCTAATTGCATATCTGAACTGTTTTCATGGAAAGCTTTATGCACATTTGCCGTAACATCTGTATTTGGCAAGGTTAAAACAGAGATTAAACTGGCCCATATTTTAAGAAACAGTTTTGAATTCATAACTCTTCCTCCAACGGAACAATTGTTTTAATTCCTCTACTTCTTTGGTTTTTTGACGCTGAAAAAAAACCAGCACAATTCGATTTTTCAACGCACCGTTCGCATTCTTCAAAGAATATATTTTTCCATTCTGAAATCGATTTTTTTGAAAACTTCCATAAGTTACGGGGTAACGTGCATAACTGCTGGTTGAATATTGACACCTCCATATCGCCTCTATTCAAAAATTTAATGGAATGCTCCAACATCTTGATATAGTCAACAGGATCAATCCAAACATCGCCCAAGTTATTTAAGGACAGACCAATCGGTTCAAGAGCCATAATGGCGATATGCTTAACAAATGGGAAAAACCGATAGATGAACTCACTCCATTGCGGCAACCTTTTGTAGTTCATCAGTTGAACTACCGTTCTAATTTCAACGGATACACTTAGTCTTTCGAGATTATAGATGCCGTTTACCGCCTCCCAAAAAGCACCATCAACACCCACTATTTTATCGTGTATCTGATCAATATCAGAGTATATAGGCACACATACTATCAACCGATCGCCGCCGGCTTCTGAAAGGGCTTTAGACCGTGTGTAGTTTTTTAAAAGCCTTGCATTTGACAACAACTGTATGTCAGCACTGGGAAATTTTTCTTTACATCGATTCAACAGTTCCAACAAGCCGTCCCAAACCAAAGTCGGTTCCCCGCCAGTTATACCAATACATTGAGGCTCGTTATTTATTAATTCTACAAGGGCAAAGGCTAAGTTCAAACTGTCGGAGCATGGTTTGGGCGGCTGAACACACATTATACACTTGCTGTTGCATCTTTCGGTCAGAAGAATGCAATTCGAATGAGAAACACTTTCGTATTCGATACTGCACACTCCTGAAGGATTGAATAAGACTACATCTCCTATGTTTGGTTTAAATATTGAGCCGTCGTTGGTTTCAGAAGGCAGTTCGATCGATGGTACATTATAGAATTCAAGCCCATCATTGTTTTTGCCATTAATCACCTTGTCAACTTGATTGCCGATAAAGGTATAACAATTACGACTGCCAACAGGGAGCGCATCTACTCTTCCCAACGTGGCATTATGAATATAATCAAGCTTGAAAGTAAAGTTTTTCATGATTTGTGAAATTCTCAACTCTTATTTCTGAAAGGTTCTTTCGTGTAATCCATGACCAAAAAACATCAACAACTAAGGCGCTCCCCATTGTCAAGACAAAAAATGACTTTTTTTAAGGTGGATTTTTTTACTGATTTTTTTACTCACTCATTTACTCCCTTTTTTTATTTTGTTTTTTTCTTGCATGTTGAGAACAGATTGGCCATTGTCTATTTTATCTGTCTGGAAGACAGGATAGTTTTGTCAACCGAAAAATGACCGCCTTGCTAACCCAATTTTGCCCCATGTGTATTGCCAAGCCCATGACCAGAGTTAATACTAAAGCAAAGCGGAAGTTGGACGCGGCCGGAACGGAATCCCCAAGAAATGGAGTGGAGGTCGCGTCCAGCTGGAGCGGGCAAATTCCCTCGGTCTTGAACAAGGTTAAAAATCCTATTTTCGTTCTTTAAAATAATTTTCCGCCGGTGTTCTGTATCCCAGGGCCTGATGGATTCTTTCGTTGTCGTAAAAATCGAAATAACCGCTGATCCCTGAGACGACGTCTTTTACCGTGTTATAGTCGTTAAGATACACCTCCTCATATTTTAAGCTCCTCCAGAGTCTTTCGATGAAAATATTATCGAAACATCTGCCGCGACCATCCATGCTGATATCTATTTCTTTTTCTTTCAGGCAGTTTGTGAATTCATGGCTTGTGAACTGGGAACCTTGGTCGCTATTGAAAATTTCAGGTTTTGAAATTTTAAGAGCCATATCCAAAGCGTCTACACAAAATGCCGTGTCAAGCGTGTTGGAAATTTTATAGGACAAAACATAGCGACTGAACCAATCCATCACTGCCACAAGATACACGAACCCATATTTTGTGCGGATATACGTTATATCAGAACACCATACCTGATCCGGCTCTGTGATCTTCATCCCTTTTAAAAGATACGGATATATTTTGTGATTTGGAGCCGGTTTGCTCAATTTCGGCTTCTGATAAACCGCTTCGATTCCCATGAGCCTCATCAGTCGTCTTGTTCGTTTCGGATTTGCCTCGTATCCATTACGGTTCAGCCACGCTGTCAAGCGGAGAACGCCGTAAAATGGATGCCGGGTATATTCCTCGTCGATAAGACGCATCAAAAGCAAATTGTAATCGCTTATGACGCGTGGTTTATAATAATACCCCGATCTTGAAACAGATAGAAGCTCACACTGCCTGCTAATCGACAGTTCATTATGGTTCGGGTCTATACACCTCCTTTTCTGTTCAGGACAATTGCTCAGATTTTTTTTTTAACCAGTCCAGCTCCACTTCGCGCTGGCCTATTTTTTTGTACAGTTCGTCTATAAGCTTTAATGAGTTCTGGTCTTTTTTTTTGGGTTTCCCGGAAAAAATGTCAGGCAACTCCCGCAACATCTGTTTTTTCCATTTTGATATCATGTTGCCATGAACCCCAAAATGACTTGACAGTTGAGCAACGGTTTTTTCCTGTTTGGCGGCTTCAAAAGCAACTTTTGCTTTGAACGCTGATGAATGCGATCTGCGAACGCTCATATTTTTACCCCCTTTTTTGTTTTATAGCTAGCAGTCGATCCACCTTAACACACTGTCCGAATTAGGGGGAGTATCATATATATTGGCCCTCACTTGAACGTCACATTTTCCGAATTAGCAGGAACAGAAGACGAAGCCATCATTTCGCGTGCCATTGAATTATACAGGGAGCGATATATCCCTATTGGCTATAGAGAGAACCAGCTATATGAAGGAATTGTTGTTGTGCTGGATATAGTGGACCCCAAAAATGAGACAATGTGTTAAGGTGTGTTTCCAACAGAAAGGAGGCGCAAAATGGCAGGCAGAA
>JAAENC010000294.1 GCA_024224815.1 Chloroflexota bacterium
CACACAAATAAAAATTAAACATTCACACAAATAATGGAAAAAAAAAACTAATCATTCACAGAAATAAATAATTGAAAAAAAAAAAACGTAATCATTCACATAAATAAAAATTAAATAAATTGAAGAAAAAACAATTATAAATTATCATTCACAAATTAAATAATTGAACAAAAAAAAAATTGTTGCATAATTATTCACAAATTAAATAATTGAACAAAAAAAAATTGTTGGATAATTATTCACAAATTAAATAATTGAACAAAAAAAATTATAAATTATCACTCGCAAATTAAATAATTGAACACCCAAAATACAAAATAAAAAAAATGAATCTGTTTGAGCACAAAATCAAACGACATACAAATACAATGCAGAAACAATTTTGCACAAAAATGAATGCACAATCTGAAATTGCACACACAATATATTATACAAATTACACCACAATTAAAAAAATAAGAAAAAAAAAAGGGGAAAAAATTACAATACTACTATCCTAACTCAATACATACCAATATTTAAATAAAATATGAAAAAACCAAAGCCAAATACAATGCAGAAATTGAAATTGAAAGACTATTTTCATCATTAATACCTCTATTTAATATTTGATCTTTATACATAATTGATATTTCAGATTGATGTGTAATAACACGATTATGTTCATCATCAATTGATATCTCATTCTCATTTCCAATACTATCATTTTCTGAATTTCCATCATCACACATTTGTTTATTATTTGCAATATAACCAATTCCACTTTCACTTTCTTCGAATTTAATCTCATTATTATTATTATTATTATTAATTATATTCGATGGATCACGTTTAATGTATTTTTTAATTAAACTACTTTGTGATGGATTACAATTTTAATAATATTTTTATTTTCATTTACATTATCATTATCAGTACTATCAATATCAGCTTCATTATGTTCACTTGATGAGTCACCACCACCTGCTGCTGCTAATGCATATTCTGCTTCCATTCCTTCTTTTTGTTTTTTTCGTTGTTTCATAAATACCTATGTTTTTTATAATTTGTATAATTTTTGGTTAAAAATTTAGGATGCTATTAAAAATTTATTATTGCCGAATCAAATTTTGATTCGACAGTAATAAATTATTAACTAATGCACGCACG
>JAAENC010000295.1 GCA_024224815.1 Chloroflexota bacterium
GGCAATTGCAGAAGGAAATATTTAATTACAACCCGAAGCGGGGGTCTATCAGGCTTTTTATCCATATTCGCTTTACGGGGTTGGTTCTAACTTCGGCCACCGAGTCATATAAGAGGTTAAAAATACAAAAAGTTCGGGACAAATGAAGCTCGATCTGATAAAAGGAAAATAGAGTCCCATAACTTACTATTATTCCTATAAATATCAGATCGAGCCATGTCAAAACTGTATAATGATTCTGTTCCGGTTGCAAGAGAAAAAATTCAATGGCAACGAGATGAAGTGGCCGCTAAAATTGTCGATTTTCAGCAGGCCCGAGACAAACAAAGCCAACGCCAATTTGCGATAGAACAGGGCTTTTCCCGTTCAACACTGCAACATTGGCTTGCGCGCAAAGAATCCATTGATGCCTCCGCAGCTTTGATAGATTTTCTTGAAAGTCCCGAAGGCACTGCGTTTGTTCATAGAATAGTGACAGCAGCGCATTTTACATTCACCAAGGATGGCGTGGCAAGTATCCACAATGTCAGTACCTTTTTGAAATTAAGTGGACTTTCGCCTTTTGTGGCTTCATCGTACACTTCTCAGCAAAGAGTTTCCAATAAAATGGATGAGGCCATCATTGAGTTTGAAGAGTTTGTACGGCCGCAGCTATCGCAAAACATGCCTGCTAAGAAAATATCTCTGGCTGAAGATGAAACCTTTCATCCTCAAATTTGCATCGTCTGCATGGAATCGGTTTCCAATTTCATTTTTGTTGAAAAATATGTTGAAAATCGTGACGGTGCCACATGGAATCAAGTTGTGTCTCAAGCATTGAAAGACTTACCGGTGCAAGTTATTCAAGTCAGCAGTGATGAAGGTCGTGGATTGATCAACCATACCATCAAGGGCTTAAATGCACATCATTCATCTGATTGTTTTCATGTTGCCTATGAAATTGGCAAAGGCACTTCTGGTGCACTGGCCGCTGCAGTAAAAAAAGCTGAAAAGCAATATGAGGCAAGCGTTAAGCAAACTCAAAAGCAAGTAAGTAAGCAAGAAAATTACGACAATCAGAGCAAACGCCCGGTTGGTCGCCGTCCTAATTTTGAGAAGAAGATTGAATTGGCAAAAGAAGAGGAAACTAAAGCTCAGTCAAATTTAGAAATCGCCAGGCAGAATCAAGAAACTGTAGGCAATGCTAAATCAGAAATAGGGAAAATATACCATCCATTCGATGTGCAAATCGGAACGAAACAAGACGCGCAAAAAGTATCTGAGCTTTTAGAATCTTGCTTTGCCAATATCAAAGATAGCATCCAGGATTTGTCGGATCGATGCAAGCAGCGCGTGGACAAAGCCCATCGGGTTGTCAAAAATATGGTTGCAACCATTGCATTTTTTTTCAACATGGTTGATTTGTATATGGACAATGTGCAAGTATCTGCTCACGAGCGACAGTTAATGTACGATTACTTGATTCCCGGTTTTTATCTTAAACAAGTATCTGCAAAGGAAAAGGATGCCGAGCGAAAATTGCTGATTTTGCAAAAAGCCCGGCAATTACTATCTATTTTAACCCAGCAAGACGGACCTTTTTGTGAATATAGCGAAAATGATGTCAAAAGACTTGAGAAGGCGGCGGAGGAATGTGCTCAGATATTTCAAAGATCCAGTTCATGCGTAGAAGGAAGAAACGCACAACTGTCACTGCGCCATCACGGGATCCACAAGTTAAGTGATCGCAGTTTAAAGGCACAAACCGTCGTACACAATTACTACAGAAGAAATCGGGATGGTACAACACCGGCTGAAAGATTTTTTGAAGCGAAACATATTGAATTGTTTGAATGGCTATTGGACAAAATGGATTATCCGGCACGACCACGGAAACATCTGAAAGTGGCGGTTTAAGCTAAATGGCCGAAGTTAGAACCAACCCCAATTATTGAATTGGTGAACGGCTTTGCCGCCAAGAATTTAATGCTGCCCAGAGGCCCCCAGTACGTGTATGAAAATATCAGGGATTTTGTAA
>JAAENC010000296.1 GCA_024224815.1 Chloroflexota bacterium
CCTGAACAGGGACGCCAAACTTATTTGGGGAACTTTAAGAAAGAGCGCCGAGGAAGCCCAGAGCATCTTTGAAAATCATAACCCAGACGGGGGCGGCGAGGGAATAGGTGAGACGCTCGTTGAAGTAGAGATTTATATAAATATTTGAAAAATTAAAATTTCATAGTATTACTCAAGTATGATCTTGAATGCAGTTGATATTATTACTGGTCAGACATGGCGGCAGAAGCTTGAAGAAATGGGCATGAGCATTGCAGATGCCCAAGCCTGTTTTGAAAAAGCAGCTTTCATTCAGAACCGGCAGAAATCAAATTCACCAGATCATGACAATGCGCGTCCATGGGAGAGTCATTTTTCTAAAAGCTATAGCGGCAATAATACAAAATCAGAAAATAAATTAACTCCGTAAATGCGAAATAAGTGCTGGTAATCCTTTGAACAGAATAAGTGCTGGCAAGGCGATAGGCAAAAAAGCGGCGAATACAATAATCCGAACGATTCCGTATATAAAATCAAATTCTTTTTTGATTTCCTGCAATCTGGCTTCCTCGGCTTGTTTTAAGTTTCCCGCCAATTCCAACTGTCTTATTTTTTCGGCTTGTTCTTTTTTTGTCGCCATTGGTTTCATGAATGGATACAAAAGAATTTGTTTAATTACGCTCATGGTCGTTGCTTTATTTTTTAAGAAAATACGGTTTCAGATATAAACCCCGTGCTTGCCCTTGTGACACACAAATAGCATATTCAGAAACTTTTTTGACAGGGTGACGTGCGGTAAACTCCATAACTTCAGCGGGTTGCACTAGTGCGTGACCTATAGTTGCTTTGGCATGAGCATATTGATTCAGCTCATCTTGATATTGAGCTTCTTTATTGGCGACAAATACCTCGTGTTCTTTTTTGATGTTTTCCCGTTTTTCCCGTTCTCTCTGGGTAACGCTAGAAGGCGGGTCATATCCCATTAACCCATGGACTATGCGATAACGATAAAATTCAGCCGTTTCGCTACGCGTAGTAAATAATCCGAAAAATGTGGGTCTTACTGTGTATTCAATACTAGGCCTAATTTCCTGCCATTTTTTAGGGATAGGGACACCAAGATCAGCCTCAGTGATTAAGCCACATTCTTTTGATACAAAATTAGCCGTATCAGAATCATCGACACCATAGAAAAACGAGTAATCACTATTGGCAAAAAAAGTGCCTGCAACATCTTTTCCGTAAAGGTCTATAAGTTGATTATAATCTTGGAGGAAAGGCCAGAGATGCAAATTTGCGCCCGGTAACCCGCCAATCGATTTTGCTATTTCACTGATGTTCCCAAGGCTGAAAAATTCATCAAGGATGAATAAACAGCGCTCGCCTTTAAGTGACCCATTCGGCATTTTTTGCATCATATGATGTAGTGCCATGCGAACAAAAAGCCGCAGGAAACGACCGTAATCGGCTAATGCATCAAATGGCAAAACCAGAAAAACGGTCATAGGCTTGCGTTTCAGGTCAGAGAGCCTGAAGGTGCTATCTGACAAGCAGGCTTGCATAAAAGGGTCGTCAATCCATTTTGAATTAGACACAGCGCCTGATAAGAAATGGCCTGCTTCCGTCCCTGTTTTTGTCAACTTCGCCGCCCCCGTAATGGGCAGGCGGCCGCAACCTTCATTCTCGCCCATAGCGTCAATAATTACAGCAAATTTTTTTGGATTAGACTCGGTCAATAATTGGCGCATGGCAATTAGATTGCGGTGGCTTGTATCACCACTAAGAACATGCGCCATAAATCCTGCCAGCACTTCTTGCGCCCCGCCGTCCCAATGTCCGGCTTCAGGAGAATGACGCATCATCAAGCCGTCAGCTATGGCATTGAGTTGGCGAAAAGAATGAGGACTTTGTGGGTCAATTTCATCCAGTAAATTGAGGCGAGCGCGAAAACGCTTTGGAACTTTGCAAGTCTCAAATGGGTCAAGGACGTGAACCTTTTGCCCCATGGCTTCACGCGCTTTTGCCGTGGCCTCTGCTGCTTCGCCTTTAGGGTCAATGACAAGCGCGCTGTGCTTCCATCGAAGCAGGTTTGGAATGATCTGACACGTCCCTTTCCCGCTTCTCGATGTCGCCATTGTGATTAGATTGCGCTCGATATCTACAGATACTTCATCATTTAAATATATATCATCGCCAGTGTTTTCCGGCTCGAAAAACATATGCTCATAGCGGCCTTTCTTGTATGAATACGGCACCAATTTTATCCCTATAAACCAAACAATTCTTTATCGGCCTCGCGTGTCACATGTTCCAGTAACAGCTGTTTCATTACCTCCTCAAATTGCTTGTCATGTGCCATGTGTTCCAGTGCGATTGCTCCAGCAATGATTTTCCGGCGCGTGTCGATTTTACGTTGTTTACTTCTAACTTGCGCTTTCTTTTTTTGAATCCGCGCATTGAGCTGGCCTTGCTTTTTTTCCAACTCGGCTAATTGTTGATCTGGTGTTTTGCGTTTGGTCATGGCTTTCAATTCTGTTGTTTGTTTGACATATTAGCAATAATGTATAGGTTATGGCAATAGTTGAATAAATACCGAAGGGCGCACTTATACAAACTAAAGTTTGTGTGCGTTCCGTTCCTTCGAAACGGAAAAAGAAAAAGTGTCATGGCAGATTATCGCTTTAGCGCCCAAGCAATCAGTCGAGGCAAAGGACAATCGTCCGTTGCAAGTGCCGCCTATCGGTCGGCTTCTCGAATGGTTGATGAGCGCACAGGCGAAATCCATGACTACACCAGAAAATCTGGTGTGCTCCATTCG
>JAAENC010000297.1 GCA_024224815.1 Chloroflexota bacterium
ACAAAGGTGAATTTTTTATCTGTAAGACATTATCCTTTGAACTATTTTTGATTGTACAGTCAAAAATAGTAATGATTGTAATGATGTTGTTGTGTGATTAGTAATGATTGTGCAATCAAAAATAGTTCAAAGGATAATGTCTTACAGATAAAAAATTCACCTTTGTAATCTCGAGATATTCAAATGAGAGACTGTTCTAATGATGTTATTGATGATTCAACAATAAAATGCAATTTCCATTTTTTGAAAGTGCAAAAACGTTGAAACGTGAAGCCATCGTTTGAATGGGAAATTAGAGATTGAGAAAACAGTAGCTTTTACACAGACTAGGTTGAGAGCATGGATGCTGGTCCAAAAAATAAATTTTCAAATTTGAAAATAGAATCATTAACAACTGGGTATGTGTTACGTATTCATCTTAGTTTGAATGAAATTGGGTTGGTCATTCATTAACAAAAACACACAAATAAATGTACAAAAATAATAACAGATTCAGAATGTTACCGGATCTACCCCCTTAAATTCTATGTCATCCGGAAAGCGTTTTCGGACCGCTGTGCAAAATACTCGAATGTTTAATAACTCAATTTTCAAAATACATTACAGGCTGAAAACAGATGTTTTTGAGAACATTCATTCAGTAATATCGTATGCATATTTTTGTATTATTTTTTGAGTA
>JAAENC010000298.1 GCA_024224815.1 Chloroflexota bacterium
CATGAATTACTTGCCTTATTTGGGTAAACATATCGATATTGAATGCTGATATGAGTTAGTTTTTATGTGAATCCATGTTTGAACCAATCCAATAAGTAGTTTTTGATTTATAGCGATTATAGTACCTATAATCTTTAAAAAAATGAGCGTGTGTAAAAAATAAATGATGTCGCAAAAAAAATTATTGTGGCTTTAATTTTCACAGGACTTTTACAAAAACTAAAACTCGCTGTGGACAGATGCATTAGCTATAACGAGTTTGTGTTTTTTTTCTTAATATTTGAGCTTGAAAAGATGAATAATTTTTTTTGCGACGAATTTTAGCAGATTTTAAAAAGGCATAGTATCGATTTGAAATCAATTTTAAAACTAAAATTGTATTTTTTTGTTCTTTATTTATATATTTGACACGGATGACTTGATGGATAATACAGCTCAATAGCATCGCAAGATCAGATTTTTTTACAGAATTAAGATATCTAATAAAGAAAAAGAATAATGGTTGATATTGTATGACTTTTTGAAATAAAAAAGCCTGTTAATTTTCTTTCTCTCTCTCTTTCTCTCTCTCTCTTTCTTTCTTTCTCTCTCTCTCTCTCTCTCTCTCTCTCTCTCTCTCTCTCTCTCTCTCTCTCTCTCTCTCTCTCTCTCTCTCTCTCTCTCTCTCTCTCTCTCTCTCTCTCTCTCTCTCTCTCTCTCTC
>JAAENC010000299.1 GCA_024224815.1 Chloroflexota bacterium
CATAAGGAACCAAACTAGGTTTATTAGACATTCCCTTTTGCACAAACAACACAGAAAATAGATTGAAACAAACAAAGAAACCATACAAAATCAACATAAAACAGATGGATTTTATTCTATTATTATATAGTTTTATACCTATAGAAATTTTTTGCAATTCAATATCAATTATCGGTTTGAGCATACAGAAATGAAGGAATCGATCATATATTAATTTTTCTTGGAACAGATTTTGCAGATTTTTCTTTCGCTTCGCGAAATTGAGACATCAAAGTTAGTGGTTTTTCGTAAGGAAAACATGTTTGAATTACTTGAATGATTTAAAACAATGAGCAATCAAACCAGACTGAAACAATCATGAATATGAGAATATAGCATAAGGAACCAAACTAGGTTTATTAGACATTCCCTTTTGCACAAACAACACAGAAAATAGATTGAAACAAACAAAGAAACCATACAAAATCAACATAAAACAGATGGATTTTATTCTATTATTATATAGTTTTATACCTA
>JAAENC010000300.1 GCA_024224815.1 Chloroflexota bacterium
CGCAATTCGTTGAAGGGCCGCTTCGCCGCTTTTCGCTACCAGCACTTTAAAGCCGGCTTCGCGCAAACAGTCATGTAACACATCTAAATTTTTGGGTTCATCATCAACAATCAAAATTCTATTTGTCATGATCTCATCTCTCCTTCAAGCCATTCAATCAATTCATCGATTTGATACTCTGTAAAAAAGGCGCGTATTTTGGCGGCAAATGGATGTAAGGCCACATCTGACTTCACTAAAATAGTTATTTCTTTTTCAAGTTCATCGATGTCGCCTTCTAACGATAACTCATGGAGTTTCTCTAATTCAACGCTTGGGGGCAATACCATGGGTTGAAGAATTTCTTCTTCGGCCGTTTCCCGGATGTTGTCCCCATACAGCCAGGTTAGATTAAGATGCTGTTGCAATTGCTCGAGCAGCGTTTCGGCCTGGATTGGTTTGGGCAAAAAAGCATCGCTGCCAATAGCCAGACTCTTCTTTTGGTCTGCCTCATAGACGCTGGCCGAATTGGCAATGATAACCTTTTCTTTCAATATCGGAGATTGCCGTAAACGGCTGATCAGTTCGAAACCATCCATCTCCGGCATGATTAAATCGGTGATAATCGCATCGGGCAGCCATTGGGTGGCTGTTTCCAATCCTTCACTTCCATCGCCGGCTTGTTTAATGATAAAGCCCAACGGAGACAATAAGTCAGCCAGTACCGCCTGATTGTCCAAATTATCATCCACGACCAATATTTTGGGCGACTCGCCCTCGATGCCAATAATCAATTGTCGGCTGACCTGAGCGACAC
>JAAENC010000301.1 GCA_024224815.1 Chloroflexota bacterium
TGCAAAACAACTCTTCATTTCCAAAAATACGATCAAAACACATGTACGAAAAATTTTAGACAAACTTAAAGCCTCGAACAGAACCGAAGCCGTTAGTAAGGCGGTTCAATATGGTTTTATTGATATGGTGGAGTAACTTTTTATGCTAAATAACAAGAAAAATATCTTTTATCGGATGTTCAGCATAAGCATGCTGAGCATCCTTCTCTTTATAACGGGATGCACGAGCCGAAACACCACACTTAAAGAAGTGCCAATAGATGGTGAAACCCTTGTTGAGCAGTGGCGCTTTGACTCCGGCTCTGCAATAAATAAAGCTCCCCTTCGCATCAAAGATGTGGTTATTTTCGTTCCTCATAATGGTACGCTTACGGGCTTGGATGCAACCACGGGCACTTTACTTTGGGAACTTGATAGCTCATCCAAGGTTTGGGAACGGACATATACGACTGACGGAAAATCTATTTTTATTGGATTAGAAGGCGGAAAATTCATCTCTGTTGATATTCAGTCAGGGCAAATCCTTTGGGAGGCAGAGCTAGGCATCAATGTACAGGTCATCCCGCTGATTGTTGACGATATTCTCTATATCTCAACAACCTTTGTTGGTCCCGGGCTTGATACTGACCCCGAAGGAAAGGCAAAATTCTTTGCCCTAAAAGCCAGCAACGGGAAAGAATTATGGTCTTTTGAATCAGAGAACTATATTCTACAAACTGCAACTCACTTTGGAGATAAAGTATATGTCGGCGGAAGCTATTACCTCCCCGAGCTTGAAATCGAAGAAGGCGGCCCCATGCGCGTCTATGCCCTGGATGCAAAAAGTGGTTCACCTCTCTGGGCCTATGAAGGTCTCGATGGCTTTATCAAAAAAATGCACGCTACAGAACACACAATAACTTTTATAGCTTACGAAGATTTTGTGAATGGGATCGACGCAAAGACTGGAGAACTAAACTGGCGGCGAGATACTGGCAATTGGGTTCCTTCACTGCTCGGTGTAGAAGACACAGTCTATTTCGGCTCCGCGAATACCCTTGTTTATGCATTCGACACAACCAGTGGAGATCTTCGCTGGAAACACAATATTCTCGTCGGTACATTTAATTACGTGATGGGTTCACCCGCCTATATTCAAGACGATTTGTATTTTCTAACCCAACACGGCGATATCATGGCGCTAAACAGATCAGATGGCTCGCTTCTGTGGCATATTTCTACAGGGATTACCCCCAGAGATGGTCTAACTATTTCAGATGGATGGGTCTACTTCGGTGATATTGATGGGATAGTATACGGATACGCATCTGAAAACTAACTTACACTCGGAGCGCTCTCCTTTCAACTTGCTATCAGTTGTGAACATCACTGTAATTTGGCTTTTGTCTCTTTTGTAGGTCACGTTTTCAACGTGACTTGCTTGATCTGCAAAGGGTTGTCACGCTAAAAACGTGGCCTACGCAGATATTAGCAACACTTTCTAAAAGCAATGCTCTGCGTTGCGGCCTGTCTACAACATCCCAACGCGGAGCATTGGGATAAAGATGCTAAGGAGAAGATTACAACATCACTAAAGCTTGATTTTTATCTCTTTTACAGGTCACGTTTTCAACGTAACTTGCTTAGTCCGCAAAGGATTGTCACGCTCAAAGCGTGACCTACGCAAGTCTCAGAACATTTTTATGCAAGGCTAAACGGAACATGATATTTGTCGAGAATTGACCGATTAAAGGGGAGCAAGCCAAAATTCAGGAGCGATTCTTTCCATTCTATTAAATAAAAAAAGCGGTGCAATTTTTTGCACCGCTTTTTATCGTTTTATTTACTGGCTATTTCTTTGAGCCAGCTAGTACCAAAGGTCCATCACGATTTTCTTCGGTGATATCAAATTCCCAACCAGGCGCCATGCGGTTATTGCGCAAGCGCTCTTTGAGTTTGGAGTGATCCCAATCGTAATCGGTTTCACCAACAGCAGATTGACCAAACAAAGGAACTCCTGGGGGCTGGGAGAGTACATCGCCACCA
>JAAENC010000302.1 GCA_024224815.1 Chloroflexota bacterium
CGGCTTTTTTTCTGCAGCTAAGGGCCAAAATCAGCGATCACCCCAATACGGTCAACACGACCCTGTCAGCGCTTCGCAGCTTTTTTCAATTTTTAGTGCGACAGGACATCTGTGACAATAACCCACTCAAGGATATCCCACCGTTGCCCGAACGCTACTTTGTCCCTTTTGTCTTCTCACCGGCGCAAACCGAACGGTTGCTGCAAGCCGTTGGCCAAAACATCCGAAAAACACCAAAATACTTTTTAACCGACATGGCCATCTATCTGGCGATCGTTTTACTGGCACGTTGCGGTATGAGAATTAACGAACCCTTGCGAATGCACCGCGATCAGTATTGTCGCCACGATGGCACCGTTTATATCGAAAAAACCAAATTCAGAAAGGATCGCTTGATTCCGGTTCCAAAAATCGCACTGACGCAGATCGAAAATTACCTGGCCGTGCGAAGCGCGTTACGCGCCGATGACCAAAACCCCTACCTTTTGGCTGCCAGAAAACAACGACAGCTCAGAGGTCGTCAGGTCCGAGATGCCTTTCATCAGGCGGTCAAAGATATCAGAATCAGCCAGCCCAAACAAGTCATCGGCAACATCACTTTCGGAAAGCCGCTGCCTCATAGCTTGCGTCATGGCTTCGCCATAAACACCTTAAATCAGATCAAAGCCAGGGGAAACTGCCCTCAGCAGGCCTTGCCGGTTTTGGCCACTTACATGGGCCATCGCAAATACCAGTACACCGCCGCATATCTTAAGGTCAAAGATGCTAAAGATATTCCCGGATTAATCGCATTTACCAAATCCCAATTGGATGTCATATGAAGCTTTCTACCGTCGTCTATCAATTTTTTAGCACCTACCTGCCTCACATCAAAGGTGTCAGCAACGCGACGATTAAAACATATCGCGATGCATTTACGCTGTTTTTACCCTTTGCAGCAAACTACTACAGCATTAAAATCAACGCCCTGAGCCTTGATCATCTCAGCGCCGAATTAATCCTGGCCTTTTTGCACGATCTTGAAAAACATCGCAAAAACAGCGCTAAAACCAGAAATCATCGCCTGGCAGTGATCAAATCCCTGGCCAAAATGATCCGCTTTATGCATCCGGATAAAAAACATTTGGCAGACAATATCCTGTCCATCCCGCAAAAACGCATGCAAAAAAAACTGATCGGATTCTTATACCCCGATGAAATTGATAAAGTACTCAACGCCGTTGATCTCAAAAAATCCCAGGGACTGCGCGATTATTGTATCCTGCAGCTGCTTTATGACTCCGGCGTGCGTGCCAGTGAATTGGCAACCCTGAATCTGGATTATTTTGATCCCCAAAGAAAAGTGCTGGCCATACTGGGCAAAGGCAATCACTACCGACAAATTGAACTGGCACCTAAAACTTGCCAATTGCTTAAGATCTATATGACTCAGTATCGCATACACCCAAAACCACTTTACCAGCAGCGACTGTTTATCAATCAACGCAACGAAGAGTTCACCCGCCATGGTATTTATCGCATCTGTAGAAAATATCTCTCAATGGCCTTGCCGGCCAAACGTCTCAAACAGCTCAATGCCGTCCACAGTTTTCGTCACAGCTGCGCCATTAGAATGCTTGCCTGCGGCCACTCCATCACTGAAATCCAAAATCATTTGGGCCATGAGAATATTGAATCCACCATGGTGTATCTCAAACTGGATATGGCAAGAAAAAAACACATCCAGCAACAATTTATCCAACACACCCAATCGCTTTTACCCCATGATCCAAATATCGATAAACTCATCGATTGGAAAAACAAAAAAGATATTATCAACTGGCTCGACAGCCTCTAAGCCCC
>JAAENC010000303.1 GCA_024224815.1 Chloroflexota bacterium
AAATTAAACTATAGCATTTTGACGGCGATTTTTTCCACGGGCTTTCGTTGCAAAAATCCTCATGTAGCCCGCTATACTCGGTTTTTGCGCCTAAGCCTGTGAAAAAATTCACTCGCCAAAATCTACATACAATTTTGGCGAACTAAGTAGGTCGCCAAATTAAACTATATAATATGGTTCACTGAATCTAATGTTATACTCATCTGAGCCAAAAGAGGCCAGTATATTTTTGACAGCTTTGGTAAAAGTTCGCCAGGATTTGTAATCCTTAGGTTTGAGCCATTCATATTTCATTTTCCGCCACAGGGTCTCAATACGATTGAGGTGTGGACAATACTTGGGCAAGAAAAAGATGAAAAGGCCTTTGTCTTCCCATTCCTTGCGCTTTTCCATCATGGCTTTAGCTGTGTGGATAGGAGCATTGTCCATAATAACAACGGTAAACCTGTTGATTTTGGTAACAAAATCATCGAGGCACTGGATAATGAAAGCAGCATTGGTGTTTTTCTCCGTGGGATAACTCACCAGACGATTGTCTGTTCCAAGCAGGCCGAATACACTCATGTTTTTGCCTTTACGGGGCATTATCCTGACGTATTCTCCTTTGGGTTGCCACCCATAAGGCAGGTTGGGAACCAACTGGAATCCGGATTCATCACTAAAAAACAGGTCGATATGTCCGTTTTCCTGTAATCGCCAAAGGTCGGTCATTCGAACTTCCTTTTCAGCGATCTCTTCTACATCCTGCCTGGATTTCAGGCAGTGTCGGAAACGTCGGTATCGGTAACCAAGACTTTTAAAAAACGACGCAAGGTCGTATCACTTATTGTGATGTCATACTTGGACTCCAAATCCTGACGCAATTGTTTGAGATTCCGGTTTTCCTTCTTCAAGTTGGACTTGATCTGCTTGACATGGTCCGCATTATCAATGTCTAACTTACGTTTGCGACCACGGCCTGGACGAATTTCCAATCCCTTGGGCCCTTGGGCCTCATAGCGATTGAACCACTGTGTGAGTGTTGCCCGAGTAACATCGAAAAAATCCATTAACTCATCCATTGACCATCCTGCAAAACTTAGCAATATGCAATGGCAACGACTCCGGTAGTCATGTGAATGCCCCGTCTTGTATTGAGTTTCAAGAGCAACTTTTTGCTCTGCTGTCAATTTTATATATCTCTTTTTTCTTGCCATATGGCAAAAATAAGAGCTTTTTTTAAAAATATATAATTTAATTTGGCGCACTACTTAAGTAGGTCGCCAAATTAAACTATAGCATTTTGACGGCGATTTTTTCCACGGGCTTTCGTTGCAAAAATCCTCATGTAGCCCGCTATACTCGGTTTTTGCGCCTAAGCCTGTGAAAAAATTCACTCGCCAAAATCTACATACAATTTTGGCGA
>JAAENC010000304.1 GCA_024224815.1 Chloroflexota bacterium
CATTGAATTGGAAAGGGGAGTCTTTTTTTTTTTTTTGCTTCGACCGATAGACGCCCATTCAAAATTAAGGACTCACCAAAAGTAGATTTCGATAAAATGATTTAGAATAAAATTTAATACCCAATTAATCAATTTAATAAAGAATATTTTGTTGTTGAAAATAAAAATAAAATAATAAAGTCACCGCCATAAAGGTTGGCCACACTCGTTTTTTGTCTATTTTTGCCAATAAAACAGTCAATTTTAGAGCTATTTTCATGAAAATTGGTATGTATGTGTATTTTGGACATACAAAAAAAAGTTTCTGAAAAAAATTTAAAATTTCCCTTTTTTTAGCCATATTCGAAAAATGGCCTAAAACTTTGATGGTCCATAAAACATTCCTTTTTTGAACATATGACCTGTCCTATTTGTTTTAGGCTCAGTGTTTACCAAAATAATAATACATTTTAAACCAATATTTATATAACTAAAGCCGACAATTAAAGGCTTTTAAGCTAATATTTTAAAAAAACCTGGGGATATACGGGAGCACGGATCACTGCGTAGATACTTAAAAAAAAGCACAATTTCTAAAATAAATATGAGAGATGTTTAGTTCGTTCTATTTTGAACCTTAGTATGATTGCTATCCAAAAATATTTTTGAAAG
>JAAENC010000305.1 GCA_024224815.1 Chloroflexota bacterium
CTTTCAAAAATATCAATTTAGACAATATTTCATTGATTTTTTTGCTTTCAAAAATATCAATTTGGACCATATTTCATTGATTTTTTTGCTTTCAAAAATATCAATTTTGTTCATATTTTGTTTGTTTTTTTGCTTTCAAAAATATCAATATGCATCATATTTTGTTTGTTTTTGATCTTTCAAAATAATAAAAAACTGGTTTTGTGACTTTGAAAAATATTAATTTTGACTATATTTTGTTTGTTTTTCAATCACCAAATCAATCATATCACAATATTTTTATTGTTTTTGAGATTTGAAAATCATCATATTTTGCAATGTTTTTATCGTTTTATAACGGCTCAAAACTACTTTTCAATACAAAAAAACAGAAACACAATTTTATGCATAAATCAATAAACAAAAAAATGTTACATTTCAAACAGAAAAATCCCAGCTGAAACCATCATCTTTCAGCAAATTCAATGATCTCTAAAAACAGTCATTTCAGCTCATTTTGCAGCAATTTCAAAGTCTAATAATGATGCTATTTTGCTGCATTTGTGGCATTTCTAAATAAAAAAGTCAATCAATTTTTTCCAAATATTTGCAGTTAAAGTAAATAAACAAAAAATCAATGGACATCTGTTA
>JAAENC010000306.1 GCA_024224815.1 Chloroflexota bacterium
AACATTTTTCAAAACCGTAGTCAACAATTACTTAGTCGGTTTGAAAAAGCGGGCGACCGGTTAAAGATGATGTGTGGTCCCATCGATTACGCGAAAAAAGACCACATGGTCATGTTTTGCAACGGATACGGCGATATTGTGCGCAAACCGTTTTCAGTGAAAAGTACCCTTGAAGGCGTCAAATACTTGATTGACCAAGTGATGCGTTCGTGTCGTCAGCGTCACATCAAAAAAGAATATGTCTTCTTTGGTGGTGAAGATGTCAATTCATACGCAGAAAACTTTGCCAACGCATTACGCACCAAAGGATTCTTGGTGGCCAACGTTAATGCCCATGATGCCAAAAAGCAACGGGAAAATCTGCAGGCCAGTACTGATCGTATAGATCTCATGGGCATTGCCATGATGCTGCTCAACCTTAGGGCAAAATGCACTCCGGCTCAAGACGGCATTTACCGGAATTTGCGAACACTGGTGCGACATCGAAAAAAGCTGGTGGTGATGAAAACCGAAGTTAAAAACCGTGTGCATACTCTGGTCGATCGGCTTTTTCCCGGATTTTTGAATGAAAAAAATACCGGCATCAATCCATTTTCCAAAAGCTCATTGGCTCTGATGGAAGATCGCTTCAGTGCCCAACAAATCCGCCGCCGAAAGCAAGCGACATTGATTAAAATACTCAAGCGTTGCGCAACTCCAAATGCTGAAAGCCTGGCAGCTAAACTTCACAGTTATGCGGGCCAGGTGATTACAACTCCTGATGAGTATGCCGCAACCTTGCAGCTTTCATTGCAACATCACATTAAGCATTTCCGCTGCTTGAAGGAAAACATTGACCAACTGCTAACAGAAATAGCGCTTGTATTGGCGCAAACTCCAGCTGCCTTTTTAACCAGTATCAAGGGTGTTGGTATCGTTTTGGCAGCCGGGGTGAGTTCTGAAATCGGCAACCCCTTTGAGCAAAAACCGCTAAACAATCTGACCTCATATTGCGGAATTATTCCGCGGGTTAAGCAATCCGGCGGCATTGAGGGTCACACCCATACCGGTCGCGTCAGTAAGAGAAGTAATCATCTGCTTAAAGATTACGTGGTACAATCAG
>JAAENC010000307.1 GCA_024224815.1 Chloroflexota bacterium
ATCTAATTCGTACACAAAAAAAGTCGAGTTAGCATCTGATTTCCCCCTGTATATGTAATTTTGGATTGCCCGTCGGGGGTCGCACTCCCCCATCGGTACCCAGAGCAGAAGCGCACCCCCGTGAGAGTAACACCAGCCAACCGACTCTCACACCCCAAACAACAAGCAGCCAACACCACGCAAAAAGAAACACTCGCACAAACCAACACCCCTCCACAAAACCCCACAAAACCAACACCCCTCACAAAACACTGATGGTTGAATGGTTGAGGTGAGCACGGGGGAGTAGCCCCCGGTGTGCTCGTAGGACGGGAGTCAAGGGGTTCGACCTTATTCATTCCCATTAAATTGGGCCCTGTCTAGTTGCATCGTCCCCTTGACTCCCATGAAAGGAGGTTGGTTGACACAATCACACAAACCACAACAGCCACAACAACCACAACAATCACCCCCTTGTTTTCCCATTTCATCAGATTTTCTTATCAGCATGAAATGGGAAAATTGTGGGCCGTCAGGTCACCACGCGCTAACACCCATAAACTTACACAGCGTCGGTATGAGCTAGGACGGACTGACTCAGTTATGCTGGCTCGGGATGAACTCCTAGTCGATATACCAATGACGCTGTGGGAGGGTATGGGTGTGTGTGAATGGTGAGGCTGGCGCGCTCCCCAACGAAAAATATTTTGCCTCTCTCTCAGAGGCGGGGCTTCCCTCGGCCTTACTTATTTCAACAGAGGGTCCGGGACGGGCGTCCCCGCTCCCGATAATCACTGGAAAAAAACCCCTCCCCAGAGGATTGTCCGTCAATTTACCCCCCACCCCGGAGG
>JAAENC010000308.1 GCA_024224815.1 Chloroflexota bacterium
CGACCTTCTGCCCGGCCTCTACGCTGCATCGCTCCAGAACCGCATCGCGACCGGCCCCCGCGCCGGTCGCCGCGTCATGCGCCTGGGCGATCGCATCGACGTCGAAGATATCGGCATCACCACCGGCCCCCGTTGCGCAGCGACGCAGGGTTTCAGCCTGCACGCGGATATCGCGATCCCCGCCCGCGACCGCAAGCGCCTCGAACGTCTGTGCCGCTATGCGGCCCGCCCACCGATCGCCACCCAACGCCTGAGCCAACTCGCAGACGGGCGCATTGCCTATGCGTTACGCCACCCCTGGCGCGACGGCACGACCCACTTCGTGTTCGAACCCGCTGAACTCCTGGAGAAGCTAGTCGCTCTCGTTCCCCGCCCGCGCGCACACCTCGTGCGCTACCACGGAGTCCTGGCACCCGGCGCGCGCCTGCGTCCCGGCATCGTCAAGTCAGGACAGGAGGCCGAAGCTGCGCAAGAGTCCGCTCGCATCGCTTCTGCCACGACCGCAGCGCAGACGACCGCAGAGCAGACGACCGCAGCGCAGCCCCGAGCCCCAACGGCCCAGCCACGTGCCCGCCGCCTGGCCTGGGCGGACCTCATGCGTCGCGTCTTCGAACGGGACGTCCTCGAATGCCCTCGCTGCCAGGGCCGCATGAAGTTGATCGCCACGATCACGGACCCGAGGGTCGTCTCCGCAATCCTGCGCCATCTGGGCCTCTCAGCCCGCGCCCCGCCGATCTCCCCGGCTCGCCCGGCACCAGAACCCGAGCCCGACTTCTGGCCCGACGAGCCTGCTTGAGCACCGTCTGCTCACCTCCGGCCCCCCAGCGGTCGAGCCTCGTCCTCCCGCCGCTCAGGAGCGCATCGATCACCCCGGCGTCCTTGTTCCTGTCCAGCTCCCACTC
>JAAENC010000309.1 GCA_024224815.1 Chloroflexota bacterium
GGCTCCGGAAAAATGTCGTTCTTTTCCGCCTCTGGCGGTCTTCCAGAAAAATATGCTCATTTGAAAGGGTAGGAGAGCCGCAAAAATCATGATTTATGCAACAAGTTCCATATATCCGATTATGCGACAAGTTTTTTCGCCAACTATTAAGTTCCATATTGGCGTCTTATGGACTACTCTCGTAGTCATTACTTTTTACAATAGTAGAGCGCGATAAACGGGGGCATGTTGTTATGCGGTTGCCCATTTTTGATGGCTTGCGTCTTTAATTTCTGGTTTGGATTCTGAGCAGCCCCGCCCGGAAGCATCAGAACATTACCCGTGCCGGATACCGCATCACGTGCACCAAGGCCACCTCCCGGAAAATACTCAGAAAGTTTCACGACACCTAAAACATGTTGATGATCAGCAACTTGAACGGGGCTATTTTCTACAACCTCTTCCCCTGCATGTTGACGATAGGCGCGCGGGGATAGTTTTCTTCCATTCTCATCTTTGGAAAACCTTTCTTCATAAAAGTCTTCAACATTTCCAGCACCAACGATTACTCGTGAAGTTGCTTCTTTAAATCGACGCCAACCGTCAGGGCATGGACCGGATGGAGTGCGGTCAAATGCCATGATGGCACCATCTGGAACTGAGGCAATCGAATTGACATTGGAAGTCCGTTTAATATAATCATCAACGTAAGGCTTAGCCGCAAATAACCATCCCGAGATGGCAAAGCCAGCCAAAGCTATACCGCCGCCGATAACCCACTTAGCCGCTTGTTGTCGAGCTTGTTTACGGACTTCGTCTCTGAACTCCTGCGACAATGTTTCTGGCATTTTTCTCTCCAATAAATTATTTCACCTAGCTAAAGAACTTACACGTCAAGAAAACAATTCGGGATACATAGTCGTTTATACACGAAACCTTGGTCTTTCAACAGTCTTACTCCCGCCGCTTTCTAAACTCACGAGACCATGAAAACATCAGTGAGGAAAATGTAAAGGCCGCGGCGGCAATTGCGGCATGTATTGCGGCATAACCTCTAGCATCAGCTACATATAAAGCCCTAATATAGCGCTCCTCTTTTTCCTTCTCATTGATGGTTCGCTCCATCAAGATCGATGCCTTATTATAAAAGAAGATGCATTCATAAATTGCCACAAACCCAACACCTACTGCGAGCAAGTGTAATCCCACCATTGTCGAGTATAAATATTTACGCAATTCAATTCTCCCACATCCGTTCTGCAATCTGTCGTTGCTCCTCGCCAAGAGCATTAGCGTAAATTGCCGTTGTTTCAATCTTAGAATGCCCCATCCACTTTGACAGCATATTGAGCGGCACACCTGCGGAAATCCCCGCAACTCCATAGCCATGCCTTAAACCCTTCGGGCTGGCATGTGCTCCTGCTTCTATTCCTGCATCATCCATCACGGTTTTGATCTTACGCCATGCTGTGGTGCGTGACCACGGCCAAAGGCGTTCATTACGGCGTATTTGATGTTCTCTCAGACCATGAACAAGATTGAGGGTATCGAGCAAGCTATCAGGCACGGGAACCGCCCTGAATACACCCTCACGGCGTTTTTTCAGGGTCTCGAAC
Organism: Chloroflexota bacterium; assembly: GCA_024224815.1. Taxonomy (GTDB): domain Bacteria; phylum Chloroflexota; class Anaerolineae; order Anaerolineales; family Villigracilaceae; genus Desulfolinea. Next base: position 1,596 of record JAAENC010000309.1, read on the forward strand.
ACGAGAGCCTTGTTTTCAAAATCAATCTGCTTGGGAGTAAGGGCAAGGGCTTCGGAAATCCGACAACCCGAAAAATGCAACACTTCGCAGAATGAACGAACATCGCGCGGGGCTTTCGCCGCCGCCTTCAAAAAGGCTTCCCTTTCTGCTTTGGTGAGATAAAGCCTGTGCCCGTCTGCATCGTATAGTGAGTCCATATGAAACAGTTTAGAGCATAATTGTTTCAAAAACAATCATTCAGGCAGGGCAGGGGGTCGGAATTTGGCACAATCCAGTGCAATGCAACGAAGTTGCTGAAACAGAATAGGAGATTCTGTTTCAGCAGACGTAGCCTTGGAATATTACAAATTCAGATACCATTCATTTTTAAATTATTTTAAAATGGTTTAAAATAAAATAATATCGGAATTATAAATGCCCAGTACTCAAATGGTATGAAAAAAAATTCATGCCTTGGTAATTTATATTCTTCGTTAGTTTCTTCATCAATGTATATGTCATCTTTCCCGACTGAATTCATTACAAACCCAACAATACCTACCAAAACACTCCCAACTAAAATTGCCGTTATCTTTGTCCACTGATTTGTAGAGTAATATTCGGAATCACCCGCTACAAAATTCACGGCCAATTCAAACATCACCATTGTGGCAATAAATAATATTGGTACAAGCCAACCTTGCCTCCTCCAAATAATCACGTCATTTTCTCCCTACGTGCATTTCGTTCGTCATTGATAACATTGATGTCACTCGTTCTTCAATGCAGACATATTTTTTTCTGTTAGTTCCATAATGAACATTATCCGATTAGAGCCTGTACGCGCAAAGTAGAAATGTCATACTCGCTGTCTCCTACTCACTCATGCCACAGTAGAGTTTAAAAGTGAATCTTACATCAAAAAGCCGCGCTCATGACTTGCCGCTTTTGCCGCCGCCATTACCGCTAGGAGATGGGGAAGGCGAACGGGTGCGGCCTTTATCGGGTTTTAGTAATTCACTTTCCCATGGTCGTTTATTTTCGCTAGAAAAAATATTGCTTTCCCA
>JAAENC010000310.1 GCA_024224815.1 Chloroflexota bacterium
ACGGACAGATTTCCAGTGCCAAATGTCTGCGAATTGACCTTCTTCAGCGGTGTATTTATTGCCATAAGGTTTGAATTCTGCATCTTCGCCAGCGTGACAACCGGTGAAACAACCGAGGGTATCAAAATCAGGAGTACTGTTGTCAATATTCCAGATCAGGGACATTTTATCTTCATAGAACAGATTATTGTCGTGGCCAACATCGTTGGGATCTTTAATGACTGCCCAAGTACCATCTTCTTGCTTTTCCCAAGGGGAGCGCATGAAGCTTTGTGTGGGATCAGCATAGCTGACGTAGAAATAGACCATATCCTCAGCGTAAACAGATTTGATCGTAACTTCTGTTTCACCCATATTTGCACCACCAGCAACATCAACTGTAATAGATGCGGCATCAGCCCAAAGAGCGTCAACTTCACCATCCAAGACTGGCGCTTCAGCTACAGGTAAAGAAACCAACGCACCTTCGGGGGCTTCCCACATAGGAGCTTCTGGTTCTTCTGCAACAGCTTCTTCTTCTACAACTTCTTCGGCTATAGGCTCTTCTGCGGCAGCTTCTTCAACCACGGGAGCTTCTGTGGCAGCAGGTTCTGATGCACAGCCAGCGAGAAGTACACCGAGTACTAACAGCATACTAATAAAAAATACTTTCTTATTCATTTCTATCTCCTTAGTTTTTTTCATACACAGGATCGTATGAATTCTCCATAAGTTTAAACGTGTGAAACAAATCACAATAGGGTTTTTTATCCCCTCTTTAGAAGGACAAAGTGGTAGTTGACAAAGGACAATTGAGTAGCCCTCTTGCATAAGTCTGTTTTTGCCGCGCTCGCTCCTTGCGCCCGCCTTGCGCAAACTTCTCAGAAACACGCTACCGCACTAATTATGCTTTGCGAAGGACGGCGACTAGAGCACTTATGTAAGAAGTCTAGTTAAAGAAAAAAGTCTGGCTTCTATATAGAAGCCAGACTTTAAGTTCATCTTATTATTAACCTGAGTTATGTTTAGCAGACGATATTCGGTAAGGTTGGCTTCAAATTCAATGCAGGCTTGATCGGTTTGAGCGCATAAGCAATCAGGCCAGAGATCAGATTGACCAAAAAGTTTGTGAAACTACG
>JAAENC010000311.1 GCA_024224815.1 Chloroflexota bacterium
CAAATATTGCATATTATTTCAACAACTTTATGATTTAATTGGATAATGCATGAACACAAAAATCCCTACAAGTTTTCCCATAAATATTAGTATTTTCTAATTGTAGTTATAATACAGAAATAAGACGATAAACATAGATTATTTTGAATATTTTTTTTTTGTTTTTTGGATCCATACACATTTTGACACTTAAGTGATATCCCAATGTTGATATTAGTATCACTGTTTTTGGTCTGCGGATATGTAATAAATTAATATTATACATAGAGACATCACAATCACAATTACAATCACAATCACAATCACAATCACAATCACAATCACAATCACAATCACAAATACATGATCCAAAAGGTATGCAAACTTGAAAGTGTTTTATAAGTGCACAATGTAATAATAAGCAATTACTTATGCACAAAATGTTCAAAATTGGGGTGTATTATTTTTATGTGGTTGGATTGTCATATACCATCTGAATGTATAAATATATCCCGTAAATATGCAAATACATAGCAAATCAACGTAATAACAGTAGAAGTAGAAGTAGAAGTAGAAGTATAAGTAGAAGTAGAAGTAGAAGAAGAAGTAGAAATGAAAATAAAAATATCCATACAAGAAGTGGTGCTCATTTATATCAATTAACAGGTAACAAATTTGTTTGATTTTATGCGAATAATCTAAATTATTTTCAAATTATAAATTTACATAGCATTACAAGTCGGTGAAATGACAATTGAATTTTTGAGTGAATTAGGACTTATTCAAATTATCAATATGTGTTTATATAGTAAAAGTAATAACTGGATCAATAAATTTCACATTCAATTGAAAAATTGGGTTCAATATTATTTAATGGATGGACAATCCATAAATTCACAACAAAAACGAATGATGTTGGGCAAATTATTGGGCAAAGGATTATCTGAATGCTGTATGCAACATAAATATATAAATATCACTAATATTAAAAGAGATGAACTTCGAAGAATAGTAAGTCGTGTAATAATTACCAGTGCACAACCATTATTTCAAATAATGTTAGATTATGATCCAAATAATAATCGTCAAAATTTTGAATGGGGATTAGCATTTTGTAAATGGTTAAAATATAATGTATCGAAATTAATTACAAATTTAAAATTTATTATACCTGATGTATGTAAATTAATAAATATAATAATATTAAATATGACAGAAGAATATTTTAAAAATAATGAAGATGAATATATTATGAAAGAACGTGAAAGAATTATACAAACAATTACCAAATTTATTCAATTTTGTGTAGATTTTTCATATCATTATAGTCAACAAACAACAGGTAAGTTTGATACTTTGATACTTTGATATTTTATTGCTTGAATTTTGTCAGGATTGAATGTTGACATGATGTCCGATGAAAGTGAATTTTTTTATTATAATAATTCCGAGAAAAAATCAAATAATATTTCAAACACATTATCATTACCAAATTTAATATGTGCAAAAAATTTTAATCGGATACCAAATTATTCCCTGTCACCCAATGCAACCACTCTATCGATATTAACGCAAATGACACCATCATCAATTAAAATTGAAAATTTCAATAAAGTGGAGTATTGTCCATATTGTTTGAGAAATCCGACCACTCATCCTGGTAATAAATTTATTCATTCTGCCAAAGGGTGCAAACGAAAATCAAATGAAATTTTATTTCTTTCAGAACATGAACCTCCACCTAAAAAAAAAGATGATGATGATGATTGTGATGAAAATTCTGGTGGTCGTGGTGGATTTGGATTACGTGATGCAAGTGGATTCGGACATGTAAATATTCATCAATCGAGTAGTGGTAATAGATCAGGACAAGGACATACACATAATTATAATTCTTCATCTGCATATAAAGATAATTATTCAAATAGTTTCAATGAAAGTATTTGTGAATCAACGACAGGATATGAATATAATCAACAACAATGTTTACAAAATATGAAAAATGATATTGATTGCAAAGCATTTTCTGAATTTGATGATGATATTCCGTTTATCCGAGCACGATTACAGGAAGATTATTCAACAAATTTATGGAATGCAAATGTCAATTCCAATGAATATATTTCGAAATTTGAAATATTAAATAATGAACATAAAATGGATGAAGATTCAATTCCATCTGATGATGAAGATGATGCAATATCTGATGATGATTATATTCCAATTACAACTGCACCTGATGAATCAGAAAACATTTCACCTGCATTAATTGAACATAAACTGAGTGAAATATTATTATCTTTATGTTCTAAATATGGAATTATTAAAGATATTTCAAACAGAATTGAATTCAAAGATTTAATATCTTTGGTAATGTTATTTGCACAAAAATATCCAAAAAAAGGAATTAAAATGCCAAATTATAAATACATTGTAAGAATAACCGTGCCACAACAAAAAGCGAATGTAACCACTGGTGTTTTGGAATGTTTACGAGATGATGGTAAATGTCAATTATTTCTTGATGAAACAACAAAAGCAAGTATTGGTATGATTTATTGTATAAATTTGATG
>JAAENC010000312.1 GCA_024224815.1 Chloroflexota bacterium
CAAGCAAGCTTGGCGCTTCTTATGGAGTGAAAGTCTCCATCGGGAAAGGTTTAGCCAGCCACCCGTACCGAGTGTTGCGTGATTGGGAAGGATAGACATACCGTCGAACGACCCACACGAAGCGTACACAGGGAATTCTATGGGCCGTAATGAGGTCCGCACTCTCCTAAAAGCAATTCAGCCTCGTTATTGCATGAGCAGGTGGCGACGATCTTAAGAAATCGGAAGCCTATACGAAGGGATCGATAAGGCGGCGAGATCCTGGAGGGCCTGCCGGGGTCAGAGAGCATGGCACGTAGAAAGAGAAGCGTCAGGAACTTGGCCTCCGGCTCGTAGAGCCTACGGCTCGGAGAGGAGACCCTTGCGTTTCCTGTTGGATCAGGTAGGGCTTTTCAACTAAACGAAGAGAGTCCGATGGGCGTGAGGGAGTCAGATCGTCTCATAGTACTCTGAGGCGGGAGAGCCGACCACATGGGGAAGGGGACGACGGATCTGTGTAGCTCGTAAAGGAAACATGGCCCGGATAAGAAAGGCTGGATCAACCATGCAAACCTCACTGCGGGGAATATCGAGAAGGGCAGCAAAAGACAAAGAGCACCGGTTTGGCAATCTGTATGGGTTGTTGGACGAGAATTTTCTCAAGTGGTGTTTTTGGCAACTCAAAAGAGATGCCGCGCCTGGAGTCGATCGGGTGGACTTTTATGAATACCGAGAGAATCTGGACGAAAACATCGCGAATCTCGTCAAGCGTCTGAAACAGAAGAACTATCGAGCCAAGCTGGTCAGGAGACGCTACATTCCCAAACTCAATGGGAAACTGAGACCACTGGGGATTCCTGCTACGGATGACAAGGTGCTGCAATTTGCAGTGGCCAAGATTCTGGAAGCCATCTATGAAGAGGATTTTCTGGACGTAAGCTATGGATACAGACGGGGGACAGGTCCGCAAGATGCTGTGCGGGATCTGACCCAAAAGCTGCAGTTTGGAAGATTTTCTCACATCGTAGAGGCCGATATCAGAGGCTTTTTCGACAATATCGATCATAATTGGATGATTCGTATGCTCGAAGAACGCATCAACGATAAAGCGTTTCTGCGACTGATTCAAAAATGGCTGAAGGCAGGGATTTTGGATATCAGTGGCGAAGTGATCCACCCGGCAACGGGAACGCCTCAAGGGGGAATTGTATCTCCGATTTTAGCGAACGTGTATCTTCATTACGCACTGGATCTATGGTTCGAGAAAAGAATCAAACGAGAGTGTAATGGAGAAGCACTGATCATCCGATATGCGGATGATTTTGTATGTGCGTTTCAGTACAAACAGGATGCGGAGTTGTTTTATCAGCAGCTCAACGAACGTCTGGGGAAATTTGGCTTAGAGGTTTCACCGGAGAAGACGAGGATTTTGCTGTTCAACCGGAGTATGCTGAAACGAAGCGGAACATTCGACTTTTTAGGATTCGAGTTTCGCCGTGCGATCAGCCGGAAGTTCAAGTCGATTGTCAGAAGACGAACATCTCGGAAGAAACTCAGAGCCTCAATCGCCGCATTTACAGAATGGATAAAAACAAATCGTAACAAGAAGATTTCCAAACTAATGACAACCCTTAGGGCCAAGTACCGCGGGTACTGGAACTATTATGGTGTTATTGGTAATTACGGTAGTTTGAAGACATTCTATTACCGGACAAGGCGCATCCTGTTTAAATGGCTCAACCGGCGTAGTCAAAGGTTGAGTTACAATTGGGCCGGATTCGGAGACCTGTTGAACCAGTTTTTGATACCTGCTCCGAAAATTACTGAAAAGTACCCAAGTAAGCATAAGCAGCTGAAACTCTTTGTA
>JAAENC010000313.1 GCA_024224815.1 Chloroflexota bacterium
CAAACCGATGGTTACGATACTTACACGCATTTTGGAAAACAGCCAAATATTACACTTCTGGCATGCATGGCCCATGCCCGGCGATACTTTGAAAAAGCCAAAGACAACGATCCGAAAAGGGTTGAAATAGCATTGCAACAGTTTCAGAAGCTATACGCTATCGAACGTAAGGGCAGTGTTCTGGGATTAAGTTATGAAGAAACCAGGTGTTTGCGCCATGAAAAAGCCCTTAAGGTGTTAACGGAAATGGATGCTTGGTATAAAGAAGAAATCTACAAAGTACTTCCACAATGTGCCATTGGCAAGGCCATTGCCTACACACTCCGACTTTGCCCCCCGTTGGTCAGGTATATTGATGATTGTCGTTTCCAAATCGACAACAATCCTATAGAAAATACTATTCGCCCAATAGCACTTGGAAGAAAGAATTATTTGTTCGCGCGATCACATGATGCGGCCCAGCATGCCGCCATTATCTATTTGCTAATGGCCTCATGCAAAATGAATGATATCGAACCTTTAAAAAGGCTAAAAGAAACCCTCTCTAAAATGCCCGACTACCCCGCAAATCAGTTGCACAGACTTCTGCCGGGGAGAAAATAAACGAAATCTTATTTATGGGCAAGATGTCGATGGGCGAAGGGATACTTTTATATCAATGAATTGGCAGAGTAAACATCTTGAAAGTTTTTAAACA
>JAAENC010000314.1 GCA_024224815.1 Chloroflexota bacterium
GCACGGAGTTCATTGAAAGCCTATTTTCAATTCTATAATCAGGAAAGGCTTCATCAGGCATTACAATATAAAACCCCTGAATTCATTTACAAAAAAGGCTAATTGTGTAGAGAAAGGATTTTTTACCATTATAATGCCTCCGGCGGCCCTACGGGGCATATCTTCCGCGCTAAGGCGCGGGGATTTAACGCATTAAAGACAGAAACATGAGAGAAAGAGCAAGCTCTATGCCTTGATCTAACAAGGTAACCAAGGAAAATGTAGTTTAAAAAACGTCAAAATCGGTCTTGACATGGGGTCCACTTTAGTTGAAGCGGGAGGACAAGTCTGAGATACCGGAAGCCGTAACTAAGTTGCAAAAAGTTATCGATGCCAACATGCCGTCTATCCGCATCGAAAAGTTATTGATGGAAGTGGACCAGCAAACCCATTTTAGCCAGCATTTTGTACCCGTGCAACAACACCATTCCAGGCCGAATAATTTTTACAAGACGCTGATTTCC
>JAAENC010000315.1 GCA_024224815.1 Chloroflexota bacterium
CCAGGACATCGACATTCTCCGATTCAACAAATCAGAAAAATAATAACCAACTGGAATCGCTCGACATAATTTCCAATCAGGCTCTTAGACGCAGCGATCATCTTCGCGCCCGTGGGCCCGCTGGTCCCGACGGCGTTGCAGGCTTCGCGAAAAGGTGGCGTCGTCGTCTGCTGCGGCATTCATATGAGCGACGTTCCTTCGTTTCCCTATGACATCTGGTGGGAGGAGCGCGAGGTCCGCTCGGCAGCCAAGCTGACGCGCGACGATGCACGCCCGTTTTTGGCGCTCGCGCGCAAAGTCCCGGTAAAAACCACCGTGGTCCCGATGAGACTTGACGAGGCGAATGCGGCTTTGGCGACACTGCGCGCAGGAGAACTCACCGGCGCCGCAGTGCTCGTTCCCTGAGCCCGGCTACGACTATTTGAGAATTGCGGTGGCGCCGTTTTTGGGGCTTTCCGCAGGGAGAGAGAGACAATGAGCGATTGCCGGAAAACGATGACGAAAATCCTGATCGTAGACGATCATCCCATGTTCCGCGAGGCGCTGCGCGGCGCGGTGGCTGTCGCGCGGGTCGACGCCGAGGTCTTCGAGGCCGGCGGCATTGAGGCCGCATGCGAAGTCCTTCGCGGCACGCAAGGAATCGAGATTGTTTTGCTCGACCTCTCACTGCCCGGGACTTCGGGCTTCGATGGGCTGATCCTATTGCGATCCTCCTTTCCGAGGGTGCCGATCATGATCGTTTCGGGCATGGATGACCCGAGGATCGTTCAAGAGGCGATCCGGCTTGGCGCGGCGGGCTTCGTGCCGAAATCCGCAAACAAATCGACCCTGGCCGAAGCGATCTCTGACGTGCTCAGCGGATCGGTGTTCGTCCCGGAGGACTTGGCGGGGCGCTTGGCCCGTACGCAAGCTGCAACGGGAGCGGTCGATGTTGCAGCACGCTTGGCCGAACTCACGCCGGCCCAAATTCGCGTCCTTCAACTCATTAGACACGGACGCCTCAACAAACAGATCGCGCATGAGCTCGGTGTCAGCGAAACCACGGTAAAGGCCCATGTGTCCGAGATCCTGCGCAAGCTCAACGTGGTGAGCCGCACACAAGCCGTGATCGAAACGGCGCAACTAGACTTCGAAGCGATCCTCGGAACCGACGCGACACGCAGTTGGGACTAGTGGCTTGCACTGGCTAATGTGACTTATGTGCAGCTGCTGAGAGAAGTGATTCATGTCCATCGGGTTCCACCGACAGGACATAGCGATCATGGCAGCCAAGAAATACATCGTCGATCTCGACGCAACTGAGCGCGCACGACTGAGCGCCTTGATTTCCAAAGGCAAGGCGGCGGCGAAAACGATCCTCAAGGCGCGCCTTCTGCTGAAGGCGGATCAGGCCGAGGGCGGCCCGGGCTGGTTGGATGTTGAGATTGTCGAAGCCCTCGACACGAACCTGACCATGGTATCACGCGTGCGCAAGCAGCTGATAAGCGAGGGTCTCGACGCGGTGC
>JAAENC010000316.1 GCA_024224815.1 Chloroflexota bacterium
ATTTCTTTTAGTACGAGCTAATATTCAATCCTAAACAGGTTTGTATTTACAGCAATTTACGGTAGATAAAATGCACCTTATTGCTGTAACATTTGCATATGTATAAACAGAAACATTAATTATTTTTGGATAATAACTAAACAATGATATCGATACTGGTTCTATTGTGTGAAACATCCAAATATATGTAGAAACTTTGAGTTTTTCTGTTCAAAAATAATTAATGTTTCTGTTTATACATATGCAAATGTTACAGCAATAAGGTGCATTTTATTTACCGTAAATTGCTGTAAATACAAACCTGTTTAGGATTGAATATTAGCTCGTACTAAAAGAAATTCCACAACCTATATAAAAATATATTATTCAGTGTTTAGTTTGTTTTGTTTGATAATAATATAGGTGCTAAACGTTACTTGTTTTTTCTAATATATTTGCTTCATTTTTTCTTTACATTGTATTAGATCCATACTGTTATATTTGTTTCCATTTGTCAATAATTGTTGTTGTTGTTTTTGTTGTGTACAATTGTTTACCGGTAGGTCGGACTGTACCCCCTTTAACATACATTTTACGTGAAAAGTGACAATGGAAACAGAGACCTAAATTGTGTAACAGATGGTCATTCACATACACAATTGAATTTGACAAAAACTGTGTGACAAAACAGATGAACTGATAAAACAATGCATATAAACATAAATCTGTTTATATTTGCTGAAATAAAATAAAAATGTGAAGAATATCATTGAATATCATTGAATATCATTTAAAGGACGGTTGGTTCTGATATGAGAACCATATGCGCTGTTAATGGATCGTAATTCAGGCAGCCTTATTCCATTCTGGTTTCTGTTATTATTTGTGTTGTTGTTTACGTTATTGTTTAGTTGAATTTGATTGCGTTGTGGATATGGTAAATTTTTGAATTGATGTGGTTTCCATACACCACAAAAATATAAACATACACATTTACACCATTCTCCTTTACAACAATAATCACACGTACCCACAAACCGTCTTGCCCACATATGATTTATTTTATGTCCCAACAAATATGTA
>JAAENC010000317.1 GCA_024224815.1 Chloroflexota bacterium
GTTTCTTTTAGCCATTTGAAAGCTTCGATATCATTCATTTTGCATGAGGCCAGTAGCGAGATGATAAGGACGGCATGCCGGGCCGCATGATGTGATCCCGCGAACAAATATTTTTTTCTTCCGAGTGCTAGCGAGCGAATAGTATTTTCTATAGGATTGTTGGCGATCCGGAAACGAGCATCATCAATATACCTGAGCAAGGCGGGCCAAAGCCGGAGTGTGTAGGCAATGGCTTTGCCAATGGCACTTTGTGGAAGGGCTTTATAGACTTCCTCTTTATACCAGGCTTCCATTTCAGTTAACACCTCAAGGGCTTCTTCATGGCGCAAACACCTGGTTTTTTCCAGATTTAATCCCAGAATACTGCTCTTACGTTCGATAGCGTATAATTTCTGTAACTGTTGCAATGCTATTTCAGCCCTTTACGGATTGTTGTCTTTGGGTTTTTCAAAGTATCGCCGGGCATGGGCCATGCATGCCAGAAGTGTAATATTTGGCTGTTTTCCAAAATGCGTGTGAGTATCGTAACCTTCGGTTTGCAGGAAACCAGAAAAATCTTGCA
>JAAENC010000318.1 GCA_024224815.1 Chloroflexota bacterium
GACAAAGAGAAGAAGTATAAGACTTAAAACAAATTATTAACAAAACAATAAAACTACACTCTTATGACAAATCAAAATTACAACAAATTAGACAAGAAAACAGAATTAAAAATATATATAATCATAAGTATTTTATTAACAACAATTATCACACTTGATTATTTAAACGTAGGTTTACCATGTTTCTTTTAAGAAATTAGAAATCAATTAATTACAAACTAAATACGATACTCAGTAGATAATATAATAAACAAACAAAATGTATAAATCAAATCACATAAAAACAAAGAAATTAAAACAAAATAATCAAACTTACATTGGTTTTTACTTAACAGACTTATATTCAAATACGCTATTAACTAAAATAATCGACAAAGTAAATAATTTTAATCACTCAGGTTTAACTTATTTTAACAAATTTGACTTACCAAAATCAATATTAGAAATTATATAAAAAATAGAAATTATGAAAGAATATAAATGGAATGAAGATACTTTAAATCACTTTGAATTTATAAGTGGTTATGCA
>JAAENC010000319.1 GCA_024224815.1 Chloroflexota bacterium
AGGGGGGTCAAGGATACTTTTCTATCATTGAGGGGGTCAAGGATACTTAAAACTATCCTTGAGGGGGGTCAAGGATAGTTGGACAAAAAAGTGCCGATTTCCGACATGCCCCGCTCTATATTGTAAAACTGACAACCCGCAAATCTGGTCTCCGACCGGCCAGCCTCTATATATAGGATTTTTGGGGCACTCAAAACTATCCTTGACCCCCTTATGTATACTTTTCTATCCTTGAGGGGGGGATCAAGGATAGTTTTTTCGGAGAAAATACACCTCTATGCAAAAAACACGTAAAAAGGCCAGATTTCCGACATTTATAATTATGAGATTAGAATTCCGGCCGGGTCCCTGCCCGGCCTAGGACACTTGCAAAGCGTGCCGACGGGCACAATTTCTAACAAGAATCTGGGAAATACCGAGATGCGCTGCGCGGCACTCGGGTTCTTGTTTTTTTTTTTTAATTTGTCTCTGCGCGGCCCTCTTTTTTTTAAAAAATGGTCAACGCCGCGCGGCCACCT
>JAAENC010000320.1 GCA_024224815.1 Chloroflexota bacterium
AGACATATGGCGTCTATTATGTGGACATAAATTAGGTGAAAAATTTGTCAATAAATATGAATTAATTACACACATATGTCGTGGGTAAAAAATGTATCAATAAATATAAATTAATTACGCACATATGTTGTGTATTATATGAAATTCATGTAAATAAATATGGATTAATTGAAAAATTTACATATAAATATGAATTAATTACACATATCTGGTGTATTATTTGGGTGAAAAATTGGTATATAAATATTAATTAATTACACATATATCTGGTAAATTATTTGCACATCAAACAGATGAATTATATTCATGTATTCATACATTATTTATGCAAAATTATTTGCACATCAAATTGACACTACCTATAGTTTGCATTTTGATTGTTATTTTTGTGATTGTAATATATTTTCATCAGTATTGTTATTTACTTATCTAGAGTGTGTCAATGTGTCAATGTATCATAGGAACTTTAGGACGTGATTTAATTTAACGATAAAAATTTCAAAATCACAAAAACAGTTTTCAAAGTCTATAACAGTATGTATTTAGAAACTTTATTATATGCAAATAATTTATAAATGTATGCATATAATTCATCTATTTTATGTGTAAATATACCATGAATATGTACAGATAAATCATTAATTTTATGTGCAAATGATTTACCAGATATACGTTTAATTATTTCAACTATTTTGTGTCGTGAGATGTGTGTTTAATCAATCCATATTTATAACTTTTCACCACATTTATGGCCAAATAATACACCAGATATGTGTGTAATTAATCCATATTTATATGTAAATTTTTCAATTAATCCATATTTATTTATATGAATTTATGTCCATATAATACACAACATATGTGCGTAATTAATTTATATTTATTGATACATTTTTTACCCACGACATATGTGTGTAATTAATTCATATTTATTGACAAATTTTTCACCTAATTTATGTCCACATAATAGACGCCATATGTCT
>JAAENC010000321.1 GCA_024224815.1 Chloroflexota bacterium
ATCCGGCTCCAACGCAATAACACGTCTTTCCGGTTGGACAGGTTCGATCTCCGCGCCCTCTACTGCTTCTGCCTGAATCCAAAAGCTGAAGACACTACCTCCGCCAACCTCGCTTTCAACCGTCATATCGCCGCCCATCATCCGCACGAACTTCCGGCTGATGGGCAGTCCCAATCCGGTTCCCTCCTGCGATTGCTGTCCGCTATCGCTCTGGATAAACGCGTCGAACACGCTGTCCGCATCATCGGGCGCAATGCCGGGGCCGGTGTCTTTTACAGTAAACAGTAAACAGGTATCAGTGTTCAGTGCTTCCGGTTGTTCTGATAACTGTTCACTGTTTGCTGATAACTGAATACCACCTTCCTTCGTGAATTTGAGCGCGTTGTTGAGTAGATTCACAAGCACTTGCCGTAATTTGTTTGCATCTGTCCGCACATACTGCGGGACACCGGCATCGCATTCGAACAGCAGGCGCAGCCCTTTTTTCTCGACTTGCAGGCAAAACATGGCTTCCACATCATCCAACAGACGATACACATCGACATTTTGTTCATGAAGCACGGTGCGACCGGCCTCGATTCTCGACATATCCAGTACATCGTTGATCAGATTCAGCAGATGGTCCCCGCTACGGTGGATGATGGCCAAATGCTCTTTGTCTTCAGGCGGA
>JAAENC010000322.1 GCA_024224815.1 Chloroflexota bacterium
CTCACAGCAGGCGCTTATCGACAGGGGCTATGACGAAAAGGGATGGCCTTTTGCCCCCTGCGGGCTGCTCTGCCGGCCTAACGGTTTTGATAAAAAATACCAGCGCCTGACATTCTGTTGTTTTAAGCACTGCCTGAACCTCAGGGCCGCTACCTTAAAAAACGTCCAGGAAAAATACGATATCGCCTTGTGTCCTCATATGCAAAACCGTACCGGTTTTTCAAAGCACATGTATGTCAAAGAGCATCCCCGTTTGATTAATGAAATCCCACGGGGGTCAAAACGTTACAACCTGATTAAGAAAATTCGTTCGGCCTCCGAGCGGGCCAACAGTACCATGAAAGAGGACCTTAAAATCCTTGAAAAACCCAGAATCCTCAACGCTCAAAGAGCCGCTATTCTGGCTCAAATGGCCGCCATTGTCTTGCTGCTACACCGTGCTTTTAAATTTGTCGTCAAAACCACTATCCTGTTTACAAAACTTCACCAAACTAACGATCCGGCCATCAAAGAAAAGTTAAAATCTCCTCGCATCCCAAAATCCATCTTGAACCTTATTCAGCTGGAATGAGCCGCCCGCTTTGCTTCCGATTCTTGTCCCCAAATTCGTTGCCGCGGATAGCTGTTTTCTTCTTCCGGTATATCTCCGCTTTTTACTCCTAAATCACAGCTAAAATCATACGGCCTGCCGCCTTTTATCTGCCATATGGCTGAAACCACAAAATTTGCCTCACGCCCAGCGAAAGGGCGGGCTGAACGACCGCCTTATTAAATCTCCTCAATCTTGGATGGTACCGTTTAGGACAGAGTGAAACAGGCGACGTTTTCACCCTGATAATTCCTGAGATAGTCAACCAAATGGTGAA
>JAAENC010000323.1 GCA_024224815.1 Chloroflexota bacterium
AGCAGGGTCCCAAGAGGGAGGGCTATGAGGTAGCGTTAGACTTGTTAATAATGCAATGTTATAAGGATATGGCTCCGACTAAAAACAGCCGGGCTATATACTGCGTTGTATAGGGTACGGAGAAATCCGGGCCCTATATAATGTGGTATATATCCACTGTTTATGGTTGATCCATATGCTTGTGACAAGCATTGTTATTTATGTATATAAGATACATAGTATTAACTATATGTTATACTATAACGTTGCACAACGTAGCGATGTTATAGTATAACTATAGTTATACATGTATCAATATGCATATTGATAACGATATACATCATTGTTATGATATAGCTAATAGCTATATGTACTGACATCCGGCGTGTCATAGCATTATCACATACAAAGTAAGGATAATAGCAAGATGTATAAACAAAGTTTATAGATGTATAAGTATAAGTATATACTATAACTACGTTAATGTATATAACGTTATACATACACATGCTTATTAAAGTATACAAACATAGTATGTATACTATAATAATGGTAGTACTTTTCTGTTTTTCCTGGAAAACAGAAAAAGTTACACAGGTGGAGCGCTTTTAATAGATGTATTTTTTGCCGAATTGAGATTTCGCGTTTCGCGTTTTCGCGTTTCGTGTTTCACGTTTCGCGTTTCGCGTTTTGCGAACTGTTATTTGTACATATCTACTTTCCGGCTGTTTTTAGTCGGACACTAGATACGTTCTAATAACTTTTATTATGTTGCAGTATAACTGCAATTTAATATTTCAGGACGAAAAATACATTTCCCAGAGTTGCACCACAGTTTGCCAATTTTGGCAATTTTCGCAATTTTCCTGTTTCTCGTGAAAATGCTATGACACGCCGGATGTCAGTACATATAGCTATTAGCTATATCATAACAATGATGTATATCGTTATCAATATGCATATTGATACATGTATAACTATAGTTATACTATAACAACGCTACT
>JAAENC010000324.1 GCA_024224815.1 Chloroflexota bacterium
AACCACATCCAATAGTGTCAACTACTTATGGCGTTATTTAAGTGAATTTATCAAAAAAACAATGATATTTAGCAAATTTTGTAAAAATAACGACAAATATAGTTGACATTATAGCAGCGGTCATATATTATTCCGTTGTGTTCACAACTCGACGCAAAGGAAGAAACTATGACCGAGCTTAAAAAAAAGTTTCTCGAACAAGAAGGTTTGATCAATTCAAAACCTGAACGGGTTTCGCATCCTCTTTTTGAAACGCTTAACTTTTTCGACCCGCTGGACCTGCCACAGGTTCGATACGAGATGATTCGTGCCGGTAGAGTCGAAAATATTTCAGTTGCACAAGCCTGTAAACTGTTCGGATTTTCACGAGAGTACTTTTACAAACTCGAACGTTCTTTCATGGCGCACGGTTACGTTGCCCTGCTCGGTTCAACGATGGGACGGCGGCCAATCATTGCTCTGAACCAAGAAATTGTCAACTTCATCGTACACCGCAAAATTGAGCAACCTACACTGTCAGGTGAAAGCCTTCGCCAAGAGCTTCAAAAACTTTACAATGTGGATTGCTCCCGGAGAACGGTCGAAAGAATTGTCGAAAAGCTTGGGCTCATAAAAAAGGGGCCTGCTTCAAGTTAACTGTCAATGTTGAACTGCGAGAATGTCAGCACAGCCTATTTTTTGAAAACGGCGACATCCCACAGGTAATCTACGAGAAAATGCGTAAGGCTAACATGGACCGTCGTTTGCGCCTCGACAAACAGGTTATGGACAGTATGCAGGCACATGGTGTCGCCGGATTGTTTATCGATCCGGAAAACGCTCTTGTCTGTTTGTCATCATCACAATCCCGGATTTCTCCACGACGGGGCACGGCTTTTCATCACACGCATCTGCCCGATAAAGATTTCGAGACCATCGCCAAGTCCCTTGCAGAAGGTGTCGGTGTTGCTGCGACAGCCCGTATTCAGAACGTCGATAAAAAAACCGTTCTGCTCGTTCTGGCTAAAGCCGGTGAGCAGG
>JAAENC010000325.1 GCA_024224815.1 Chloroflexota bacterium
ATCAAACTTCTTTTTCTGTTCTTTGTTCATGGGGTAATACCTCCAGTTGTCGTACTCAGGGTTGAGCACGTGGAGGAATTATTACTTATGGGAGTCAGAGCTGCTTTTTTGCCGCAGAGCGGCTTCGTTCAACAAGGCAAATCAGCATCAGTCGCTGCGCTCCTTGGACAGCCTTGCCGTCGCTCGTTTTGCGCATGGCTGCGCCATTATCGCGCAAAACAATCAACAGCAAGTCTGCCGCTGTTTGCGGCGTTAAGTGGCAATGATGAAAGAAGATGCGATCCAAGAAATAGGAATTGATGATGAAGAAAGGCTATATGTAAAACCTTTATCATCAAAATTTCCAATGATGTATCGAGAAGCTATAGAGGTTCACTGGGATAAAGAGAATAATTGTCTTTATGGTGCAAAACCCCGAAAGTGGTTATACCTAGATTGGTTCAAACAAATAATATCAGGCGCTGAAATTCAGGGCACAAAACTAAATATAAATAATGATACTCAATGGGTAAATATACCAAACGAGTTACAGCAACAAATAAATGAGTCGCAAAATGTGGGCACTTAACAAGGCCAGGTTACTTCGTTCGCTGCGCTCTCTGGACAGCCTTGCCGTTGCTCGTTTTGTGCATGGCTTCGCCATTGTCGCACAAAACAAGCAACAACAAGTCTGCCGCAACTGGCGGCGTTAGCATCATATGAGCCCGAAATTAGATTGGATTGAAAATTGGAGAGTCGGTATTGATCTTCCTGTTGAGAATAGAATATCCCAAGAATTGTTGGATCTTTTCAACGATTTTTGGATTTCCTCATCTCTCGAAGAGAAGTCAAAAAAGACTAAGTCTCGTTATAGTTCAGCGTTACATGCTTTAGGTGGATATATTGTAAAGCAAGCTGTTAGTGAAGAATACGATGGAAAAAATGGTATTGAGTTGCTATTTGATAGCA
>JAAENC010000326.1 GCA_024224815.1 Chloroflexota bacterium
CACAGAGACGGCCCCCGGCCGGCGAGCCTCGCACGATTGTAGCGACTATTTTATAGATTTTACCGATGGGGCACAGCGTGAAAAGGTCACCTTTTTGCGCTATATTTTAAACTATTTCCGGCGCCAATACATCGAGGTTGTCGAAGACAAAACCCAGGCCACCCTGTTGCGTGGCCTGGTAAATGCATTTTTGTATTTCGACGGCGTGCCCAAAGAGATAAAAAGTGACAACCAAAAAGCCTGTGTCGACATGTGGGAGTTTAGCAAGCCGGTGTTCAACAAGAACATTTTGGCTTTTCCCACCCATTATCGTTTCCGTCCCCTGGCTATCCATCCGGGCAAGCCCCGCGAAAACCTTAAAATAGAAAGGCCGTTTTATTACTTGGAGACCAACTTTTTGAACGGGCGCAAGTTCCAAAACAAAAACGATCTTAAAGCGCAACTCAAAACCTGGTTTTTAGAGCGCAACGACCAACGTACCCATCGTACAACCAGGCGAAAGCCCATCGAACTCTACCAGGAAGAACTTCCGTATTTGCTGCCGCTTCCGACCAAATAATACGACACCTCTGTTATTGAATACCGCATCGTGAACAACGAATCGGCCATTCAATGGGAGAACTACTATTATATTGTCCCAAGCCAATATATGTACGAAACGTGCCCTGTACGTGTAAACGATAAAGAGGTGATCATTTACAGCCCCGATTGCAACCAGATAGCCTGTTATCCATTGGCCGAAAAAGGCAGGGAAAACCGGTATATCTGGCGCAAAAAAAACATCTCAAAAATACAGCCTGTTTGCCAAAGAAGTAGCCGAACGTTTATGCACTTTTGGCCCCATCATACAGGAATATGCCCAAAAACTAAAAATCCACAA
>JAAENC010000327.1 GCA_024224815.1 Chloroflexota bacterium
CAGAACCAACTGAAAATATACAACCACAAATACCAATACAACCACAAATACCAATACAACCACAAATACCAATACAACCACAAATACAAATACAACCACAAATCAAACACAACCACAAACAAAAATACAACCACAAACACAAATACAACCACAAATATATCAGAAAATAATAGTAATAATAATGATAATAGTAATGCAAAAAATTGGTTCAATAATAATCAAAAAAATCGAGAAGAATATCGTTGGGCAATGCAGTTGATCAACAACAGGTTCCAATGCAGCATCAACAAATTCGATATTAACAAATAATAATAATTTGCCACAAATACCAAATTTAACATTCCACCACAAATACCAAAATCAAATAATAATAATAATAACAATAAAAATATGTGGTGCCAATACCACAACAATTGACACGACATTCACCTCATACATATACATTACCAGTAAATCATACAACTACACCATCCCCACGTGAATCAAATGGACCAACACAAATAAATTTAAAAGGTATTTAAAAATATATTTTTTTTGCAAATAATTTTGTGAATTACAATTTATTATTTTAATAATAATAATAACAGGAATATGTGGTACCAATACCACACCAATTGATGATCCTACACTACAATATAGTGAAAATAATATTGATAATAATGCAAAACATTGGTGAAAATAATAGTGTTAATGATGCATTGATTTTGCAAATAATTGGTGAAATAATGATGATAATGATGCAAAATCAATGCAAATGATAATAATGATGCAAAAAATAATAATAATAATTCAAAATAAGAATTGAAAATGTACAAATAATTGAACCAAATAATAATTCAAAATAATAAAATGAAGAACCAAAATAATTCAACCAAAATAATTGAACCAAAATAATTAAATAAAATAATTGAACCAAAATAATTGAACCAAAATAATTGAACCAAAATAATTGAACCAAAATAATTGAACCAAAATAATAATACAAATAAATAAACCAAAATAATTCAACCAAAACAATAGAACAAAAAAATAATAATAATAATTAA
>JAAENC010000328.1 GCA_024224815.1 Chloroflexota bacterium
AATTGAGGCAAGATCTGATTTAGAACGTTTCTATTTAGTTCGAGATAATCTTCCTGACAAACATCTAGTCATCACCCTTGAAAAAAACCGGGGTAATGGTAGAGATGACTTTGCCGTGCGGGCCATGTGGAATGCCGTGCTGGCAGGTATCGTATTTCAGCATGAATCCATTGAATCTTTAATAAGGGAACTTTCACGAAACCCGAGTTTATTGGAGGCCTGTGGTTTTGATTCGACTCCGATAACAAAGCAACCTGAAGCCAGACTTGAGCGTGATGAGAAAACCGGTAAGATGAAAGTGATCCGCTCGGCTGCCCAGGCGCCATATTATCAAGTGCCGATGAGCTGGAATTTTTCAAGATTTTTAAAAAATGTGATTGAGCTTGAAGATGAGCACACAATGATATCGGAAATGGTGCGCCGACTTGGTGAAAACTTAATGGCTGAATTACCGGATTTTGGCAAGCACCTGGGCTATGATGGCAAAGCTATAGACAGCTACAGCACGGGGCAAGAAAACAAAGAAATCGGGCAAACATCGGATCCTGACGCGAATTGGGGTAAACATGAGACCGCGGGATTTGATAAGGACGGCAACCTGTGGAAAAAGGTTAAGAGTTGGTTTGGTTATGGTTTACATTTGATAGCGGATACAGTTTATGAAATTCCCATAGCTTTTAGCGTGACAGCGGCATCTGCATCGGAGTCTGTCGAGCTTGGTAGCCTGATTCAAAACACCTTTGAGCAGACCCCTGCACTGGCAGAGCGCTGTGAAGATTTTTCAGCCGACAGGGGTTTGGATAGTGGCGGCATAAAAGCCATGTTGTGGGATGATTACCACATTCGAGCCGTGATAGATATTCGAGAGCTATGGCGAGAAGAGAAAAATGAGCCCGGATATGATCCTCAAAAGCCCATCACCAGAGCTTTTTTTGATCAGCGTGTGGATACCATTGTACATACTGAAAAAGGCACGCTGCACTGCATCTGTCCGGCCACCGGTGAACAGCGTGATATGGCTTTTCAGGGCTTTGAAGCCAATCGAAATACGTTAAAGTATCGTTGCCCCGCGGCGGCATATGGTTTTCAATGTCAAGGCAGCAAAGAGTGCTCAGCATTAGGGCAAGTTAATCCTGGTCCGTTTGGTCGCAGTATTCGAATCAATATTACCAAAGAAGACCGGCGAATCTTTACACCGACCCCTTATGGCAGCCCGAGCTGGGAAAGGATCTATAATCGGCGTTCATCTTTGGAACGGATCAATAACCGTATTGATAACAGCTTTGGGTTTGAAAAGCATTACATCCGTGGTGGGACGAAAATGCAGACCAGAGTCGGCTTAGCATTAGCGGTGATGATGGCTATGGCGCTTGGTCATGTAAGGGCCGGTCGTATCGAGCAAATGCGTTCTCTTGTGCGTCCGATAGCCAAAGCAGCTTAACGAAATTTTGAAAGTTAAGTCAATTTTAAAACCAGACATGCTCTGGCAGGGTGATCTATGTCTGCAAAACGGGTACTTTGGGGAAAATGGGCGATAAATACAAATTATTCAATGAATCCAATTCATTGACAAGCTTCCCCTGTCATTACCCCTGCCAAGTCTCCGGGAAGGCTGCTGAAAAACGTGACAGCGCAAATCTCTCCTTTAAGATATGCGTTGAAATCCTTTTCATTCGTGTTAGAATGGCTGACGGACTCACCCAGCACAGGCCGGAAATTGATAGCCTTGA
>JAAENC010000329.1 GCA_024224815.1 Chloroflexota bacterium
GAATTACTTTACCCTGGTCCGACTTTGTCATCAGACACGGATCTGTCCAACTGCGTTTAAATCCCAGAGTTTCAAGCTGCTCGACAAAAGTCTCCATCCAGGCTTTGGGTGTTTGAACCAAACCGTAAAGAGCTCGACTGAGCTTGAGTAGTTTTCCCTTTTCCACATTGTATCCCTTTGGTGGCTTTAGATAGACTTCCTCTTTGATTTCAGCGTTCAGGAATGCTGTTTCCACGCCAATCTGTTTGATTTCCCATTTTTTATAGTTAGCTACGGAGAGCAGAAATCGTATGGTTGAATCTGCAGCCACCGATGAATAGGTCTCTGTATAATCAACCCCAGGGCGTTGGTAGCACCCTAAAACGACCAGTCTAGCTTTATATTTTTTGCCTTGATTGATATGTTTTTCTATAAAAACCCATTTCGTCCCTAGAGCCTTTGTATTCGAAGGTATATCTTTCAGGTCTATTTCCTTCCATACGTTTCGTTCCTTAATGCTCTCAAGCTCGTTTTTAACCGCTTCTTTCCATTTAGGTTTCTGCATTGCCTTCTGAAAAGTAATAA
>JAAENC010000330.1 GCA_024224815.1 Chloroflexota bacterium
GGGTGATTCACGACAATTTCATTGTGAAAAAGAGTAAAGAAGAGTTGAAAGAGGTTCTTGCTGTGAAGGTTGAGGGAGTAATCAATCTGGATCAAGCCACAAAGAATATGGCTTTAGACTTTTTCGTTCTGTTTTCTTCAGGGGCCGGAGCGACAGGCAACGCGGGCCAAGCGGATTACGCGACAGCCAACGCGTTTATGGACGCTTTTGCCAAGTACCGCAACTCTCTGCCTGGTTCAAAGCGAACCGGCCAAACACTTTCAATCAACTGGCCTTTATGGAGAGAGGGCGGCATGGGAGTGGACGCGGCCACAGAGAAGATGATGAAAGAGAGCATGGGCATGGCGGCCATGGAGACGTCTTCGGGCATTACGGCATTTTATCAAGGTTTGTCTTCAAAAGAATCTCAGGTGATGGTGATGGAAGGCCTGCTTAGACGCATGAAACAGAAACTTCTGTTTATGCCTCAAAAGATCTCTCAACCAAAGGCGACTCCTGCTTTCGCAAAGCCTTTTTCAGGAATTGATGCCGGTCATTTGTTTGATAGAATTCAGCAAATGCTCCTTCAAACAGTTTGCAAATTCCTGAAGCTCAGAATAGAAGATCTGGATGTCGATACTGAGCTCAGTGAATACGGGTTTGATTCGATCACGTTGACGGATTTTGCCAATAAACTGAACCAAAAATACAAGTTGGAGTTAACGCCTACGGTCTTTTTTGAGTATCCCACCATAGAAAGTTTCGCAAGATATTTGAGTGAGGAAAATCAGGATGTGTTTGCGGAAAAGTTTGCTGTTCCCACTCAATCTCAAAAAGGAGAAACTCCGGAAGTTAAGTTTGAA
>JAAENC010000331.1 GCA_024224815.1 Chloroflexota bacterium
CACAGAGAATGTAATATCCAATGGCAGAGCACAATATAAAGGATGAAACTGCTTATAAAGCGGAGCTGCTTGATGAAGATTTGGCGCTAAGTAATGTCATTGCAACTCACGCACTTGAAGGTTTGGATATGACCGCCACAGAGATTGATCGCGCTAGAAAACTCATATCGGGCGAGCTAAGTGTTGAAAATGCACTTCGTCAGATCCATGAGGAATTGCAAGCTGACGTTGAAATAAATTTGTAGTTTCTGCATGGATTCCGACCCCTACCTTATTCCAGGTACGAATACACTAAAAAATAACCTCGCTATTCGGGACGCTGAAAAACTGGAAGCAGCCGAGCGTAAATACACATCAACTCGTGCTGCTATAGCGCAAAATAACCCTGTACCAGGAAACCTTGATTTCCAGCATCTAAAGGCTATTCATCGTGATTTATTTCAAGATGTGTATGAATGGGCTGGTCAGACACGAAGTGTCAATATTGCTAAAAGTACTTCTTTTGCACCGGTGCAAAACATTGATACTTTTGCAAAAGCCACCTTTGATCAATTAAAGACTGAAAATGGTTTGCAGGGTCTTGATCGAGAAAGCTTCACAGAACGGGCGGCGCATTATCTTGGTGAAATTAACGCGCTTCACCCTTTTCGTGAGGGAAATGGTCGTGCCCAGCGCGCTTTTATCGATACGGTGGCAGCCAGAGCCGGGTATTCTTTTGATTGGAGTCGGATATCCCAGAAAGAAATGATAAATGCATCGATTCATAGCTTCAATATTGATTCAAGCAAAATGGCGTCATTGCTTGACAAAGCACTTGTTGAACCCGAAAAAAAAAGAATACTGGAAACAGCCTACAGGACAGCAACTGAACAGGAGGCAATTGAAAAGCATCCTGAACTGAAAGAAGTGTATCAACTGGCGTCAATCGCCGGTGCGGTAGCGATGGAGAAATTCAGCAACCCGAAGGATGCTAAAAGATTCATTGCCGGTATTGAGGATCGGGCGATGGAGAAACTTGTCCAAAATGAATCACTACCAAAAGTAGTGCTGGACAAGGAAAAGCCGGTTGCCTCGAAGATCCAGCGTTCTACACCACAGTCGGAGATCGACGGCTACGATATCGAGCGGTGAAGTGCTCAAAAAGTGGGCTAATATACATAATCAATGGCTTATCTATGAATAACATCACATACCTCCTACCCATTCTCTTGTCACTCTCAG
>JAAENC010000332.1 GCA_024224815.1 Chloroflexota bacterium
AATAGAATTAATTTTATTTTTTAAGAAAAAGAAAGCAATATAAATTGCAAAAAAAAAAATGATTGGGAATGTGTTTAATCTATAAGGAAATGGAAACCATTTTGATTTGCAATAAAAAAATGACTGGGAATGTGTGTAATTTATAAGGAAATGGAAACCATTTTGATTTGCAACAAAAATATGACTGGGAATGTGTGTAATTTATAAGGAAATGGAAATTGTTTTTATTTGCAATAAAAAAATGACTGGGAATGTGTGTAATTTAGAAGGAAATGGAAACCATTTTTATTTGCAACAAAAATATGACTGGGAATGTGTGTAATTTATAAGGAAATGGAAACCATTTTTATTTGCAATACAAATATGACTGGGCTGTGTATAATGGCTCCTCATTTTTCATTTGCAAATGTGGTGGGGGGAAACTCAATAGGGGGAGGGAAATTGATATCAATGTTGTGGATCAGATTGGTTTGGTAATTTGATTTGGCACGAATTTTGCGGAATGCAATCACGGAAAAAAATGTATGTATTTGCGGAATGCAATCACGACAAAAAAAAAAACAAAGTGATTTTG
>JAAENC010000333.1 GCA_024224815.1 Chloroflexota bacterium
ACACAGATAGTGGATGCGGTTTCGCAGGCATCGTATTTCAATTTGAATTATTTCAGGAGTAATCAGTAATGTCCGGTTAGGTTTTTGCATATGATGAATTCGCTCCGCGGTAAGCTGCGCGGAATAAAAATTTAAAAAAACGGTGAAAAAAAATGCAAAAAAGTGAATTTTTTGCTTGACATTTAAGAAAAAATTTTCGTGGCGACTTGTAATATTAACAATAATTACAAGGAGTTATGACTATGCCACGATCATTCGAACCGTACCAAAAGAAACACCTTTCACCGTCTTTTTGGAAATTATTTCAACCACTTAAAAAAATTCTGCCTGAAACACCGCCTCTCCATTCCCGTGGGGATCGACCGTTGAAAATGACTTTCGAAGATCAACTAAAAGCACTAATTTTCTTTCACCTTGAAGAGCATGTCTCAGCTCGTCACCTTATCCAAGTCCTTAAAGAAGATGACTTCGCTCGGGTAAACATTGCTCCTGAAGATGGCATCGGAAAAAGCAGCTTTTCCGAAGCGATCAATAACAGAGGGCTTGAACAACTGCAATCCGTATTTGAAAAACTTAGTAACGAAGCATCTAATATACTGCCCAGGCAGCATGCCGAGCTCGGCCAACTTGTTGCCTTTGATGGTTCACTAATTGATGCGGTACTTTCAATGACCTGGGCTGACTATCGAAAAGCCTCAAAAAAAGCCAAAACTCACGTGGGCTTTAACTTGAACTATGCAATTCCAACAAAAATTTTTCTCACTGACGGAAACGGTGCAGAAAGACCATTTGTCAGTCAAATACTTTCACCGGGTCAAACAGGGGTAGGCGATCGAGGCTACCAGGAACATGATCTATTTGATTACCTACAGACTGAAGGCAAAAGCTTTGTTATTCGCATTAAAGCCAATACAACCAAAACCCTTGTTAAAGAACATGACGTCAAGCCTGACAGTATCGTTTTCTATGATGCCGAAGTTCTGCTTGGTACCCGCGAAAACAATAATCAAACAAAGAAATCTGTGCGTCTTGTTGCATATCGTGTCGATGGTGTCGATTATTGGATAGCAACGGATCGCAGAGACTTGACAGCTGAACAAATCGCTGAAATTTATAAACTCAGATGGGACATTGAAAATTTTTTTGCGTGGTGGAAACGTCACCTGCGAGTCTACCATCTCATTGCAAGAAGCCAGCATGGACTAATGGTACAAATCCTTGGAGGACTCATTACATATCTGCTCCTTGCAATTTACTGCTACAAAAATCACAATGAACCCGTCAGTATCAAAAGGGTTAGAGAGTTACGGATAAAAATTCAAAATGAACTTCGTGATTCACATAGCTCGTCAGATCCAAGTACTTTCAAAGAACAAGAACCATACCGGTCATATGCAAAAACCTAACCGGACATTACTGGGTAAAAATAGATTACAGAAGATAGATCTCACTGAATCAGAACACACCCTCCCGAACCTGCTCCTTCTTTAACCCCTTCCGCAGCTTCACAATCTTGCCTGGCGTAACACTCTCATTTTCCGGCAACGGATTATCTCC
>JAAENC010000334.1 GCA_024224815.1 Chloroflexota bacterium
AATTATTGTATTTCTGCTAAAAAATGCTCAAATTTAATAATTTACAAAACTAGCTATGAATTGTCATTAAGGTATTTATATGTCTAATTTTCTTTTTAGCCTATTACACCCTACCCACCTATATCTTTTTATATTTTGAATTCCAAATTATTGTTGTTTTCAGATTTTGAGTTATGCGAGCCATAAAATGGTGTTTTAGCATATGTATACCACCACTTTGGCCTATTTCGGTCTATGTTATAACTTCAAAATCTCTAGTTCTAAAAAAACAATCTAATCATACTTTATCTTTATTGTAAGCAAGCTTATATGTGAGTGTCATAGGATAAAAAGTTTTGAAAATATGATTCAAGAAAAGTTCCGTTTATAGGGCTACTTTTTCAAATTATTGAATTTCTGCTAAAAAAATGCTCAAATTTAATAATTTACAAAACTAGCTACGAATTGTCATTAAGGTATTTATATGTATAATTTTCTTTATAGCCTATTACACCCTACCCACCTATATCTTTCTATATTTTGAATTTCAAATTATTGTTGTTTTCAGATTTTGAGGTATGTAAGCTATAAAATGGCATTTTAGCAGATTTGTGATTTATTGAAAATAAATAATTAGCTGAAATTACATGGTTTGCCTTGCATATTATAACTTTTACTGCTTATATGAACT
>JAAENC010000335.1 GCA_024224815.1 Chloroflexota bacterium
CTGTTTTGGATTTCCGGACGTTACTTTGGGGGTGTATAGGAGTGAATCTCAGGTCGTTCTGGAAGGATGGTGGAATCATCGATCACACTACCCAGGCGTCTCATAAATATGTTATTAGGGTCTAATAACACTCATATGAACATAATCGAGGCTACCCCGGGGGTATGGGTGGGTGACTACTGCGTAGTCAACTCCGTGATCACTCCCGAGGATTCCCATGTGGGACCCCATATTTACACTATAAAGTGCAAAATGGCCAAAAATAGGGGTATACCACCCCTATTTTTTTGGGATAAATTTCAAAGGCACCTGTCTAAAAATTCGTAAGGGCCTCGCTTTGAGCCGGGAACCCTATGCGGGCATAAGTGCTGAAGGGTGCTATACCGTGCCCCCCTGAAATTATTATGGGAAAGTAGATCTCCAGACCATAATTAGGCCGTGGCCCGGGTACCATATAGGCATATGTGTATGTGAGTCCGACGCTTGCCTATGTGGTAGCGGGGTCCGGCGCACGCTTGTTTCTGGAGATCTACTTGCCCATAATCTTTTTTTCTCAAATTTTGGCCATTTTGGCCATTTTTGGCCATTTTTGGTGTATTTGGGTGAAAACAGGCGATCCCCATAATATCCACCAGAAGTGGTAAGGAGGTGTATCCCCAACCTAATCCACCCA
>JAAENC010000336.1 GCA_024224815.1 Chloroflexota bacterium
ATGACCTTGCAACGATTTTCCGATCACACAAAGAGAAGCTACGTAACCGGTGTTAAGCTATTGTCCAAATATTACATGCAATCGCCCGACACCTTGACCAACGACCAGATCCAGGACTATATCCGCCATCTGCTTGAAGAACGCAAATTGTCCTGGGGCACCTGTAATTCTTATTTGTCCGGCATTGTCTGCTTTTACAGGCATATTTGTAAATGGGACGATACCCAGTTTCAAATCCCGCCCCGGCCCCGTGTTAAAAAATTGCCGATTGTTTTTAGTCAGCCGGAAGTAAAACGGTTGCTTGCTGCAACTGACAATCTTAAACACCGGCTGTTGTTGCAAACCGTCTATAGCTCAGGGCTGCGGGTCAGTGAACTGGTTCGCCTTAAGCCCAAGCACATCGAAAGTGATGCTGACCGTATGATGATACGCGTCGATCAAGGCAAAGGCAAAAAGGATCGTTACACGATTCTTTCCCACAAACTGCTTGCAGATCTGAGAACTTATTGGAGTAAATACCGTCCCGGC
>JAAENC010000337.1 GCA_024224815.1 Chloroflexota bacterium
TCGCGGCGACATCACACAGAGTTCCTTTGCTTTCACGGTAAAGGATGACACATGGGAAGAGATAGACAGCGGATACTTGAGAACGATCAAGGAAGTAGATCAGCTTTATGATGTATCTCCAGTTACCTATCCTGCCTATCCCGATGCTGATGCTGGCTTGAGATCTCTTGACATGTTTAAGAAATCGCTAGAAACAGCGAAGGATGAAGAGGAAGAAAAACGGCTTTCAGATCTTGCCTTTAAAAGAGCACAGATCAGAGTAAAAGAATTGGCGCAATAAGTCGGGTAGATCCTGAATAACTTATTGCGGTAGATGCTCCAGGCTAGATGCCTCACGCACTATCAACCGTCCGATAGGACATAACGCCCGCTCTGCGGGTTTTTTAATGCTTGGAGTAATTACAATGCCTTTTGAAATTGAGAAGTTAGTAGACGAGCGGAACAAAATCGCAACTGATATGCGCGCGATGGTTACCGCTTCCGAGACCGAAGAGCGCGGGTTCACTGTTGAAGAGCAGGAGATCTGGGACAAAATGAACTCAGATTATGAGTCTGTAGAGGGCCGGATTTCTACGCTTGAACGCGCAAATGTTATTAACCCTGAGATTGAAAAAATCATCGGGGATTCAATTGAAACGACTGAAGACAAATCAGAAGACCGACACGCTGCTTTTGAAGCGCTGTTAAGATCTGATCAGCCTGGTCTTACAGGACTGTCCGGCGATCATCGGGACATCTTAAACGTGATGGCTGCTGAGGCTCGTGCTCAGTCAGTTGGTACTGATTCAGCCGGTGGTTATAA
>JAAENC010000338.1 GCA_024224815.1 Chloroflexota bacterium
AAAGCCATGCCCCAGCAAGCACTTTTTACCGTCAAAAACTAAGGGGTGAAAGCCATGCCCCAGCAAGCGCTATACCGTCAAAAGCTAATATCATATCCATACCATACCCATATCACATCCATATCATATCATTTCATATCCATATCATATCCATAGTATATCCTTATCATATCCATACCATATCATATAGACTGCCGTCTTGGCAGGTGTAAAACCATATCATATCCATATCATATCATATTATATCCATATCATATCCATATCATATCCATATCATATCCATATCATATCCATATCATATCCATATCATATCCATATCATGTCCATAACATGTCCATATCATATCCAAATCATATCCATATCATATCCACATCATATCCATATCATACCCATATCATGTCCATATCATGTCCATATCATATCCATATCATATCCATATCATATACATATCATATCCATATCATATCCATATCATATCCATATCATATCATATCATATCATATCATATCATATCCATATCATATCCATATCATATTCATATCATATCCATATCATTTCCATATCATATTCATATCATATCCATATCATATTCATATCATATCCATATCATATCCATATCATATCCATATCATATCCATATCATATCCATATCATATCCATATCATATCCATATCATATCCATATCATATCCATATCATATCCATTTCATATC
>JAAENC010000339.1 GCA_024224815.1 Chloroflexota bacterium
ATAATTGCCTGTTTGTATACTCGCAAAATACTCCAAAAAGAATGTTCTATAGGTTGTGGAATAATTGTATACAAAACATAGTCAAATCTGAATCAATTAAATTTAGGAATTATCGAGTTGTTTAACATTACAACAGAAAACAAAAATAAATGAATATAACAAAAAACAACAAAATAAATATGAAATTTGTATTATTATACTATTTGTGGTCCAATTTATATATTATCTTTTTTTTCTTCATCATTAACATCAAATTGTAAATTATATTTCTCAAGCTCTTCTTTCCATACAGAAATAAAATACATTGATTTAACTGGTAATTGTATATAATCTTTCATAAATGTTACCATTGTCTTTCTATAATCAGATTTGGTTAATTCATATGCATATTTACTTTTCCCTGGAGCCTCTTCATAATCTTTCCACATATAATAATATATCACATCGCTTTGATTTGATTTAGGATCATCCGCAATAATTGTATTTACATCAAACCATATTTCATTGTCTCCTGTACTATCATCTTCATGAAATATTAATTCCATCACACCATCTAAATCTATTTATTAATAAATATATCAAAAATATATATGTATATGTAATATATTTATAAAATCACATACTTTCATCTTCACTAACAACTTGTTGAATACATTTATAACTTGGAATATATTTTCTAATTAATTCTTTATATTTTTTAATATATTTTGCTTGAATAGGACCATAATATCTAGGAGGAACGTCTAATCTTGCCCGTGGAATATTTTTTTGTATTTTTTCATCAAATATCCAATATAAATCATAGATTTTAAAATCTTTTTCTTTGTATAACCAATTAATTGTTACGTTAGTTTCTTTCGATAATTCATTATTTTTATTATCATCTACTACAATATCCGTCGTAGGTGCACAAATTAATAATTGTTCTCCGTAATAATTATTTCCAATTAAAATATTTAATATTTGTAAATCAGTCCACTGGTTTTGATTAATCAATACATTAAAATCGTTTGGTAAATCAAATGTACCATTATTATTATGTTTATATCTTTTTCTTATTTCACATTCATCACCAAATATATTATTAGACGATCCTATATTATATTTGACTCCAAACATATTGGTGATTGATAATTCATTTTCATCATCACTATCCGATTCTATTTTAATACCAACATTTTTTATTGGTGGTTTATTATCTTGATTATTATCAATTATTAATACATCCTCATCGTTTTCTTTTTTATTCTTGTTATCATCATTTTTTAATGCTAATATTTCTTTGGATTTACTTGCATCGGTTGGTGACATGAATGATTGTGGTAAATCTGGTGCTGA
>JAAENC010000340.1 GCA_024224815.1 Chloroflexota bacterium
GTAATTATATTCATAATTGTAATTGTTGTGTGAGGTTGTGTCTGTGTTTTGTTGATAGTTTTGTTGCATTTCGTTGTGTTGATTCTGTCTATTTGATTGCTCACGTTTTGAATCGTTGTTGCCTATTGATTGCATTATAATGTTAGATTAGTAATTTCAAAATGTAAAAAATTGAAGTGAAAATAGTTAGTAACCCACATTTTTCAAGTCTCAAATTCAACCGTGCTGTTTGTTTCATATGTGTGATTGCAATGATTTCATGAGATTAAATCCAAATTCTCAGCTTTTGAAACCGATTATTCGTCACTTTTATCACCAGACAATTCTAGACATTGGTCTAAATCTAACGGGAGGGTAAGAGCATGGATGATCAACTAATTTCGACAATCCAATCCAGCAAATCACAACATCTACATCTAAAGTATGGTATAGGGTGGTTTATTAAATTCAAAATTCATCTGGTATCAGATTATAATCAAAAACGTTTCATGGAATAACAATGTACTTTCAATGGAAATCTGTTGGCAAAATATGTTTAGTGACAGAATATGCATATTTATCTTATAAATAATCACATATTGATATTACAACACCAAACATATGATATATAGCAATATTAACTTTACAGCGTCGGAAAGAGGAA
>JAAENC010000341.1 GCA_024224815.1 Chloroflexota bacterium
TCTCTTAACTAGTCATCTAAACAAAGTTCATATTTCAACAAACTCTACCAGCGTTTGTTGGAAACACATGGAAAACAGGAAAAAATACAAACAAATATTGAAGGGACCAATGCACCATCACAAGTTAATGCTAAACACCAAATATTTCACACAGGTGTTCTCCAAATAAATAGTAACAACTTGTATTATCGGGAATTTTGCTTAAATAAACCTAATAGATCCTGCGATGATAAATGTGTCATACGTGCGATATATATGATAAAAATGCTCCAAGACCTATTAGGTTTATTTAAGCAAAATTCCCGATAATACAAGTTGTTAGTATTTATTTGGAGAACACCTGTGTGAAATATTTGGTCTTTAGCATTAACTTGTGATGGTGCATTGGTTCCGTGAATATTTGTTTGTATTTTTCCATGTTTTCCATGTGTTTCCAACAAACGCTGGTGGAGTTTGTTGAAATATGAACTTTGTTTAAGCTCCATTTTTTTTTCACCAAAAATTCTGATAA
>JAAENC010000342.1 GCA_024224815.1 Chloroflexota bacterium
AAGGTATTGAATTATTGGAGGGGAATGCGCAGCCAGATCATATACATATGATTACCAGGGTCGCCCAGAAAGCAAAGGAAATTAAAAATAAGAATAATAAACAACTATATTTTTTCATATATCGTTCGTAAGTTCAGACTGTGTTCAGTAAAATCAGTCTTTTGAGGGGTAAACTATACCTCGTTAATTCTTGATTTTTTGTGCGAAATAATCTCAAAAAAGGCAGAATTTTCTTGACAGGATTTTTATCAAAAATGGATAAAAAATATCCAGTCTGAAGGCCTGGGTATTTGCGTGTTAGCAGGGAGACAAGCAGGCCAAATACAGTAGATGCAGGAGGAAACAGGCCGGAGTGCGCACGTTTTTTTCAAGGAGCGTAAAGCGGCATTTATGGAGCAAAAAAATTCCGAAAAAAGCACTATGGTATAATAGCGTTATTGAATTACATTAAATCTATTTCTTCATGTGTGCTCAATTGCGAATTAATAAAATAACAATAGACTCAACGCTTAAGCAAGTTGAAGATCAACTAAAAACCAACAAGGAATTGCCGCCCAATGTTAAGTCGCTGTTCAGGTTGCTGGTGCTGATCATAAAAACACTTGTTAGTCGAGTACCCAAAAAGAGAACTCCTAAAAACAAAGAAAAGTCAAAAGAAGAAGAGGTACCACCAAAAGAGTTGTTGGGAGCAACTCAAGAGCGTACAAAGCTTGAGGAGCTTGAAGAGGAAAATGAACGGTTAAAGGCAGAGCTGGAGGCGCTAAAGATAAAAGCGGTAAACAGGGAATCTAACAAACCGTCATCAAAGCAACCCGAGTGGGAGCCCAAAGGAGTAAGCAAGGGCCAGAAGGGGAATCGTAAGGGTAGTGGCAAAAAGAAACGAAAGGGAAGCGGCAATAAACGCAAGACAAAGAAACCAACTAAAAAAGTAAAAGCGAAGTTGGCAAGTTGTTCAAATTGCGGCAAAGATTTGTCCTCAACCGATTCTCTAAAAAATAGCAACACACGGATAATAGAAGATATATCTGAAGTGTCGGAACCTGAAGTAATCGAGGTAGAGCAAGAGAAGAAATATTGTTCAGATTGCCAACAAGTGGTAACAGCTAAATCGGAATTAGCCTTGCCGAAATCAGACGTAGGATTAAATCTGACAATACTGATATGTTATTTATGGGTATCGTTGGGTATACCGTTTACAAGGCTCGCGAAATATTTAAAAGACTTCTTTTTGTTTGATATATCAACTTCAGGATTATCACGCCATGTAATACGAGTGTCCGGGATATTCGCAGAGGTTTATGATGAAATTCTGGAAGATGTTCAAATGGGATGTATATTATTTGCAGACGAAACCGGGTGGCGGATAAAAGGCGACCTCTGTTGGTTGTGGGTGTTTGGTACAAAAGAGTCCGCTTTTTTTGAAATAGACAAATCAAGGGGAAGTGACGTGGTGCTACGCATTCTTGGAGAAATATTTCCGGGAGTGCTGGTGGTAGACGGCTGGGGTGCATACTTGTCGACAATATGTGAGCAGCAGAGCTGCATGGCACATCTACTGAGGAAGATGCGGAAATTTTGTGCAAAATTCCCTGAGCTAAAGGATATAGCAAGATTCTATGTGAAGTTCAGGAGGATAATAAGGGATGGAGAACGCTTACAGAAAATGCGAAAAGAGTACGGGGAAGAGAAATTTTCCAGGCGTCTTGGCAGATTAGAAAACCGGCTGGAAGAGTTGTTGAGATGGTCCAATCCGGACAACGTGCTCCAGAACATAATTGACAAAGTCAGGAGACAGCAACCTCGCATCTTGACATTTGTGCGTCATCCAGGAGTGCCTTCCCACAACAACTTTGCAGAATACCTGATACGCATTGGGGTTCTCAAACGTAAGATATCTGGTGGAAGTAAATCAGAGGAGGGAGCAAAGGCTTATGCAGTTTTGCTTTCACTTC
>JAAENC010000343.1 GCA_024224815.1 Chloroflexota bacterium
TTGTAAGAATAATCAAGACTGTTTGCAGAGTTACCATTCAAAGAAATGTTAGTTACTGTAAAATCTGTTCTTGATGTGACGATGAGGGTTGCGTATTCCTCGGAATAAAACCGCTGTTTGTTTTTTCCGGTTCCTCCCCAATGGACGTATATCCAAATGTAATAAGTGCCCTTTTCAGAAGGAACCTTGCAATTCTTTTTGTATTCCTTCTCCTCTTCGCCTGTTTTCATCCTGAATCTGTCACTGCCGAGATAGCGATCTTCATCTCGATCAAAATGTTTATCATCGGAAAGATAAAATTTTACTTTTCCTCTGATTGTTTTTTTACCGTTGTACCTTTCAAATTTCGCTCTGGCATAACACTTGTCGCCCGGAGAATACGAGCGCTTGTTTTTCCAATCTTTTTTCTTTCCTTTTTTGGAAAGTTTAACGTTTTTGAAAAGGGTTTTTGGAGTTCCGGCGTAGGTTCAGATTACCTGACCTGGGCAAGAAGCTGCAAATAGTATAAGGCTTTAATAATAAAAGAGTTATATCAGAAAACAACAAATATTCCTTGATATTTTTATAGGAAAATAATATGGGACTTTTTTTGCTTAAATGCTATCTGGAACGGTTACGCAAATATTAATCACCAAAAAGCAAAGGGACCCAAATGGCTCAATTATTATTACCTCTTCTGCCTTCCGGTGCAACTGCGATTAATGATATTTTAAGTGTTCGAAATGAGAATGGCAGTTGGTATTACTTCGCGGGAATAAGTCCTATTTTTTCTCATAATGAAAAAGATATGGCATCATTTCGTATGTTCACAAGTCTGCTTATTGTATCAGGTCAATGTCGCAATATTAATATCATAAAGGCATTCGGAGTATCATCGAATAGTGTCTGGCGAAGTGTAAAAAAGTACAAAGAAGGAGGGATCAAAGCTTTTTTTCAAGCCCGCAGAGGTCGTGGTGGCAGTGTGATTGGCGGAGAAGTTAAAAAGGGGTGTCAAGAGCTTTTAGACAAGGGCTGGAGCCGGAACGATATATGTGATAAACTTGCTATAAAATATGACACATTGAGAAAAGCGATAGCGTCCGGTCGCCTTCACGGCCTAAATGGAAATCTGGCTTTTGCAAAGCGTGGTTCATCGAAGTCAGAAAGAACAGTAGAAGATGCAAAAGCCGGCGCAGGGATGGGAGTAGGCTGTAAACGCACCGTAGAACGGACCCTTGCAGCAATGGGAAAGCTTAATCAGGCTTCGGTTAAGTTTGAAAATTGTCTTGATCTTTCGAAAGGAGGGGTGCTTTGTTCATTACCGGCGCCAGAAGCGTGCGGGTTATATCGTCACTTACATATTTTACCTCTGCTACCAGCCGGTTATTACAGTAATTATAATATAATAACCGTTTTTGCATTTATGTTTTTGTGCCGAATAAAAGCGATTGACAGTTTACGTTTTCAGCCTGCCGGAGAATTAGGTAAACTTCTCGGATTGGATCGAATTCCTGAAGTAAAAACAATGAGAAAAAAACTGAAACTGCTCAGTGAAGAAAACGCTGTAAAAGAGTGGGCGGGAAAACTCAGTAAAGACTGGCTGGAAGATACGCCTGAGCTGGCAGGCGTACTTTTTATTGACGGGCATGTGAGCCTATATTTCGGGAATAAAACAA
>JAAENC010000344.1 GCA_024224815.1 Chloroflexota bacterium
AAAAATCTTTAATAATAGACTTTATGTTTGGCAAGAAAATTGTAAATAGATTTTTACTATGAATAGATTTTTATTATCCTTATTATTTATTGTGGCTTGCAATTGCTTTATATTAGGTCAAACTGACTTGTACAAGGAGTCCAAAGATTACTTTAAAGAACATCGCTATAATGATGCATTATCTTCTATAAATAAAGCTATAGAAAGAGACTCCTTAAACTCTAAGTTTTTTCTTCAAAAAACTAATATTCTATATGTAAAAAAACAATACTCTAAAGCATTAGTAGCTTTAAACAAAGTTAATAATTTACATGGTGAGACGGAAGAATCTGTGTTATATCGCTCAATTTTATTAGATAGTTTAGGGGAAAAAGAAGAGTCTCTTGCTAGTTTAATTGTATACAATGATTATAACCCAAGTAAATTAGTATCACAACAATTAGCTACCACTTTTTTTTCTTTAAAGATGTATGATGAAAGTATTGAATATTATAAAAAAATATTAGACTTATCTTCAGATGATTTTGAGGCTAGAATTGATTTAAGTAATATTTTATATGCTTTAGATAGAAAAGAAGAAGCTATAAAGAATATTCAAGAAGGCATTAGACTACATAATAATTTAGAACTAAGACTTTATTTATTACACTATTATGAAGAAGAAGAAGAATACTTAAAATGTCTTGATGTTATAGATAAATTAATCGATATTGATGAAGGCAAATTAGAATTTATTGAATTAAGAGCAAAAATTTATGAAAAACTAGGGAATTTAAAAAAAGCTCATAAAGATTATCTGTTCCTTCTTAATAAGAGTTTATGTAATATGGAATATTATTCAAGAATAATTCAATACCAATATGATAATAGGGTATATGAAAAAGCTATAGAAAATTCTCTAAATGTAATTAAATGTAATCCAGATAGTGAACAGGCATTTATAGAAACATTATATACTTCTTATTTTTTTCAAAAAGATTTTGAAAAAGGCAAAATATTTTTAAACAAATATTTAAGTGCTAACCCTAAAAATTCTAATGCAAATTATATTAAAGCCTTGATTTTAGTAAAAGAAGAAAATTTAGATCAATCACTAAAAATTTTAGATATAGCAAAATCTACAGATGAAAATAATGAAAATGAAACCTATATTACTGTATTAAAATCTTTTATTTCTTTAATTAAAAGAGATTACAGTACGTTCTTAAAT
This sequence comes from Chloroflexota bacterium, assembly GCA_024224815.1. Taxonomy (GTDB): domain Bacteria; phylum Chloroflexota; class Anaerolineae; order Anaerolineales; family Villigracilaceae; genus Desulfolinea. The sequence continues at coordinate 1,211 of JAAENC010000344.1, forward strand.
TTATTAGCAGAAACTAAGCTAGATATTACTCAAGATTTAGGAAAGATTGTATCGATATCAAAAAATAAGGAAGAGAAATCTAATATAGATGTTGTATTCAATGCTAATTCAGGGGAAATTAATATATCATTAAGTATTTCGCAACATGACTATTCTATTTTAAAAAAAGATTATAATATAAGCTGGTAACCCCCGCTACCGCTAGCTTGTAGCTAGTGGCGTTAAGAGTAAGCAGAAATAAAAAAAGAGAAAAGCTTTTACAGAGATGTAAAGGCTTTTTTAGTTATAAGCCAACCTTGTTTTGGCCCCGCTACCGCTAGTTTGTAACTAGTGGTTATAAAGTAAATATTAATGCGAAAACTTAAAAGCTACATTGTAAAAAGTGTAGCTTTTATAATTAT
>JAAENC010000345.1 GCA_024224815.1 Chloroflexota bacterium
CGGGAAAAAACTCTTTAGAAAGCTGGTTAGACAAAAATCCACCGCAATTATCACCGCAGGCAAAGGCATCGCCCTGTATGACATGGAAAAGGTCACACTTACCAGCGGCGTCAAAACGAGAATTATCATTGTCCGCCGAATAAATCGGACGAAAAAAAAAGGCAGATGGCATGTAAAGACCTATTATTATGGCATTTCAAGCTGCCTGGTGCTTTCGGCGGTAAAGCTATACAGGTTTTACCATAAAAGGCAATGCATCGAAGCCGGGTTCCGGGTGCTGAAAAATGGCTGTCACCTGGAACGCCTGCCTTTCCAGGGCCTGAAGGCGAATGAGTACCAGATCATCTCCAAAATCACAGCGATGACTCTTATAAAGATTTTTCAGGCCGAGATGCCACCTAAAGCGCTTCAGACCCTGCTGCGAAAAACTCTTTTTCGCAGAATTTTTCAGAAAGGGCCGCGCCTGGACAAAACCGGAAAAGCACAAGCTCGTCGCAGAAGTAAGTATACATGGCATCTGCGACGACAGCTCTGTAAAACAGAACGAATGAGATTGGAAATAATTGCATGATTTTCAATAGGTTAAAAGGAAATCGTTAAAATGTGTTAAC
>JAAENC010000346.1 GCA_024224815.1 Chloroflexota bacterium
GACAGACTCTATGGAGTGCGGGAGGGGGGGCGGGCTGCGGGCGGGGAGGAGACCGCGGGAGCGCACGGGACCCCCCCCCGCCCCCCCCCCCCCCCCCCCCCCCTCCCCCACCCCCCCCCCCCGGCCCCCCGGTTGGGGGGCGTTTGCCGCGGGGGTGGCGCCCCCCCCCCCCTAGAGGTTCGACGAACCCTCCCAACTTTTTTCGAGACCCAAAACGGAAAAAAAAACTTTTTGGCCAAAATGAACCAAATTTGGACGTTCCCCGGCACCTCAAATCTTGTATATGTAGGAAATTTTTTTCCCGAAATTTGGTAGGGTAACACCCCCCCCCCCGTTACCCTTCCGGATTTGGTAGGGTAACACACACACACACCCCTGTTACCCTACCAAACTCAACTCGTTTTCCCGGCACCAAAACTTTTCTTAGTGTCATTTTTTGGTTCATTTTCCGATTTTCCGGGCACATTTTTCTCTCATTTAAATGAAACTTCGTTGGTTTTTTGAGCGCCTGTCTATGTGTCGAGACAGGCGCGTTTGGTGTGACATTCCGGATAGTCTACTTCGAAC
>JAAENC010000347.1 GCA_024224815.1 Chloroflexota bacterium
ATAGGGTTTGAGCCTTTCGCACCTAAACGAAGGGTAGCCCGTAGCCGCTCAAAAATATCAAAAGCTTTTTCATATAGTTCAGTTGCTTCGATTATTAGAGGATCACTAAGATAATTTTCAAGTTTACTGGAAAAAGTCAAAAATGCTTTCGGTAAATCCTTCTTTGCAGTCTCACTGGAAAGTAAACGTTGTGAAGCATCATAAGCTATGACAACTCTTCGATGCAAATAAAGATGATAGGGATCAAAAGGAAAACCCTGCCGATTGCCATCGCTGGGATAGTCAAGCATCCAGCCATGTAGGGCTAACAAAGCTTCGCGGCCCAGTCCCTTAGTCCATCTATGCTCTATTTGTTTGCCTTTCAACAAATCCTTGAGAATTAAGGGCATTTGTTTTTCTTTGACCGCCTTTTGCAGCCACTGGGTTTGGTTGCTGCGTTGATCTTTGAGATTATGCTGCAATTTCATTGCCCGAAGACGTTTGTTGAGCATTTGCTGGGGAAGCTCATAGAGATCTTCTCCTATATCGCTAACCAGATGATAGTGACATACACGGTGGGGTTTTCCCGGAAATGCGATCTCAAAGCCGTTGGACATTCGCTCACTTAAATCGTGAAGGGTTTCATCGGGTACACCATAAAGGTTAGCTACTTTGATCAAACAATTTGCAATGTGGCTATCATTTTCG
>JAAENC010000348.1 GCA_024224815.1 Chloroflexota bacterium
CAAGCGTGATATTTTCCTACGGACCGCTGCGCTAAATATCACTACAGCCTGACGAGTTGGAAGAAGGACACCTCCCTATCGTTAGCAAATTATGCTATAGAACCAGAAGGGATTAGTTAAATATTACGGAACTATAACCAAAAAAAAGGCTGCAGTGTGACCGGATCTGTCACACTAGTCTGATAATATCTTCTCCAAAAAAGGAGGAGATATTATGAATACAGACCAACTCAGAGCAAGATTTCCAGATGAAAGCACTTGCAGACAGTTTTTCGAATCAATCATTTGGCAAAACGGACGTGTGTGCCCCCATTGCGCTTGCGAAAAATCCTATCATATTCGCGGAACAACCTCGCGACCAGGACTCTATGAATGTGACAAGTGCAAACGGCAATTTACAGTAACCACCCGTACCCCGCTACATAGCACAAAGCTGCCTTTATGGAAATGGCTGCAGATGATGTACTATATGGTTAATTCCAGCAAAGGTGTATCCTCGGTATTTATGGGCCATTGGATCGGTGTTGCGCAAAAAACCGCCTGGAAAATGGGTCACGCCATTCGCGAAATGATGGATCCGGGTCCTGAGGGCCAGCCGCCTCTGGGTGGCATTGTTGAACTGGATGAAAAGTACGTAGGCGGTAAGCCGCGCTATGAAAAAGGAGTCAAACACAAACGCGGTAAGGGCACTGAAAAGCAAGGTGTCTTGGTTGCCGTCGAGCGCCATGGCCCTGTACGTTCGGCTTTGATTGAAAGTGATAA
>JAAENC010000349.1 GCA_024224815.1 Chloroflexota bacterium
AAGATGCAACGGGGATAATTGTATATTGGACAGATGCAAGCAGATTAACTTGGTATTCGGTCAATGAGGATTTACTAGGTAATTTGCTAAGTGATAATTACCTAGTAAATAGCGAAGACACAATTACCTTTCCTTTAACAGAGACTACAACAGAGAATACATCCCCCCTTTCTGAAAAAGAAAAAACTAATAACTTTTTGGAAGAACTAAACGCAAGAAAGCCAGAGCCTAAACCAAAAGAAAAACGCAAACCATTAGAGGTTGCAGGTATGGAGTGGAAAGTTGTCGCTGGTCTTGAAATCACAAAAGAAGATCAAGCCGTGACCGCTGGCGAAACCATCACGTCTCGGTTGTCTGGCTGGTATGGGATAGTGCCAGAGACAGAGATATTAATTGCGAGAACTTTTGCAGAGGGGTTTGGGAAACTCCCCCCCGCCGCGCCGAAGAACAAAAAGGACAAAGCCCCATTCTTTTATGCGTGGTGCGAAGGTACTCAGACATTATTAAACACACCTGGCAATGGTGACTTATTGCAGATTATCAAAAGTCTTGGTTCGGAGTATGATGGGTTTGACGGGATAGTTAACCCGTACAGCATACGAAATCAGGTGTATGCCAAAATGAACGAAGTGAAACATGAAAAAGAATATAAAACCAATAATGACGGTATGCTCAAACTAGGATAACATAATGATGGATCAGAAAAAGCACCTTGCAGCAAAGCGAATAAAATCTCCGATGGAACTAGGCACAATCGGACACAACGCCGCAAAGAAGGCGGCTGAATCAAAAGAAACTGGCATTCCTTTACCGCTTGATTTTGAAAATAAGAACGGCAAGCTATTATCAGAGTATTTTGCGCCGCTTTTGCCCTGGGAGATTTGCGCTATCCAAGCGCAGACAAGCAACGGCAAAACGATGTTTAAGGATTGGTGGATAGATCGAACAGTAGAGCATTTTGAGAAACAAAAACTTGACAAGATTATTATAGATGTGCATTTAGAGGAAACATTAGAGCAGGTTGCTTTTTCTAAGTTTAGTAAAATGTCTGGCACAAAAACAGCGGAGTTCGCGCGAGGAGATTAAAAAGACTTTGATGGCCTAAAGATAATGGCAACTAAGGTTGGAGAAATCACCGAATGACATATAGGG